>NZ_LHZQ01000096.1 GCF_001580915.1 Acetobacter tropicalis | reverse complement strand
TCTACAAAACCTTGGGACGGAAGCATGGCGAAACATGGGCGAAGTGGTTTCGGCGAATAAGGAACGATGGTCGCTCCTTGAGATTCGAGAAAAATGGGGAAATCGACTATCTTCGCGTCTATTCACTGATAGATCGGAGAAAGTCTGACATTCCCATGAACGTGGATAAAAAGCCCAACCTCTTCAATTTTGATGGACGGTCTGAGCTTCTAACGCGTTTAGGTGCGCATCGATGTGAAGACTGCGGCGATGAGAACGGACCTTTTGAGATCCATCATGTCAGGAAACTGAAGGATGTCTCAAAGGGGACAGAAAAGTGGAAGCAACTGATGATACAGCGGCAACGCAAGACATTGGTGCTTTGCAAAACCTGTCACACCGACCTTCATTGTGGGACATTGTCAGATAATCGCTTTGCTGTTTAATACTGCAAATGGAGAGCCGGATGCGGCGAAAACTGCAAGTCCGGTTCGGAGGGGGGATAACGGGAAACCCTTATGAGACCACGTATCCTACCCTACCGCAAGAATTAATGCCGAGATTGGAAATGTGTTACGCAATCTGGTGATGCCAGCCGGTCGGGGGATCAGCCGCCAGACGATGACGCTCCTGCATCGGATGGGCCGACGCCTGTCTTCCGAAATGCTGCATGCGCTGATGGCGTGGCAACCCGACGTGGTTTTTGCCGACGAGGCCCATCGTATCAAGAACAGGGATGCCGGGCGTACCCGTGCTGTTCGCACCCTTATCGAGGATCGCTCACGGGGTGCGGTTCTCCTGACCGGCACCCCTTTGCGCAACCACGGCGGAGAGGGGGCCAGCCTGATCGAGGCCATTCTTCCGGGTGCCAGAGACCGTCTCGCAGGAGCACTGGCCCAGGGTCAGCGAAGATCGGACCGAAATGCTGCGCAGGATGCAGCAGTAGCGGAAATCTTCAAGACGATCATGGTGAGACGGCTCAAGGCCGATGTGCTCGATCTGCCGGACAAGATAAGGCAGTGGGTGGAGATCGCACCGCAAGGGGAAGCCCTGTGGCACTATGACGAGGTCATGGCTCAGATCGCTCAGACGCTTGGGCGGGCGATTGCGGGGGGCGCTACATCCGGCGGTATTGTAAAGGCCATCATGGGTCTCCTCTCATCTGCCCGCAAATGGCTGGGTCTTGCCAAGATTGCCAATCCGGCCACGGTGGATCTGATTGATGACGTGGTCGAGGCGAAAGGGGCATGTCTGGTCTTCGCGCATCATCGTGGCGTGATTGCGGAACTGGAAAAACAGCTTCGCAGGCGCGGCCGATCCGTTGTGACGGTCCATGGCGAGACGCCCGATCGTGAGCGCGCGGAAGCGGAACGAGTGTTTCAGAAAGGGGAAGTCGAGATCTTTCTGGGTTCGATCAATGCAGCGGGTGAGGCTCTGACCCTACATCGTGCTGATACCTGTGTGTTTGTCGAACTGGACTGGGTGCCGGCGGCGATGCATCAGGCCGAGGATCGCGGACACCGGGCAGGTCAGACGGCGAAAGGCTATCACATCATCACTCTGCTGGCGCATATACCGGACAGGCAGAATCTGGATGAGTATGTGGCCAAGGTGCTGATTGAAAAACTTGCCAACATCAACACGATCCTCGACGAAAAGGCTGGTATTGCCGGCAGGCGCATCGAAGGCTCCGATGTCAGTGTACGAAGCCGTGTGATCGCCGCCCTGATGTCTGAAGCCCAGCTGACAGAAGTTGCAAAGAACACCCAGGTCGCAGCCACGCGAAAGCGGGCACTTCCGCGGTCGAGAAAACAGTAACGCTTTTCAGGCTGATACGATCAGTTCGAATCTATAATGGATTAAGCCGGCATTTTTCAGAAACGAGTCTTGCGAGCTCTGGCAGGGTTAACGGTGTAGTATTTCTCTGTCTGTTTTTATTGTGTGATCTGATCCTGATTTTTCCCGGGCTTTGAGGTCTCACACCCTAAATTCCCCAAAGGATTTTGTTCTTTTCCGATCTGGTATCGGTTTTTTGCGTGTGGGTTCCTTGTCCCGCAATATTTGTAAAAGAGAAAATCAATGTCAGATCACACAACAATTTCATCCGCAGTGGAGGCGGATCTTGTGCAGCTGGTTGCTTTGCACGGGTTGCTCGACTTTGCCCTGAGTCAGTCCCTTGCTGGCAATACGGACGATTGCATCCTAGAAGGCGTCGTTATCCTGACCCGGATGATCGGGCGCAAGGTCCGGTGCGTGACCAGCAAGATTCTGGATGGCGAGAGCCCTCGCTGCGACTGACGCTCTCAATCGTCGCCCACACCCACACCCGTTTCTTTCATCTACAGGCGCGCTCATGTCGCGCCTGTTTTCATTCCTTCAGGAAAATAAATAATGTCTCGTTTCTCAGACGATGCCACGCCGTCCCGTTTTCACCCCACCGAAGCTGATCTGATCACCTATCGGGACCTGGCCCGTGCTCTCGGTGCCCCACCGAGTGAGGCCATCTGCCGGTATCTCGGGCCGGCTGGCCAGCATCTGGTCTTCATCGGTGAGTCTGGTCAGCGGGACTGGGCCCGTGTCGATGCTCAGGCGCGGGCGCCCTGGCCCGATCTGCCGCCGACAGGGAAGATCGCGTCCAACGGCAAGATCCTGGAATCCCTTCCCGAACGTGTCGTTTACCAGATCCTTGAGTCTTTGAAGCACGAGGATATGGAAATTGATCTCCATCAACCGATCATGGCTGATCTCGGAGCGGAGAAGGCAGACCTGACATTCCGCAGGAGAAGTGCTGCCTGCTTTATCGAGGTTATCGGTTCTTGTGGACCCAATCGCATTACCCGGAACGACCACGAGTTGAGGGGGCTGGAGCGCTTCGAGTGGCGTGAAGCCTTTTACCGTCGTGTCGGAATCACCCCGGTCTGTATCTTTCTCGACCTTCTTATGTGGACGGCCGTTTAAGCGCAATACCTCACATT
>NZ_LHZQ01000195.1 GCF_001580915.1 Acetobacter tropicalis | reverse complement strand
TTCCAGTTCATGTCCCGTCAGAAACTCATAGAGGAAGGCAGCGCGGCGTGCGTATTGCCCGGTCGGTTCCCGCTCTATCCAGTCTCGCACGAAATCAGGTCCCGACACTTCGAATACCCGCGCCAGCAGTTCGAGATTGGTTGGCTCATAACGTAAATGGAACTGAAGATGTCCAGCGGGGCTCTCAGCGGGGCGCATACTTTCCGGGTAAACTTCATGGCTCTCAAAACCATGATGGCGGCTCTCCCGGCGCGAACCGGTCGTGCTGGTCACGGGAAAGCCGCAGCACGGATCAACGCCAAAGTTATCGCCGAGCCATCGCCCCCCAAGCAGTGTGGACCTTTCTGTGTCCGCCATTAGAAATACGCCTCATTCGAAAAACCGATTACGATTGTTCATATTCGATTAGAAATCAGCAATATTGCAAGAAAAGACTTACACTGCGGGTGAACGAGTCTCCGGAAAAGCCGGGCCAAGGCAGACTGACAAGGCCTGATACAGAACAAAATAGCTGTTTTCCAATACAATTCGTCGGAATGCAGACGTTCGGCCTGTAGGTCGATGTTTCGAACACTCAATCCATCACGAGATAGCCTGTTTATTTTATTCCAATGATATCAATAGATTCCAGTTCTCGGTTTTATTGTCGTCGGCACGCCAATCTTTCCAATGCCTTAGAGTTTTGGTCACGGAATGATTGACTACTTTTGGGCCCATCGCCAAAAAAAACGATAAGCACATGGTCCCAATGGGCCCATGAAAAGGCTATGTTGGGCTCAAGCGAGGCTCACCATGAAAGATCGAATCACTTCTGCCAAAATCGATCCTGTGACAGGCTGCGCTCCCCCTGCAGAAGTGGAATATCGCGGCAAGGGCCAGTATGGGGCCCGCAAGCGCATTGCAGGCGGCGAGAGAATTCATCAGACCTTTTCGTCAACCAAACTGGCCCGACGCTGGCTGGATACGACCTCCGCCAAACTAGAGCTTGGGTAGTTTCAGGATACGCGTCTACTGGAACGTCAAACCGTTCACGAACTGGTCGACCGCTATATGCGTGAGGAGATGCAGGCCTGGGATAATGATCGCAAAGGTCACATCCCCGCCGTTCTTCAGGACGAGATCGCACAGCTTGCGCTGGTCGATCTGATTTCCAGCGTCTTGTGCTGGTTCCGCAATGTTCCCTTGGCAAGACCACTATACTCCGCAGCAGCCGGGAAACGTAACAGGTCACGAGAGTCTATCGCTACAGCTCCGCTTCTAGCCGCCGACATGATGCACGCCCTCCAGCTTTGAACGCATGGTCGCGCAGGTGTGCTGGCAGGCCGCATCTGCCGCATTCCGTTTATTCGTCCTTGTGCTGGACATCGTCTCCACCTCCATGAGGGAAAGCTGGCTTCAATCGATGGCGGGAGCCTGAACATCAAGTCAGTCACCAGTTTCCATAGCGTTCAGGCAGATCGCACCAGTGCGCACCAGATCGCATGACTCATAAACATCCTTTTACGAACAGACGGTTATCCGAACCCGTCCGCCCAGACTCACTCACTTTCCCGGGCACAGAACCCTGATCCGCTCCCATTGCCTGCGCTCAGTTCGTATCGCTTGACCCGCTCCACACATCAACACGGAGACCTATCAATCAACAATCAGGCTATTTGGAAATTATGAATGTTGATTGGCCGTAGAAATCCCAAAAAGGTTAGGAAACCTTCTTAAAATCCTCAAGAAGACGCCTACTCCCCGTGGCCAAAAGACCGACATCGGTTCCGATAGCGACAAAAGCAGCTCCTGCAGACACGTAGCTTTTTGCCAGAGCAGAATCAGCGGTCAAAATGCCCGCAGCCTTTCCATGGGAAATAATTTTCCGTAGAGCCGCTTCGATGTGACGCTGAACTTCCGGCTCACCTGGTCGCCCAATATAACCGAGATCTGCGGCAAGATCTGCTGGCCCGACAAACACTCCATCAACACCCTCAACAGCACAGATTTCATCCAGAGCCGCAAGGCCGAGGCGACTTTCCACCTGTAGCAAAAGACAAATTTCGTTTCCTGCTGTCTGGAGATAATCAGACACACGGTTGAAACGAGAGGCTCGCGCAAGGGCGGCACCCACACCGCGCACACCCTGCGGCGCATACTGAACAGCACGCACAAGCTCACGCGCCTGAGCAGCGCTCTCGACCATTGGAACAAGGATGGTCTGTGCCCCGATATCAAGGATCTGTTTGATCATCCAGGTCTCACCAACAGGCGGCCTGACAATGGCGTGACTGCTACTTCCTTCAATGGCTTGCAACTGCGCCATGATACTGCGGATATCGTTTGGCGCATGCTCACCGTCAATCAGCAGCCAGTCATACCCTGCTCCAGCGCATATTTCGGCTGTATAAGCATTGGCAAGAGCCACCCACAACCCAAACTGGCACTCCCCAGAACGCAGAGCCTTTTTGAATTCATTCACTGGTGCCGGCATCAAGACACTCCTTATCTAAAAAAGCAGCTTACTGTTCCGAGAGGACCATAATCAGCCGTTATCGTATCACCGTGTCGGGCTTCGACCGGGCGGATGAACGACCCTGCGAGAACAATTTGGCCTGCATTGATGCCGCCGCCATATTGGGCCAGTCGGTTTGCCAACCATGCCACACCGCGTGCGGGATGATTGAGTACGCCTGCCCCAAGCCCGGTTTCCTCAACAACCGCGTTACGGGAAACGATCGCGCCCACCCATCGGATATCGATTTTATCGAGGGCCGCCGGAACGGAACCAAGAACAATGCCAGCATTGGCAGCATTATCCGAAATGGTGTCGATAATTGTCCGTGCGTGACCCGTTTCACGATCCACACGTACGATCCTCGTATCGAGAATTTCAAGTGCTGGAACGATATAATCTGTCGCGGCAATGACATCGAACATGCTGACTCCGGGTCCACGGAGTGATTCTTTCATCACGAAAGCAAGTTCGGCCTCAATCCGTGGCTGAATGAACCGGTCAGCGGGTATTTCGGCACCATCATCAAAATGCATGTCATCAAGAAGAACGCCTGAATCAGGTGTATCGATGTTCAATGCGTATTGCATGGCTTTTGATGTCAGGCCAATCTTCCATCCTATGATTTTTCGTCCTGACGCCGTCTTACGGCTGACCAAGGCATCCTGAATGGCGTAGGCATCATCAAGACAAGCATCGGGATAGCGCTGGGAAATCAGCCCCGTCTGTATTCGTGTTTTTTCTGCCTCATCCAGTTTATCTGCTTCTGCTCTGATCTGTTCGGGAGACAGCATTACGTCAGCTCCTCGTCAACAACGGAATTACGAAGAACACCCAGCCCGTCGGCAGCAACTTCAATGACATCGCCTGGCGTCAGCCACACTGGCGGATCGAAGCGGGCTCCCGCTCCTGTTGGTGTTCCGGTGACAATGACATCGCCAGGAACAAGTGTTGTAAAGGTTGATATGTAGGAAATAATTTTCTTGAAAGAAAAGATCATCCTCGAGGTACGGTCCTGCTGACGGATCTCACCATTGACACGGGTGCTCAACGCGATATCGCGGATTTGATCTTCTGAGGTAAAAGGAATCAGCCAAGGACCGATTGAACCAGTGCGATCGAAATTTTTCCCCTGTGTGACATTGAATTTCGCATGCCTGACCCAGTCACGGATCGTGCCCTCGTTACAGAGGGTCAGAGCGGCGACGTGATCAAGAGCATTTTCCTGAGAGATTCGCCGTCCAGCCTTCCCTATTACGAGGACGATTTCCCCTTCATAGTCGAGCTGTAAAGATTCTGGCGGTCTTATCAGAGCCTCTTTATGCCCTACAAAGCTGCGCGGAAAGCGAATAAACAGGGACGGATTGGACGGCGCAGCCTGACCATCCTTGTATTCTTCATTACGATCGGGAAAATTAACGCCGACGCATATGATTTTTTCTGGATTGGTAACAGGAATTTCGTAGCGAATATCCTCTTCACGGAAATCGACCAACCGTGGCGCGGATGTTGCCAGTTCGTTCAACGCGCCTGCTTCGATAACCTCTCGCAGGCCGGGCCACCGATCACCATAGAGGCGCGATAGATCCGTGATTCCCCGATCATGAAGTAATCCGTAGCGGGTTACATTCTGATAGGAAAAAGTAAGAAATTTTGCAGTCATGGAAAAATTTCGCTTTCTGATCAGGCAATGCCGCCAAGGCAGATATATTTGAGCTCTGTAAAGTCATCGAGACCGTAGCGCGAGCCTTCCCGCCCGAGGCCGGACATCTTGATTCCGCCGAAAGGTGCTTCCGCGGTTGAGATAGCCCCCGTGTTAACACCCACCATTCCGTATTCTAGCGCCTCGCTCACGCGAAAGACCCGAGCGACATCACGTGTGAATACATAGGATGCCAGTCCAAATTCCGTATCGTTTGCGGCAGCTATCACTTCCTCCTCTGTCTCAAAACGGATCAGCGGAGCTAAAGGCCCGAAAGTTTCTTCGTGGGCCACACGCATCTGATTGGTCACATCGGTTAGCACGGTTGGCTCGAAAAACAGTCCGCCCAGCGCATGTGATTTTCCACCTGCAAGAACACGTGCGCCATGTTCAATCGCATCTGTGATATGCTCTCTGACCTTATCCACAGCAGCATTGTCGATAAGCGGGCCGAATGTAACGTCTTCCGCGAAACCGTTTCCTGTCTTTAGGGACGTGATTTTTTTAGTCAGAGCTTCTGCGAAGTGGTCATAAACACCTGACTGGATATAAAGCCGGTTTGCACACACGCAGGTCTGACCATTATTTCTGAATTTTGCAATCAGTGCGCCGTCCACGGCGGCATCAACATCTGCATCGTCGAACACGATCAGAGGGGCGTTTCCGCCCAGTTCAAGACCAAGTTTTTTGATTGTCGGCGCACATTGAGCGTATAAAAGCGCACCAACCTCGGTTGATCCGGTAAACGTCAGTTTACGCACAGCAGGATTCGATGTCATCTCCGCGCCAATTTCTCTGGCGCCTCCGGTAATGACACTGAAAAGTCCTGCGGGAAGACCCGCTCTTTCCGCCAGAATCGCCAAGGCAATGGCTGAGAACGGTGTCTGTATTGCCGGTTTGAGCACGATGGCACAGCCTGCGGCCAAAGCCGGGGCGACTTTGCGAGTAATCATCGCATTGGGGAAATTCCAGGGCGTGATCGCCGCAACAACGCCAACGGGTTGGCGGGCTACCAGAATACGCTTATCGGGCTGATGCCCCGGAATGAGATCACCATACAGGCGGCGAGCCTCCTCGGCAAACCAGAGGATAAAGCTGGCTCCATACTCAATTTCGCCCTCTGCTTCCTTCAGGGGCTTTCCCTGTTCGAACGTCATAATTCTGGCAAGATCGGCCTTACTGGCCATAACGAGATCATACCACCGACGCAGAAAGGCAGCGCGTTCGGCTGCTGTGCGGGCTGCCCAAGCCCGCTGGGCACGCACAGCGGCCGATATTGACTCTGCTGTTTCTGCCTCACCAAGATCAGGGATCGAGCCAATAAGCTGTCCCGTCGCAGGATCGGTTACAGGGATGGAAGATGACGATGACGCCGCAACCCAGCGATCACCCACCAGCGCAGCTTCCCGAAACAGGGATGGATCCTGAAGCTTCATAGCCCGATCTCTTTTCTTACGGCGCGATGATCGGGCTGGCCGTCGCCACAGGCTGCCTCGTTTCAAGACCACGGAATGCGCTACCATGTTCGAACCATGATCTAGGCGCTGGTGCTCCCCACAATGTCTGGCGCTGAGGGTCTGTTAATTGCCATTTGATTGGTTCGAGATCAGGATCAACCGTCTGGTAGTCCGAGCAGTAGATTTCTGTGCGGTGTCCATCCGGATCAAGCAGATACAGGAAGAACGCGTTGGAAATTCCATGACGGCCAGGGCCACGTTCGATATTGGCAAGATAACCGGTGGTGGACATCAGATCGAGGAGATCAATGATATTCAGCGGGGTCGGCACCCAGAAAGCTGTGTGGTGCAGGCGCGGTCCGACGCCACTTGTGAACGCCATGTCGTGCACGCCGCCCTTGCGGTGCATCCAGGCCGCCCATAAGCGGCCTGTGCTTTCGTCTTCCGTATATTCTGTTACGCGGAAGCCTAAATTATTGTAAAACTCGACCGACGCATCAACATCGGGTGAAAAGCAGTTGAAATGGTCAATGCGTAGCGGTTTTACCCCGTGATAGAGCGCATATTTCTGGTGAATCGGCTCCAGACGGTCCATTTTGAAGTAGAATTCGAGCGGGATGCCGAAATTATCGTGCGTCCGCAGAGTACGCCCCTGATAGGGACGCTCGACCCACTCGACCTTATGATCCAGGTTGCGGAAGTACCGCTCCGCCTTGTCCAGATCTTCCTCTGAAAAAACTTTAAGACCCAGATAACCGACTTCTCCTTTCTCACCGCGGCGTAACACCATGCAGTGATGTCCCCGCTCCTCAAGCGCACGCATATAGACATGATCTGCGTCTTCGTCTGTGACCTGCAAACCGAGCAGGTCCGCGTAATAGGCGCGGCTGCGGGCCAGATCGGTCACCACCAATTCAACATGGCTGAGACGCAGGATATTGAAATCTGGGTAAAGGTTGAACGGGCTGATCGGCATTCTTATTCTCCACTCGTTTGTCTGACGGCCCTGTCAGGTACGATTTTTATTTTTATGAAGTCCGAGAACCCGGCCTGTCAGGCCAGTTTCGGAATAGTGTGGACGCCTGTTGCAAAGGAAACATTCTTGGTTTCCATATAAAAATCGAATGACCAGTCTCCGCCATCGCGGCCTATGCCGGAGGCTTTGACACCGCCAAACGGTGTATCGAGGTGCCGCACATTCTCTGAATTCACCCAGATCATGCCAGCTTCAAGCTTGTCCGAAACACGGAAGGATCTGGTAACATCTGAAGTCCAAAGATAAGCGGCAAGTCCGTACTGGGTATCATTCGCCAGAAGAACAGCCTCCTCTTCCGATTTGAAGGGAATTGCGGTCAGAACTGGGCCAAAGATTTCTTCCTGCGCAATGCGCATATTATTGGTCGCATGTGTGAAAAGTGTAGGGGCAACATAACATCCACCACCAGGACCATCGGCCTTTCCACCACCGGCAACTATCGTGGCACCTTCTTCCTTACCGATATCGATATATTCAAGAACTTTCTTTTCATGAACAGGATGAATAAGCGGACCGACAACCGTGTCTGGATCTAACGGATGCCCTACTTTTATGGTCTTTACACGCTCGGCAAGAGCAGCGGTAAACTTGTCATAGATGCTTGCCTCCACCAGAAGACGTGAAGATGAAGTACACCGCTCCCCATTGAGAGAGTAAATCATGAACAAAGCCGCATCTGCTGCACGTTCCAAATCCGCATCAGCAAAGACAATAATTGGATTTTTCCCGCCGAGTTCAAAATGAAAACGCTTCAGAGTATCCGCTGCCTGCTTCATGATCAGCGAACCAGTTCCACTTTCCCCAACAAAGGCGATCGCCTTGATATCCGGGTGTCGTGTCAGTTCCGCGCCAGCGTCTTCTCCAAAGCCATTCACAAGATTCCACACGCCGGGGGGCAGTCCGGCTTTCTCAGCAATCTCCACCAGAACCGATGCCGTGATGGGTGAAAACTCGGCAGGTTTGTGAACAACCGTGCACCCCGCGGCCAAAGCGGGTGCGATCTTCCACGTTGAGAGCATAAAAGGCGTGTTCCACGGAGTGATAACACCCACCGGCCCTACAGGATTACGTGTGGTTATATTGGCCTGTCCGCCTGTGGGGAGAGAAAGTCCGTTACGGGCAGAAGGTGCCTTGTCTGCAAAATACCGGAAATTTTCGGCACCGCGAAGCGCCGCTTTTGACATGAACCGCAGCGACTGACCTGTATCTAGGCATTCCAGAAATGCAATTTCTTCGGCACGCGCTTCAATGGCATCAGCGATAGTGTGCAAAATCTCCCGACGTTTCGTCCCACTCAATGCAGCCCACGCAGGTTGAGCCGCTTTCGCAGCTTTTGCTGCCTGATCAATGTCTCGCGCATCACCTTTCGCAACGGACGCCAGCGATTTGAGATCAATTGGCGATAGTGTTTCAAAAACCTCGCCACTGATCGCGGGGCATTCCCTCCCACCAATACGGTTGAGAACACCTTTTTCGCGGATACGTGTAATGTATTCACTCGCCTTTCTTGCATTTTCTTCTAAAGTTGACATTTACCTCATCCTTTTCAAGCTTTCGGCTTTCGTTTTTGTTCTGTTTTTACTGTTTTCTTAGCCGATCATGCATGGCATTTTTCTTCCAGCTCAGCGTTGATTCTATTTCTCGTATCTCTAGTGAAAGAGCGAAATTTTGCGTTTCCAATAAACCGGACATCGCATTCGTAGCAGTGAAAAAAATAGCTTCTCCTGCCTGCTTTTTTTCTTCTTGAGACCGGCCCTTCCCAATTCGGAAAGACATATCGACAAACCCATTCTCCGGAAGGGCATCCGCAACCGCCCATGCCGATGCTTCAAAAGCCCTGACGCGGATGGCGCCTATTTCAAAAAGCCCGGTTCCTAGGACTGCATCCCGAAGTTTGAGACATAATTCTGTAAAATCGACCTTTCCTCGTAGATTTGCAGAATATTCAAGAGATAAGTGCGGCACGGGAATCCTCCCACCTCAGTCAGCACATTTACTTAACTTGTTAATGTTATAGCGGCATGTCAGTTAATTTGAGGTCTCACATTCACGTTACGCTTCCTCGTTCCATATTTCGTGATATCCTCTCGATAACCTTTTCAGCCCAAGGTGAAATATGACTATCCCAAAGCGGCCACCACCAACGCAGGACTCGCACTCCGCCTCACGCGCCAATCCGTCCGAATTACCTCACGAAGCAACAAAGGCTTTACCTATTGCTCTGCTGAGGGCGAGAGAAGCGCTTATGTCCCGCTTTCGTCCCATGCTTGCTGAACACGATTTCACATCCCAGCAGTGGCGCGTTATCAGACTTCTGAACGAGCACTCCACACTCGATGCAGCGCAACTTGCAGAAAAAGCCTTCATCCTGCCCCCCAGCCTGACACGTATCCTTGCCAATCTGGAAGCACGTGATCTGGTGACGCGGGTCCAGTGCGCGTCAGACCGTCGGCGTTATCTCTTCAGGCTGACATCCCTCGGCGAGACCTCTTTCCAAAAAATCTACCCTGACAGGGTAAAGATTTACAAAGAAATAGAAACATATTTTGGAAAAAGAAAAATAGCGCTTCTTCTTGAACTCCTGGATGATTTTGCTCAATTTTGAGAAACGTTCAGTTCGATACAATCCCGGCAGTCGCGCCAACAAAGGCTCGGTCAAGATACAAAAGCGGATGCCCTACTGTTGAACGTCGAATACTCTGGACTTCCCCAAAGAGCACATAATGTGTTCCAACAACGTGATGCGCCGTAATCTTGCAATCGAACGAGGCAATCGCATCCGCCAGTGCGTGATTCCCGGACGGCAGGCACTCCCACATACCGGACGCATAGCGCTCGTTCATATCAGTGACCTTCCCGGCAAAATATTCCGCCAGATCAACATGATCATGGCTGAGAACATTCACACAGAAAACGCCATTCCGAAGAAAAAGATCACATTGGCTGGACCGCGAGTTCATGCAGACAAGCAGGGTTGGCGGAGTGTCCGTCACCGAGCACATGGCCGTTGCGGTAAATCCGCCCCGCCCCCCTTCCCCAGCAGAGGAAATGACGTTTACAGATGCCCCGACCCTCGCCATCGCCGCACGAAACTCAAGCTGAACAGCTCCAAGATCGGGCAACGCTACCTGTTGCTTAAGTGTAGTGGTCATATCACACCTCACTCCGCAGCTTTCGCCGGAGACAGCCATGTGTCACCAGTCCAACCATTTTCATCATAATCGTTCAAACAGCTATCAACGAGTTCTTCCATTTGACGCAGCACCGTGCCTCGTTCTGCTCCTTTGAGAATTTGCAAGCGCACATCCTCCGGACTGCCTGCATAATTCAGCTCATAAAGTGCGTGCCGCCCGCCGAACTCTGTGCCCGTTGCATCCCACAACAGTTTCATGATTTTGATCCGGTCCTTGTGGCTGATGCCGTTTGAACCACGAACATACTGCGCAAGATAACCGTCTATCTCCGGGTTAGCGAAATCCTTGACCGAAGACGGCAAATAAATAAGCCCCGAAGCCACACAGCGACGCACAAGGTCTATCACCCGCGGGTAGGCATCTGACATAAAGGCGCGATAGGTCAACGCAGCTTCAAGGTTGGGAAGCACCGCACCATTGTGCCACTGCTGCGGTGCGCGCGCCATGGCATTGGAAAGCGACCAGAAAAGATGACGCAACCCAATCACCTCACCCAATGCCGCCTGATTGCCGCGAAAGGCATCTCCACCCGTGCAGCGAAGCGCTTTGGCAAGAACGCCAGCCAGAAAGTCCAGCTTGACCGCAAAACGCGTGCACCCTTGGAAGCAATACCCCTGCATAAAGCCCGAGCCTATGGGGAAAGACAGGATTTTCTTTGCATCCCGCAGAATGAGAACGTCCTCCCACGGCACAAAAACATTATCCAGCACCAGGATGGCGTCATTTTCATCAAACCGCGAGGAAAGCGGGTAATCGAACGGGGAGGAGACCGTGTTCGCTGTCTCTTCATAAGACGTGCGGCAGATCATTTTAATGCCGGGGGCATTCATCGGGGCGATGAATGTGACAGACATTGATGGATCTTCTGTTACTGTTGCAGAGCTTTGAGCCAGAAGATTGTAGTGGGTCAGGGCAGACGACGTTGCGACAACCTTTGCGCCGGACACATAAATGCCTGCGTCCGTCTCTTTTGTAATATGGACAAAAACATCCTTGACCTCTTCGGCTGGTTTGTGCCGGTCAATAGGGGGATTTACAATTGCGTGATTAAGGAACAATACCTGTTCCTGTGTCTTTTTATACCATGCCCGTGCGTTGTCAGCGAAAGGACCATACCACTCTGCATTCGCTCCCAACGTATTTGTCAGCGCAGCCTTGTAATCTGCCGTTCGGCCCATCCAGCCATACGTCATTCTCGCCCACCCGGCGATAGCTTGCTGTTGGCCCACAAGATCTTCAACAGACTTAGGCGATACAAAGCTTTTATGGGTAAAGCCGCCATTGCCTGTGTCTGTTTGAGTTGTCAGGATTTTGCTGTGTTCTGGCTGGTGGAGAGCATCATACAGCCGCGCTATTGAGCGCGCCGAATTTCGCATGGCCGGATGCGTGGTGACGTCGTCTATGCGTTCTCCATTGATATAGACGTTTCGACCATCACGAAGTGACTCGAGGTATTCTGCGCCCGTGAAAGGACGCTTGATGATGGTAGACGGCTTAGCGCCTGCACCACATAGCCCTGAGGAATCATCCATTTCCGATCATCCTTTATTATTCTTCTTGAAACCGATGGTATATTTTCTGAAATTAAGAGAGAATGCAGAAAACAAAGAAAAACTTGGACTTTTTTAAATGCCCCAAAAACCCGATATTCCGAGCTTTCTGACATATGGCATCAACACAAAAACTGATGACATAGGCTTTGTGCATGTCGAAAACGTTATGGATCGCAAATCCCTCCATAACGGCCACGTTCCGGCCCACAGGCACGAGCAGATTTTTCAGTTGTGTTTTTGGACAGACGGATCAGGCACGTATGTCATTGAAGATCGGTTAATTGAATTCCAAGCGCCGATGTTTGTCTTTATTCCTGCTCGGGTCGTGCATGGGTTTTCTGTATCATCGGGCTCTGATGCAATCGTGTTTTCTCTTGCCAGCAGTTATACTGATACCGACCCCCTCTTTAAAAGCACTGCCGCCCGCACACCGCTGGTTCTGGCCGGCCCGGAGCAGCCAAAACCTACCCCGCTGATGCTGACACTTATGCAGGCGGGTTATGAACGTTACAGAACCGCTCCCGAGACCTCACAGAGCGTTATTCGTGGTCTTGCTATAGCAATTTTAGGTGAAGCACTTTCCCTGACCCGTTCTGCACGAATTCCCGATGAAAGTGCGGCAGCAGTCAGAATCCGGTCTCTCATAGAGGAGCATTTTCGCTATGCGTGGTCGATTACCGATTACGCACGCGCGCTTGGTCAAACGCCCTATCAAATCAACACGACGACACAGGCCGCCTTTGGCCAAAACCTGAAACGGCTGATTATTGAGCGCAGACTACTAGAAAGCAAACGGCTTCTTGCATTTACCATCCGCCCTATCGAGGCGATTGCTGCTGAAGTCGGAATTCCTGACCCCGCTTATTTCTCCCGATTTTTCCACACTTTTTCTGGCCTCGCGCCTCGAGAATGGAGACGGAAATGGGCAGAAAACACCAAAGACAGCTTGCTGACAGCCATACCAGACAACACGCCTGCGTGAGGTGGCACGGTATACGTTGTTTTAATTAACATGATAATTAAATTGGTTTACAGACAGGAGGTAGTCTTCTGTTTCCAGAGATGACTCCACAAGGCTCACCAACTCCCTTTTCCGGGTTCAATCTTACAAAGTCACGCTAAATATAAAAAGAAAAAGGCGGACCAAAATGTCTCATAATGAAAATACATTCAACACTAGACAGCGAAACATTGGATTCAGAGCGTCCGATATCGCAGCCATTTTTTACCTGATTTTAGTTACCTGTGGAATCATATACCTCGTCTTGAATGTCCATGGGCATCCGCTCCTTTTGGCTTATATAAAATTTTTCTTCCTGGCCACCTTTGGCGAATGCCTGAGGCACCGAATTACGCAAGATAACTGGATCCCGGATCATTTGATTTCGCGGGCTCTCATTTGGGGCTGCTTTGGCGTCTGGATTGCAATGTCATTCATGATTATGGATTCAGGTGTTAGAGAGTTTTTTGGTACCAGTTCTCTATCTAGACCACTCACTGCATTCGCTATCAGTGCGTGGATGAACATCTTTTCCGGGTACGGTTTCTTTATGATGCTAACCCATTTTATCACGGACCGAATGCTGGATGAGGGCATAAAGGCTCCGACCGATTACCTACGTTCCAACGGGTTCGCCCGTTGGGCAAAAATTGTTGGCTTATGTCTTATTTTTTTCTGGACCCCAGCACATACCATCACGTTTCTACTACCCAATATATGGCGGGTTGTTTTTGCCGCTTATCTCAGTGTGGCGCTAGGAGCGATCCTTTCTTTTGCATCGGAGGCCGGTTCTCGCACAGCACGCACCGCTTGAAACAGTTTTTCCCCTGCTACGCACGCTCTTTTATCCAGGCCAAAGATCCATACGCTTCTGTCTGAATAATAATAAAAATTCAGTCAGAGAGGAGTGTTTCATGAAATTCATCTATATACCATCCGTAAGTACATGGCACCGTCTCTCATGGTTTCGGGCAAATCTCGTATGCGTCAGTCTCGCACTATCAACCCTGTTTCACGTTGCACTGGCAGAGCAGGCTACAATAACATCGCCTCCTCCACCCAACAGTCATTTTTGGGATTCGGTGCGCCTCACCAAAGAATTGCGGGATCGCTACGTCAATGTACAGGGACCGATTACATTCGTACCTTCGGAATTGCCTCCTCAAGTATTGGCTGGCGCGCCCCTTCTGGTATCACCTGGCACATCGGCACCAAAAGGACCTTTAACATTTCTGGGCCGGTTTCTAACGCACCTTGGCTTAACCCCGCACGCAATTTTCAACCAGCTCTATATGACAAATCCTGACATTGGACCACGTCCTGGCCGTTTTTCTCTTGGAACCGGCATTGTGTTGGGACTAGATGCCAATCTTCAGAAAATTATGGGAATCAAGGGAGGGGAAATTCATTTTGAAGAAATTCTCTCTCGGCCCACTGTAAATGGTGGCTACCCCACAGGCCCTGCATGGGCTGGTGCCGTTGGAAGTTATTTTGCAGGCATTGATCAGCACAATGATATTGCGGGAGGGTGGCTGGCACTGCTGACGTATCAGCAAAAACTCTTTTATAATCGCGTCAACTTTTCTGTTGGTAGAACTCATCCTCGGCGGTATTTTTTCTTTAATAACTGCGATAACTTCCTTAACTGCACGGACCCGATCATGCAGGCATCCGCCGGCATACTGCCGCCTCCGTATGCAACATGGGGCAGTTACATCACTGCACGTATGTTTAATGACATAAGTTTTGAGATGGGTGCTTTCGAAGCCAATCTGAATCAGTATTTCCAACACGGAAACGGGTGGCGTTGGGACACCCGCACGGCCTCAGGTTATATTCTTCTGGGCGGCTTCAATTATAGAAGGCTTCAAATTTCACACCTTTACGGCGGCCGGTATCAGTTATCCGGCTTCTTTAACAGTTCCCAATATAAAGACCCTTATACCAATACAACACATTATGGACGAGCCGGTGCCGAATTTCGCGGCCAACAGCTCATCTGGCGCCGGGACCATAAGCACCCAGTCCCTTCCCCATTACCTGAAGGTCTTAATGCGTTTGGGGCACTCGGCTTTGCCGCAGACCCTGCAGCTCCCTTCAAAGCACTTGCAGAAGGAGGTTTTAGTTATCATGGGCTCTTTAAACGCACTTTAGACCGGGAACAGATTAAATTCAGCTACGTACGGGCTTCAAAGCACCAAATGCTCTATCAGCAGCGAACACGTATTCAAAATGGAGGAGACCCTCGGCTAGGTGCCCAGGATATCATGCGCCTGGAGGTGAGTGGGCATATCTCCATCGTTCCCGGAATTGCATTCGAGCCAAGTGTTCAATACATTTTTAATCCTGACAATTACTATAATCCGGCAGCAAAAAAGATTAGCTCAAATGGTATCGTTCTTGCGGGTCAGTTGATGATCGACATGGGCTTCCTCTCGGGCCTTTCAGCACATTGAGAGAAGCCTGCATTTATCCTTTACAATAAAAAAATTTAATTAATATTTATGTTATGTTTTTCAGGAAAAATTTTTACTATGCCAATCCAACGTTAGGATTGACACCGACAACCATCCAACGATTATTCTGGTCAGCACTACAGACTGTTTCTTCCCTGTCACTTATTTTCAGTTATGAAAAAGCAGGCTGCTTCGAGAAAAAGAATAATATTCAGGGGAACCTAATTCTAGAAAAAAGAAAGAATAGATTCCGCTTATTCCTTCTAGCTCTTTTAGAAAAAATACAATATTAGGATATCGAAAAATCAGTATCCTGCTCGTTTCCAACCTGTTGGTTCTTGTATTGCTTTCCCGCGTTTTTTTAGCTCTAGCAAGTAAGTTTCAAGCATCATTTCTGCCGCAAATCGTAATTTTTTGTTCAATTTTGGATATGCACGATTACAAATATTGGAAAACTCCTGAACCTCATGCGTCAGAATATTTTCAATTTGATGCAGTTTTTCATATCTTTTTTCCAAAAGTTGTTCAATAAACGAATATGGTTTCAGAATCTCTGGCCCGTGCCCGGGCAGAAAAATCCGAGCGTTAAGAGCCTGCACGCGTTCCAGGCTTTCAATATAATCACCCAGATCACCATCCGGCGGCGGAGGAACCAAGGTGGTTGACCATCCCATCACATGATCACCGCTCAGCAAAACTCCATCAGGCCGTTCAAGACAAATATGATCTTCTGCGTGGCCGGGCGTATGGATAACCCGCATACCCGCAATTTCAGCCCCGTTAAGAAGGTCTTTATCCCCTCTTAACGGGCCCGACGGAAACTTGAAAACAGGAACGTTAGCACGCAATGCAAGAGTACGGGCTCCGTCAAAATGATCATGATGCCAGTGCGTGACAATAACATGGCTGATTGTGCCGGCAACTCCGCAGATAGCATCCAGATGCGCAGGATCATCCGTTCCTGGATCAACGACGGCGGTGCCTGCTGCATGGGTTATAAGCCACGTATTGGTTCCATGATACGTCATGGAGTGGGGATTAGGTGCTACAATGCGCCTGATCCCATCCACAACATCCATGGGTTTTCCATAGACCGGGGTTTCTTCTCGTAACCGCCAATCTGTCTGCAACGCTGCTTTCATGTTATTCCTGCAGTAAAAGAGCCACCCGATTGCGCCAGCTTGATCAGTAAAGCCGAAGGTTCTGACCCTGCTCCCCCTACAGTGGCAGCAGCTTCCACTTCCCTCAAAACATTAGGCAAACCCATTTTATCAGCCGCAAACATCGGGCCGCCCTGAATACGGGGAAAGCCATACCCATTTACAAACACAATATCGATATCCGACGCAGAGGACGCAACTCCGCTTTCCAGCACCTTGGCCCCTTCATTTGCAAGAACAGCAAGAAGACGACGTTGAATAGCTTCAGCACTCAATTTAACGTGACGACTCCCCGCCTGTTTTCTTCCTGCTTCAATCAGAGCACACGCTTCATCGTCCAGTTCGGGTGAAGCTGAGGCATAAGAATACCAGCCCTTACCGGTCTTTCTGCCAAGACGCCCGGCCTCGCAAAACATATCAGGTATTTTCACATACCGCTCGTTCGGATTGCGTGTTGCACTCTGCCGCTTTCTCATGGCCCATGCAATATCCAGCCCGGAAAGGTCCGCTACAGCAAATGGTCCCATAGCAAAGCCATAAGATTGCATGGCCTGGTCAATGTCCTGCGGGGACACCCCATCTTCCATTAAATATTCTGCGTGCTTACGATAATGTGAAAATATTCTATTCCCAATAAATCCTTCGCCCACGGCGGCAACTACGGGAAGTTTCTGTATTTTCCGTCCTAAAGCAATTGCTGTTGCCAAAGCATCCGGTGCTGTTTTGGCACCACGAATAACTTCAACCAAACGCATAATATGAGCAGGAGAGAAGAAATGCAGCCCCAGCACATTCTCTGGCCTTTCGGCACATCCGGCAATTGCGTCAAGATCCAGATAAGATGTATTTGTTGCGACAACCGTATGGGCCTGCACGACTTTATTAAGGCTGCGGAAAATATCTTCTTTTACCTCCATGGATTCGAATGCTGCTTCGATCACAAAATCCACATTCTTTAACACGTCCCACTCATGGGAAATCTGTATTTTTTTAAATCGTCTTTCTGCCTCTTCTTCGCTAATTCTTTTTGTTTCAATCTGTTTGGCATAAAGACTTGCAATGCGTTTCTGGCATGCAGCTACCGCAGCAGCATCACGCTCTATAATCACAACGTTTAATGCTGCATCCGCTGTGGTAACAGCAATTCCCGCTCCCATCGTTCCGCCACCAATAATCCCGATACGGGAAAAATGGCGCGGTTGGGCTTTTTCACTTGCCGGCAAACGTCCTGTAGCGCGTTCCGCAAGGAAAAGATAACGCAGCGCTTTTGCCTCATCACTTTCGCGCAACCGCAGGAAAGCCTCTCGTTCAAGGAAGAGGCCTTGTGCAAAAGGCTCTGTCTCGGCTGCCTTAACCACCCGCACGGCTTCCAGCACAGCCGTAGCCCCCTTGGCCCGCTTAAGGGTGCTCTTCTCTGCGTCCTGAACATCAGTTTTCGAAGCACATGGCACATCATGCTCGGACAGCCTGCGCTTGAAAGTATTTTCCGCCAAAGCGATAACGTCCGTTAACATTCTGTCATCTGGCATGAGCGCATCTAAAATACCAAGATGCAAAGCCTCTTTTCCAGAAATGATTTTTGCGCTTCCAATCAACTCAAGTGCTGTTGCCACCCCTGTCAATCGAGGCAAGCGTTGCGTACCGCCAGCACCGGGAATAACCCCCAGTTTTGTTTCTGGCAGCCCCACACGACTACGCTCAGTGCCAACACGAAGATCACATGCGAGGGCGAGCTCCAGCCCTCCCCCTAAAGCAGCACCATCAATGGCCGCAAGAATTGGTTTTTTCATTGCATCAATCGCAGCCACAACCTCTGGCAAAAATGGTTGAGCCGGTGGTCTGGACATCTCGCGAATATCTGCCCCTGCAACAAACTGTCCGTTCTGGCCTGTCAACACCACAGCCGCTACGGTGGGGTCTTCCCCCAGTTCGGGAAGCACCTGCACCAGTGATGCTCTTACTGTATCAGACAGAGCATTTACGGGTGGATTATCAATTGTCACGACAGCAATTTTATCATGACGCGACACACGAACGACAGGTTGAGATATGGTCTGCATTGTCTCAAACCTTTTCAATCAAAGCGGCAATACCCTGCCCAACGCCGATACACATGGTTGCCACAGCGCGACGCCCCGCTCCCTGCTCCATGGCATTTACCGCTGTCATAGCCAGCCGCGCACCCGACATTCCCAACGGATGCCCCAGCGCTATGGCCCCCCCATGGGGGTTCACATGATCAGCATCATCAGGCAACCCAAGCTGACGTAAAACAGCCAGTGCCTGTGCGGCAAAGGCTTCATTCAGTTCCAGAACGTCGATATCTTTCACTGAAAGAGCGTTTCGATGGAGCAATTTCTCCGTGGCAGGCGCCGGAGCAATCCCCATGATGCGGGGGGCCACGCCCACAGTTGCCACTGAAACCAGGCGCGCTTTAGGCTGCAAGCCATGGCGGCGTATTCCGTCTTCACTTGCCAGAACAAGAATAGCTGCACCATCATTCACACCAGAAGCGTTGCCAGCAGTCACACTTCCACCATCACGAAATGGTGTTCTTAGCTTGGACAATGTTTCGGGGGTTGTTGAGGGGCGGATATGCTCATCATCCGTTACCCAGCTTTTTTCGCCTTTTGCAGGGCCAGAGATCTGCAGGGGTGAAATTTCACGTGCAAAAAAGCCGCTTGCCTGAGCCGCGGCTGCACGTTTGTGTGAGCGAGCAGAAAAAATATCCTGATCCTGGCGAGAAACTCCAAACTGTTCAGCCACATTTTCGGCCGTTTCAGGCATGGAATCCACACCGAACCGCGCCTGAAAAACGGGATTGATAAAACGCCAGCCAATGGTCGTATCATACATCTCGCAATGGCGGCCAAATGCATGCGTTGCCTTGCCTGTTACAAATGGAGCGCGTGTCATGCTCTCCACCCCGCCAGCCAGAACCAGATCTGCATCTCCGGCAATAATGCGGTAGGCCGCCATGCCCACAGCATCCAGGCCGGAACCACATAACCTGTTGATTGTGGTGCCCGATACGCTTTCTGGAAGTCCAGCCAGCAAAAGTGCCATACGGGCTATGTTACGGTTATCTTCCCCTGCCTGATTGGCGCATCCTAGAATCACATCATCAATGCATTCCCAATCCAGCGCTGTGTGCCGCTCACGCATGACACGCAGCGGATGTGCTGCAAGGTCATCCGTCCGAATATCGCGCAAAATACCTGCATAGCGACCTATGGGTGTGCGCGTATAATCACAGATATAAGCATGCCTCATGAAATATCTCCTGCCCGCCCGGGTATTACGAGAATATTCCAAAACGACGCTGTGCTTAGACGGCTAACAGATCGTGAAAGACTGTCTCTATCATCAGGGAACTCACCCCGGCAGTGATTCGTAAAGCGTGGGACAAATGCACCAAAGAAAAACGCTTTCTGACATATTGAGCTATCATACATCGGCTGCCTCCGTTTTTTTTGATTTATTGACAGATGTAGACTTCTGTCAGAATATATAAACCGTCTGGTTGGTCAATATATTAATACGTGATATCCTCCGCCTTAAACGAAAACAAGATCGGCTCCACCGACCCACAAGGAATATCCCATGACTACAGTGCTCGTTGAACGGCATCCTGGCTGGCTTTCCATCACTCTCAACAGGCCAGAACGCCTCAATTCGCTTAACGATGAAATGCATACAGCGTTACGGGCAGCCCTGACAGAAGCGCGAGAAGACCCATCATGCAGGGCCGTTCTGCTTACAGGCTCAGGAAGAGGGTTTTGTGCCGGCCAGGATCTTTCCGAGCGGCTTCGTGCACCAGATGCCGCGGCTCCTGATCTTGGACACACTGTAGAGACATTTTATAATCCTCTCATCCGGCAACTTCGGTCCCTGCCAAAGCCCATTGTATGCGCCGTCAACGGTGTGGCGGCAGGTGCGGGCGTGAATATTGCCCTGGCTTGCGACATTGTGATTGCAGGCAAGGGAGCACGATTTGTACTTTCCTTTGCCAAACTTGGCCTTATTCCCGATTCTGGAGGCACCTACCACCTCCCCCGCCTTGTTGGTGAGGCTCGTGCCCGAGGACTTGCTTTACTGGGTGAGCCCCTCTCAGCAGAAACTGCTGCGGACTGGGGACTCATCTGGAAGGCTGTTGAAGATGAAAACCTTCATGAAGAGGCGCACGCTCTTGCAAAACACCTTTCTGAGCAAGCCACTTTTGGCCTGGGACAGATAAAGTCTGCCCTCAATGCATCATCCCATAACACGTTGGACCAGCAGTTGGACCTTGAGCGTGACCTGATGCGCCGTGCTGGGCAGACAGATGATTATGCTGAAGGGGTAGCCGCTTTCATCGAAAAGCGAAAGCCGCATTTCAGCGGTTTGGGATAATTGCCATGCCTTACGAGTGCACAGCCTGTTTTACAGTCTCCCTTGCGCAAGAAGGCGCAAAACCTCGAACTACGCCTTTCGTGAAAAAGGCGGAGCACAAGAAAACTTCAACATTTTCAGAGAAAGTGCTCGTTTCATCAATAGTTTCTCTACCCTGAAAAACAACGTTTAACCGATACTGTTTCTACAGGACGCACGTTTTACAAACCGAACCTTCCCAAAACAACAGCCCCGCAAAGAGGCGATATGAGGTTACGATGAACGCCACCGTCTACACCCCGGCTTACCCCCATCCAGAAGCCATACATGACATTGCTACGCTATCTCGTGATGAACTGATGTTCATTCAGCTTGAGCGTATGAAATGGTCTCTTCGCCATGCCTATGAGAATGTCGCTTTATACCGTAACCGATGCATAGCGGCGGGCGTCCATCCGGACGATCTCTGTTCATTATCAGATCTGGCCCGGTTCCCGACAACAACCAAAGCAGACCTACGCGATACCTACCCTTTTGGAATGTTCGCCGTTCCACAGGAAAGGCTTGCACGCATTCATGGTTCTTCCGGCACCACAGGAAAACCCATAGTTGTTGGATACACCCATGCGGATCTGGATATGTGGGCGGGCATTGTCGGGCGCTCAATCCGCGCGGCAGGCGGACGGCCCGGCATGAAACTGCATAATGCATATGGCTATGGGTTGTTTACAGGCGGCCTCGGCATGCATTGGGGAGCTGAACGTATGGGCTGCACCGTTATTCCCATGTCTGGCGGCATGACGGAACGGCAGGTGCAACTGATTGAGGACTTCAAGCCGCAAATCATTACGGTCACCCCCTCCTACATGTTGGCCCTGCTGGATGAATTCCGGCGACAGGGTTTGGACCCTCGGGCTTCTTCCATAAAGTATGGCATTTTTGGTGCAGAGCCGTGGACAAACAGTATGCGTGAAGAGATAGAGCAGGCATTCGATATGCATGCTGTTGATATTTACGGACTTTCAGAAGTTGTTGGCCCCGGTGTTGCTCAGGAGTTTATAGAAACAAAAGATGGCCTCCATTTCTGGGAGGATCATTTCTACCCTGAGATCATTAATCCGGAAACGGGTGTTCCCGTCGCGGATGGAGAGCCGGGAGAGTTGGTCATTACATCACTTTCCAAGGAAGCTTTCCCTATCGTGCGCTATCGCACGCGTGACTTAACCCGCCTTTTACCGGGCACCATGGTTCCTGCGGTAAGACGAATAGAAAAAATAATGGCACGTTCAGATGATATGATCATTCTGCGCGGCGTGAACATTTTCCCGACACAGGTTGAAGCGGCCCTTCTGCACTGTAAATGGTGCAGCGCACATTTTCAGATTGAACTGACCCATCATGGCCGCATGGATAACATGACCATTCATGTAGAACCCCGGCCAGAAGCATGGAACCCGGCAGAAACGTCTCATCGTTCCCGCGAAATCATAAAAACCATCAAAAATACAATCGGTGTTTCTGTGCAGGTTTCCGTGAAAGAACCAGGCATGATCCCCCGCTCAAACGGCAAGGTAACCCGCGTGATTGATAACCGCGCCAAGGCAAGCAGTATTCTGGCCTGAACCTAAAAGGATAATCGTCATGACACCCATACTTGCCTCTTACGCGCAGGACAGATGGCATAAAGCTGTTTCCGGTTTTGAAGATATACAGAGCGCTGTCAACGGGCAGATCATCGCACAGGCATCCAGTTCAGGTTTGGATTTTGGAGGACTTGTGCAACATGCGCGCAGCAAAGGCGGGCCGGCACTCCGCAAGCTGAATTTTCATCAACGTGCAGATATGATAAAAAAACTGGCTCTCTATCTGACAGAACGGAAACAGGCGCTTTACGATCTCTCTTTCAACACCGGCGCGACCAGCCGCGATAACCTGTTTGACATTGACGGCGGGATAGGAACACTTTTTGCCTATGCGTCAATGGCCAAGAAAAACCTTCCAGACAAGTATATCCTTGCCGAAGAAGTTGAAACACTTTCTCGTAATGGCACATTCATGGGAACGCATATCCTTTCATCCCTACAAGGAGTAGCCGTTCACATCAATGCCTATAATTTTCCCTGCTGGGGCATGCTTGAAAAACTTGCGCCTGCAATTATTGCTGGCGTTCCCGTTATTACAAAACCCGCCACAGTGACCAGTTATGTTGCGCATGCTGTTGCCCAAATGATTGTTGACTCCGGCATCTTTCCCCCTGGCGCTTTTCAATTTATTTGTGGACGCACAGGCGACCTTCTGGATCATCTCGAAGGGCAGGACGTTCTGTCTTTTACCGGTTCCATTACAACATCCGAAAAATTACGTAATCACCCAGTCATTTCTGCAAACGCTGTACGCTTTATTGCAGAGCGTGATAGCCTCAATGCCGCCGTACTTGGCCCTGATGTTTCTCCCGATATGCCGGAGTTTGATCTGTTTATTCGGGCCGTTACGCAGGAAATGACCGTCAAGGCAGGTCAGAAATGTACGGCTATCAGAAGAATTATGGTCCCGGAGACCATTATCGAAAAGGTCACAACAGCACTAAAAGCACGGCTGGACAGAATTGTTGTGGGCGACCCGCAACATGAAGGTGTGACAATGGGCCCCCTCGCTGGCCTCGCCCAGCGTGAAGATGTTCGACGCCACGTCGCAACTCTTGCACAGGAAAGCGAGATTGTTTTCGGGGACCCCCAGCACTGCAATCCACTCGGTGCATCTGATCAGAACGGAGCTTTTATGAGCCCGGTCCTGCTCCAGAATCTGAACCCTCATGATGCCACCAGTGTACACCATACTGAAGCTTTTGGCCCTGTTGCGACCATCATGCCCTACACATCTCTGGCCGACGCAGCCAGCCTGGTAAAACGTGGTGAAGGAAGCTTGGTCGCAACCCTCTGCACATACGATGACAATGTGGCAGCAGAGCTTGTGGCAAGTCTGGCTTCATTCCACGGGAGGCTGCATATACTGGACCGGGAGTGTGCCAAAGAAAGCACGGGCCATGGCTCACCCCTTCCTGCCTTGGTGCATGGCGGCCCCGGCCGTGCGGGTGGTGGAGAGGAACTGGGCGGCATACGGGGCATTCGCCATTATATGCAGCGCACTGCCTTGCAAGCCTCTCCCACACGCCTCACACGGCTCACAGGGCGCTGGACCATTGGCGCGCAGGAAGCGTTGCGCAAGGAGCACCCCTTCCGATACAATTTTGCCCAGCTAACTGTAGGGGACACCATCCATACTCAGCCGCGCACCATTACAGTGCAGGATATAGAGCATTTTGCTGAGTTTACGGGAGATACTTTCTACGCTCATACGGATGAGAAAGCAGCAGCAGCCAACCCGTTTTTCCCCGGTCGCGTTGCGCATGGCTATTTGCTGCTCTCTTTTGCAGCCGGCCTGTTTGTGGACCCAGCGCCCGGTCCACTTCTGGCCAATTATGGACTGGAATCCCTTCGGTTCCTTAAGCCAGTGTCACCTGGAGATGCCATTCAGGTACGGTTGACTGTAAAGTCAAAAAATGCCGCTCGTGAACCTCATTATGGCGAGGTTCGCTGGGATGTAGAACTGTTTAACCAGAACAAGGAAACAGTGGCCCGCTACGACCTTCTGACCATGAGCGCACAACCTGCCTCAGCCTGAGGCTGCTTGTTTTCTTTTATCAAGGGGCCAACATACCCCTTGATTTTATTAGCATTTCTATAAAAAACTAGCATCTACTGACTATACATTAAAGGAAATCAATCATGGCGCGACCGCGCGCAAGCGACTACGAAGAAAAACGCCTCATGATTCTGGAGCGGTCGGCCCATTTATTTGCAAGCCTTGGATTTGATCGTGCTTCGATCAACATGATTGCCAAAGCCTGTGGAACATCCAAGGCTCTTTTTTATCATTATTATACAGATAAACAGCAACTGCTGTTTGACCTGATCGAAACCCATCTGCAGGAACTTCTGATCGCAACGGATCCAACACAATGGTCAGGCCTAACTGCGCAAGAAACACTTTACAGTATGACAGAGGCGCTCCTTAACGCCTACCGGGATGCTAATGCAAAACACAAGGTTCAGCTCAACCACATGGATCTGCTGGACCCTGAACAGCAAGACACCATCCGTACGATGGAGCGCGCTCTGGTGAGTCGATTTTCGGACGCCATCAATGCAGCGCTCCCCTCCCCCGGCTCCTCTCCCATGTTACTGAAACCGTTGACAATGTCCTTATTTGCCATGCTGAACTGGGCCTATACATGGTTCAAAGAAGATGGTCCCATGAGCCGTGCAGACTATGCCAGGCTCGCGGCTGGGCGTATTATTGGCGCACCACTCCCCTGAAAGAAGAGTGGTGACAAACTGAGGTAAGAAAACAATGACGCCTTACATGGCGTCATAATCTACCGTAACGTGCTCTGTTATCGGGTGTGCCTGACAGGTAAGCACAAAACCGGCGTCTACCTCCCATTTTTCAAGTGAGAAATTAAGAGTCATCTCGGCCTTCCCCTCGGTCACTTTGGCGCGGCAGGTGCTACACATACCGCCCTTACACGCATAGGGAAGATCCAACCCGGAGCGTAATGCAGCATCCAGAAGCGTCTCTTCTTCAGCAACATTCACGTCTGCACGCTTTCCATCCACAATTAAGGTAGCCACCACTCCGGTCTGCGCCGCGTGCTCTGACGTCATTTTTGGACGCAAGCGCGGTTTTCCAGAAAACGTGGATATGAATCTTTCTATATGTATCTTGTCTTCCGCCACCCCTGCATCCTGAAGCACTGAAAGCGCATCATCGGTCATACCTGAGGGACCACACACAAAAACATGGTCCAATGTTTCGGTGGGTAGAACATGCAGAAGAATTGTTCTTATTTTTTCTGCATCCAGCCGACCATTCAAAGCTGGAACATCCTGTTGTTCCTTTGAAAAAACATGAAAGATCGAAAACCGCTCCATAAACTGGTCTTTCAGATCTTCCAGCATTTCACGAAACAGCATATCCCCGACTGATCTGTTCCCATAAAACAGGAAGAAAGAGCTATCCGGTTCGGTCGCAAGCAATCCTCTGGCAAGGGATAAAACAGGCGTAATACCAGAACCTGCGGCAAACCCCGCATAAACACGTTGCGCAGTGCTATCGGGCTGAATGCCAAAACGCCCCGTAGGAGTCATCACATCCAGAGTGTCACCTGCTGCCAGGCTTGTATTGGCCCATGTGGAAAATACACCGTCTTCTACACGTTTCAGGGCCACGCGTAATTCGCCATCAGACGGCGCGGAGCAGATAGAGTAAGAACGACGCACGTCTTCTCCATCCAGCTTAGTTCGCAAAGTAAGATACTGCCCAGGCACAAAACTGTAAGCCTCAGCAAGATCGTCTGGCACTGTGAAAGCAAGAGAAACCGCATCCGGTGTCTCACGCCTCACATCAGCAATCTGCAATTTATGGAAGCGCGCCGTGCGTACAACCTGAGCACTTGATGCGTTAAGACTATCTGTTTGAGACATTTCCTATTCTTTCTTTTTATGAAGTCTCATGCTTTGGGCTCAATGACACCTAAAATAATCAAAGGGTTCACGGCATGTATTGCAACGCCACAAAGCCTTGCAGGAGGTAGACCCAAATTCCGCCAACCTGCTGGTGTCTGTTGAACCGCATTGGGGGCACGCCACCTCCACTGTTCCAAAAAGACTGCCTCGCCCACTTCCTTCCTGTGGAGGCGCAATACCATATGCAAGAAGTTTCTGGCGGCCAGCTTCACTCAGCCATGCGGTTGTCCAAGCGGGGGAAAGCGTTGTCTTTACATGAAAATTTTCAATACCAGCGCGCGCAAGGGCTGTCTCAATATCCAGAGCAATCATGTTCATGGCTGGGCAACCTGAATAGGTAGGTGTAATGGTCACATCCACCACACCATTATGCACTCGGACATCCCGTAAAATTCCCAAATCTGCTATTGTCAGAACAGGAATTTCCGGGTCAGTTACATCATCGAGAGCATGCAGTACCCTTGTGCGCAACAGAGCATCTGTCTGGGGTGTCACCACACAGCTCCCGGTTCAGAACGAGGGAGCTGCTGCATTTCAGCAAGCAAAAACCCAAGATGTTCTGAATGACGGCCGCTACGCCCGCCTTTCTGCATCCATGCACTTTGAGGAAGGGTGAGAGTTGCACGGTCAAGGATAGTTTGCACCGTGGTTCGCCAGCCATCATGAATAGCCGAGGCATCAATAATCATTCCCTCAGCCTGCAGCATGGCCTCGGCTTCGTCCGTATCGAACATTTCTCCGGTATAAGACCAAAGAAACTCCAGAGCGGCTTGCATCCGATCATGGCTTTTCGGCGTGCCATCCCCAAGCCTGATAACCCATTCAGAGGTATAACGCAGATGGTATGCTGTTTCCTTCTCTGCTTTTTCTGCAATAGCGGCCAATTGTGCATCAGATGATTTCATCATCGCACGCCAATAGGGATCGATGAAAGCAGAATAAAGAAACTGACGCATGATGATGCGTCCGAAATCACCATTTGGTAATTCACACAACAGAAGATTACGATACTGCCCAACATCACGCAAATAGGCATAGGTATCTTCTGTATTCGCACGACCATCTTCTAAAGAGGGCTCACGCAGTGCGGCAAGCGCATATAACGCGCGCGCCTGACCAATAAGATCCAACCCGATATTGGCCAGAGCCATATCTTCTTCCAAGGTAGGAGCATGACCACAGCATTCTGAAAGCCTGTGCCCCAATATGAGCGCATCATCGGCTCGACGCAGTGCGTAAAGCACCTGCGGGGTTTCTGAAACAGATATGGTATTTGTGACCATAATATTCTTTTCCTGCTCTTGCAGGCTTCGTGCCATGGCACGATAGCCAAAGGCTACATATGCCCGACTTCTTCAGGCACATTGTAAAAAGTTGGGTGCCTGTAAGCTTTAGAAAGTGCTGGCTCAAACAGCATGCCTTTCTCCGAAGGGTCTGACGCAACAATCAGGTGCGAGGGTACAACCCAGATTGAAAGCCCTTCGCCTCTGCGCGTAAAAAGATTACGGGCAGCCTGAAGCGCCAACTCAGCATCTTCAGCATGCAAAGATCCCACATGCTTGTGCGCAAGCCCGCTGCGGCTACGAATGAATACTTCCCACAATTGCACAGGCGGCGTTGCCTTAAGCGTTTTATTCATAGTTCTATTTCCTTAAGCGGCATGGCGGGAGGCCTGCCGTGCAGCATAAGCTGCTGCAGCTTCTCTTACCCATGCACCTTCTTCATGAGCTTTCCTGCGGCTGGCGAGCCTGTCCTGATTACAGGGGCCGTTTCCGGCGATAACCTGCTTGAATTCTTCCCAGTCTATCTCGCCATACATCCAATTTCCGGTAACCTCATCCTGACGCAAATCCGGATCTGGAAGTGTCAAACCCAGAAACTGGGCTTGAGGTACGGTCGCATCCACAAACTTCTGACGCAGTTCATCGTTACTGAAACGCTTGATTTTCCAACGAGTAGACTGGTCTGAATGCTGGCTGTCAGTATCCGGTGGTCCAAACATCATCAGGCTGGGCCACCACCAGCGGTTCAGGGCATCCTGCGCCATTGCTTTCTGACGTGCGGAACCTTTTGCCAGCGTCATCATAATTTCAAATCCCTGCCGCTGGTGAAAGCTCTCCTCCTTGCAGACACGAATCATCGCACGCGCATAAGGGCCATAAGAGCAGCGACAGAGCGGAATCTGGTTCATGATTGCCGCCCCGTCCACCAGCCACCCGATTGCACCAATATCGGCCCATGTCATGGTGGGATAATTGAAAATGGAGGAGTATTTGGCCTTTCCTTCCATGAGCTGGTCCATAAGAGCTTCACGGGATGCATTGAGTGTTTCTGCGGCAGCGTAGAGATACAGGCCGTGCCCGCATTCATCCTGTACTTTTGCCAAAAGGGCGGCCTTGCGGCGCAAGGATGGTGCTCTGGTTATCCATGCCCCTTCTGGTAACTGTCCGATAATTTCAGAATGGGCATGTTGGCTGATCTGGCGAACCAAAGTACGCCGATAAGCTTCGGGCATCCAGTCATTTGCTTCAATCCGGTCTTCCGAATCAATACGGGTCTGAAAATTTGCCATTTTTTCGGCATCTTCCAGATTATGCGGAGTCGGCAGATCGTTAAGTGCCTGCGTGTACATAAGCGTTCTCCTGCAAACTTACAGTCGAAAGCATTACATAATTTCCAAAATAATAGCGAATCTTGTAACATAAAATGCGCGTGATATCAGAACTGACTTTCCCTGTTTTTCTTTTTCTGGAGCAAGGATTATACAAAGCCCCCTGATTGCGCCTCTCTTACCTCTTGAAATCGCTCATAAAATGCTGGCGCTGGTGCCGGTAGCCGCCCTGCATCACCACCACGACCATTTTCCGTCAACCATGCTTCTGATGCTGGCAATAAAGCCCGATAGATTGTGGCGCATAGAGTCTGAGCTCTATATCCGACCCAGTCAGATGGCATGAGCGCTTCTGGAAGATGCGGATCACGCAAGGCAATACGCCGATATTCATGAATGAGCAGAGTGCGCGCAACAACTGCACTCAGTCCATCCTGATGGAACACCCCTTTTTGCTCCGCAGGATCTGTGCACATTTTGGCAAGAGGAGAAAATATCTTTTCAAACCGCAGATAGGATCGAGCGAGATCATCAAGTGAAAAATATGCAGCAAGACATTGCATGGCTACCTGAGAGCCGTCCACGTCAAGACCGAAGATGCCATCTGGCAAATTACCGTCATCCACCCCAAGCCATGCCCCAGGGGCAAATGCTGTATATCCAGCTTCCCTCATCCGTGTAGCCACAAGAGCGGCTTCATCGCCCACCAAAGACCTTACGGAAGCCGATGCAACGGCCAAGCGCAGCTTACGCTGGGTTTTAAACGAAAAGGTTCCATAGATTCTTGGCTCTGCATCACGCGAGAGCGCCATGCCGCGGGACGACAAACAATAATAAGCGTTGCGCCCAATACGTGTACGCTCAACCCATCCATCCGCAGAAAGCCGTGATAACGCTGTTCTGACTGTGCCAGAGCCCACATCCATGGCGTGAAAAAGACTTAAAAGCGTCGACAGTCCAATCGAACCACCACGAGGAAGAACCATATCCCCAAAGAAGGTCATGACAATGGACCATGTTCGGCTTGGCTCTGCCTGAAACAGCCGCAATATATCTTTGAGCGGTTTGTCCATGATCCTGATATTCCTCGGCCAATGCTTTTTCTGAGTGCTGAAATGCAAGAAGAATGGCGGTCCTGTCTACACTTTCCTTCCCAATAAGCCCCACTGAGGAAGAGAAGGCTGCCACAAACGATCACGGCAAAGACCAGTGACCTCGACTTAGAATAAATTTATCAAAACATCATCATATACGACAAAAGTTTTATTTCTCTTCAAAAAACAGTTTATATATTGCCTATACTGCAATAAGCATAGTTCTATTCAGGCGGTGATTACAAACGCTGCTTATCTACCTCATCGAACTGCTTGTATGACCACTCAATCGGATCTCTGAGCCATCCACGTTTTTTGTCATAATCTTGTTCCTATTACGATAAATTATGTATTTAAAATAGTTTTTACCAATAATTACAGATACATAGAAATATTTTCTCTTCTTCCTGCCGTCTGAAAAAGTGTATCCGAATAACGGCCTAACGCTAGCAGAACACCCAGTTCCCCCTCCTCAAAACTGGTCCGCGCTTCAAAAGGAAAGTGGCAATTTAAGATCCTCCCTCAGAAGTGATGGCGACAGAGACAGAAACTCTGTAATGTCAGAATCGTTATTGATCGTCCAGACGGTTAATTAAAGACCGCGTTGGTCTGAGGCGGGAGTGCTTACGTGAAGCCAACCCTTTTTATAGTGCACAACGGCGCTACGCTTGCCTTAAACAGGGACAGGCCACGCACGACCTGTTTTCGCCAACTATTTAGAGGAAGCTTCTTGGTTTTCGTAAAACAGCGCGTAACTTGGACTAATGGTAAAGCAACATGACCCCAGAAGAACTCGCCCACGCAGCAGCCAGAGCCTTATGGACCAATGACAGGGCAAGCAAAAGCCTGGGCATGGAAATCCTGGAAGTAGGTCCCGGCTTTTCGATAGTTGCCATGAATGCAACCACTGAAATGACCAACGGCATCGGCACAATCCATGGTGGTTTTATCTTTGCCTTGGCAGACAGTGCATTTGCTGTTGCGTGCAATAGCTACAATGGTCGTACAGTGGCCGCGCATTGCTCTATCACTTATCTGGCCCCGGGCGTGGCAGGCAAGCGCCTCCTCGCAAGCGCACGGGAAATCAGTCGCGCAGGACGTTCCGGCCTGTACGACATTGAAATCAGTCAGGAAGAAACCATCATAGCGCAATTTCGCGGGCATTCCAGATCCATAGGCGGCACCCTGTTCTCCGAGCCGCCTTCATAACGGTCTTAATCAATAAACACGAAAAGCGTTTTGATAATAAGAAACACGGCAAACGTGTGCACAACAAAAGCACGGTCAACGTGCTACATGGAGGAACTTATGGCACTGCCTTATTCTGCTGTGTCGAAGGGTAAAGGTTTCGTTCAGTCTTGTCATGCCGCACAAGGCACCTCGCGGGACGACATCATGGCGCTTCAGCGCAAGAAACTGAGAAAAACTCATGACTCTCTTTTCAAAAAAGCGCTGCCCTTTGTTTTGATCACATTGGCAGCGTGGAGCTTACATGCTGCGCCACGCGCAGCTTATGCCACTGAGGGAGGTGGCAGTACCTACCCCATGGGGGTCAATACCGTTTTGCCGGCCATCATGCCGGGTCTCGGAAAAACTGAACTTCTGAATTATCTTGCTGATATTCCGCTGACATCCCTCAACGACAGCCACGGTCGTCATTCCCCCGAAGCATTTGGAGGAAATCTGTTCGCGTTTGCGCCGCGCCTTTTGCATACATGGAATTTTGCACTAGGGGACTTTCATTTTTCCACCGGACTTTCGCCAGTTTTCCAGCGCAAATATGTAAGTGTCGGTGGCCAGAACAGCTATACTTTCAACATGTCATCATTCGACCTGCAGGCCCTCTATGTCACCTGGTCGAAAGGAGACCTGCATTTGCTGTTCGGACAGGATTTCTGGTTTCCGGGCTCCTCCTACAACCACTCTGATTTCTCGAATGTTACTGCCACGCGCGTGACTTTCATGGAGGAAGGCGCCGTGACATGGACCCCTGGCAACTGGGAGTTTTCTCTTGAAAATACAGTCCAGATGTCAACCCGTAACCGTGATACAGGCTACCATGATGGTACACTGTTCAACATGGATTATGGTATTTCCTACCGTCCGTTCCCTAAATTGCGCAAACTGCAGTTTGGCGTCAACGGCAACTGGGCCTATCAGACAAGTAACGACACCCTGAACGGGCAACGTTATATGGACGGCTACAAGCTGCGCAACTTCACCATAGGACCGCAGATTGTTTATGATTTTTCCCCCGGTACAGCCGTAGTCCTTAAATGGCAACATGCCCTGGATGCCCGCAATACAATTGGCGGCGACCGTTACTGGGTGGAATTTGCCTTACCGATCCACCTGTTCGACTGATCAAGAATATCTTCCGTTCAGAACAGGACGTTTAAAATATGGTTGAAGTTTTCATACTACCCCAAGTTCGCGATTTCATGAATCGGTTGAACGGTCAATTCATAAACGGCAAAACTGTTGTTTCTCAGCAGGACGAAGTGATCACCACCACCAATCCCGCTACGGATGAGGTGATTGCACATGTTGCCACGGCCACGAGCGGAGATATCGACTATGCGGTAGACTCCGCTTACCGTGCCTTTCACGGTGGCTGGGCGGACGTTTCTCCAGCCCAGCGCGGCCTGCTGCTGAACCGGCTTGCCGATCTCATGATCGCCCATCGTGAAGAACTGGCACAGATTGAAACCCTGACTTCGGGAAAGCTTATTACTTTATCACGCGCTTTCGAGGTCGATTATGCCGTATCGTTCCTGCGCTATTATGCAGGCTGGACAACACGAATTGAGGGCAAGACTGTTGCACTCTCTCTCCCTTCCGCCAATGGCGAGAAATATACCGGGCTGACACTGCGTGAGCCACTGGGTGTGGTGGCAGGCATTGTGCCCTGGAATTTCTCGATCATGATTGCGGTCTGGAAATTCGGGTCAGCGCTGGCGTGCGGCTGCACAGCCGTCATCAAGCCCAGCGAGGTGACGCCCCTCACCATGCTACGTGTTGCAGAACTGGCGATTGAAGCAGGAATCCCCCCTGGTGTTCTGAACGTGATCAACGGCCCCGGGCAGCAGGTGGGTCACGCCCTCACAACACATCCAAAAATTGCCAAAGTCACGTTTACCGGCGGCATGGAAACAGGAGCAATTATCGGCACAGCCGCCCTTCAATCTGGCTTCAAACGGGTCACTCTCGAACTCGGTGGCAAGAATGCCGCAGGTTTCTTACCTGATGTTTCGCCAGAGAAGACTGTAAAGGGCATTATTGAGGCCGGTTTTCTCAATTCGGGTCAAGTCTGTGCTTCTGCTGAACGCTATTATGTCCATCGCTCCCTGATCAATGATGTAGCAGAGCAACTTGGCAAGCGTCTGGCGACTCTCACGCCAGGTGATCCGATGGATGATGAAAGCCGTTTCGGCCCGCTGGCAAATCGGTCCCACTTTAACAAAGTGATCGGGTATTTCACGCGAGCGCGTGACCAGAATCTGACATTCATCCATGGTGGCGGCGCATTTGACCTGCCAGGTTGCTACATACAGCCAACGGCAGTACTGGCGCGATCAGAAAATGACGAACTGATGCGTCAGGAAGTATTCGGTCCAGTCGCGTCTCTTCTGGCGTATGACAGCGTGGACGAACTGGTGACACTCATGAACGACTCACCATACGGTCTGGCTGCCAGCCTTTGGACCAACAATCTATCGCAGGCCCTGCGTCTCATTCCTCGTGTTGAAGCGGGTACAGTCTGGGTCAACATGCACAATTATATCGATCCCGCCATGCCATTTGGCGGCACAAAAGGATCTGGAATCGGTCGTGAATTCGGAAGTGCGTTCATCGATCATTTCACGGAAATCAAATCCGTGATCATGCGATATTAAAAACAATAACCGGAGCACTCTTCGCAAATCAGCACCGGTCGAGAGCAACATCATGAAGCACTTTTTCCTGTTTAGGGCGACCTTATATATGGTCGGCATCCTTACCTTGTCTGTTACTTATTTATCGCAAAGCCAGGCTGCAACGGATGATCCTGTCGTCACACAAGCGGAGGAATCACCACAGAACTGGCCGACCCATGGACGCACCTATAACGAACACCGTTATAGCCCGCTAAACCAGATCAACACGGAAACAATTGGCCGGCTCAAACTGGCGTGGTCAAGCAACTTTGACACCAATCGCGGTCAGGAAGGCACGCCGCTGGTGATCAATGGCATCCTCTACGCCACGACAAACTGGAGCAAGGTCCGCGCCTATGATGGAGCGAGCGGCAAGTTGCTCTGGAGTTATGATCCTCAAGTGCCGGGACCATCCGCCGTGCGCGGCTGTTGTGATACCGTTAATCGTGGGGCAGCCTACTGGAACGGTAAGATTTTTGTAGGAACATTCGATAACCGTCTGATCGCTCTGGATGCTAAAACAGGCCACAAAATATGGGAGGTGGACACAATTCCCAAAGACGCGTGGCTGGGTGATATCAGATCCTACATTACCGATGGTGCGCCACGCGTAGCCAAGGGCGTGGTGATGATCGGCAATGGTGGCGCGGAGTTCGGCGTACGCGGCTTCGTCTCGGGCTTCGATGCTGAAACCGGGGCGCTGAAATGGCGCTTCTACACCACGCCCAACCGTTCAAATCAACCCGACCACGCAGCATCTGACGCCCCCCTGATGACCATGGCCTATCGTACCTGGGGGCCGCATGGTGCATGGATCCATTCCGGCGGTGGCGGAACAGTATGGGATTCCATCGTTTATGATCCGCAGACCGATCTTGTCTATCTTGGCGTCGGCAACGGCTCACCGTGGAACTATAAACAACGTTCTGACGGAATTGGGGACAATCTCTTCCTTGGGTCAATTGTGGCCATTCGACCAGAAACCGGGGAATATGTCTGGCATTTCCAGGAAACGCCTCAGGATCAGTGGGATTATACCTCGACCCAGCACATTATGACCGCCGATCTCGAAATCAACGGTAAAAAGCGTCATGTCCTGCTTCACGCACCAAAAAACGGTTTCTTCTATATTATAGACGCGCAAACAGGTGAATTCATCTCGGCAAGGAACTATGTGCCCGTCAACTGGGCCAAAGAGATTGATCCCGTAACGGGCCGCCCCAATATCGTTCCTGACGCACTGTATTCCCTTACGGGCAAACCTTGGGCAGGCCTTCCGGGGGATCTGGGCGGACATAATTTTGCAGCCATGAGCTATAGCGCCCAGACTGGCCTTGTCTATATTCCTGCCCAACAGATCCCGATGGTGTTTACCCCCGACGCCCAACCTTTGAAGCAGAAAGGCTTGAACCTCGGAATCAGCATGCAGGGCCTTCCCGATGATCCCGCTATCCGCGACGGTTTTCTCAAGACGCTCACAGGGTGGCTGATTGCGTGGGACCCCAAACAACAGAAGGAAATCTTTCGGGTCGATCACAAGGGGCCATGGAACGGAGGCCTCCTTTCCACGGGTGGCAACCTGATCTTCCAGGGGCTAGCGAACGGCGAGTTCCATGCCTATAACGCAAGGAATGGGGCTGATCTTTTCAATTTCAATGCACAGAGCGGGATTATCGCACCGCCGATCTCCTATGAAGTGAATGGCAAGCAATATATTGCTGTAGAAACCGGTTGGGGCGGCATCTATCCATTGCTGATGGGACGAACGGCGCTATCATCGGGCTGGACGGTCAATCATTCCCGTCTGCTCGTTTTCGCGTTGGATGGTACAGCAGAACTCCCACCACAAAATGACAGGGGGATGATACCGGTCAAGCCGCCAGCACAATTCGATGCACAGCAGGCTGCCGCAGGGTACCAGCTTTACGAAACGTTCTGTCAGGTCTGCCACGGTGACAACGCGCTCTCTGGTGGTGTCCTGCCGGACCTGCGCTGGTCAGGTGCCATTCATCACATGGCGGGATTCCAGAATGTCGTCGGCCGGGGAGCCCTGACCGCGTACGGCATGGCACGCTTTGATGACATCCTTTCACGCCAGGACATTGAAAAAATCCGCCAGTTCCTGATCAAACGGGCCAATGAGACCTACGCGCGAGAAGTAGCAGCCCGCGCTAACCCTCAAAATATTCCAGAAGGCCATGCGGTTACACAATAAGGCACGGTATCATCTTGGGCTGGCAAGTATCCGGAGAGAGCCGCGGGCGTAATCATGCTTCGATGATATTATTGCTCTGGTGAAGTGTTTTCCAGTGCCATGGAAGCGTGAATTTCGCCTATCATTGATACGGGCGAGGACGTCTGCGCACCATGTTTTGGGATCGGCATCGTTCAGAGAGGCAGCAACGATCTGGGAATGCATGGCGGCAGCACGTTTTCCGCCCCGATCGAGTCCGGTGAACAATCAGGCTTTTCTGCCAAAGGCTATCCCACGAAACGCATGATCTGCGGCGTTATGTGTGAGACAAATGGAGGGTTCTAAAAACCCCGTGGTTTTGCGTTCATATCTATGATTCCATGCCTCCTATGATGATTGGGGAGATGAGTCATGAAGCAGCCGGGATGCTTTGGTATTGAAGAGCGCCTTGCCCGGTTCAGCGGGCCGGGAATCAGCTTGAAGCATTTTCCCGGACTGTGGATTTTGAGGCGTTCCGTCCTGATCTAGAGAAAGCTCTGGCCTGGAAGAACAAACCCGCAAAGCTGCCCCACAAGAACCGCCATACGTATTGGACGCTGAAATTTACCAAGACGAAACGGCAGGATGACGGCACGATCTCATCAACAGATATCACCATCCCGTTCTTTGTTTATAAATCCCATGTTTCCATCAACCGGAAGTTCAGGTTGATCCAAAAATGGAAAACGACAGGTGCAGCAGCCAGCGACGGAGCAAGAGTGAAAGAAGGGCGGCTCGACCGCAGTCATACAGAATCGGATGTCTGGGCCGACACGGCGTATCGGTCAAAAGCCAATGAAACCTTCATGGAAAAGCACGGCTTTGTCCCCAAGCTTCATAGAGAAAAGTCGCATCTCAAGCCCATGCCCCATCATATCCAACGGAATGCAGGTAAATCCTTTATCGGTCTCGCGTTGAACATGTCTTTGCCGATCAGAAATCACAGATGGCACTGTTCATACGTACCGTCGGTATCACACGGGCCACCATAAAAATTGGGCTGGCCAATATCGCCTACGATATGCGCCGCTTCCTCTTCCTGGAGCGGTTGGGCACCTCCGCCTAACAATCCAGAGCATGCTTCACTCTGCCGAAAAGGCAACGCGAAAGTCAGACACCAGAACCATCATTACGCAGCACGTTGAATCCAAAATTGGCCTGCATACAATTCAATCAATGGTTCTTTGATCCCTCCTTTTTACGGATATTCCTCCTGACACACTATCACAATGACCCCGGTTATGAGTGAACTCCTGCGCAAGATGTCAGCTTATTTTGCAGAAGGAGGACTTTACCAGCGGATCAGGCCATGACACGCTGCGCAGATGCACGTCGCCATATCCATCGTCCATTCAAACGTCTGAGTGCTGGACCATAGCCCATCGGTTTCTTTTTATTGTAGAATTTTCATTTGAATAGTATATTGTTTCGAATTCGATACCAACAAGGCTTCCTCATGAAACAGGCTTCTGTGCGGTGGACTACCGGGTTGTTCGCATTCGCCTATGTCCTGTCTTTTGTGGACAGGCAAATACTGGCACTCCTGATTGGTCCGGTTAAAGCCGATCTCGGTTTGTCAGATTTCCAGTTCGCTCTCCTGAACGGGCTGGCGTTCGCGCTGCTCTATTCCATTCTTGGACTTCCCATCGCCTCGCTGAGCGACCGCGTCCGGCGTCCTCCCATCATTGTAGCAGGCATCATCATTTGGAGTATGGCAACAATAGGCTGTGGTTTTTCTCAGAATTTCTGGCAGCTTTTCCTTTCCCGTATGTTCGTGGGCATTGGAGAAGCCGCGCTGGTTCCTGCCGTCTATTCTTTTCTTGCCGATATTGTACCCTCCGAACGTCTTGGTCGCACACTAGCTTTATTTTCTCTAGGGTCATTCATTGGTTCGGGGCTTGCTTTCCTTTGTGGAGGCATGTTGATCGCCCTTCTTCACGAAAACGGAGCATGGCATGGCGTCGCTACATGGAAGCTCTGTTTCATGATAGTCGGTCTGCCCGGCCTGCCACTCGCGTTGCTCATTAGCTGCTGCATAAATGAACCCGGTCCCCGGCCCGTCACAACAACCCGGAGCGGAGTAGCCGCAAGTTGCCAGTATTTCCTGTCTCGCTGGCGATTTTTCACACTGCATTTTCTGGGCTACTCCGCCACCGCCATCATCCTGTTCTCTCTCATGAGTTGGACACCCGCCCTTCTGATGCGTGACCGGCATTTTTCTCGGGAAACCGTTGGCGTTGTCATGGGCATCATCGCAATTCTCTGCGGATGTGGAGGCGCCTACACCAGCGGACGCCTCATCGACGCGCTTTTTATGCGGGGAAATACAGACGCGGCTGCTCGGGTAGGGATTTGCGGTGCTCTTGCCGTGCCTCTTTTCTTTCTTCCGTCTTTATATGTGGGTAACACCGTTATTTGCGTAATACTGCTGGCTTTTGCGTTTTTCTTCGCATCGTTTCCCATGCCACCGTCGGCTCTTGTGGTGCAACAAACCGTGCCCAAAACCATGCGCGCCCAGTTTTCAGCCGTGCTGCTGTTTTGCAATGCCCTGATCGGTCTATCGGGAGGCTCAATGCTGATCGGATATCTCGACGATCATGTCTTTACCGTTGCCAACGGTATCACCTCCTCGCTGGCAGTGGTCACCACGGGAGCTGCCCTTGTCGGCGCTGCCTTCATTGCCACAACACGGAAAGAATTGGCTCGGGCCGCATATAAGGCGGGATATGGCTGACAGAGCGGTCTCTTTCCCTGCCAGCAAGTATGATCTGTCATAATCAGGACAGGAATGTTTCCTGCAGATGCTTCCAAAGAAGCTGTGTCCTGGCAGCATTCTCGACAAATAGCACTGTTGACCAGCGTTCCGTCCGCGCCTCGCCCTGCGTCTGCACTTCGCGATAGAAGGCCAGAATCCCTCCATCAAAAGTCTGACAGATTTTCACATCAAAAATTTCCATGATCAAACCGGGACGCGATCCCTTGAGGGAAGGAAGTACCTTTTCAAAACCTTCCAGCGTTATCACACGTCCAGCGGCGCCTACCATCATGTAGCCTGGTGCAAAATGCGCAAGCAGGCCTGAGAGCGGCTCCTCTTTATCGCCACGGAACCAAGCCTGTAACAACCGATGTAGCTCAATAATCTCGTGCGTAACGGTATTTATCATGTTGTCCACGTCATCTTTTCCTTTTCTTTACCCTAAAATCAGGGCTCCATAAGCACCGAACGTGTCGGCACGCTTTCAGCCCAACCCGCAGTCAATGGTGCGATAAACACATTTTCTGTGCGCGTGCGCGAAATTTTCCACACACCGTCTTCCTTACGGAAAAGATTGTTAAGGCGGCTAGACCGCAACAGTGAAGAGCCATCCTTGAAGATCCAGGGCTGACAATGCACCCACTGTCCGTCCGCCGTGTCGCCCTTCACATGAATCTGCTCGGACGTAAGGTAATGGACATTCAACAGCAGAGCCGGGTCCCGTTTCTGGCTCCAGAATCCCTCGAAATGGGCCCGGATCTCGGCCTTGCCAATGCAGCGCCCGAACTGGTTGGTATAGTATTCGCCAACACCTTCCCAGATTGCATCTTCGGTATAGAGATCCATAATACAATCGATACGTTCCGCATCATTCGTCACCCCTGCTTCCGGGCAGGGCGTATCACACAGGAACATGTAACGTGCCTGGATACGGCGAATATCCGCTTCTGCTTCTAGTTGCTCGATACGTTGGCTCAACGCATCAATGCGACGGGCAATAATCTCGTCTGTCATGATGTCCCAATCTCCGCATATCCTGGCGCACGCTGGCCTATTATCATATACACATCGAAGGAAGAGGACGCGGCGGAAGGATCGTCTCTGCCCAACCGGCCCAATTCAGCAAATCTTCATCCGTCCCATATGCGGACAGAAGCTGCACACCGACCGGAAGGCCGCTTGAACTGGTTAACCCCGGTAGCGTTACGGTCGGCAGGCGCAAGAGCGTCCACAACCGGCTAAAAAGCGGGCTACCTGTACCACTTTCCGCCAAAGGCGCCTCGCCCGGTGCTGCCGGTGCAACAAGTACATCATAATTGGCGAAAATATCCGCCATAAGACAACGAAGTTCCTCGGCCCTGGCAAGAGCGGCACGATATGTTGCGTAGTCAATCTGCTTTCCGGCTTCA
>NZ_LHZQ01000074.1 GCF_001580915.1 Acetobacter tropicalis | reverse complement strand
TGCGATGCCGTGCGGGGAGGACGGCAACCACCCCATCTGGAAGGGCAGTGATTCGACAATCGCAAGGGAAGCACTTGAACAGATCGGAGAGCTCTACGATATCGAGCGCCAGATCACCGGACACCCGGCCCCGTATCGTCTGGCTGTCCGACAGGAACAAAGCCGTCCCCGTGTCACAGCATTCCACGCATGGTGCGAAACACAGCTTGCCCGTATCCCTGGAAAGGGGGAACTGGCAAAAGCGATCCGTTATGCGCTCAACCGGTGGAAGGCCTTTACCCTGTTCCTCGAAGATGGTCGTGTCGCCATCGACAACAATCCTGCCGAACGCGCCATACGGCCCGTATGCGTGGGGCGAAAAAATTATCTCTTTGCCGGATCCGACACCGGGGGCGACAACATCGCTGATGCCATGACGCTTATCGAAAGCGCAAAACTCTCCCGGCTTAATCCGCACGATTACCTCGCCGACGTCCTGGCCCGTATCAACGAGCACAAGATCAACCGGCTCCACGAACTGTTGCCATGGAACTGGAAACCCGTGAATACACTGCACAGGCAGGCCGCATAATCAAGGCGGCCCAGAGCGGCCGGTTACGTTCTAAGCTCTCATGACCGTCATTCGGAGAGTGCAACTGCAGGAAGCCTACACCAGACTGGCGCCTGATGTGACCAAAAACTGATGCTGGACCTGACGGGTGTGCCACGAGCCGGATCGACGACGATTGATCATGCTCTCATCCGCGGATTCCAGCCAGGTCAGGGTTCCATCAGCACTGAACGCGTTGGTATACTTTCCGCCCACCCCGTGCTCAGCGGTGCGATAAACACATTCTCCGTGCGTGTGCGGGAAATTTTCCACACCCCGTTTTCCTTCCGGAAAAAATTGTTCAGGCGGCTGGACCGTAACAGTGAGGAACCATCCCCAAATATCCAGGGCTGGCAATGCACCCATTGTCCATCCGCGGTATCACCCGTTACATGAATTTGCTCAGACGTGAGGTAATGGACATTCAACAACAGAGCCGGGTCCCGTTTCTGGCTCCAGAACCCCTCGAAATGGGCCCGGATCGCGGCCTTGCCAATGCAGCGCCCGAACTGATTGGTATAGTATTCCCCAACACCTTCCCAGATTGCATCTTCGGTATAGAGATCCATAATACAATCGATACGTTCCGCATCATTCGTCACCCCTGCTTCCGGGCAAGGCGTATCACACAGGAACATGTAACGTGCCTGGATACGGCGAATATCCGCTTCTGCCTCCAGTTGCTCGATACGTTGGCTCAACGCATCAATGCGACGGGCAAGAATCTCGTCTGTCATGATGTCCCAATCTCCGCATATCCTGGCGCACGCTGGCCTATTATCATGTGCACATCGAAGGAAGAGGGCGTGGCGGAAGGATCGTCTCTGCCCAACCGGCCCAATTCAGCAAATCTTCATCCGTCCCATATGCGGACAGAAGCTGCACACCAACCGGAAGGCCGCTTGAACTGGTTAACCCCGGTAGCGTTACGGTCGGCAGGCGCAATAGCGTCCACAACCGGCTAAAAAGCGGGCTACCTGTACCACTTTCCGCCAAAGGCGCCTCGCCCGGTGCTGCCGGTGCAACAATTACATCATAATTGGCGAAAATATCTGCCATACGACAACGAAGTTCCTCGGCCATGGCAAGAGCCGCACGATATGTTGCGTAGTCAATCTGCTTTCCGGCTTCA
>NZ_LHZQ01000180.1 GCF_001580915.1 Acetobacter tropicalis | reverse complement strand
TTCCTGACCGATATACAGATGGCAGAAACCGCCAATCAGACCCATGCCATAAAGCTGCCCGGCTTTTTCCTCAAATCGGCGAATAAGCAGCATATCATGAAACGCTTGCGTGAACTGTTCCCGGGTCAGGGATGGCCCGTTCCCACCAGTTTTCTGAGCAATAGTCTTACCCGCCTCCATGGGCTTTTCCTTTTATGTTTTGAGTGTTCTCAAAGATCTACAGCACTGTCTTTTGTGAGCATGAGGTTGTCATATAAAGACCGGACTGGTTATCTGCGAAGCATCTAATGTCTTGTTCCTGATAGACTTACTGGGCGTGATAGTCTCCAGATTGACCGCCACTTTTATGAAGAAGGCGAATGTCGGTAATCAGCATACCCCGATCAACGGCCTTGCACATATCGTAGAGGGTCAGCGCAGCAGCAGATACCGCTGTCAACGCTTCCATCTCTACGCCAGTTGCCCCTGTTGTAACAACAGTGGCCGTGATCTCAATCTTGTTATCTGTAGGAACCAGATCCACCGTTACACTGCTTAGCGCCAGCGGATGGCACAGAGGAATGATCTCCGCCGTCTTTTTTGCAGCCATAATGCCTGCAATACGTGCTGTGGCGAGCACATCTCCCTTCGGAGCAGTGCCTAACGTAATGAGATCCAGTGTGGTGCTTTTCATCTGCACCACACCGCAGGCAATGGCTTTTCGTTTGGTTGCATGTTTGGTGGAAACATCCACCATACGCGCCTGCCCTGCTTCATTCAGGTGAGTGAGGTGGGAAGGGTTCGTCACTTCAGGCAAATCCGAGAAGAGCCCGTGCCGCTTTGCCGGGATCAGGTGTGCGCAAGAGGGATTCCCCGACAAGAAAGCCGGTTGCGCCGATTTCCGCCAGTTTCATAACGTCTGCATGCGTCTTGATTCCACTTTCAGAGACAATGATTCTGTCAGGTGGCACAAGCGGGGCCAGTTCACGCGTTGTCTGAATATTGGTCTCTAATGTTTTGAGATTGCGGTTATTTATGCCAATCAGGAAAGTGTCTAGCGCCAAAGCGCGGTTGAGTTCGTCTTCATCATGCACCTCAACCAGAACGTCCATATCAAGACCTTTGGCATGATCAACGAGAGCTAGAGCTTCTTCATCTTTCAGAATGCTCATGATCAGCAGGATACAGTCAGCGCCCAGCATCCGGCTTTCATAAACCTGCCAGGGATCAAGAATGAAGTCTTTGCGGAGGACCGGCAGAGAGCAGGCAGCCCGAGCAATCTGCAAATCTTCGTTCTGGCCATGAAAGCACGAACTTTCTGTCAGAACAGAAAGGCAAGCCGCTCCTGCCTGCTCATAGCTGGCGGCAATGCGTGCAGGATCATACTCTTCTCGCAAGATACCAGCAGAAGGAGAGGCCTTCTTGATTTCGGCAATCAGGCCAATGGTCCTGTCAGCAGCCTTTTCCTTCAGAGCTCGCCCAAAGCCGCGAGGAGCATCTTTACTCTCCTGCGCTCTGGCAATGATCTCCTTGAGGGGCAGAAGGGTTGAACGGTGCTCAACCTCAACTCTTGTCCGCGCGACAATGCGCGACAGCACATCAGGCTGTTCTTCCGCCTTGATACATGCTTCAGCATCAGTCACTGCATTTGCGGCTGAATTGGGTATCTCGTTCATAATCATCCTGTCACGTTTTGAGCATGCGTCTCAGAAGATGACGTACGCAAACCATTCAACACAGCCAGTGCTGTGCCATCGGCGAGCGGGCGACTGACTTCCACAATGCACTCCCGAAGTGCCTGCGTGTCAATTTCTGATCCCCGCAGAATTGTCCTGCGTCCAGCTACATGGAGCGCACAGGCTGCATTCAAGAGAACAGTATCACGGTAAGGTCCCGGCGCGCCACGGAGAAGCGCTTCCAACGCTGCGGCATTTTCAGCAGCATTTCCACCCTTGATGGCTGCAATAGGCGCAACAGAAAAGCCTGCCATCCCGGGTTCCAGAATTAGGGATTTTTTCTGCCTGTTTTCAAGGGCAATAATCTTGGTAGGACCAGCCAAGGTTACTTCGTCTATCCCCTGCCCTCCTTCTGCGGGTTGGCCACAGACAGCCCAGACACGCTCCGATCCAAGCTGTGCCAGCACATCCACAATGATAGAAAGCCATGCCTCAGAAAACACACCTACAAGCTGGTTCTTTACTCCTGCCGGGTTCACCAGGGGACCGATGAGGTTGAAAAGCGTACGGACTCCTAATGCTTTTCTCGTCGGGGCAGCATGACGCATGGCGGGATGATGGTGCGGTGCCGCGAGAAAAACCAGATGATGCTTTTGGAGTTGAGCAGATAAAAGCTGGGGATCTGGGGAGAGCGGTATTCCTAAAGCTGCCAGTACGTCTGAAGCGCCTGACTGTGAAGAAACTGCTCGGTTGCCGTGTTTGGCTACAGGAATGCCCAGCGCGGCCAAAATGAAGGCTGTTGCGGTAGAGACGTTTAATGTGCCGTAATTATCGCCACCTGTTCCGCAGACATCTATTGTGTCCACAGGTGCATGGGGCACAGGCAGCATTCGGGTGCGCAGAGCAGTAACGGCACCCAGCAATTCATCTCGACTTTCACCGCGGACGCGCAAGGCCATTAGGAAAGCGGCAATACGCTCTGATGAAACGCTTCCGTCAACAATGGCCCCGAAGGCTTCTTCTGCTTCCAGAGCCGTCAGTTTCGCGCCGTCACCCAACTTTGTTAGAATAGTGGAAAAAAAGTCGTCCTGTTGAGCACTTTGCAGGGACAAATTGGTTTCTGGCATGTATCAGGCAGCGGCTTTATTAGAGGCCCATGTCCGGGCTTGTTTTAAAAAATTGCGCAAAAGATCATGGCCACAGTCAGAGGCAATGCTCTCAGGGTGAAACTGCACACCTGAGATAGGGTATTGCTTATGCCGCACTCCCATAATGACCCCGTCTTCTGTCCACGCCGTTACTTCCAGTATGTCCGGAATGCTAGCAGGCTCCAGTGTGAGGCTGTGATAACGGGTCGCATTGAATGGATTGGGCAGCCCGGTAAAAACATCCGCTCCATTATGAAAAACGGGACTCACCTTACCGTGCATGGGAACGGGTGATCGCACCACGCTCGCGCCAAATACCTGCCCGATGGCTTGGTGGCCCAGGCAGACACCAAAAATGGGAATAGTGTTGGCTGCGTGTGAAATCAGGTCACAGCATATGCCTGCTTCATTAGGAGAGCATGGGCCGGGAGAAAGAACAATGGCATCAGGCTGAAGCGCAAGGGCGTCTTCTACAGTGAGGGCATCATTCCGGCGGACGTCACACGTTTCACCCAGTTCACCAAGATAGTGAACAAGATTGAACGTAAAGCTGTCATAATTGTCGATCAGAAGGATCATGATGATATGATGGCCTTATGCTGCCTTCGGGTCAAATAGCATAGAGCGAGACCTTAATTTCCCTGTTGATTTGCGTAACGCACGGCCTCTGCGGCTGCACGGAAGACAGCCCGTGCTTTCTGGCGGGTTTCTTCATATTCTGCTTCAGGCACGCTGTCGGCTACCACACCGCAGCCGGCCTGAACGTGCATCATGCCATCCTTGACAACGGCCATTCTTAATCCGATGCAGGTATCCATATCTCCGCCTGCACCAAAATAACCAATACATCCAGCATATGTTGCTCGACGTGTCGGTTCTATTTCATCAATAATTTCCATGGCACGGATTTTTGGCGCGCCGGTAAGAGTTCCTGCCGGGAATGCTGCAACCAATGCATCAAGAGCTTCCAGATCAGGACGAATACGTCCTTCCACATTGGAAGAGATGTGCATGACATGACTAAAGCGTTCAATAACAAACCGTTCCGTAACCTTGACTGAGCCGGGCAAGCAAACGCGCCCGACATCATTGCGGCCCAGATCAATCAGCATCAGGTGCTCAGCGAGTTCTTTCTGGTCTGCCAGCAAATCCTGTTCGAGCCGCAGATCCTCTTCCGCATCTTTCCCGCGGGGGCGCGTGCCAGCTAGGGGGCGCACCGTCATGTTCCCATCGCGCAGGCGCACCAGAATTTCTGGAGAAGAGCCCACAAGAGAGAATGTGCCAAAATCCAGATGGAACAAAAATGGTGCCGGATTGATGCGACGTAATGCCCGATATAATGCCAGAGAAGGCAGCGGAAATGGCGACGAAAAGCGCTGGCTGGGCACAACCTGAAAAGCATCACCTGCGGCGATATAGTCCTGAATACGTTCGACAGATGCGCAGAATTCCTCCTTGGTAAAAGTGGAGGTTGGCGCTTCAAACGGAGCTGTGGCTGTTTCAGTTTGGGTGACTGGCAATGCGCCATTCAGGCAGGTTCGAGCCTGCCCTAACAAGGCGTGTGCTTTCTCCCACGCCTCATTCGCGGTCTGACCTACGTGGGGACGAACTGGTGCAGCCAGAATGAGCTCATCGCTTACGGTGTCAAAGATTGCGAACAGGCCGGGCCGCATCAGAATGGCTTCGGGAAGTTCAAGATCATCCGCAGGGGCGTTCGGGAGACGCTCCATCTGACGAACCATATCGTAACCTAGATACCCGAACAGGCCAGCAATCATTGGTGGAAGACCTTCCGGCAGATCCATGCGTGTTTGGTGGATCAGAGATCGGAGGCTTTCCAAAGCAGGTTTGTCGCTGGGAATGGGAGGCTGATCAGGGTTATCTGGATTTGTGTCCAGTGTGACAGCGCCGTCATGGCACGCCCATATCAGATCCGGTTTGAGAGCGATAACCGAGTAGCGCCCGCGTGATACGCCACCTTCCACGCTTTCCAGCAGGAGCGTGTAGCGTCCATCCACGCCGTTAAAGTTTGCCAGCCGGATATAGGCTGAAACCGGTGTTAACAGATCTGCAGGCTCTACGGAAAAAACAACAGACCCCTTGCCTTCACGCCATCTTGCCTCAACTTCATGGCGGGCGGGAGATGCGGCAATCCGTGCGGTCACGCTCATTGCTCTGCCGTTCCATCAAAGCCAAGAGAGGAAAGTGTTGCGCTGACGGCTCGTTCATCAATTTTAGGGGGTGTGTGCTTTGCCAAGGCATCGACATAGGAGGCCACAAGGTCATCTCCTTCTGATTGGCTGAGAGCATCTTTCACGCGCTGGAAAGCAACCAGATCTGCTTTCGGGTCTGGCGTGAATACCTTGGTGACTGTTGCCACCAGAAAACCCGAAGCATCTTCACCCATGATGGACTGCCCAGCTTTCATTTGCGGGAGGTAGTTCATCAGTTCAGAAGGAATGGCCTCGTTGGGCGCTGTGCGTGAAAATGAGAGGTCACGCTGAATAGGGGCACCGCCAGCGACATTGGTGATCCCCCCTTTGCCTCTGGCTGCCGTATACAGGCTGGTTGCATGCTCGTCCGCAGCGTGCTTTCGGGCTTCAGCCTGCCATGCGGCCAGAACGTCTGCTTTTGCCTGTTCAAACGTGCGTGGGGATTCTGGTGTAATGGTATCAACCTGAACAGCGTACCAACTGTTATCCGGGCCTTCCATAAGATTGGGCTGGTTTCCTTTGGGTAGGGAGAAAATTTTCTGCAAAATGGCGTCACGCAGCTTGCCTGAAGCAGGAAGCGGAGCTGGCTGTCGGTCTTGCGTATTGCCCTGAGCATCCAGTGTTCCGGCGGCAGCGGCCGCGCCAAGGTCAGTGGGAATGGAATCCAGCCCCCCACCTGCAATGGCATCCTGAAGCTGGCGGCTCCGTGCGCTGACGACGGCTGGAGCCTGTGCTTTGCGGAATTGGTTTAGGATGTCCTGTTTGGCGTTTTCAAAGGATGTGCTTTTCGGGGCGATGACCTTGTTCACCCGGAACACAACCCATCCAGATTCTGTTTTGAGTGGACCCTGCACTAAGGAAAGAGGAGCAGCAAAAATAGCTTTACTCAGTGTTTCGGATGGAATGGTGGAAGGGCGTGCGCCCGGCATTTCAACAGATGCGCCGCCTTTGGCGGCGGCCTGAACAGCTTCCCAGTCAGCCCCTTTTTCCCACAAGGAGGCAACCGTGTGGGCCTGACTTTCATCTGTGAGGGTGACAACCTGAACATCCCGGGTTTCGGGCACATTATAGCGCGTGCTTTGTTCTTCATAGACGCGCTTCAGATCCTTATCATCCACGATAATTGTGTCGGCTACCGTGGCGGGGGACAGTACAACAATGCGGGCGTGGCGTAGTTCTGGGGAGCGGAAAAGCCAGGGATGGTTCGAATAAAAACGCTGCAATACGGCATCATCAGGCGTTGCGGGCGTTGGCTGCTCCGCAAACGGGATGCGCAGCATATCCACCACATGCGTCTGTAATCCGTAGGCGGACAGGCGTGTCGCCATGGTGGCGGACGCGCTGGCTGCTTGAGCGATGGGCTGAAGAATGGTGCGCGTCGTCAGGTCATCGCGGATCATGTTCAGAAAGCGCTGTTCATTCAGGTTGTGCTCCCTCAACCGCGCATTGAAAATATTCCGGTCAAACTGTCCGTTTGCCCCTTTGAAATAGGGCTGCGCGAAGACTTCATCCCGCACGGCGCTATCAGGCACAGCTACATTCAGGTGACGTGCGGCTTCCATAAGTTCAGCCTGCCCTATCAGCCGTTGCAGGATTTGATGTGCTACCTGCCGACGCATAGCCGGAGGTATCTGAGACGGATCGGAAACCCCCATCTGCTTGGTGATGGCAGGTAGCTCCGCCTGGAAAGCCTGACCCAGATCTGTCGAACTGACACGATTCTGCCCAACTTTGGCGACCACATCGGTTTCGGTGCCCATGTAGCCCAGAACATCGCCCACGCCCCAGCCAATAAAAGCCAGGAAAATGACAATGGCCGACACACGCCCCAGCCAGGATTCAACAAAAACACGACGCAGATAGGAAATCATGAACCCAAGGATCCGTAGAAAAATCAGGAGACCATGCCACAGGCATGCCGCAAACGCGGCACCATAAGCATCTGGCGCTCACTTGACTAGCCGTAACGGTGTTCTGGCGAGGAAACTCACCAGTCGCATCTTGCCCCACAGGGCAACTGTATGGTTTAGCGTGTGGTGCAAGCATAGGGTCTCCTCTTGGCTATATGTGCAATCAGGGTAAGGAAGCGGACATGAGCAGACAGATTATCGTCGGCAACTGGAAGATGAACGGCACTAGCCGTGACTCGCAGGCGCTTGTGCAAGCTCTGCTAGCAGGTCTGCCCCCGTCCGTGCCGGATGTTGTGGTCTGCCCACCCTTTACTCAGTTGGCCTTGTTGAGCGATGCCCTGAAGCCGACTGCGGTGGCTTTGGGCGCTCAGGATTGCCATAAGGATGTCTCTGGCGCACATACGGGTGATATCTCCGCCTCCATGCTGACGGATCTCGGCGTGTCCTACGTTATTCTCGGTCACTCCGAGCGGCGGCAGGAACATGGTGAACTGGATGAAACCGTTAGGGAAAAAGCGGTGGCCGCAGGCAAGGCAGGACTGACACCTATCGTGTGTATTGGCGAGACAGAAGATCAGCGCGATAGTGGTGAACATTTTGATACGCTGGGGTGGCAGATCAAAGGGTCTCTGCCTGATGGATTTTCAGGTATTCTTGCTTACGAGCCAATCTGGGCGATCGGGACGGGCCGGGCCGCAACAACCGATGAAATTGCCGAAACCATGAAATTCCTGCGTGAGGAGCTGGTTCGTCAGTTTGGTGAAGCCGGCAAGACAATAAGAATTTTGTATGGCGGATCGGTTAATGATAAGAATGCGGCTTCCATTCTGGCCATTACGGATGTAGCAGGAGCGCTTGTTGGGGGTGCCAGCCTGAAGGCCGAGGCGTTTCTTTCCATTATCGGCGCAGCTTCTGCTGCCTGATTTCAGCATTTTACCTGGAATACACCATGACCACTGCCCTGCTGATTCTGCATTTTTGCGTTACCATTGCCTTGATTGGCACTGTGCTTATTCAGCGCAGTGAAGGTGGTGGCTTGGGAATTGGCAGCAGTCAGGGTATGGGAGCGTTCATGTCCGGGCGTGGTACGGCTAATTTGCTGACACGCACCACGGCTGTTCTTGCAGGTTTGTTTATGTTGCTTTCGCTCGTTCTGGCAGTCCTTAACCGTGGCGCTGTGAGTGGAGACGGGCACGATATTCTGGCGCAGCCTCCGGCTGCAACCACTTCCGCTCCAGCTGTAACGCCTTCTGCTTCCCCTGCCCCGGCTCAGCCAGCCCCGCAGGCTGCTGAACCTTCCAAGCCATAAAATGAATTCCTCTCCCTCCATTCCCACAAGGATTGGAGGGATGAGTTGCCTCTATTCCTCTGCGCTTGTTGAAAGCTGCGGAGGAATTCGTGTGTCCACCTTTACCCACCCGGTTCTGTCCGTGTAGGAAGTCTGTCCATGACCCGTTTTGTATTTATCACCGGTGGTGTGGTGTCCTCTCTCGGAAAGGGCATTGCGTCCGCTGCTCTTGCGGCTCTCCTGCAGGCGCGGGGCTATAAGGTCCGGCTGCGCAAGCTGGATCCCTACCTGAACGTTGATCCCGGCACCATGAGCCCTTACCAACATGGTGAGGTTTTTGTGACGGATGATGGGGCCGAAACAGACCTTGATCTCGGCCATTATGAACGGTTTACGGGCGTCAATGCGACCAAGGAAGACAACACGACTACTGGCAAGATCTATTCCGATGTGATCGCGCGGGAGCGGCGTGGCGATTACCTAGGGGGGACGGTTCAGGTTATTCCGCACATCACGGACGCCATTAAGGATATTGTTGTCGCGAATACGGATGATGTTGACTTCGTCCTGGTCGAAATTGGTGGCACCGTAGGGGATATTGAAAGCCTTCCTTTCCTGGAGGCCATTCGTCAGCTACGGAATGACTTGGGTCAGGCGCAGACCATGGTGGTGCATCTGACACTTCTGCCGTGGATACCTTCTGCGGGTGAGCTGAAAACAAAGCCGACCCAGCATTCTGTAAAGGAATTGCAGAATGTAGGGATTCAGCCGCAAATCCTGCTGTGCCGCTGTGATCGCGCCATTCCCGACACGGAACGCCGTAAGATTGCAAATTTCTGCAATGTGCGTCCCGAAGCCGTTATTGCTGCGCGTGATGTAGATACAATCTACTCCTGCCCACTCTCCTATCATGCAGAAGGTATGGATAACGAAGTTCTCAGATACTTCGGTCTGCCTTTTGAAGAAGAGCCAGATTTAGCCGGATGGAGTAAAATTGTTGATGCCATTCGTCACCCGGATGGTGAAGTGCGTATTGCGGTAGTGGGGAAATATACTGCCCTGCTGGATAGCTATAAATCCCTCAACGAAGCTTTGCTGCATGGTGGGATTGCTCATAGGGTCAAAGTGACCTTGGATTGGGTTGAAGCGGAAGCGCTTGAAAAATCAGATGGTGCCCTTGATCGGCTGGCGGGTGCTCATGGCATTCTTGTGCCTGGTGGATTTGGTGAGCGGGGATCAGAAGGGAAAATTGCGGCCATTCGTTATGCGCGTGAAAATGGAATTCCCTTTATGGGGATCTGCTTTGGCATGCAGATGGCGGTTATTGAATGTGCTCGTAATCTGGCAGGCTTGTCTGATGCCTCCTCAACCGAGTTTGGTTATACCAAAGAGCCTCTGGTTGGTCTTATGACCGAATGGGCCCGTGGTGCTGAGCGCCTGCGTCGGAGTGAAGGGGGTGAGCTTGGCGGAACCATGCGCCTTGGGGCTTATCCGGCTTCCCTGGTGGATGGATCTCGCGTTGCAAAAATCTATAACGCGACGTCTATTCGGGAGCGGCATCGGCATCGTTACGAGGTAAACATTCACTATCGTGATCAACTGGAAAAGGCTGGCCTGAAGTTTTCTGGTCTCTCTCCTGATGGTATTCTGCCTGAAGTGGTCGAATATCCTGATCATCCATGGTTTGTGGCTGTACAGTATCATCCCGAACTCAAGTCTCGTCCTTTTGCGCCGCATCCGTTGTTCTCCGGCTTTGTTGGGGCGGCTCTTGAAAAAGCCCGGTTGGTATGAGCATCTCCAATCATAATTTTCAGATCAATTCTCTGACGGTTGGCAATGATCAGCCTTTTGTGTTGATCGCAGGGCCATGTCAGATTGAATCCGCAGCGCATGCCATGGAAACGGCAACTGCGCTGAAAGAGATATGCGAAGCTGCCGGAATTGGGCTGATTTATAAAAGCTCATATGACAAAGCGAACCGCACCAGCCTGTCCAGTGCGCGTGGGGTCGGGATGCAGCACGGTCTGCGTATTTTGGCGGATATTCGTGAAACGCTGAAATTACCGGTTCTGACGGATGTGCACGCGGCTGACCAATGTGCACCGGTAGCAGAAGCTGTGGATGTATTGCAGATACCAGCTTTTTTATGTCGCCAGACAGATCTGCTTCTGGCTGCTGGCCAGACAGGAGCTGTGGTCAATGTGAAAAAGGGACAGTTTCTGGCTCCGTGGGATATGAAACACGTAGCCGCCAAAATTGCCTCTACAGGTAATAAGCGCATCATGCTGTGCGAGCGTGGCACAAGCTTCGGTTATAACACCTTAGTCAATGATATGCGCGGCTTGCCGATCATGGCGGAAACTGGCTACCCAGTTGTGTATGACGCCACGCACTCTGTTCAGCAACCAGGCGGGCTGGGTGGAACATCTGGTGGTCAAAGGGAGTTTGCCCCTATTCTGTCTCGTGCCGCCCTGGCTGTAGGGGTCGCTTCCCTTTTTATTGAAACGCACGAAGACCCGGATCAGGCACCCAGCGACGGACCTAATATGTTGCCCATAAAATCACTACCAGATTTGTTGGCACAGTTTAAAAAAATTGATGGATTTATCAAAAGTCTAGCCTGATTCTATTTTAGGAAACTCATTACATTCCAATGAGATAGCGACCTTAAATACATAATATTCCAATAAAAAAGGAGGCTTGTGAGCCTCCTTTTTTATTACACCGTTGATTAGCTTACCTGTCTTACACGTCCAGATTGGCGACTTTTAGCGCATTGCCAACAATAAAATCGCGACGTGGTTCCACTACGTCACCCATAAGCGTGGTGAATACTTGGCCAGCCTCTTCTACATCGCCAATCTTGACCTGTAGAAGTGTACGCATGGCAGGGTCCAACGTAGTTTCCCAAAGCTGCTCGTCATTCATTTCACCGAGCCCTTTGAAGCGGTTAATGGCAAGGCCGCGGCGGCCTTGAGTCAGAAGGCGAGTGTAAAGTTCTGACGGGCCAGCAAGAGAGGCTTCAGTTGTTTCATGACGCAGAATAACGCCTGTGCCGAAGTCTTTCTGTAACCGTTCAAGCTGATTTGTGAGCCAGCGTGCATCGTTACTGCTTAGTGCTGCTGGATCAATGCGGTATACTTCACCTACGCCACGAACATTACGTGCCAGTTCCAGCCCGTCGTCACTGGCGACGGCTTTCCAGCCCCGTTCTGTTTCTGCTGATGCTCCATCCAGTCGTTTCTGTAAATCAGGAACTTGGTTCTGAAGCGTTGCAAGATCTGACGTGAGGGCGCCCGCCAGAGCTGCCTGCTCAATAATCCAATTAGGAGTTTTATTGGCAAGACGCGTGATGGCCTGAGTAGCCTGTCGGATAAATGGCAGGTCTGCGGCCAGAGGCTCACCTTTCACTTCGCGTCCGTCGCTATAAACGAAGAGTGCGTTGTTAAGGGCTTTATCGAGCAGATACTGTTCGAGAGCAGCATCATCTTTCAGATAGCGCTCCTCGTTCCCTCGTTTGGCGCGGTAAAGCGGCGGCTGTGCAATGTAGAGATAGCCGCGCTCAATCAGTTCCGGCATCTGACGGAAGAAAAAAGTCAGAAGAAGGGTGCGGATGTGAGAACCATCCACGTCGGCGTCTGTCATGATGACGATGCGATGATAGCGGAGCTTTTCAATGGAAAAACCGCCCTGATCAGCCTCACCTCGGCCGATACCGGTGCCCAGTGCGGTGATCAGGGTGCCAATTTCAGCTGAGCCGAGCATCCGATCAAAACGAGCCCGCTCAACATTCAGAATTTTACCCTTGAGAGGCAGGATCGCCTGAAAACGCCGGTCCCTGCCCTGTTTAGCCGTCCCCCCTGCAGAATCACCCTCCACTATGAAGATTTCAGCTTTTTCAGGAGATCGTTCCTGACAGTCAGCCAGTTTGCCCGGAAGAGAGGAAATATCCAGCACCCCTTTGCGGCGCGTCAGTTCGCGTGCCTTGCGGGCGGCTTCACGAGCGGAAGCGGCATCCAGTACTTTGGAAACCACAATTTTGGCTTCCTTGGGGTGCGTTTCAAACCAGTGACCAATCATGTCGGCAGCCGCAGCATGCACAACGGGCTGCACTTCAGAGGAAACGAGCTTGTCCTTGGTCTGGGAAGAAAATTTGGGGTCAGGGACTTTTACAGAAAGAACTGCCGTCAGTCCTTCGCGCATGTCTTCCCCAACAAGGGAGTGAGCATCCTTCTTGGCAATGCTTTCAGCATATTTGCCAACAATGCGGGTCAATGCCTGCCGGAAACCAGCCAGATGTGCTCCCCCGTCCCGCTGGGGAATGTTGTTGGTAAAGCACAGCATCGTTTCATGGAAACTGTCGTTCCATGTCAGGGCGAATTCAACCTTAATGCCGTTTTCAGGATTTTCCAGGCTGCCCGTAATAGGGGGGGTGACGAGAGGCGTACGCGCCCGGTCCAGCCATTCCACAAAGGCTTCAAGCCCACCTTCGTAATAGAAAGTTTCTTCTTTCTTTTCCTCAGTTCGGTAGTCCCGTAGAACGATTTTCATGCCCGAATTGAGGAACGCCAGCTCCCGCAGGCGGCGTTCCAGAATAACAAAATCAAATTCTGTTTTGGGGAAAGTCTGATTACTTGGCTTGAAGGTAACTTGGGTTCCCCGCTCATGCTCTGAGGGGCCGACAACTTCCAGAGGCCCTTCCCGCTCGCCGTGCTGGAAACGGATAACGTGCTCCAGCCCGCCACGCCATATCCGCACTTCCATCTTTTCTGAAAGCGCGTTGACAACAGCCGCCCCCACACCGTGGAGTCCGCCTGAAACCTTGTAGGAGTTCTGGTTGAACTTGCCGCCCGCATGAAGGCGGGTCAGAACGACTTCGGCCGCACTGATCCCTTCTTCTGAATGAATGTCCGTGGGAATGCCGCGCCCATTATCCCGCACGGTTACGCTTCCATCCGCATTGAGGGTGACAACGCATTCGGTTGCGTAGCCCGCCTGTGCTTCATCAACGGCGTTATCAATAATTTCAAACGCCATATGGTGCAGGCCGGAGCCATCATCCGTGTCACCGATATACATACCAGGCCGTTTGCGTACGGCGTCCAGACCCTTCAGAACAGAAATTGAGGCTGCATCATATTCTTCTTCCATACCGGCAGATGGCGTGGGCTGAGAAAGGTCAGTCATAAGCGAAGGGTACTCCGGCGAAGAAAGAATAAAACCTGTTTGAATCCTTATACTCCGGCCATTCCACTGAGGCCAGATTGTAAGGCGGCATTTCTCTCTTTATGGCAGAAAATAACCACTTTTCAGAGAAATAAACTGTGCTGTGTCCTGTAATGGCGCAAAGGGAGCCGTGTCTGTTCCGGTCAGGATAGCGGTGGTGTCAAAAGACCGGAGATTTTCCATCAGTGCGCCCCGTCGTTTCTGGTCCAGATGCACAAGAGGCTCATCTAACAAAAGCAAAGGAGCCGTCCCCCTGTGGTCTGTGACGAGCCGGGCATGAGCGAGCACAACGCCAAGCAGCATGGATTTCTGTTGACCGGTGCTGGCTGTTGCAGCCAGTTGGCCCGTTGTGAAATCAGACAGGGAAAAATCGCTACGATGCGGACCTCTGGTTGTGCGCCCTCTTTCACGGTCTTGTGCTCGGGTTGAGGATAATTGCTCTCTGAACCAGTCTTCCACTCCCAAAGCCGGGTGGTGTTCAAGTTGCTTTGTCAGTTCGCAGTCCAGAACGAGAGTGGCGGCGGGAAACTCTCCCAAGCTGGTTTGGGAAAACTGGTTCAGATGCTGCACTAGATCAGCCCGTGCGGCTGCAATGGCTATGGCGTGGCGTGCCATGGAAGCTTCCAATCCAGAGAGCCAGCTTTGTTCAGAATATCGGGTTTGGAGCAGTTTGTTTCGTTGTGTCATGGCTCGGTCATACGCCAGTAGTTGGCGGGTATGATCCGGGGTGACACCCATCACCAATCTATCCAGAAAACGGCGGCGTCCGGAAGCTCCTTCGCTGAAGAGCCGATCCATTTGAGGGGTTATCCACACAGCAGAGAGTGCTTCGTCGATAATTCCCTGAGTGCGGGCTACGCGTCCATTGAGCAGATAAGTGCGTTTGGAAGTGGCGTTGCCAGCAGTCACCCCTGTCGCAAGATCAAGGGTTTCCGCATTCTGGAGGAGACGGGCTGATACACCCCATTCCGTTTCGCCGCTTTGAGCAAGTTCTGTTAAGGGGGCCCGACGGAGCCCGCGACCAGGAGCGAGGAGAGAAAGAGCTTCCAGTAGATTGGTTTTACCGCTCCCATTTTCCCCCGTGAGGACAACGAGAGGACGTTCAGGTGACCAGACCAGCCGGGTATAATTGCGGAAATGGGTGAGGGTCAGTTTGAGCAGCCGGGGCATAAAGATTACCCGGCTAACACTTGAGGCTACTCCCAACAGGGAGCGAGCGCGCCATAAGCAGCTTTTTCCTTTCTGAAAGGATCATGCAATGGCGCGCATTCAGGGGCAGGATCAGACGCGCATCGGCATCAGCACATACAATGCCGAGGGACTATCAACATCACGCACAATGGTAGGGGCAGCACTATCCGAGAATGCAAACTCCACCTCTTTTTCGACCTGATCGGTGATATCGTTCAGGTAGCGGGCCTGAAACCCAATTTCCAAAGCCTCTGCATCGTAGGAAATTCGATTATCGTCCAGTTCTTCCTTGGCTACTCCCTGCTCCGGGCTGCTGGCGGAAAGGGTGAGAAGGCCGGGTTCCAGTGTCAGCTTGACAGGCCGTGAGCGTTCTTGGCTGATGGCCGCCACGCGTGCCACGGCATCAGAGAAATCTTTCTTCCCAACACGAAGGATGCGGGTGTTGTTACGCGGGATAACGCGGTCATATTCCGGAAACGTGCCATCAATCAGCTTGGATGTTAGCATGATGGAACCGGCAGTGAACTGCACGCGCGTTTCAGAAAGGGCCACTTCAATTTCTTCCGGGGCTTCATCAATCAACTTGCGCAGTTCCGCTACTGTTTTGCGCGGGATGATAACGCCCGGCATTTCAGCAGCTCCTTCCGGCAGGTCCGTTTCCACACGAGCAAGACGATGGCCGTCTGTTGCTACGGCGCGTAGCAGTGGAATACCATCCGCATCAGCAGCATGGAAAAAGATACCGTTCAGATAGTAACGCGTTTCTTCCGTAGAAATGGCGAAGCGTGTTCTATCGATGAGGGAACGGAGAACGCCCGCATTCAGTTTGAAGCGGCATGGTAGATCACCTGCCCCCATTGAAGGGAAATCATCCACGCTCAGAACGTTTAGTCTTGTGGCGTAGCGATCAGCCCGCAATTGCAATGGGGTGTCCCCATCGGCCTGATCCAGTTCCACCAGCACGTTGTCTGGTAATTTACGTACAATTTCATAGAGAACTGCCGCGGGAGCAGTGGTCGCCCCTTCCCGCTTAATGGTGGCAGGAATAACCTCCACCACCTCGATTTCCATATCCGTGGCCTTCAGGCTCAGTTGCCCATCTGCCGCATGAATAAGGACATTGGCAAGGATGGGAATGGTATTGCGCTTTTCCGCCACACTCTGGATGTGCGCCAAAGCCTTGAGCAGTGTTGTGCGCTCAGCCGAAAACTTCATCTATGCCTCTTCCCTGCGTGCCAGCTCCCGGCGGGAATTCATGGGAGCCTGAAAATCATTCCGCCAAAACCTATCAGCCGCCTCAAATCAGTCAATCCTTACGGGCTGAAAATACGGCAGCAAGCATCGGAAAAAACTGAAAAAATCAGCTCTCCAGCATACGCCGTAGCAGCTCCACATCTTCCGCAAATGCTGCATCCCGTTCCATCAGTTCGGCAACGCGGGAAACGGCATGCATGACTGTTGTATGGTCACGGTTGCCGAACTTGCGCCCAATTTCCGGAAGTGAACGGCTGGTCAGTTGTTTGGCCAGATACATGGCAACCTGCCGTGGGCGCGCCACGGCCCGGGCTCGGCGAGCGGATGACATGTCAGTTAGGCGGATGTTCCAGTGTTCCGCCACTTTTTTCTGAATTTCTTCAATGGTGACACGGCGATCATGCGCTTTGAGAATGTCATGCAGCACATCCTGAGTGGCTTCCAGCGTCACAGGTCTGCCAAACAGGTTGGCATGCGCAATCAGGCGGTTAAGGGCGCCTTCCAGTTCTCGCACGTTCGATGTGATCTTGTGGGCAAGAAACTCCAGAACTTTCGCAGGAACAACCACGCCTGATGCGGCAGCCTTTGCTTCCAGAATGGAGATACGCAGTTCAAAGGTTGTGGCATGAATGTCAGCCACCATACCGCAACCGAGGCGGGTTCGTAGTCGGTCTTCAAGGCCAGAAAGGTCAGACGGTGATTTGTCCGCAGACACCACTATCTGCCGTCCTGCATCCACCAACGCATTGAAGGTGTGAAAGAATTCTTCCTGCGTGTTGTCCTTGCCGATCAGGAACTGGAGATCATCAATCATCAGCACATCTACAGAGCGAAGCTGTTCCTTGAACTCCATAGTGGACTGGGAGCGGATGGCGGCAATAAACCGATACATGAACTTTTCTGCCGACATATAGGCCACAGAGACATTCCCGCGCTGGAGCAGTTCAGCCCCGATTGCGTGCATCAGATGCGTTTTGCCTAGACCAACACCGCCATACAAAAATAGAGGATTGAACCCAACACTGGACGGCTTTTCTGCCACGCGACGCGCGCAAGCATAAGCAAATTCGTTTGGTTTGCCGACCACAAATGTATCAAACGTGAAGCGCGTATCCAGAGAGGCGACAATATCACTTTTCACTTCAGGAGCGGTGCGCGGTGTATCCTCAAAGATGCTTCCGGTTGCCGGGGGCGGTGCAGCTTGTGTGGTAGGTTCATCCAGCATGATAGGCGGCGCAACCGGATCTCCGGGGCGGGCAACCTGAAGTTCTACCCGGCGTATGGAAGAGATTTCCTGATTCCACAATTCGCTCAGGCGGTCGCCATATTGACTGCGCACCCAATCGCGCAGGAAGCGGGTAGGCAAAAGGAGAGTGATCTCGTCCCCGTCAATCGGGCCGAGTGCAATTTTGGTCAGCCATGTGCGGTATTCAACCTCACCGACCTCCCCTTTCAGCTTTGAGCAGATACGAAGCCATGACTCCTCAACAGGCTTGCTGTCATCCATGCGTGAGAAGGCGCTTTCATCATCGTCCACTCCGATTGTCATCTATACTCCCGAGCGGTCATAAAACGCGGTTGGCCGCGTATGATTTACGATAAGGGTGCCACTTGCGCGACAACCAGGCAGCCTTTTCCGGCAAATCTCATGCCGCGTTAGAATAAAGCGGCCAGACAGGCAGACAGCACGCTGTTCCTGCGTTGAGACTATCAGCGGAAAGTAATGTAAGGCTCACGCTCGGGCAACGAAAATCTATCTTCATGCCAGATCATTTCAGCCATGCTTGACTGCGTGGTGTACAAAAACAAAGCCGAACCACCCAGCGATGATTCGGCTTTATCAAAGCGCAATAAAAAGGCCTTAAAAGCCTTTTTGATCTCAGGCAGTGGCCAGAGACTTAACGCGAGCAGACAGGCGAGAAATCTTGCGCGCCACAGTGTTGTGATGAACAACACCCTTGGTTGCCGCACGCTGGATTTCCGGCTGAGCTAGACGTAGCGCTTCCCGTGCTTCTTCCTGATTGCCAGCTGCAATGGCGGTTTCCACCTTCTTGATAAAGGTGCGCATACGAGACTTGCGAGCAGTGTTGCGAGCAGTCCGCTTAGCGGTCTGCCGGATGCGCTTACGCGCTGAAGCGATATTCGCCATGAGTTCTATTCTGTCCAGCACAAAAAATGAACGCCGTCGCAGCAAGGCTACGTCGGCCAAAAGAGTAGCGGTGCTGTAATCCAGAGAGGCAGCCGTAGTCAAGTATGTTCGGGGAAGAAGGGGGCTGAAATTACCTTTTTTCCTGCTGAAGCGGGCAAAAAAAGGTTGAACGTCCAGCCTGTGTCATGTGCTGCACGCCTGCACATTTAGGAGGGCCGGGACAGTCCGGGCATGCCAGCCCCTTGCGTCCGTACACTTTCCACGCATGCTGGAAATAACCTAACCCTCCCTCTGGCCTGACATAATCCTTAAGGCTGGAGCCGCCTGCGGCAATGGCTTCTGTCAGAACGGTCTGGATGGCGCTGTGCAGAAGGGTGATCTGTTTTTTCTTTAAAATTCCGGCTGGTGTGTCGGGGTGGATGCGCGCTCTGAACAGGGCTTCACACACGTAGATATTCCCCAGGCCGGCAACAACTTTCTGGTCAAGCAGCACGGTTTTTATCGAGGCGTTTTTACGGACGAAGCTTTTTTGCAGTGTTGCCGGCGAAAAGTCGGCCTCCAGTGGTTCAGGACCCATACCAGAAAGAAGCCGATACGTATCTTCAGCCTGCGTCGGGACTACATCAATCATGCCAAAACGGCGAGGATCGACAAAGGCGCATCTTTTTTTATCGTCAGTGACAAATACCACATGTTCATGAGGTACTGGTGGTCCGCTAGAATCGAGAATGATGCGTCCCGACATGCCCAGATGGAGGATCACAGAGAGATTTCCTGCCAGTCGCATGAGAATATATTTCCCGCGACGACGAAAGCCGATAACTTTCCGTCCGGAAACACGCTGCGAAAAATCGGCGGAAATCCGCCATCGCAGATCATGTCTACGAATGATGACTGTCTGAATAACGCGGCCTTGCAGAGCAATCTGCATACCACGCATCACGGTTTCGACTTCAGGGAGTTCCGGCATGAGTGAAAAGCAGGGTATAGGGTATGGTCATGACCGACAATAGCTTTGCGCCCTCCCCTGTGTCTTCTGCTCCGCACGCTGAAGAAACTGATTTTGGTTTCCGTTCTGTTCGGAAGGAAGAAAAGAAGCCCCTCGTCCGCGCTGTGTTTGATAGCGTGGCGGGAAAATACGATGTCATGAACGATCTGATGTCCTTGGGCATCCATCGTGTCTGGAAACGGATATTCGTGACGGAACTTGGCCCACAGCCTGGGCTTTCCCTGCTGGATCTGGCTGGCGGCACGGGAGATATTACCTTCGGATGGCTCAAGGGTGGCGGTGGTCCTGCCATTATGACCGATATCAACGCGAGCATGCTCTCCGTGGGGCGGGATCGCGCCCTGAGCCGAGGCTTTGTATCTGATCTGTCCTTTTGTGTGGTGGATGCCGAAGCTATCCCACTTAAAGATATGTCCGTGGACCGTGTCTCAATTGCATTCGGGTTGCGGAATTGTACGGATAAATTGGCTGTTATCCGCGAGGCACGTCGCGTACTGCGACCGGGGGGACGTTTTATGTGCCTTGAGTTTTCTCGCGTTCAGGTTGCGGCTCTGTCTCCTGTTTATGATGCATGGTCTTTCAAGGTCCTGCCTGCCATGGGCAATCTGATCGCAAAAGACCGGGACAGCTATCAATATCTGGCAGAAAGCATCCGTATGTTCCCGGATCAGGAAACGCTGGCAGATATGTTCCGTGAAGCTGGTCTTTCTCATGTCCGCTATCAGTCTCTTTCCGGGGGGATTGCAGCCATCCATTCCGGCTGGCGTCTGTAAAACTCATGACTGAGCAGCATCACCGTTCCGTTCTGCTGATTGTGAGCGGGAGTATCGCTGCGTTCAAAGCGCCGGAACTCATACGGCTGCTCACGAGTGGTAACGTGCAGGTCCGTTGCGTGCTGACGGATGGGGGGAGCCAGTTTGTGACCCCCCTCACCTTACAGGCTTTGACCGGAGAGCCTGTTTATACAGATCTTTTTTCGCTGACAGCAGAACAGGAGATGGGCCATATTGCCCTCTCCCGATCTGCTGATCTTATTCTGGTGTGCCCTGCCTCAGCCAATCTTTTGGCAAAAATGGCTAATGGACTGGCGGATGATCTGGCCAGCACGGTTCTTCTGGCAACAGATGCCCCCGTCATGGTTGTGCCCGCCATGAATGTGCGCATGTGGGAGCATGCTGCCACACAGGCCAATATGGCGATATTGGCTAAACGAGGTGTGCTTTTGGTTTCTCCTGTGGCAGGAGGAATGGCTTGCGGAGAATTTGGGGTGGGTCGTATGGCCGAGCCCAATGATATAAAAGACGCTGTGATCGGTTTTTTCCGCCAGCGTGTACGTCACGGCGAAGCGGTTTTGGCCGGAAAGAAAATTGTAGTGACGGCCGGCCCTACGCATGAACCAATTGATCCAGTTCGTTATCTGGCCAATCGTTCTTCCGGGCGACAGGGTTATGCCATTGCGGACGCGCTAGCCGACTTGGGTGCGGATGTAACGCTGGTTAGTGGTCCGACAGCATTACGGGCTCCTGCTGGCGTTACCCTGATTTCCTGTGAGACAGCCCGGGAAATGGAGGCGGCAGTTATGCGTCTTCCCCCTCAGGACGTCGCAGTCTGTACTGCGGCCGTGGCTGACTGGAGGCCCGCTTCTGAAGCTGACCAGAAGATGAAAAAGAAAGATCGGGATGATGTTCCTGCGCCTCTTTCTTTGGTGGCCAATCCAGACATTCTTGCGGAGCTTTCCGCGCCGTCCGCACATCGTCCGCGTCTGGTTGTGGGGTTTGCCGCCGAAACGGAAAACGTGGAAGCCTATGCCGTGGCAAAGCGGGCCCGCAAAGGGTGCGACTGGATTGTGGCAAATGATGTCAGCCCAGCCGCGAGTGTAATGGGCGGTGTCGAAAACCAGATTCTCCTTATAACGCCTCAGGGTGTGGAGTACTGGCCACGCATGACAAAAGAAGAAGTGGCTCGCAGGCTTGCCATCTCCATTATGGATTGGTTTTGTAGTACATCTGACTTTTAAACTACAGATGGAGTATACCTACATGCCCGCACTTGATTCCCGGAATGCCGGCCTTACAGTGCGGGTGCAGCGTCTTGCGCATGCCCAAGACCTTCCCCTGCCTTCTTACGCTACAGCCGGGGCTGCGGGCATGGATATTGTTGCAGCGCTTGATGCGCCCTTAACCCTGCCTTCCGGAGGACGAGCGTTGGTGCCAACAGGCCTACGTATTGCCTTGCCTCCCGGCTATGAATTGCAGATTCGTCCTCGCTCTGGTCTTGCGCTGAAGCACGGCATTATTCTCCCCAACTCTCCCGGTACAATTGACGAAGATTATCGCGGAGAAGTGGGGGTGATCATGCTGAATGCTGGTGAGCAACCTTTTACGGTTGAGCGTGGCATGCGTATTGCTCAGGCTGTTATCGCTCCCGTTGAGCGTATTTCCTGGACGGAATGTACGGAACTGGATGAAACCGAACGCGGTAGTGGGGGCTTTGGCAGTACAGGAACAGGTCTGCCATGACGGCGACCAGACCAGAGACTTCTTTTCGATCCCCAGCATCTTCCTCTCCCCTTTCCATCCGTCACTTGAACAGTGTTGATGCAGTCTTATTGGTCTGTGTGATCGGGGCTGCCATTTTGGTCGGAAATTCGGTGCGACATATGCTTGCGCCGCTTTCATCTCCGGCTGTGGCCCCTTTACATCTTAATATTGCGTGGTTGCCCGGTTATGCTCTGCGTACAACGTTGCGGATGTTTGCAGCGTTAGCACTCTCCCTTGTTTTTACATTTTGCTATGCAACATTGGCGGCTAAAAACCGAAGGGCTGAACATGTTCTGGTGCCTTTGCTGGATGTTTTGCAGTCAGTCCCCATTCTTGGTTTTCTGACATTTACGGTTACCTTTTTTCTCGGATTGTTTCCGGGGCGCGTGCTTGGTGCCGAATTAGCTGCCATCTTCACGATTTTTACCAGCCAGGCTTGGAATATGGCTATGGGCATGTATCAGTCGCTTAAAAGCGTGCCTGAGGAGTTAGAGGAGGCCGCACGCTGCTTCGGACTGACAAGTTGGCAGAAATTCTGGCGGCTGGAAGTTCCCTGTGCCATTCCGTCACTGGTATGGAATTCCATGATGTCCATGGCGGGCGGCTGGTTTATGGTCGTGTATTCGGAAACTATTACTGTTGGAAATACCCACATTGTTCTCCCCGGTATTGGCGCTTATGTGGGCGTAGCCATTAGCCAGAGAAATATTGGAGCAGTGTTCGCTGCGATCATAGCTATGCTGCTGGCTATCCTTGCTTACGACCAGATAGTGTTCCGGCCTCTTGCATCTTGGGCAACCCGCTTTCGGCTAGATGTTACTCCCTCGATAGGTGCCGCGGCACCCGAACCGTGGACGCTCAAGTTGTTGCGTCACACACGGCTGTTGAGTGTGTGTGGTGGCATGCTGCTGGCGGCAGGACGCAAAGTGGGCATGCTACCACTTGGAAGGCGCTTTGTGCCTACGGCGCAACCGAGGTTATCTGATGCAGGGCGGTGGTTATGGTGGGGGATCTGGGGATGTATCTTTTTGGTCGCCCTAGAGCAGGCATGGAGCTATGCTTCTGCGTTCTATACGTCAGAACAAATTTTTCATGTTTTCCTGCTTGGTGGCATCACCCTGTTGCGTGTGGTGAGTATGGTTTGTGTGGCATCCATGATCTGGGTGCCGATAGGGGTTTGGCTTGGGCTTGACTCTGTGCGTGCACGTCGTGCCCAGCTTGTTGTCCAATATTGCGCCGCCTTTCCCGCAAATCTGTTTTTCCCTATTTTTGTGGTCGCTATCATCCATTTTCAGCTCGTGCCTGATATCTGGCTGACACCTCTTATGATCCTGGGAGCGCAATGGTACATTCTCTTTAATGTGATAGGAGGGGCCTCTACCTTTCCGGGTTCATTATTAGAAGTTGGCCGTAACTTTCATGTTTCCGGCGTGTTGTGGTGGCGCAAGATCATGCTGCCCGGCATTGTGCCTTATTATCTCACTGGCGTGATGGCGGCATCTGGCGGAGCGTGGAACGCAGCCGTTGCTTCTGAAATGGCGCAATGGGGAGACGTTACTCTCAAGGCGCACGGAATTGGTAGCTATATCGCCCAAGCTACAGTGGAAGGATCTGTTAGCCGAGTGGTGCTTGGCGTTGTCGTTATGTCTCTTTTCGTGATGACCATGAACTGGGTGGTCTGGCGCCCTCTTTCAGCATACGCTTATCGCAGGCTCAAATTCAGCTAGACAGGAACCGGTACATGACCTCCCCTCTTCCTGATGCTCAGGAAGGTGCAAAAAGCGCTATTCTGATAGAGGCGCGGCACGTTTCTCAAGCCTATCACAAAGATAGTGCAGTTGATCTTCAGGTTCTGGATGATGTGAGTCTCTCCTTGCATGCAGGAGAAATTATTGGCTTGCTGGGTCGTTCTGGGTCAGGCAAATCCACTCTTTTGCGCATTCTGGCAGGCCTTCTCTCTCCCACGTCTGGAGATGTGCTGTGGCAGGGAAAGTCATTGAAAGGCCCGGAGCCCGGTGTGGCAATGGTGTTTCAATCGTTCGCGCTCTTTCCGTGGATGACGGTAGAGGAGAATGTAGCGCTTGGTCTGGAGGCCAAGGGCATTCATGGGGCCGAACGTGATCGTTTGGTGGAAAGCGCCATCGATCTGATTGGGCTGGGTGGCTATGAAAACGCTTGGCCCAAGGAACTATCTGGCGGGATGCAACAGCGGGTTGGGTTGGCCAGAGCCTTGGTGGTGCAGCCTGATCTTCTTTTGATGGATGAGCCTTTTTCTGCTCTGGATGTTCTTACAGCCGAGAACCTGCGTACGGATCTGGTTGAACTCTGGGCTGAAAAAAAATTGCCCGTCCAGGGCATGTTGGTGGTTACGCACAATATTGAGGAAGCTGTCCTGATTTGTGACAGGATTATGATCTTTTCCTCTAATCCCGGTCGGATAGCGCACATTCTGTCAGTGCCTTTTGCGCATCCTCGGAATAGAGAGGATGCTGCTTTCCGGCAGTTTGTGGATCATATCTACGCTCTTATGACGCAACGCGCCCCCATCATTTCGGAAGCTGATATTGCCGCCGGCCAAGGTCAATCCGCGCAGGCTGCCCCTCTTTTGAGGGCTCTTCCTCAAGTTTCCATCACCATGATGATTGGTATGATGGAAGCATTGGCAGCCCCTCCCCTCAACGGCCGGGCAGATTTGCCCATGTTGGCCGAAAAATTACAGCTTGAACTGGATGATCTATTCCCACTAGGTGAATCGTTAGAGCTCTTGGCTCTTGCTGAGCTTGAAGACGGTGACATCCTTTTAACCAACGAAGGTGTACATTTTGTTCTAAGTGATCTGGAAGAGCGTAAAGCCATAATGGGCCATGCGCTCATCCATCACGTTCCATTGGTCAAGATGATTCGGAGCGTGCTAGACGAACGCCCCTCTCATACAGCGAATGCTGAACGTTTCCGTGATGAGTTGGAAGTCTCCATGTCGCCGGACTATGCCCGGCAAACATTGCAGACGGTTGTAGGCTGGGCTCGGTTTGCCGAGTTGTTTGACTTTGACGAAGAAGGCGATCGATTCTTTTTGGAAGATGACGGTGTAGAATAGTTGACTTATTTTAGAGAGCATAACGAGCAGCAAAGACTTTTCGCATTTTTGCTACCTTGGGAGCAATAACAGCTGCGCAATATCCTGTTCCGGGGTTCTGCTCATAGTAATCATGATGCATCTTCTCTGCAGGCCAGAATGTTGTAAGAGGAGCTATTATTGTGACTAGGGTCTGTTAGCACTTGATCCAGTCTGCAGCAGC
>NZ_LHZQ01000046.1 GCF_001580915.1 Acetobacter tropicalis | reverse complement strand
CAATGCTGACAGTCAGCTTAACACCCATTCACCCGAAAACTTGAACGCGTGAAACATTGACCAGCTTATAAGGTGTTCACCCTCTCGGCTTACGTCTGGTTTTCCAGCGGGTGAGCGGTTCCTGCCCGTTGTCCTTTAAGATCACATCCAGCCCATCCATGACTAACGCTTGAATGGTAGTATCATGCTCAACGGCAAGCTGTTTCAGTCGCTTGTGGTCATGCGGCAAGAGATAGACCGTCATATTCACCGCTTTGTCTTTGACATATGCCCCCGGTTGATCCTGTGGCGGCTGTGTAGGCGCTTGCTCATGAAAGGCTGCTACTTTCTGACCACTGGCGGGCTTGGCCTCTATATCGTCCAGATCAAGACCAATGGAACCAAGGGAAGGCCGCTTGCTCATGCGTGGTAATCTCCTAACAGGGCCATGAGGTTATCATAGACGGTGGCAATTTCTTCTCTGACTGTCTTGTCAGTCTCGAACCCAGATTGCCCCACACCGGCTGCCCGATAGTAACCCACGCGAATGACGGTGCGACCTATGACCGGCGCTCTGGCAGAAAGTAATTCGGTCGCCTCCACTACGTCAGGGCTGCGCTTGCTGGTGATCTGACTAATCACAAACGCCATAGGCACAACACCGCGCAGCTGACGAATGACCGGCCCTACGGCGTCCAGATCGTCCGGCGTTGGTTTGGTAGGTATCACGGCCATATCTGCTTTGCTGGCAATCTTCCGCAAGGCGTCATGGGTGCTTGGTGGCGTGTCTATTAAGACCAAATCAAACTTGCCACGTAGCTGTTCCATCATATCAGGCAGCTTTTCGGGTGATAACTGGATTAGCTTAGGCCCTGCGGCTGAGTTAGCTGCTGTCCTACGGTTCCACCAATTCGTTAAGCTACCCTGTGCATCAAGGTCGATGATAGCAACCGGTTGCCCTGCATCTAGTGCCGCCGTAGCCAGTTCGCGGGTGAGTGTTGTCGCACCTGAACCGCCTTTCAGCTTTGAGATGACCACAATCTTTCCCGTTTTCATGGTTTCGCCTTTTCGGGTGAATGGGTGTT
>NZ_LHZQ01000065.1 GCF_001580915.1 Acetobacter tropicalis | reverse complement strand
TTTTCGGGTGAATGGGTGTTAAGCTGACTGTCAGCATTGCATACTTTTCTGGACTAATGACCGGGGCAGGGAACCGGGCTTTTTGAGTGTCAAGAAAACACATAAAACTAATTAATTGACACATTGTAAGTATATTCCTTAGATATTTCCTGACATGTGAGGAGTGTTTACCATGGCCGATCAGATTGTCGCTTATGTTCGGGTGTCCTCAGCAGATCAGAACACAGACCGCCAGATGTTTGACGGCATGACCGTGGACAAGACCTTCACTGACAAATGTAGTGGTGGCACCAGAAACCGTCCTGCCCTTACTGAGATGCTGGGATATGTGAGGGAAGGCGATACAATTGTTTGTCACTCTATTGATAGGCTGGCGCGAGATCTTGGCGACCTGATGCATCTGGTGCAGACCATGACGAGACGCGGTGTCGGTGTCCGGTTCATGAAAGAGGGCCTGACTTTCACCGGAGAAGACAGCCCCATGCAGGATTTAATGATGCATATTTTTGGGGCGGTCGCGCAATTCGAGCGGGCGCTCATACGCGAACGTCAGAAAGAAGGTCAAATTGCTGCCCGTGCCAAAGGCAAGGTTCCGGGCCGGAAGCCTAAACTGTCACCGGAACAGGTCACCGAGCTGTATAACCGCGTTGCCACTCACGAACCCAAAGCTCAGATTGCCCGTGACTTCGGAATAAGTCGGGAAACGCTTTATGCGTATCTAAAGGCAGCCTGAAGATCAGGCCACATAAGACCATCCATACATCGCCGCGCAAGGATTTTGGTCTTTACTAGAAAGCAATATGGAAACTGGCATAATCGGTGTATAGGTGTTTATCTGCATATATGGAGGTAAGTCATGTCTACTACCCGTTGGAATATCGCGGTTTCATCTGAAGTGGATCAGTCTGTTCGCATGTTTCTAGCCGCTAATGGGGGGGGGCGCAAAGGCGATCTATCCCGTTTTATTGAGGACGCCGTACGGTCTTACCTGCTGGAACAGGCTGTAGAGCAGGCTAAAGCGGCGAGTGAGGATATGAGCGAAGCTGAACTGGCCGACTTGGTGAATGAAGCCGTGCAGTGGGCACGTGGGCACTGATGCGGGTTGTTCTGGATACCAATATCCTTGTTTCCGCTCTGATATACCCTCGAGGTGCCCCTGATGCGATTTATCGTGCCTGGCGGGCGCACCGGTTCGATCTGGTCACGTCCACAACCCAGCTTGAAGAACTCAGGCGCGTCAGTCGCTATCCCAAGCTCCGATCGATTCTGCCACCTCACCGGGTCGGAGCGATGATCAACAACATGCGCAAAGCATCTGTGGCCGAGCAACTCCCTACCTGGGGTCACGACACGAAAGTGTATTTTACGTACGCTTAG
>NZ_LHZQ01000031.1 GCF_001580915.1 Acetobacter tropicalis | reverse complement strand
TCAAGCAGGCCCTCTCTCAATCGCGCGCCGTCACTGGCGGCGGCATCTGTCGTCTTCCATTTACGGATCAGCCGAAATTTCCGATCGATGGAGATGTGCGACTTGTAACCAAAAAATGGGATGGCCAGATCCGTTGCGGGCATACTCCCGTCTTCCTGTCGCTTCGCTTTCGTGAACTTCAGGGTCCAGCGTGCATGCCTGTCCTTGTGGGACAGCTTTGCCGGTTTATCCTGCCAGTCCTGTGGGATCCGTCCTTCCCGCAGATCAGTCTTTTCATCGTTGGTATTGCGCTGCTTCGGAGCAGCTACCAGCGTGGCATCCAGGATCTGGCCTGACATCGGCAGATAACCAGCGTTACGCAGGATCGCATCAAAGCGGTTGAACAAAATATCAATTGCTCCCGCCTGTGTCAGACGTTCCCTGAACAGCCAGATGGTTTTGGCATCAGGCACACGGTCCGACAGCCCCAGACCTAAAAAGCGCATGAAGGAGAGACGGTCATTGATCAGGTATTCCGTCCGTTCATCGGACAGATTGTTCAGCGTCTGGATCACCAGGATTTTGAACATCAGCACCGGATCAAACGGCGGACGACCGCCTTTACTGCCGTCTGCATAGGCCAGCGCTTTATCCAGATCAGGACGAAATGCTTCGAAATTCACAGTCCGGGAAAAGGCTTCGAGCTGGTCACCAAGCCCGCTCAAACGAGAAAGCCGCTCTTCAACATCAAAGAAACCGAGCTGTTTCATGTCGCCACTCTTCCAATAAAAACCGGAAAAATAGAATCACAGAGAGGGCCTCAAAACCAAGAGGTTTTTCGAACCCTCCA
>NZ_LHZQ01000168.1 GCF_001580915.1 Acetobacter tropicalis | reverse complement strand
GCCCGCTGGGGATAGCATTGGGTGTCGAACATCGTGGTCTGGATGGCTATTGGCATTCTTCTTGGCAGGATCAGGCTGGTTTGAACTCAAACCAGGTCCGTGGGGATACCGGCGGCGGCTATAATGTCACGGAAGTGTTTGGGGAATTAAGTATTCCGCTGTTGCGCAATCTCCCGGCTGTCAAGGCGCTGAATGCTGAAGTATCCGGGCGTTTTTCAAACTATAACACCTTCGGGCAGGCGTATAACTGGCATGCTGGCCTCATTTACGCCCCAACGGATGATATCAAATTTCGCGTTAATATTGCCACCGGCTTTCGCGCCCCCACCATTCAGGATCTCTACAGAGCAAAAGTTATTAGCTTGACCGGTACGCGTGATCCTTGTGCCTATATTTCTACCTATCCCTCGTCCGTGCAGGGCGTTATCGCCAACAACTGCCGTTCTCAAGGGATTAATCCTGATACATTCAAGCAGACAAACGGTTCTTTGAAATATGAAACGGGTGGAAATATTCATCTCAAACCCGAAATTTCACGAACCTACACAATAGGCTCCATCTTCACGCCCCGGTTTATTCCGGGCCTGACGGCAACGGTGGATTATTTCCACACGCACATTACGGAAACCATTGGCTATCCGTCTCTGCCAACCGAGCTGAACGGGTGTTATGAAAGCCCAAATCTCTCCAGCAGCTATTGCTCCATTCTGAATGGGCGTGATGTGAACGGACAGTTGTATCCTGTGGCCCGCCTGCATGAAAACACGGGGGCGTTTATTGAAGACGGTCTGGATATCAACGCGTCCTATCAGGTTCCGATTGACTACAACAATGGATTGTCATTCGGCGCTGATATTCAGGACATCATGTCCTACAAAATGCAGAGTCAGGATGGGCAGCCTCTCATCTCTTATCTGGGCACGGATGCGGGTGTTCCAAAATGGGTGGCAAATGGGTCAGCAACCTTTACCCATGGCCGCTGGAGCCTGACCTACATGATCCGGTTTATTGACGGGTTCACGTATTATCCCAACACCTCCTATGGGCCTACCGTATCGGAATGGTGGAAAACCAATCAGGCCTGGTATCATGATCTGATGCTGACCTATCGTGGAGACATGTATAACATTACAGCAGGTGTGAAAAACCTTGGTGGCCGTGATCCAAACTTCTACGCCAACGGAGACTATAACACCTCACCGGGTATGTATGATTACGCTGGGCGCTATGTTTATCTGAAAGCTCAGGTCCATTTCTAGGGGGCAGACACGGGCGAAGGCAGTACGGTCTTCGTCCCCAAAACGCATTGTCTCCATTGACATCCTGCGTGGCGTAACTGTTGCGTTCATGATCATTGTCAATAATCCGGGGGATTGGAACAAGGTCTGGCCTCCTCTGGAGCATGCAGCATGGAATGGCTGCACGCCTGCAGATCTTGTTTTTCCGTTCTTTCTGTTTCTAATGGGATGCGTCATTCCCTTTTCGTTTGACAGACGGTTAAAGGAAGGGGCGCAGCGCCGCCAGTTAATGGTTCACATTGTCTGGCGAGGGGTGGCTCTTGTGGGGCTAAAGCTTCTGCTTAGTCTGTATCCTTTTTTTCACTTTGGTCATCTACGGTTTTTTGGTGTCCTGACGCGCATTGCCCTGTGCTATGTGGCCGCCGCCAGCCTTTATCTCTGGTCACGCAACGCCGGTTTTCTTCTAGCTGTTATTGGTTTTATTCTGCTTGCTTACTGGGGCATTCTGTATGCGCTTCCAGTGCCTGGTCTGGGGTGGCCGGGGCAGGATTTCCCCTTCCTTGATCCTGCCAGTAACATGGCCGCCTGGCTGGACCGCCAGGTTTCTGCGTGGTGCAAGACATGGTTGCACACCGGCGTTCTGTATGAACAAACATGGGACCCGGAAGGACTGTTAAGCACATTTCCGGCTATTGCCAGCACTTTGTCCGGGGTTCTGGCGGGGCAGATTTTTAGAAGGAAGGATATACCCGCCGCGCGCCGGCCCATGCTTTTTGTGGTGGCTGGCGTGGCGAGTATTTTGCTGGGGCTGTTGTGGGGAGCGTTTTTTCCGCTCAACAAATCCTTATGGACCAGTTCTTTCATGCTTGTGTCTTCCGGCGCGGCATTGTGCTGCCTGGCTGTGTGTGACGCTATTTTTGATATCTTCATGTTACAGGAGAGAAGCGCAGCTATACGCTCGGTGGGCACATTTTTTCAGATATTCGGCATGAATGCTGTGTTCGCCTTCCTGTTTTCCGGGTTCGTGGCAAAAACGCTTCCTTTGCTGCCATCGCCTCTGGCGGGGGCTCCCTCTCTACAGGGAGCGCTGTATCATGCTCTTCTGGCGGGGCATCTGTCTTCGCCGCTCACGTCCTTTCTGTTCTCATGCTTTTTCCTGATTATTGTTTTTATACCGCTTTATGCGTTCTACCGTAGGCGCATCTTCATCAAGCTGTAGCCGTTTTGCGGGGTAGAGGCACACTTTATCTCGCCGGAGATAAATCATAAAAAAACCGTAATGGTCAGCGTTACGGTTTTTTCATACATCACAAAATAATCAGGCTCTTCTCAAGAGAGAGGCAAAATAGGTCCGGGCGGTCCGGCCCGGAAGCCAGCAAAAACCGCAGAGTAAGGCGGAATGAGGAACGCGCAGTGTAAGTGGGTGTGTTATATTGTGACCAATATTTAATACGTTAGGTTTCGAGTATTCTGATATTTTTACAACCAAAATATAAATAAAATATTCTATTTATATTTATAAATATTATGATTGATTAAAATAAAATAGAGTAAAAAAGACGGATAACTGTCTGGGGGTTATGATCGAAAACAGAAGATACTCTAGTGATAACCTAAGGTTAATGGGTAAAAATAGTTTTAAAATCGACACAAAAAATTAAATAAGACATATTGATGCTATACCGAAACAGAAAATGCCCCCAGGCCAGACCGTAGGAAGAAAAATCATGACGGCTTATGCAAGAAAGCGAAGTTTTTTATTCTTCTTCGTGGCGCTTTCATCGGGAACGGTGGTGCCCTTTACGGATACAGCCTATGCTGAGTCCGCGGCAGATTTGCAGGCTACGAAGTCAAAAAACAAGCATGCCTCGCATGTAGCTGCAAAAACAAAACCATCTTCTGCTAAAAAAAGCACCAATGATGAGGTCCTTACGGTTACCGGTAGCCGCATTGCCAACCCGCACGCGAAGTCACCCACACCTGTCAGCACATTGACGCAGAGTGATATTGCCAATCAGTCTCCTACCAACAATCTGGCGGATCTGGTCAATCAGCTTCCGCAGTTTGCCGGTAGCCAGACGCCCCAGAACTCACGTTTGGCTCTTAGCGGTGGAACGGCGGGTGTCAATGCACTTAACCTGAGAAACCTGGGGGCTGTGCGGTCTCTGGTTCTGCTGGATGGGCGGCGTACCGCGCCTTCCACAATTACGGGCCTTGTTGATATCAATACCCTTCCGCAGCAGCTTGTAAAACGGGTGGATGTTGTCACAGGAGGGGCCTCTGCCCAGTATGGGTCTGATGCGGTCGCGGGCGTGACCAACTTTGTGCTCGACAAGACCTACACCGGCCTGAAAATTAATGCTGATTCCGGTATTTCCACCTATGGGGATGGGGTCAACTATTCTACCTCCATTGCAGGCGGCTTTGGCTTTGCTCATGATAAAGGCCACGTTCTGCTGAGCGGTGATTACGCGCATGAAGATGGCATTTACAGCGTAACGCGCAAGTGGAACGAAAACGGCAACCGAATTCTGCGAAATCCTGACTACGCCGCAGGAAATGGACAGCCCTATTATATGGTGCGTGGACCGGGTGGCACCAATAATGCGCTTCCCGGTGGCATTATCAACTCCTCAACCGGCGCCGTAGCAAATTCTCTGAAGGGAATTTATTTTGGACAGGGCGGCAGCGTTAATCACTACAATTATGGGTCTCTCAGCACCTCGACAACATCCATCGGGGGCGATTATGCCCTGGCCGATAACGGGCGGAATATTGGCCTCCAGCCAGGCAGTGACCGGAAAAACCTTTTTGGCCGCCTGAGCTATGATGTCGCGCCCTGGATGACCCTCTACGCTGAAGGCGCGTATAACGAGAGCGAGTACATCTACAACGCTGGCCCCCAATATATGACATCCGTCAACCTGACGGGCGACAATGCTTATCTGGTGGATGCATTGGGCGCTGATGCACTGAAAAATGTTTCATCCGCAACTCTGGGCACCACCGCTCATGACATGCCTTACCGAAAGACGGATAACAGGCGCAACGTGCAGCGTTATACGTTTGGCGGTGAAGGCAATTTTGAAATGTTCGGCAAACGGGCTTCGTGGAGTGCCTATGCGCAATACAGCGCAACACGCACGCACGAGCAGATCTATAACGTGATGAACAACGCCAAGATCAAAAAAGCGACTGATGCTGTACGCTCACCCTCAGGGAATGTTGTCTGCCGCTCAACGCTGACTGACCCCGGTAATGGGTGCTCACCAATTGATTGGTTGGGAACAGGCGTTATCTCGTCCGACGCCATTGATTATGCATTGGGCGATCCGTACCGTGACGAAAAGTTTCGGGAAATTGTTTCAGGCGTCAACCTGTCCATGACTCCGTTTGCAACCTGGGCCGGGGATGTCAACGTTGCCGTCGGCGGAGAATACCGAGACGAAAGAGCGTCCGGCTATGTGCCTTCGGAGTATCGCTCTGGCTGGTCTGTCGGCAATTTCCTGCCAACAAATGGCGGCTACAACGTCAAAGAAGCTTACCTTGAAACGGAAGTGCCGCTGGCAAAAGGGCTCGCCTTCAATGGTGCCGTACGCGGGACCGATTATTCCACATCCGGCTATGTGACAACTTGGAAAATAGGGGGAACATGGCAGCCAGTTCAGGATGTTCTGTTCCGTGCCACCCAGTCGCGTGACGTGAGAGCGCCGAACATAAACGAACTGTACCAAGGCGGCACATCCCGCACCACATCTGTTCTGGACCCATGGACGGGTGGGACGGACACCGTGCTGGAAATGACAACCGGCAACAGCAAACTGAAACCTGAAAAAGCAAACTCCACCGTTGTAGGGTCAGTTATCACGCCGCGTTTCGCGCCAGGCCTGTCCATCTCGGTTGACTGGTTTCATATCAAGCTGAAAGACGCCATCCAGCAGTTCTATTCGCAGGATATTCTTGATCAGTGTTACCAGGGTGATCAGAGTTTCTGCTCTGCCGTCAGCCCAGATTCTTCCGGCAACCGTGATCTCTATGTTCAGGCAAGTCCGTTCAATTTCAGCAAGATCACCACAAGCGGCATTGATATTGATGCAAGCTACAGGCTGCCGGTACGCCGTATTTTCGCTAAAGTGCCGGGCGTTCTGACAGTCCACGGTCAGGCCAGCAACTATCTTAAGTATGTAGCAGATTCAGGCTTGAGCCCGGCTATTAATACTGCGGGTGATATCACGTCTGGCCCGCCTAAGTGGATCTACCGTTTTTCCGCTACCTATAGCCTGCCCAGCTTCAGTGTTACGGCCATTGCACGCGGTATCAGTGCAGGGAACTATTCCAACAGCTATGTGCAGTGCGCAACAGGATGCCCGGCCTATAATGCCTATTTCCCGACCATAGACAGAAACAGTGTTAAAGGGACGTTCTATTTCGATATGAACTTCACGTATAAACTGAAGTATCAGAACTTTGGAAATATGCAGGTTTTCCTGAACGTAACAAACTTGGCCAACTCCAAGCCTGTTCTTGTGCCAGAAAGCGGTTTGGCTGCTGATAGCACGTATAGCAGTCTGCTCGGGCGCACGTTCCGGGGTGGTATCCGGTTTGAACTTCAGTAAGAACCCGGAGACACCCTTCTATCGCGCATGAGCCCTGTTACGGTCTGATATGCTCCTCTATCCGCAGCATTTCTTGCAGACTGGCTCATGCGCCCGTTTCTCAAGAGACCTTTTTGAGAATACGATCTTTTTAAGAACACATTTTTCTCATTCCTTTCCAATAGCTATTGATATCAGGAGCCGTTTCTGGCTCTTGGTATTTTTATCCTTTCTTTGTTTCTCATGAGTCATAAGCAGGCATTCATCACAATGGCGCGCACACGAAACAGAATAAAACACCATGCTGGCACGGCCCTGTGGCACGGTACCCTGGCTGCCGTGCTTATGGCGTTATGCGGCGCGGCAGGCCATGCCGTTACCCTGCCTGATGGCCTGACAGAACAGCAGATTGATGATGTTGTCAGCCGGACCCAGCAGGCGTTTCAGGTGCCCGGTGTTGCGGTCGGCGTGATCCATGATGGAAAAATTGTTTTTGCAAAAGGCTATGGCCGCAAGGCTGAGGACGAAAAAAGCGGAAAGGTGGATGCCACCACCCTGTTTGCCATCGGCTCCAACAGCAAGGAATTTACCGCAACCGCCCTTGCCACCCTTGTGGATGAAGGCAAACTGAAATGGACCGATCGCGTCAGTGATGTGATGCCGGAGTTTCGCGTGGCTGATCCATGGATCACGCGGGAATTTCGGGTGAGTGATCTGTTAACCCACCACAGCGGCATGGGGCTGGGGGCTGGAGATCTGATGCTGTTCTCCCACAGCACCTTCACGCGCAAGGATGTTCTGGCGGCTCTTCCCTACATGCCGTTTACGGGCCGCTTCCGTGCGGATTATGCCTACAACAACCTGCTGTATGTGGTGGCCGGTGCGCTGGTGGAAAAAATCTCCGGCCAGACGTGGGAGCAGTATGTGCAAACCCACCTGATTGATGCCGCCGCTCTTCCTGCATGCCAGAGCACGTTTCCGGTTAAAGGCCAGACAGATGTTGCGGCAGGGCAGGGGAGCGATGGTGTGCTGCCTGATCGCGCAGCCCGCAAATCGGTCGCCATGGCCCCTGCGGGCGGCGTGTGGTGCAGCGTGAACGGCATGAACCGATGGGTGCAAACCCTGATGAATGGTGGTCAGACAGTGGATGGCCGGAAAATCATCAGTCTTGCTCAGCGGGATGCGCTATGGGCTCCTCATGCGCTGCTGCCTCTTCCTGATAGTGCGACCAAAACACAAAGCCACTTCCGCGCTTATGGCTATGGTTGGTTCATGGAGGATTTTTTCGGCCTGAAGCGTGTCTGGCATACCGGCACGGTCAGCGGCATGGTCAGTTATGTTTCTATGTTGCCGGAAAAGAATACGGGCCTGGTCGTGCTCACCAATCATGATGATCACCACGCAACCTATTCCATCGCCCTGACCATGAGCTCCCTTATTGCCACCGGCAAAACTGAGGATTGGGTTTCCTACTGGCAGGATGACGCCAAAAAGGCGGAGGAGAAAGCCGCGAAAGAGGCATCCACAACCGGACCGGGCTCCCCCGCGCGGCCCTTCATTTCCCTGCCGGTGTCAGACCTGAAAGACTATGTCGGCCTTTATCATGATGCCTGGCGGGGGGATATCCGTCTTTCTCTGAAAGACAACGCCCTTGTGATGAGTTTTAGTAAGGCCAATGGCCTGTCCGGCACATTGTCCGCCCTGCCTCATGATCTGTTCGTGGCCAAGTGGCAGGACCGCGCGAATGACGCGAGTGATGACAGCTACGTGCAGTTTGAGCGCGATACTTCTGGCAAGGTCACAGGGTTCCACATGCAGGTGGTTGGGTCTGACTTCAGTTTTGATGCGCAGGACATGCATCCCCTCAAGGTTTCCGATCAATGAAGGTTCATTTGCCCGCTCTCTCCCGCCGCAGGCTGCTGCAAGGCTCTGCGCTTCTGCTTGCGCAAGGGGGGCTTGCTGCCTGCCAGATACCGCGTGAGGCTGACCGCTTTGCAAAGGCAGATGCGCTGATACAGCAGGCCATCAGCAACGGGGAATGTCCCGGCGTAGTCTGGGGTGTTGGCCAACACGGACACCTCATTCATCGCGGGGTATTTGGCGCACGTAGCCTTGAACCACAGTGCGAGGCCATGACGTGGGACACCGTGTTTGACATGGCCTCCCTCACCAAACCCATGATCACTGCGCTGGCCGTGATGCAGCTTGTGGAAAAAGGGCTGGTGGATGTGGATGCCCCCGTCGCCCGTTATCTTCCGCAGTTTGCTGCGGGCGGTAAGGAGCAGATTACGGTGCGTTTGCTGCTCACGCATTTTTCCGGCCTGCAACCGGATCTACCACGTCATCCGGATTGGTGGGGCAAGGCCGCCGCCACAGAGCGCGTCATGCAGGCAGTGCCCAAACAGCCGCCAGGCAGCGGTTTTATTTACAGTGACCTCAATTTTATTGCTCTTGGCCTTCTGGTTGAGAAAATAACCCTGCAAACGCTTAACGTTTACGCACAGAAGAATATTCTGGCTCCCTTGGATATGGTGCAGTCGGGCTTTTTGCCTCCAGCATCCCTACAGGCGCGTATTGCCCCCACCCAATATGATGAACATGGCCACATGCTGCGTGGCGTTGTGCATGACCCCACTGCCCGGCGTATGGATGGCGTGGCAGGCAATGCCGGCCTGTTTTCCACGGCGGATGATGTGACGCGTTATGCGCAGGCCCTGCTGGACAAGCGCGCTGGCCGACCCAGCCCCTTTCCGCTTACGCGCGCAACGCTGCTGTGCATGACAACCCCGCAGCAGCCTGCAGGCCAGAAAAGCCTGCGCGGTTTTGGGTGGGATATTGCTTCCCCTTATGCCACACCACGGGGAGACCGGCTTTCCCGCACGTCCTTCGGGCATACCGGGTTTACCGGAACATCCCTATGGATAGACCCTGATAATGACTGTTATGTTTTTATTCTAACCAACCGCGTTCATCCCAATGGTGGGCACAGTGTGGTGCATTTGCGGCATGATGTTGCAACAGCCGTAGGAGACGCGTTGGGGCTGCCACTTTCTGGGCCGTAGAGGCAGGAATACCGCCAGGGTTAACCTCAAGTTATGGAGGGGCGGCATTTTTTAAATGGTGTGAAGAGGTGTCTCTTTTTAGATTTTTCCTAAGGAACACTTCGGAGCATGTTGTTTGCGCATGCCTCTCCCGTGCTCACCATTAGAAAGGGGTTGGCGGTTTTTATGCCTGCAAAGCGGACAATCACGGTTGTAGGGGGCGGTGTTATTGGCCTCACAACCGCTTACGCCCTCATTCAGGCGGGCCATGGCGTAACGCTGGTGGAGCGCGAGGACCATGTTGGCGAACAGGCCAGTTTTGGCAATGGTGGTCAACTCAGCTATCGTTATGTGCGCCCTCTGGCGGATGCCGGGGTGCCGCAGGAGGCGCTTTCATGGATGTTCCGTGCCGAATCCCCCATTTCGCTGAAACTGCGGCTTGACTGGCACCAGTGGCGGTGGCTGGCAGATTTTCTGCTAGCCTGTAATGCACGAACAAACCGGAACAATACCGCCAGACTTCTGAAACTTGCCTTGCGTGGCCAGCAGGCCCTGAACCAGTGGCGCCAGGAAGGGCTGGATGATTTTCTGTGGCGGAAGCCCGGAAAACTGGTTGTGTATCGGAACGCACACAAATTTTCCAAAGCGGCCAAAGCGGTCAGTAACCCGCAGCAGGAGCAGGTGTTGAGCCCGGCAGAATGCGCGCGGGTGGAGCCAGCATTTGCGGGCCTTGCCCCTGTGCTGGCAGGAGGCATTTTTTCTCCTGATGATGAAGTGGCTGATTGCTATCTGTTCTGTCAGTCCCTTCTTAAAGGCTTGCAGAAAAGCAAGGATTTTCATCATGTAAAAGGTAATGCCACACTGGAGGCAAGTGGCGCGGACCGTTGCCGCGTTCTTCTGGATGGCATCCCCCAGCAGACAGATGTGGTTGTGTTGGCCGCAGGGCTTTCTTCTCGTGCCATGGCGTACCCTCTGGGTATCAACCTGCCGCTCTACGGTTTGAAAGGATACAGCCTGACCGTGGGGGCTGATCCGGCAGTTCTGCCTGATGTAAGCGTGACAGATTATGATAACCGCGTGGTGTATGCGCGGCTGGGGCAGCGGCTGCGCATTGCCGCCATGGTGGATATTGGCGCACTGGATGCCACGCTTGATCCGCGCCGTATTGCCTCCCTGAAACGTCTGGCACAGGAAACACTTCCGGCAGCCGGGCCGTATAGTTCCGCCGCGACATGGGCAGGTATGCGGCCAGCCACGCCAACGGGTGTTCCCCTTGTGGGGCAGACACAATGGCGTAATCTGCTTCTCAATGTTGGGCATGGTGCTTTGGGGTTTACGCTTTCCGGCGGCTCCGCGCTGACAATCCGGGACCTTGTTGAAGGGATGCAACCGTAACATGACACATCACCCCACCGCTCTTTCCCGTCGCCATCTTCTACTGGGGGGTGTTGCTGCCAGTTTGGTAGGAGGTGCCGCCCGAGCTCTGGCCCGTACAGAAACGCCTTCCCGTATGGTTGGGCTGGCGGGGCTGGATGCACCGGTGGAGGTGTTTGAAGATCATTGGGGTGTGCCGCATGTGCGGGCGGCGTCCGTGCCGGATGCGTTCTTTGCCAACGGGTATCTGATTGCCCGGGACAGGCTGTGGCAGCTTGATTTTGATTATCGGCGTTCCATAGGCAGGCTGGCGGAAGTATTCGGTCCTGATTATGTACCCTCTGATACCGCAAACAGGCTTTTCCTGTTCAGGGGGGATGCGCAGGCGGAGTTTGCAGCCCTACCGCCCATGGTGCAGGCAAGCGCCCGCGCCTATGTGGCGGGTATCAATGCCTATCTTGAGCAGGCAAGCGCCAGAAGCCAGACTCTCCCCGAAGAATTCACCATTTTTTCCTACCATCCTTTACAGTGGGATGTTCTTGATCTGGTCCGCATACGGGCGGAGGCTACCGGCAATACCAAGGCCGAAATCCGGCGTGCGCGTCTGGCAGCACAGGGCGCGCTGGATTATGATGCACTCATCATGCCGCTGCGTCCGGCGCATAAGCTCAAGGTGCCAGACGGGCTGGATGTGCATGCTGTAACGGAACAGGATCTGGGCCTGTTTGGTGTTTTGCAGGATGGGCTGCCGCTTTCCGGTCTGCATAGGCCGCCGCCCCAGAGTGAGGGCGACCACCGGCGCGCCAATGAAGGCAGCAACGCATGGGTGATTGCCCCCACGCGTACGGCAACAGGTCGGCCCATCTTAGCGAATGATCCGCATCTTAATTTCAGTTCTCCGGGCCCACGGCATGTCATTCATTTAACTGCACCGGGGCTGGATGTTATTGGGGGTGGGTCTGCGGGTATGCCGGGTGTCATGCAGGGGCATACGGCACATTTCGCCTTTGGGCGAACCAACTTTCATATTGATCAGGAAGATCTGTTCATTCTGCGCACACATCCGTCTCATCCTGACCGCTATTTTCATAACGGACGCTGGCTGGAGATGGAGCGCACGGAAACAACCATTGCCGTGCGCGGTGAAGCCGCACGCACGGTCACACTTCGTTACGCGGCGCAGGGGCCGGTTGTTTCAGAAGATGCGGCACGGAACAGAGCCGTGGCAGTCTCCGCCACATGGCTGTATCCGGGGGCTAACGGCATGTTGGCCAATATCGGCATCAATCTGGCGCAGGACTGGAGGAGTTTCCGTGCAGCTTTAAAACTTCACACCAGCCCGACCAATTTTACATATGCGGATACGGCGGGCAACATTGGCTGGCAGGCCGCCGGTGGCCTGCCAGAGCGCTCAGGCGGTTATGATGGGCTGATGCCCGCCCCGGGTGATGGGCGGTATGACTGGAAAGGCCTTCAGCCGCTGGATGCGCTGCCGAACAGCTTCAACCCGGCACGCGGCTGGTTTGGAACATCCAATGAACTCAACCTGCCTGCGGATTATCCGTACGAGCAGCGCTGCGTCAGTTATGAATGGAAAGACCCTTACCGGTACAATCGCGTTGCAGAGGTTCTTGCTGCGTCACCCCATGCCACGCTGGCGCAGAGTGTGGCTTTGCAACATGACACGCTTTCCCACCTTGCGCTTTCCGTCGTGAAGCTACTGCCGGATGTGCCTGCTGATATCCGTGCAGAAGCAGATCTGCTGCGGCGGTGGGATGGCCGCGTAGAAGCCAAAAGTGCCGCAGCAGCTTTGTATGAAGTGTGGTGGACACGGCTGAACACCTTGTTCTATCAAGCGCTGGTGCCGGAAAATCTGCGCGCGCTTCTGCCACAACCGCTTAATGCGTCCGTGCTTCTGGCGTTCCTTCAGAAACCAGACAGCAGAGTCGGTGAAAAACCGGAATCCGCACGGGATGCCCTGCTGGTCAAAGCTTTTCAACAGGCTGTGGAGGAAGCGCGGGACCGTATGGGGCCAGTGGCTGCCGCTTGGCAATGGGGCATGCTGCATACGCTGCAACTCCGACATCCGCTTCATGCCGTGGAGGCTGTGGCCAAGGCGTTTCTTCCCATAGGCGGAGAAACAACACGGAGCGGCGGGGACCCTTATACCGTTATGGCACGCTGGTATAACCCTGATCTTTCACAAAAAGCGCTGGCTCAGGGGCGTAACCCGTATGCCGTAACAGGTGGGGCCAGTTATCTGATGGTGTGTGATGTCGGGGCGTGGGACCATTCCCTGTTCCTCAATTTTCCGGGCCAGTCCGCCTTGCCGGATAGCGGACATTATGAAGACTTCCTGCAGCCGTGGCTGAAGGGGGCCATGCAGCCTCTGGTGTTTTCTGCAAGTGCCGTGCAGGCGGCAACCAGACACCATGCCGTGTTGTATCCAAAAGGAAAAACACCATGAAATACGCTGTCTGTTCCACTCTGGTGCTCGCGCTGTCCACAACGGCAGCACTGGCGGAAAGTCCGACAGACAAAACCATGGATGCCGTGCTGACACAGGCCGAAGCACGGCCTCTGGCGGGGCTGGCGGCGGTCAGATTGCACAATGGTCGGCCTGTTTATCAGTATTATGGCGGGTTTGCGCGGCGTGATGGTGAACAGACTGTTCCGGTTGAGCAAGAAACCCTGTTCCGTATCGCGTCCATCTCCAAGGTGGTGACCACCATCGGGCTTATGGAACTGGTGGAGCAGGGCAAGATCAATCTGGATCATGATGCATCGGAGTATCTTGGTTTTCCGCTACGCAATCCGGATTTTCCCAATAAGCCCATTACCGTGCGGATGCTGCTGAACCATACGTCATCCATTCGGGATGCAGATGTCTATGTTCTGCCGCCCGATAAAACGGCCAGCAGTTTTTTTGATAAAACACACAAACCGGGCAGTCAGGACTATCATTTTTCCTACCATGACGGGCATGCACCCGGCACGTATTTTACCTACTGCAATCTCTGCTACGGGCTTGTGGGCACCATTATGGAGCGGGCCAGCGGAGAACGGTTTGACCAGTATCAGAAACACCATGTGCTGGAACCGCTGAAAATTGATGGCGGCTACAACGCGGCGGAACTGGAACACCCGGAGCGTCTGGCCACAATTTATCAGCATTTGCCAACAGGCTATAAGGCCAAAGTGGACAGCCAGCCGCTCAAGGGTTGGAGTGCAGACTCCCTGCAGGCTTACAAAATTGGAAGCAACGGCAGCATATTTTCTCCGCAGGGTGGCTTGCGTATTTCCGTGCAGGGTTTAACCCGTTTGGCACAATTCATGATCCAGCGGGGCACGTTGGATGGTGTCAGGCTGCTTGCCCCGCAGAGCATTGAGGCCATGGAAACACCTACATGGCAGTTTAACGGCAAAAATGGCGAGTGCCCATATCCGTTAAGTGCCTACGGTTTGAGCCTGTTTCTGCTTACAGGTGCCAAAGACACCAACGGAAAGCCTGATAGCCCTTATCCCGGTTACAAAGGCGGATTGCACGGGCATCTGGGGGATGCGTACGGGCTGCATTCCGGTTTCTGGTATAATCCGCAAAATGGAGATGCGTATCTGTTCGCGGCTGATGGCTTTCCGGATTATGATCAGGTGCGCCCCGGCCAGTATTCGTCTTTTTCACGTGTAGAAGAGAAAATTTTCACAGCGTTGGCAGGAGTGCAGCCGTGATGCGTTGTTTTCCTCTGGCTGCTACCCTGCTTGCAGGCGCGCTTTGCAGCATCCACCCGGCGCAGGCACGCCCTTTTGATGAAGCCGGAGCCCGCCAGCAGATCAAGGCCCTTCTGGCGCTGCCGTTTGCAACGGATCTGGTGGGGGCTAGCAAGGTTGACCGGTTTGCATGGGTCGAAAAACGCAACGGTGTGCGCAACATTCTGGCCGCAGATGCCACTGGCGCACCCAAGGCGCTGACCCATTTTACGCAGGATGATGGAACAGATTTATGGGGCCTGGCTCTTTCTCCTAACGGGAAAACCTTGGCCTATGTGGAGGGCGGAGACCCGGAATATCCGGATGATCCCTCTCCCAACCCCAATCTTTCTGCTTTTGGTACCCATCAAACCGTGCATCTGGTGTTGGACGGCGGCAAAGAAATACAGGTGGGCGAGGGCTGGAACCCCACCTTCTCGCCAGATGGACAGATGCTGGCCTTCACGCAGAAAGGGTCTCTCTTTCTGGCACCTGTTGGTGGTGCGGCAAAGGAAGTCATGACTGTGCGCGGCAGTCTGACCTCTTTGCAATGGGCACCGGATGGTACGGCGCTGGCGTTCACACTTGACCGTGGCACACATGCGCTGGTGGGCGTGTGGCGTCTTAAACCTGCGACCATGGCGTTCCTTGCTCCCGCACTCGCGCAGGATAGCCTGCCGACGTTCTCTCCAGATGGCCGGTTTGTAGCGTTTGTGCGCGAGCACACGCCGCTTACATACCAGAGCCCGCCAAAAGCAGCCTTCTGGAACCTGCATGTTTATGATCTTGCCACCAACACAGATCATGTGGTGTGGACACCGCCTGCAGGGCATGGCGGACGGTTTTTTGCACCAGAAGGCAGTGGCCTGCTGTGGTCTGATAACACGCATCTGCTCTTCCCGTGGGAAGGCAGCGGATGGCTGCGTGTCTGTCGTGTGGAAACAGCCACGGCGGCCGCACCACAGTGTCTGACGCCAGACAAAGCTGAAGTCTCATCCTATCGTTTGTCTGCTGATGGAAAAACGCTTTTCTATACCAGTAATGCGGGCAATGTTGATACCTGGCATGCATGGCGGCAAACGCTGGATGGCGCAGCACCCCAGCGCCTGACGCAGGGTGAGGCGATGGAGACAGACCTCGCCCTTGCAGGCGGCAGCGTGGGCGTGATGGCCGCCAGCGCCACGCAAACAGCGCACCCGGTTCTGTTGGCGCAGGGGCATACGGAGCATACGCCCGTTGTGCCAGAACTGCCTGCAAATACGCATTTTGTGACGCCCCGCACCGTTATTTTCCGGAGCACGGATGGCGGAGAGGTGCACGGGCAGTTGTTTGTGCCAGAGGGTGATGCCAAAACGCCCCGTGCAGCATTGGTGTTTGTGCATGGGGGGCCTCACCGGCAGATGCTGCCTGCGTTCAACAGCATGGGCTATTATTCCAACGCCTATGCCATGAACCAGACACTGGCCGCGCAGGGCTATGTGGTGCTGTCCGTCAATTACCGTAGCGGCACCGGGTATGGGGAGGCATTTCGCAATGCACCAGACATTGGCCGGCAGGGAGCGAGTGAATACAGGGATGTACTGGCAGCAGCCACCTATCTCAAAACTCGGCCAGATGTTGATCCTGCCCGTATTGGCATATGGGGTGGAAGCTGGGGCGGTTATCTGACTGCGCTGGCGCTTGCCCGTAATAGTGATGTCTTTGCGGCCGGGGCGGATTTTCATGGCGTGCATGACATGACACGGCCCGATAAATTCGGCCTTTCTCCCGCCCAGAACAAGGCGGCGCATGATCTGGAATGGCAGTCCTCTCCCGCGGCGGATATAGCGCACTGGCATGCGCCAGTCCTACTGGTACATGGAGATGATGATTATAACGTGGAATTTGAGCAATCCACGTTGCTCGCTAGATTGTTGTCCGAACAGGGCGTGCCGTATGAGGAACATGCCTTTCCCAATGAACGCCATGCTTTCCTCCGCATGCAGGATTGGCTGACGGCCTATATGTGGATGGATACGTTTTTTGGCCGCACATTGGCTCCCCGCGTTTCCGGTTCTCCCCACTAAAAGCAGAGGAATGCGGATGAAACATCTGAAGAGTTACGCTGTTCTGGCCAGCACTTTTCTTGTGGAGGCAGCCCTGCTGTGTGCTCCGGTCAGGGCAGAACCTGCTCCTTCACAGGAGCCATTGGCGCAAACTGTGGCCAGAATGGTGGAGAGTCAGAAAGGGCATTTTGCGATTTATGCGGCCCTTAGTGGTCAGGCGCCGGTCGTGTGTCTGAATTGTGATGATCTGATCAATGCGGCCAGCACCATTAAACTGTTTGTGCTGGATGCAGCATATGATGCGTTTGCAAAAGGTACCTTGCGGCCAGATGAGACCATTACGGTCCATAACCGCTTCCATTCTTTGGTTGGCACAGGTAATTTTGCCTTGCAGCAGAAAGAGGATTCTTATGATCCGCTTTATGCGCAGGCAGGCAAGCCGGTGCCCGTTTCAGAACTGCTGCGGGTGATGATCCAGTATAGCAGTAATCTGGCCACCAATCTGATGATTGAAAAACTGGGTGTGATGCCTATCCGGTCTGTTGTGAAAACCCAAGGGTTAAACAGTATTGTTTTCGGGCGCATGATTGAAGATTTTGATGCGAACGATCAAGGTATCCGCAACGAGGTTTCAGCACGCGGGTTAGGCGCATTTTTGCAGAAGCTGGATAACGGGCAGATTGTGGGGAAAGCGCAAAGCCAGAGCATGGTGCAGATCATGCTGGGCCAGAAGTTCAATGATATCATCCCCCCCGGTTTACCCGCAGGAACACCTGTGGCCCACAAAACGGGGTGGGTTCATGGCGTGCGGAATGATGCCGCCATTGTCACGCTTCCCAACGGCAGACACTATATTCTGGTTGTGCTGACATCCGGCCTGCCCGATGAACAGGCCGGAATCAAGGTTCTGAATACTCTGTCCAGCCAGACCTACGCGTATTTTCTGAAGCAGACAGCCTCCGCCCCCTGAAGTGCCCTCTCTCACCTGCGTTTCAGAAACAGCGCGAGAGAGGTAGCAGAAATTGTCTGTAGCGATAGCAGGGTAGGCGGCGAAGACTTCAAACTGCTGATAGCACCAGCAAACGCTGGCGTAGCGACAGGCTTATTGCGCCAGATACCCGCCATCTACCGGCAACACCGCGCCTGTGATGAAGGAGGCCTCATCTGATGCCAGAAACAGAATGGCGTTGGCAACTTCTTCCGGTTTTCCCATACGGCCCAGCGGGTGCATGCTAACAACCTTTTCAATACCATCCTTCCCCAATCCAGCTACGGCTGGGGTATCAATCGTGCCGGGGGCTACGGCGTTTACGCGCACACCGTGGCTGGCAAGGTCAATGGCCAGATGCTTCGTAAGGCCAGACGCTACAAATTTGGCAGGGCCATAAACAGCCTGTCCCTTCTGGCCCGCAAAGGCAGAAATGGAAGACAGGCAGACAATGGAGCCTTTGCCCGCTTTGACCATTTCTGCGGCTGCGTATTTGCAGCTTAAAAACATTCCCCGGCCATCAACCGCCATGGTGTGGTCCCACAAATCAACTGTGGCGGAGGCAAGATCAGCTTCCGGAATAATCCCCGCATTGGCCACAAGAATATCAATGCCGCCAAAGGTACTGACAGCTTCTTCCATAAGCCGTTTGATATCGGCCTCACTGGAGACATCGCCAGCCACTCCAATGGCTTGTGCGCCGATATTTTCAAGCTGCTGCACCAGATCATCCAGAGGGCCCTGGTCCTGATCGTTCAGAACCAGTTTTGCCCCTTCACGCGCAAAGCGTTCCGCAGTGGCGCGGCCCATACCACGGGCTGCTCCGGTAATAACGGCAACCTTGCCCTGAACCCGGCCTTCTGTTGCGTTTGTTGGCATAATAATCAACTCATTCCTGATAATAAAATGGAGAATGCAAGACGCAGTTTGCACAATCTGGCAGGTTTGTTTTGGAGTGTCTTTTTAAGGCCGGTTGCGTGGGGCTTGTCTTGCAATAATCCATCATTGCACGGTCAAGTCCCTCTTTCCGGTCTCAAAAATTTACTGCCGTCTTCAACTGCGTATTTTACAAACCGGGGTTTGAAAATGTCGTCCTGTTATTCTTTCAGGAAAGGGCGGCCCTCATGCGCAACCAACAGATCATGCATGTCTGTCGCATGTTCTTCTTCTTCGGCCAGAATCCGTTCCAGCATGATACGGGTTGTGGGGTCCTTGTCACCAAAATAGCGGATCAGTTCACGGTAGTGCTCAATAACAAGGCGCTCGGCTACCAGATTCTGGCGCACCATTTCTACCAGATTGCCCCCTTTGCCGTATTCACTGGCGGAGCGTGTGGCCAGACCTTCCGGGTCAAAATTCGGGGTGCCTCCAAGCTGGTCAATGCGGTTGGCTGCCGCCAGCATGTGAGCGCGTTCTTCCTTGGCATGCGTTGCAAATTCTTCGGCAACGCTCTCGCTGGTCAGCCCTTCAACAGAAATGGAATGCATGGTGTAGCGCAGCACGCACACAAGTTCGGTTGCCACTACGGTTTGCAAAAGATCAATGGCAGTCTGCACATCGCCTTCATAAGTGGGGGTGACAGCACCTTTCTCAATGGATTTCTGGGCCCGTTCGCGCAGGGTCTGTACGTCTGTCAGAAACGTATTTTCTGTTGTTTGCGCCATGGAGCACTCTCCTGTCTAAAATAGATTTTCATCCCGCTTTGCAGGACATTTCGCTTTTAACAACAGGATCAAGCCGGAATGGTTGCAGAGTTTTTTTAACGCTCTTGTGACTGGCGCCTCAGGAACTCTCACGGCAGGGGCGTGCTCGGTGCTCGGTGCTCGGTGCTCGGTGCTCGGTGC
>NZ_LHZQ01000207.1 GCF_001580915.1 Acetobacter tropicalis | reverse complement strand
AGGTTATAACCACACCGCACAAAATTCAGGATAGTCCCAAAAGCGTGAGAGCATGCCCGTGTCGGCCTGAACGCCACGCTCCTCGCGCAGTCGGATCGACAGCGCTGCGAGGGTGATATCAGGCTCGGCATCAATGATGGCCAGCAGCCAAACCCGTTCTGGTCTGGTTTTCGAGGGACGATGCCCGCCCGTGCCGGGGCAGCACCGATCCCCGACGCGTCTTGCGCGTTGCACCCATTTGATCGCTGAAGCATCACTCACGCCGAAGCGCCGCGCCGCTGCCCGGCAACTCATACCGTCTTTCTCCACCGCATCAATTACACGGTCTCGTAAATCCTGCGAGTAGGCTTTCGGCACGAAGGCTGGCCTCCTTCACCAGTCTTCATCTTGAAGCACATCAGACGCCCTTTGGAAATCCTATGATTCAAGCTAGTCGCAGTGCGCTCTAAGACTTAAAAAGCGCCACTTCTCACGGAAGATACACTGTCATTTCAATATGAATTTTGGGCAGAAATAGAACATGTGCATCTATTTTATTGAAAACCATCTTTATTTTCAACAAGAAAAGAATAAAAAATAGAATTTGTAGACAGAAAAATTCGGATTCCCCCTCAGCCCCGGGTGGTGGCTCTACGTTCTATTTCTACGCCTACGGATTCAATTTCTTCAAAAACATCCAGTTTTTCAATTTTTATGCGCACAACGCGCACGCGGGCATCTGCCAGAACACCGGCGGCAATGCGTTCCGCCAATGTTTCCACCAGCCTTACATGCCCTTCACTTACAATACGGCGCACCAGAAGCACCACATGCTCGTAAGAGACCGTGCGGCTCAGATCATCTGCGCCCACTTCCAGATCATCCCGATCCAGCACACCAAACGCCACGGAAACGCGGATACGCTGGGTGACACCCTGCTCATGCGGGAAAACGCCAATATGCGCATCCAGCACCATGTTGTTGAGGAACAGGCAGCGCAAAGGCGGTTCATCCGCCCACGGAGCAAAAACTGTCATACGAGGGTTATTCTTCCAAAACAGAACCGGCTGCCGCAGCCGGAGACCACTGCAAATGTTGCCCGCCATCCAGCGCCAGCATCTGCCCCGTAACTGAGGGTAACGCCAGAAGAGCCAGGGCAGCCCGCGCCACTTCTTCTGGCGATGTGCCATGACCCAGGGGTACGGAAGCGCATTGCCGGGCAAATTGTTCCTCACTCTGCCGCACACTGGCCAGAGCAGGGCCGGGGCCTATGGCGTTCACCCGAATGCCATGAGGTGCAAACGCAAGCGCCATGGTCTGTGTCAGGGTCCACAAAGCACTTTTGGACACCGTGTAACTGATAAAATGAGGGGTAAGGGACCACACGCGCTGATCCAGCATGTTCAGCACCATCCCCTCCGCATCCTTGGGGAGCGCCTTGGCAAAAGCCTGCATCAGAACAAATGGCGCACGCAGGTTGGGCTTCATATGCCCGACCCAACTTTCCTTTGTCGCGTCATCCCATTCATCACGCTCAAAGGTTGAGGCATTGTTGACCAGCACCCCAAGCGGACCGCCCAACGCTGCACTTGCCTGTTCCACCAATGGCGAAACAAATTCTTCCCGTGCAAGATCCGCCTTGAGCAGACACGCCTTACGGCCCAGCGCCACAACTTCTTTCCGCGTTTCTTCCGCTGCTTCCGTGTCTCCACGGTAATGAATGGCCACATCAAACCCGGCTTCAGCCAACGCCAGAACAATAGCCTTGCCCAGCCGCGCCTTGCCCCCCGTTACCAATGCCCGACGCGGGATGCGTGAAGAAATTGGAAAAGCATTTATCGCCACGTTATTCTCCGTCTCCGGGTTAGTATACGCTGCTCTTCAGGCAGGCCGTCGGGCGCCCAGAGCCGCCGCCAGTGTACCATCATCCAGCACATCCAGTGCGCCGCCCACAGGCACGCCCTGCGCAACCCGGCTGACGGCTACGCCCTCATAAATCGCCAACCTGTCCATCAGCCAGTGCATGGTGGTGGCCCCTTCAACAGTGGCCCCCAGTGCCAGAATGACTTCACGCACACTGCCACATTCCAGTCTGTCCAGCAGGGGGGCTATATTCAGGTCTTCCGGCCCTATCCCCGCCAGCGGAGAAAGCGTTCCGCCCAGCACCAGATAGACCCCTCTATGCACGCCAGCACGCTCCAGCGCCCACAGATCACCCACCGTTTCCACCACACACACCACGCTGCGGTCCCTTACCGGGTCCGTGCAGATGTGGCAGGGGTCAACCGTGTCCAGATTGCCGCAGGTGGAACAGGTTTTGACAGCATTACCGGCATGTTCCAGCGCGCGGGCCAGCGGCACCAGGCGCGCCTGAGGATCACGCAGCAGAAACAGGGCAATGCGCCGGGCCGAACGCGGGCCAAAGCCCGGCAACCGCCCCAGAAGCTTGATAAGCTGCTCTATTTCCTGCCCGCGCATCCTGCACTCCGCCTGTCTTCTCCATCCGCTCTGCATCGCGCCCGCCATGTCATGCGGGCACGCATTGCGCGATGGATCAGAACGGCAGCTTCATACCTGCGGGCAGGTTCAGCCCACCGGTGACTTTCTGCATTTCTTCCGCTGCCTTGGCATCCAGCTTGGTGCGGGCATCAGCACAGGCCGCCACGATCAGGTCCTGCAACATTTCCATTTCTGCAGGGTCTGCCAGTTTGGGGTCGATGGTGATGGAGCGCATATCACCCTTGCCGCTCAGCACGACCTTGACCATGCCAGCACCAGCAGCGCCTTCAATGTTCATCGCTTCCAGCGTGGCCTGCATGGCTTCCATCTTTGCCTGCATCTGGGTCGCCTGCTTCATCAGTCCGGCAAGATTTTTCATGGTTTACTCTCCCTGTCTGACCGCAGTGCAGCGGTCTGGTCTGGGGTGGTTTTCCACCCTGTCGTTAAAGCCGGAGGTTCCGGCCGATATCCGGCTCAATCCATGGATGAACCGGGATCGAATGGTCGTTCATCCTCGTCCAGCAGTTCGGCGTCAAGCGGTGCAAATACAAGGTCTGGCACCTCCTCAGGGGGCAGGCCGTAATCATCCAGCCCGTGGTCACGCACTTCACCTAGTTCCGCATCCGGGAAAGTGGCCAGAATGGCTTTAACCAGCGGATGTGCCTTGGCAGTGCGGCGTTGGAACTGGATGATTTCCGCACCCTGTTCGTCCAAAGTGGGCTCCCCGGCCTCATCCGAGGTCTTGACCCGCCATTGCTGATGAGTGGCGTGCTCAAGCACACGCTGAAGCTGCCGCCCCAGATCAGACGGAACGCCAACCTCCGGCCGCACCACAATGTCACCCGGCGCGAAGGAAACCAGATGCACTGCATTCCGCAAATGCCCATGCAGCAGGGCTTCCCTCCGGTCCTTGACCAAGGCCACGGCCTCACGCCACGTGCGGGGCATGGGAGCAATGCTTGGTTGTGCAGGTTCGGAAGGTTCTACCGCTGGCTCAGCCGCAACCTGAGGCGCCTGCTCTTCACCCTGAGCAGGCTCTCGGGCAATATCGGGCTGCACAGCCATGACAGAGGTGCCTCCGACCATTCTCAAAGCAGGCGGAGGTTCTTCCGGTTGATGAGCGGATGTGTCCGGCCGCGCTGAAGACGCTGATGAGGCGGAAGGACTGCCATCGCCATCCAACCCGGTTCCTGTCTGTGGCGCAGGACGCTGGGCAGACGCTTCCTCCCATGGGGGATGAACGTCTGACGTCTCGGTGTGCGCAGAAGGAAGTGACCCATTCTGCCCACTCATCCCAGAAGAAGAAGTCTGTGCACCGCCCGCCAAAGGTGGGGCTGGAGTGTTTTCTTGCCCGGACAGACGTTTGATCAGATCAGCCGGGGAGGGAAGGTCCGCCACGTAACAAAGGCGGATCAGCACCATATCGGCGGCGGCGCGTCTGTCCGGTGCGGACTCAACTTCCTGCACGCCTTTCACCAGCATCTGCCAGGCACGCATCAGCACCGGCACGGGCAGTTTTTCTGCCATTTCCGTGCCGCGTACCCGCTCAGCCTCTGGCAGATCGGCCGAATCCCGCAGGGAAGGAACAGCCCGCAGGCGGGAAATGGTATGCACCAGTTCCAGCATGTCCCCCAGCATCAGGCCGGGGTCTGCACCCCGCGCATGGGCTGCATCAGCCAGCGCCAGCGCCTTGTCCGGTTTGCCGGTAAACGTGGCTTCCAGCAGATCAAAAACCACCTGCCGATCCGCCAGCCCCAACATGTCACTGACAAGAGCAGCACCAATTTCCTCTGATGCTCCATCCGGCCCCGTGCCCTGGGCAATGGCCTGATCAAGCAGGGAAAGACCATCACGCACCGAGCCATCCGCCGCGCGGGCAATCAGTGACAGAGCCTCGGAGGAGAGACGCACCTGTTCCTTTTCCGCAATGCGGGCAAACAGGGCGGCCAGATCTGCCTGCGGCACACGGCGCAGGTCAAACCGCTGGCAGCGGGACAGCACCGTTACCGGCACCTTGCGCAGTTCCGTCGTGGCAAAAATGAACGTGACCTGTGCAGGCGGCTCTTCCAGCGTTTTCAGCAACGCATTGAACGCGTTGCGGGAGAGCATGTGCACTTCGTCAATAATGAAGACCTTCATCCGCCCCTGCATGGGCCGGAAGCGCGTGGCTTCTATAATCTCACGCACATCATCCACCCCCGTGCGGGAGGCAGCATCCATTTCCAGCACATCGGGGTGGCGGTCATTCAGAATGGCGACGCAATTGGCGCACACACCACACGGATCTGGCGTGGGGCCACCCTTGCCATCCGGCCCGATACAGTTGAGCGCACGGGCGATAATGCGGGCCGTGGTGGTTTTCCCCACCCCGCGCACACCTGTCAGCATAAAGGCGTGGGCCACGCGCCCCAGCGCAAACGCATTGCGCAGCGTGCGCACCATGGCTTCCTGACCAATCAGGTCATCAAACGTGGTGGGGCGATATTTCCGGGCAAGAACACGATAGGGGGAGCCAGATGGCGCACTCACCACAGGCGCAGAAGCCGGAGAAGGGTCTTCTCCAAACAGACCGGGGCCTTCCATAACAGGATCGGGAAGCCCCTCATCCTGAGAAAGCTGCGCATCGGTCTTATCGGTCATGACAGTTCCGAAGAGTAAGAGTCACGCCCGCAAGAACTGGCCAAGGGCGGAAAACGGTGGAAAGCCGGACAATGACCCGGGCGAAACTTACTGTGGCTGCTTCCTTCCGGATCTGACCTGGTCAACAAGGTGCCCGTCCACCGCCGACTTTCCACCTCGGTAGATAGCACCAAACGCTGGCACATGCCAACCCTGCACATCTCGGAACCACTTTGGGGCGTTTCCCTCTTGGCCTTGAGGCAATGAGCACGCTAGGACAGAAATCATGGGAGCATCCAGCCCCGTTTCCTCAAGTGCAGAGAGTGTGAGCGTGCCCAGATTCAGCCAGCCCTTTCTTGTTGCAGCCCTGCTTTTTGCTGCGTTTTCAGCCCCGCTGACGGGCCACGCTGAAGAAAGCGAGCCAAACGGGGAGAACAGCGAAGTCCGCAGCAAAGTGCCCAACATGCAGTTGCAGAAGGAATTGGCCGTGCTTCAGTTCAAGCCGGAAGCTGCCAGTGAAGCCTGCATCGGCTCCCTGAAAGAGCTGCACAAAACCCAGGCTCAGCTTGAAGAAGAACAGACGCGCACGCATGATCAGGATCTGGCCATTGCGCAGGACGTGCTGGAATCAGATTTTGAGAACTCCATAGAACTCTGCTCTCCGGATGTGCGCAAGCTCTGTGAAACACAGAATCCAGATGTACGGCTGGCGCGGGCCTGTGAGCAGTTGGGAAGCCTGCCAGATGGAGACAGCGCCGGGCAGGAAGACTGAGCCAAGAGCCGCTCTTTAAGTTTCTGCAACAGCGCTCCTCAATGGCTGCTTCCACCCGCAGAAAGAGAAATACGACCATGTGAGCCCGCTGAAACAGCGAAACCGAGTTTCAAGAGCATGCACAATGTCTTGAAAAATGCGTTCCAGAACGGCTTTTAGAACATATCAGAAAACGGGAAAACGGCGCTTAAAGTCCGCCACCAGAACGTGACACCCCAAACCTCTGTTTTCCGCGTTATGAAGACTATCCTCAGGCTTCCTGGCGCAGCCTCTTACCCTTGGGTTAAGGGCTCTTATTCATACGGCAACTGGTGGCTGGCCGGAAAAGGTTATAGGCTTTCCGAAACGAAGCTGCGCCATCCGGCAGTAGTTTTTCCAAGGCAACCGAAGTTCCGGCCCATGCATGATCCTGCGTTTCCTGCTCCGTCTTCCTCTGTTCCGGCCATTCTGGCCGTTGATGGTGGTGGTACCAAAACCGCTGCCGTGCGTATCGGGCAGGATGCGAGCGTGCAGGCCTACCAGACCACCGGGGGCAGCAACCCTTTTGACCAATCCGGATGGCAAGAGGTGCTGACGGATCTGGTAACGCCCATGAGCGAAGGCGTACTGGCGTTTGCATTCGGACTGGCAGGGTATGGAGAAAACCGTGCTTTTGGTGAAACCATCCGCACCCATCTCCACAGCTTGTGCCCCAATGGTGTCTTTACCCTGAGCAATGATGTGGACATGGCCTGCAATGGCGCTTTCGCGGAGGGAGCCGGTGTCCTGCTGCTTTCCGGCACAGGGGCCATTGCATGGGCACGCAATGCTCTTGGCCAGACCACCCGCGTTGGCGGCTGGGGCAGCACCTTTGGGGACGAAGGAAGCGCCTACTGGATTGGCCGCAAAGCCCTGCAATTACTCTGTCAGGCGTTTGATGGACGTGCGCCTGACGCCGTGCCTTTTGCGCGCCGCCTGTGTGCCCACATGGGTTGGGCGGACACGAACCCCGCCGCCATGGATGCCCTGCTAGGGTGGCACGCCGCACAGGCTCGCCCCCGTTCAGCCGTGGCACAATGCGCACGCCTTGTGGACACGCTGGCAGAAGAAGGCTGCCCACAGGCACTTGCCCTCCTGAAGGCTGCGGCAGTCGAACTGGCACGCTGCGTACAAACGGCACGTGCCCATTTTGAGCCCGACACCGTTGGCATGGCTCCTCTGCCGTGGAGTTATGCTGGTAGTGTTTTCAACAGCAGGCTGATCCGCACGGAGCTTGCCACGTTGTGCGGCACGCCCCAGCCCCCACGCCTGCCGCCACTAGGTGGAGGCATTCTGCGTGCGGCACGGCAGGCTGGGTGGCGCATTGATTCAGACTGGATTTCTACTCTGGCAGAAAATCTCCAGACCCTTCCTGCCACCCATCCTCTTCCGGCACGTCAAGCAGAAAAGGCCGGTTCCTGATGCCCATGGCCAACTCTCCTCCGGCCCACCCCTCCCCGGAAAACAGATTATGCCCCGCGGGTGCGTATGGCTGGACACCTTTGTGTCTGACAGCAATGCTGTTTTTCCTGATCGGGTTTGTCACGTGGCTGAACGGACCGTTGATCTCTTTTGTAAGAGTATCTTTCTCTCTTGATGATATCAGCGCTTTTCTTATTCCTCTTGTTTTTTATTTTTCGTATTTCTTTTTTGCCATTCCGGCCTCATGGATTATTGCTCGCACCGGCCTGAAACGTGGCCTGTCCCTTGCGCTGACAATCATGGCCCTGGGCATGGCCTGTACGGGCCAGTTTATTGCGGCGGGAATATATGAAGCTGCTTTGGCAGGACTGCTGATTCTGGGAGGAGGTCTTGCACTATTGCAGGTAGCTGTAAATCCTTATGTCAGTTTTCTTGGACCTACCCCAAAAGCGGCCCAGCGCATTGCCATTATGGGAATATGCAACAAATTTGCCGGTATTCTGGCTCCTATTGTGCTGGCAACGTTGGTTATGGGCGATATTGAAGGTGTGTCTCAACGCGCTGCTGGCATGACAGATCCCGCAGCGCGCGCCGCTCTTCTCAGCCAGTTTGTACAGGCCATTTACTGGCCATATCTCGGCATGGCACTACTGATGCTGCTTGCCGCAGGCGGGGTTGCGCTTTCAAGCCTGCCAGATCTTCAGCCTCCTGAAAAAACCCTTCCCTTGAGCACTGTTTCCCATTTTTCAGAAACAAGCCGCATTCTGCTTTCTTCTCATGTTCTGTGCGGTATTGCCGCCATGTTTCTCTATGTGGGTGTAGAGGTCATGGCCGGAGACGCCATTGGAACATATGCGCAGGGGTTTGGTCTTCCCCTTAACCAGACACGGTTTTTTACCGCACTTACTCTAACGGGCATGTTAGTGGGGTATTGTCTGGGCATGGTTTGCACACCCCGTTTCTGTTCGCAGGAACGTTATACCCTGTATTCCTGCATAGCGGGCAGCATACTCAGCCTGCTGGCGTTTCTGGGGCATGGGTATGGCTCCGTTCTCTGTATCGCGCTTCTGGGTGTGGCAAATGCCATGATTTTTCCAGGACTATTCCCAACTGTTCTTAAAAATACGGGAAAGGCTGCTCCTCTTGTTTCGGCTTTTCTGGTGATGGCCTATTGTGGGGGCGGTATTCTGCCGCAGCTTTTTGTGTGGCTAAAAACCCTGTTTGGCTTTCAGGGTGTTTTTACCAGCCTGACGGTAGGCGGCTATGCGCTGATTGCACTTTATATGCGCCGTTCCGCCACCTGATTTTTCACATTTATCTTGCCAGCCAAAGAGTTCTGCCATGCACACCCTTAGCGGACACCTTGTTCTTCCCGATCAGATCCTGCCTGGAACCATCACATTTTCAGAAAACATACAGGATATTTCAGCCAATACGTCCGTACCAGACCGCTATATTCTGCCGGGGTTTATTGATGGCCACGTTCATGGCGGGAATGGCGCAGATACCATGGACGGCGTGGAGGCCATTCATACTCTTGCACGTTTTCATGCCGCCCATGGCACCACCACTATTCTGCCCACCACCATCACCCGGCCATGGGGAGATGTGATGGATACCCTGCGGGCTGTAGCAGATGTTGTACGCACTCAATGCCCCGGTGGCCCCATGGTGTATGGCGCGCATCTGGAAGGGCCATTTGTCAGCCCCCACAAACTGGGCGCGCAACCGCCTTACGCCATTCCTCCAACACCAGACCGGGTACAGGAAGCCCTTGCCACCGGCTGCGTAAAAGTGGTGACACTGGCACCAGAGCTTCCCCATGCGGAAGAGGCCATGCTGCAATTTGTGGCGGCAGGTGTGCGCGTTAGCATGGGCCATACGGTGGCCTCCTATGAACAAACCGAAAAAGCGATCTGCCATGTCTGTTCCGCCGGAGGAGTTGTGGGAGCCACGCATCTGTTCAACGCCATGGCTCCCATTACCAGCCGCAAACCCGGCCCCGTAACGGCCCTGATGTGTAGTGACGCTTATGCAGAAATGATTTTTGACACGCATCATGTTCATCCCGCCACGTTCCAACTGGCACATAAGGTGATGGAAGACAGGCTGCTTTTTGTAACAGATGCCATGCGGGCAACAGGTTTGCCGGAAGGCCCCAGCCAGTTGGGTGGGCAGGATGTGATTGTCAAAGACGGCGCGGTGCGTCTGCCTGATGGAAGTCTGGCGGGGAGTGTGCTGACACTGGATGTTGCCTTGCGCAATGCCTTGCAGACAGGCACGCCACTGGTTAAAGCCGCAGCCCTCCTCAGCAGTAATCCGGCATGCTATCTTGGCCTTACGGACCGAGGCACGCTGGAGGCAGGCAAACGCGCAGACTATGTGGTGACAGATAGCAGTTTCATGGTGCAGGAAGTGTGGGTTGGTGGCCAGCGTATCCACTGAGCTAAATGAAAAACATCCCTCAGGCGTGTCGCACCCCAACATCACCCCGTTCTGACACGTAAAAACCGAGTGGACAGATTTTTCAAATAGCTCCCCTTTTTGTCATGTCTGCGTGTTAACTGGCATAATATGCAGACCTGATTTCTCAAGGGAACAAGCCAGAACGCCGTGCGTTTTGGTGCCATGTTTGTGGCTGGTTTCTTCAGCGAGAACCTCTCTCCTGAACACTGAGCGTTAAGGAGAGGCTCCGCCATGCGCAGACGGATGCCAAAGGCATTTTATTCCGTCCTGTCATGCCTTAACGGATGGAAAAACCGGCTAGAAAAAAGGAATATATCATGGAATTTCGCCCTCTTGGCAAAACGGATCTGAACATTGCGCCCATCGTGTTTGGGGGAAATGTATTTGACTGGACCATTGATGAGAGAACCAGTTTTTCCATTCTGGATGCCTTTGTGGATTATGGCTTCAACGCCATTGATACGGCAGATGTCTATTCCCGATGGAGCCCCGGCAATGAAGGTGGAGAATCTGAAACTGTTATCGGCAACTGGCTGAAGGCCAATCCCGGCAAGCGGGATCAGGTGCTGATTTTCACCAAGGTGGGGTCAGACCTTGGCAAGCCCGAAGAAAAAGGGCTTTCAGAACGGTGGATCATGCAAGCAGTTGACAGATCTCTCAAACGCTTGGGAATTGAGCGGATTGACCTCTATTTCTCTCATTGGCCAGATCCGGAAACACCTTACGAAGAAACACTTGGCGCGTATGACAAACTGCTGAAGGCCGGAAAAATCCGTGCTATAGGTGCCTCCAACCTGAACGCCGAGCAATTACAGGCCTCTCTGGATGCAGCCAGAACCCACGCACTGCCGCGCTACGATGTGCTGCAGCCGGAATACAATCTGTATGATCGATCCTCTTACGATGGCGCATTGCGTGATCTGTGCATCAAGGAAGAGCTTGGCGTGGTGACGTACTACAGCCTTGCTTCCGGCTTTCTGAGTGGTAAATACCGCAGCAAGGCTGACCTTGCCCAAAGCACACGGGGAGAAGGCATTGAGAAATATCTCACGCCGCGCGGCACCGCCATTCTACAGGCACTTGATACCGTGGCAGCCCGCCATAATGCCAAGCAGGCAGAAATTGCGCTGGCATGGCTGATTGCCCGTAAGGGGGTGACTGCCCCCATTGCCAGCGCCACCCGCCGCGAACACGTGGCCAGTTTTGCAAAAGCCGCGCAACTGGAACTCAGCGCGGACGACATCAAGGAGCTTGATACCGCCAGCGCCTGAAAACGGCTTTTCAGCCTTTGAAAGCTGTTTGAAAAGACACCGGCAGCAAAAGGGCATGGCCCGAAAGGACTTTTAAAAGGCAGCCCCGTTATAGAGAGGGGCTGCCAAAAGTATTACACTGGCGGATATCACCCGAATTAAGCCCCCGGCGGAACCACTGCACCCGCTGCGCGGACGTTCCGTGAGTAAAGCTATCCGGCACGGCGTAACCCCGCGCCATTTTCTGCAACCGGTCATCACCCACGGCGGCGGCGGCGTTCATGCCCTGTTCAACATCGCCCGTCTGCAAGATTTGTTTCGCGTCATTCGCGCGCTTGGCCCACACGCCAGCAAAGCAATCCGCCTGCAATTCTATCCTGACAGACACACCGCCTTCACCCGTTTCAGACAAACTGCTTCTCTGGGTCTGTGCCTGCTGCATGATGCCAAGTTCATTCTGAACATGATGCCCGATTTCATGAGCAACGACATAGGCTTTGGCAAAATCTCCGCCAGCCCCAAGCCGGCCCTGCAATTCCTGAAAAAAGGCGAGGTCGAGATATACTTTATGATCCGCCGGGCAATAAAACGGCCCGACTGAGGTCTGCGCATATCCACACCCTGATGGCTCTCCGCCGCTAAACAGCACCAGATGCGGTTCGTGATATGTGCGGCCCATCTGCTGAAAATAGGTGGTCCAGACATCTTCCGTGGAGGCCAGAACGCTGGAGATGAACCGCTTTTGTGCATCATTCCCGGGAGCAGGCCCCTGCTGTGCCACCATTGACCCAGTCCCCGCAGACGGCGCGCCGCCCTCCAGCAGATTAAGCACCAATCGGGGATCGACTCCAAAATAGAGCGCGCCCAGCACAAGAACCAGCCCGCCTATGCTGCCGATACGGATGGGCGCACGCCCTCCGCCGCCCGAACCGCGCCTGTCCTCGATATTGCTGCTTTGGCGTTCATCATCCAGACGCATGATTTTTCTGTCCTGTTCTGTCGCAGCCTGACCTGCGCGGTCTGCTTCTCAGTCTACTGTGTCTGCAATGTGTGTGCGGTATAAAAAATTTGCCAAGCCAATATGGCAGGCGGGATAAGCGGCTCTCGGCATTGGCTGTTATGCCAATGCTTCCGCCTTGATCCGTTCATCCCGCCTTTTCAACGTCACGTAACCTGTTTTGTTACGCTGCTCTGGCCTCTTACTCTGGCAAACGCAAAATAGCGTCCACGCCCTCACTACACCCAAGAACAGCCGCCTTTTCCTTGGGAGAGAGTGCCCGCTCTGCCGCGGCCAACGTGGGAGCCTCTTCCACCTTCACCAGTCCCACCAGCCTTTCCGCATTGATGGGATCACCCGCCTTGCGGGCTGGGGGCAACATGGCACGGTGCGCGGCCAGCAGACTCGTATCTGCACGCAGGGCACGCAGGGCATCATCCGGCAGTTGGGGCGCTTCATCGCTTTCCTGCGCATGTTCCAGTTTTTTCAGCACATCCGGCGGATATGTTTCTTCCGGCACCAGCAGCAGCCCGGCCTTGCGGAAATTCTGCCCTACGGCGCGGCTACTGGTTAGCGCCACCAAGGGAATGGAAAATACCAGTCCCAACAGAACAGGCGTCATCCAGAAAAACAGGGAGGGAGAAACCACCCACGCGCCAATACCCAAAACCAGCCCGAACAGGGTGAATTTGGCATATTGCTGCACCACCACCATCAGCGGAAAACCGCCATCATCGCGGCGCTGCGTATTCCAGCCGGAATCATGCCCGGAAAGAATGGACATCACCCCGGATGTCTGGATCAGCATGGCGATGGGTGCGATCAGACCACCAATCAGCGTTTCCACCAGAACTGACCCCGCGGCTCTGATAGCGCCGCCACACCCTTTGCAGGTCACCCGGTCAAACAGCAGGGCAACATACGCCAGCAGTTTAGGGGCCAGCAGAATGGCCATGGTGCCGATAAACACATATTTCGCCTGTACCGGGTCAACATGTGGCCAATGAGGGTAAAGGGTTTTTGTATCCCCAAAATATTCAGGCCGCTCAAAGTGTGCCTGTAGGGAGATCAGAATACCGGTCAGCAAAAACACCAGCCACAGGGGGGAGGTAACATAAGCCCCGATCCCCACAATCATGTGCATGCGGCTGATCCAGTGCAGGCCCTTGGTGGGCAGAACTTTCACATGCTGCAAGTTGCCCTGACACCAGCGGCGGTCACGAATGGCCACATCTGTCAGGGAAGGGGGGCTTTCCTCGTAAGATCCATCAAGAGCAGGCACCATATGAATGGCCCAGCCCCCACGCCGCATCAACGCAGCTTCGACAAAATCATGACTGAGAATATGCCCGCCAAAAGGCGGCCGCCCCGGCACATGCGGGAGACCGGCCTGCCCCGCAAAAGCGCGAGTACGAATAATGGCATTATGGCCCCAGTAATTCCCTTCCGAGCCATGCCACCACGCAATACCATGCGCAATAATCGGTCCATACACGCGGCCAGCAAACTGCTGCATGCGCGCAAATAAGGTGGTGCCCCCTACAATAACCGGCAAAGTCTGAATCAGGCCGACCGTAGGGTGCCGCTCCATGGCGCCAGCCATACGCACCAGCGTTTCTCCGGACATAACGGAGTCCGCATCCAGCGTGACCATTTGCTCATAGGCTCCGCCAAAGCGGCGTACCCATTCGCCCACATTCCCAGCCTTGCGTTCCACATTGTTATGGCGGCGTCGATAGAAAATGTTCTGGTGGCCACCTGTCTGCTCGCGCAGAGCCAGAAAGGCGGCTTCCTCTTCAATCCATACATCAGGATTTGTGGTGTCAGACAGGATGAAAAGATCAAACGCTCCCATCTGCCCGGTTTCCCGAAGGCTCAGATAAATGGCCTTCAGGCCCGCCATGACGCGATGAGGCGGTTCGTTATAGGTTGGCAACAACAGAGCCGTACGGCTGCGCAGTTCCGGCAACGGGCCGGAGCGCGTAATGCCAAGACCCAGACCACCGCGGGTAATGAGAGACACAAACCCTGCCAGCGCAGAGGTAAACGCCAGCGCAATCCACATGAACAGCGCCACAAACAGCACCAACATGATCAACCCAAGGGTAGAGACACCGTTGGCGTCCAGAACCTTGTGTGTACGCCATGCGCCGTATGCCGTCAGGGCAAAGGCCGACCCCAGCACCGCCAACCGCCGGAACACAACAGTGCGCGGCGATGTTACGGGTATGCGGGGCCGCCCCTCACAATCCGGTGCTGCGTGCAGATCCTGCACGGGCATGATGAGAGGGGCTTCTGGCGGCAAAGCCTGAAACGGTGTGGTTCCCTGCGTTGCCTGCATGCTCAGGGCGTCCACCGGTAGAGCCATTCTTCTGAAACCGGCCCTGTATCAGAGGCCAGAACACAACGCAGCTCCGCCAGTTTTTCATCCCCCGGCACAAACTCGAAGGTGGTGCGCCACCCGTTGATATTGGGATTGGGTTCCACCACCACATTGCGGATGGTGCCGACCGATGCCTGCGGCACCAGATGGAAGTGCGCATCCTTGGGCAGATGGTCAAACGGAGAGCCCATGAAATCAATGGCGAAGAAGCGGGCGTTCTTGTCATCGGTTACAGACCCAACCCGCGTTGCCCCAATCCGAGCCAGAGAGGTGGGGAAGGGGTTATCCCACCCCCAGTACATGCGATACGTGAAACTGTATTCCTTGCCCGCCGCCAACGGCACCTTGGGCCGCCAGAAGGAAACAATATTGTCATTCACTTCGTTGGGCGTCGGAATTTCCACCAGATCTACCCAGCCTTCTCCCCAATCTCCAATGGGTTCAATCCACAGAGACGGGCGTTTTTCGTAATTCAGAGCCAGATCTTCAAAATCATGGAAGTTCCGGCGCCGCTGCATCAGCCCAAAACCACGGGGCGAGACATCATTGAAAGCAGAGAACTGGAGGTCCAGCGGGTTGCGCAGGGGCCGGAAAAGCTGCTGGCCGCTGCCCGTCCACATTTGCAGGGCTTCACTGTCATGCGCAGCCGGCCGCCAGTCATCCACATGGTTGTGGTCATTGGCGTCAAAATAGAACATGCCGGTCAACGGCGCGATGCCGGACTGGCTGATCTTGGTGCGCGGGAACAGAGTGGACTGGACATCAAAAACCGTGGTGTCACCCGGCCGGATGGTAAAGCGGAATGCCCCTGCAACGGATGGACTATCCAACAACGCATGAATGACAATGGACTGAACATTGGGCTGCGGCTTTTCCAGCCAGAAGGCACGGAACAGCGCAAATTCCTCGCCTTTTGGGTCACCCGTGCCATCTGCAAAACCGCGGGCGGAAAGACCGTAATTCTGCCCCTTGCCGACAGCCCGAAAGTAGGACGCCCCTAGAAATACACAGAATTCTTCCATCACGCCCGGCGTATTGATGGCCGTGCGCAAGCGCAGGCCAGCAAACCCCAGATCATCCGTGACCTCCAGCGAGGGATCTCCGTAGGAGAACAGGTCTGGTGTGTAGGGAACAGCGGCGGATTGGCCGTCTTTCACTTCGTAGATTTCAATGCGGGGGCGATAGAGAAAGCCGCGAGGGAAAAACTCGGCGTCAAAAGCAAGATTCTCGCCATGCCACAGCGCCTTTTCTTCCCGATAGGCAATGCTGCGGAACTGATCAAAGTTCAGATTATCAATGGCTTTGGGCAAAGACTGATCCGGAGCCTTGTAAGGTGCACTGGCAAGCTGCTTGGCAATCTGACGTACCGTGCCATCATCAAACGCGCCGATTGCGCCGTTCAGCCCTTCCGCTCTGGCCTTGCTCACCACACCACTGGCCAGAGAAGCAAGGGTGGCCCCGGCCCCAACCTTTATTAAGTCACGTCGCTGAATGGATGATGACACACCAATCTCCCGCATTCCGTTAATGGACGGCATAATCGTTTTACTTTTTTGACAGGTTTGTTGCTTCGTTACGGCTTTTTAAGGGCATTCCGCCCTCTCCGGCGCAAGAAGCTGCGCTAATCTGTCCAGATTCTGGGCTGAGGCCTGAGACGCCTCCTGCTCTATCGCCCGATAAAACCGGATAACAGCCTCACCCTCTTCTGTCAGAAAAGCACCGCCCCCGCCTCCGGGGCGCGTAGCGACAAGAGGCGCTTTGAACAACTGATTGAGGCTATCCACCAGCAACCACGTCCGACGATAAGACATTCCCATGGCACGACCTGCCGCAGAAATGGACCCGGTTTCCGCCAGCATCTCAAGCAGGCGGATTTTACCGTGCCCCAAAGCAGCCTTGCCATCTGCATCCACACGCAGAGTTAGTCTTATCCGCTCTGGCATCAGGCTGCCTGCTTTGGCTGGAAGGCTTTTTGCATGATAATGCGAGGACTCATGTTCTCTCTTACTCAGGCCGAGGCCGTGGCAAACCTGTCATGACACTATTTTCCGCAAATACCATCTGGCGTCCCATGATGCCAGCCGATCTTGCGGCAACCACCGCGCTGGCAGCCATCGTGCACACGGATTATCCGGAAGATAACGAAATTTTCACGGAACGGCTGGCACTTGCACCTCAGGGATGTTGGGTGCTTTCCGGTTCTGAGGGAGTAATGGGCTATATGCTCAGCCATCCGTGGCGGGGCAGCATAAGCCCTCCGCTCAACACGCTGCTGGGAAGCCTGCCTGTTCCGGCAGACCGCTGGTATATTCATGATCTGGTTCTGGCAGAACGCGCCAGAGGGCAGGGAGCCGCCCAAAAGGCCATTGCGCTGGCAGAAGACGCGGCCCGTAGGCTCGGTGTACCGCTGCTAAGCCTGACATCTACTCGGCATGCCCAGACATTCTGGCGCAAACAGGGTTTTGCGCCAGAAGCAATTTCAGAAGCAGAACGGGCAGTACTGGCCTCTTATGATGCAGAAGCAAGCCTTCTCAGCCGCCCGGTTTCCCCCTGAGAGGCTGGCTTACCAGCCTCCAAAAAACCTCTCACACGTTTCGGGTTGAGGTTTCAGGCGGGTTTTACTCTTCTTCCTGTTCCGGCGCGGTCATCATGGCTTCTGCCACAACGCCAGCGTGCTCACGCACCTTGCGTTCAATATCCGCCGCCATTTCAGGGTGATCACGCAGGAACTGCTTGGAGTTCTCACGCCCCTGCCCAATGCGCTGGCTGTCATAAGAGAACCATGCGCCGGATTTTTCCACCACACCGGCCTTGACCCCAAGATCGATCAGTTCCCCGACCTTGCTGATGCCTTCACCGTACATGATGTCAAATTCCACCTGCCGGAACGGCGGAGCCATCTTGTTCTTGACCACTTTCACACGCGTCTGATTACCCACAACCTCGTCCTTGTCCTTGATGGACCCGACCCGGCGGATATCAAGGCGCACAGAAGCGTAGAATTTCAGCGCGTTACCGCCCGTTGTGGTTTCCGGATTACCAAACATGACCCCGATTTTCAGACGGATCTGATTGAGGAAGATCATCATGGTGTTGGAGCGGGCAACCGAGCCTGTCAGCTTGCGCAGCGCCTGGCTCATCAGGCGGGCATGCAGGCCCACGTGGCTGTCGCCCATATCGCCTTCAAGTTCCGCACGCGGGACCAGAGCCGCCACACTGTCCACGACCAGAACATCAATGGCACCGGAGCGTACCAGCGTATCGGCAATTTCCAGCGCCTGTTCACCAGCATCTGGCTGGCTGATCAGCAGGTTATCAACATCCACACCCAGCTTTTTTGCGTAACCGGGGTCCAGCGCGTGTTCGGCGTCAATAAAGGCACACGTGCCGCCGCGCTTCTGCGCTTCTGCAATGGCATGCAGCGCCAGCGTGGTTTTACCGGAACTTTCCGGCCCATAGATTTCAATCACGCGGCCACGCGGCAGGCCACCAATACCCAGAGCAATATCCAGCCCCAGAGAACCGGTAGGAATTACATCCGCCTGTTCACGCGGGCGCTGGCCCAAACGCATAACGGAGCCTTTGCCAAAAGCGCGTTCAATCTGCCCCAGTGCACCTTCAAGGGCTTTTGCCTTATCCATGCTTCACCTTTTCCCTGTTGCCTCCGGCTCCGGCCAAAGGCGCATCTCACGCTGGGGACAAGAAGCCTCAGACTGAAGCTTTTATTCCAACGCGCTTTTCTCAAGACCTGCCATAAAAACGCCGCCCCCCGCAATGACGAGCATCACGCGAGAAAGACTCCACAGTGTCAGACCTCTGGTTCTGTTCCATTTTATTTAGAACAAAATAAGAACAATTCAAGCCAAAAACAGGCGGCCGAAGCCGCCTGTTTCGCCATAGCCAGAAAATATTATTTCTGCCGGTCAGACGATATGGCCAGACCAGAACCGCGCGGGTCTGTCCAACCAAAGCATTTACCTGAATCCCCCGGCAAACCAGCAGGGCAGGATACAAAATTGGCCCGCCCAGGCCCTGATGTCACTTCCGGCCGCCCTCCGGCCAATGCGGCCTGCAAGGCAACCGCAGCGGTATCAGCGGCCACATTCTGCCCAGATGCCGTTGCTGCAGCGCGGAATTGCACCGATCCACGATGAGCAATAGCAGCCGTCAACAAAGGTTGCGGCCGCCGCTGCGGCGAGGCCCCCAGCACAATACCCGTAGAGCCTGCCACACGTCCGGTACCGAACAGGTTATTCATGCTCAGAGCACAGCTTACCGTTACACCCTGCCGATCCGTGACAACAAAAGAGGTAGAAGCGGGGAGCGGAGGCAGAGCAGACCCGCTAGGCAGACTACCGGAATTCAGCAGAGCCTGCGCATCCGCAACGCTCACACTTCCGCCCTTACCAGCCTGACGGGCGCGCCAGCCCGACACAACGGCTTCACCCCGCACGGTGGCATGGCTTTGGCCACCTACAAACGCAGCAGCCGTACCCAGTCCGCCATCCGCCGGGGGTGGCAGGAAGCTGATCTGCACGCCATCGGCGCTCAGCATGAGCGGCTGTTCAGCCGTTGCCAGACTGTCGCGCAGATCAGCCGTTGTCAGGCCTCCACCCGCAGCCTGTGCGGCCTGCACGAATGTCTGCCCCAGCGAGCCACCATACAGATCGCCCACACCAGCAATTCGTATGCGTTCAAGCGCACCGGCAAGACGCGGCTGCACCATCAGGTCACTCACCGTCAGCACACTTCCGCTACCGTTGCTGAAAATGGTGCGCGCTCTTTCATCCGCCAGCAGGGGAGACTGCACAGCGGCAAGATCAGACGCCAGCAACCCGCTGACAGGCACGCCATCAGTGGCAAGATTGCGTGCAGGCACCACAACATCAGCAAAATCGACACTGCCGTAGCGCAGTTGCATCAGATACAGGCCACGCGCCAGCATGGGCACCGCGGCCGGACGGTCTGCCTTAGCGTCATCCTGTCCGGCTTTTGGCAGGAATACAAAGGCCTGTCCCTGTTCCTGCCCCGGCTTCCAAGCCAGACAGGCCCCACCCGCACCCAGAGACGCACGGGAGGGCAGTGTCACGGACAATGCCATGCCAAGAGCCGCAGCCGCATCCGCCGCATTGCCACCCTTGGCCAGAATATCACGGGCAACAAGGGCCGCCTGCGGCTCATCCGCCGCCACTTCCCCCACAAAACCGGTAACAACCGGAGCGGATGGGTCCTTATGCCCCCCTATAAGGCCACAAGCTGAGAGGGAACAGGTCATCATAAGCGCCGCCATGCGGGCCTGACCTGAAAATAACGGCGCAAGCCGGGCTGAACGGGTCTTTTTGAAACGCTCGGGCACGCCTTGATGTCTCCACTTCATCTGGTCTGCCCGCAAAGGGGCGCACGGTTCTCTTCCGATAACCCTGTTCCGCACAGGCAGCAACACGTCCGTGTCATTTCCTGCCTTCTGTTAGCATGCCCACACTGCATTCCCATCCCAACAGTTCTGCTTTACAGGTGAAAAACCATGAAAAAGCTGATCTCCTCCTCTTTCAGGCCACTCGCTCTTGCCGGGGTCGCCTGTTTTCTTCTGCTTGGCAGCACCGCAGCCCCAGCGCGCGCGGCTGACAGTGGCTTCACTCCCACGCAACGCGCTGAAATTGTTGAGATCATGCGCAATGCGTTGAAGACGGACCCTTCCATCCTGTCAGACGCCATCACGGCGTTACAGGCCAAGGCCTCCGCGCAGAAAGCCACCTCTGCCCTTGACGCCGTGCGCAAAAACCCCGCCCAGTTTGGCGATAGCACAACGGATGTTGTGCTTGGTAATCCGCACGGCAAACTGAAAGTGGTGGAATTTTATGACCCCCGCTGCCCGTACTGCCGCAAGGTTCTGGATGATCTGGACAAGCTGGTGGCTGCCGAGCCTGACCTCCGGCTGGTGGAAAAGGTCATCCCTGTGCTGGGCCCCAACAGCGTGATGGATACGCAGGCCATTCTGGCTGCCGGTTTACAGAACGCCTATGTGCCGTTCCAGAAAGCTCTGATGGCAGACCCCGCCAGCGCCTCCACAGACCGGATTCGCCGCATTGCGCTCCATGTCGGACTAGACCCGGATCGCCTGCTTTCTGACATGAAAAACCCCAAGGTCATTGCCGCAGCCAGCCATAATCTGGAACTCGCCCGCTCCATAGATCTTGAAGGCACCCCCACCTTCATTATCGGAGACAAAGAAATCATTCCCGGCGCTGTCTCCTATGATGAACTGAGAGCAGCCCTTGGCCGCCTGCGCAAAGCCGGCTGATAGCAAAAAAGGCCTCGTCCCGTGTGGGATGAGGCCTTTTTTATGAGCTGATTGAAAAGTCCGCTCCAACTGGCCGGGGGCGTTTCCTCCACCCGGCTTTTGCCGCCAGTTTTCCGGCTTTTTCTTACGTAAAACTCAGGCTGCTTTTTCTGTCTGACGTTCCGCTGCTGAACGGCCGGGAATAACCCCTTCTTCCCGCAGCAGGACAGAAAGCGCACGCACCATCTCGTCCATCATCTCATCAGTGTGGAATGGCCCCGGCGTAAGCCGCAGACGTTCCGTGCCTTTGGCAACCGTGGGATAATTGATGGGGGTGGCATACTGACCATATTCCGTCAGCAAGCGGCGGCTGATGCGCTTGCAGGTTTCTGCATCCCCGATCGGCACCGGCACAATGTGGCTGGGCGTCATGGTGAAGGGAATACCCGCCGCACGCAGACGCTGGCGGAAGGTATTCACCCGCTCAAACATCTTCTCACGCCGCCAGCCTTCAGCACGGACCTTGCGCACGCTGGTCAGTGCAGCACCCACAACAGCCGGAGGGAGTGCTGTTGTGAAAATGAAGCCAGATGCCGTGGAGCGCAGGAAATCGACAATCTCGGCTGAAGCCGCGATGTACCCGCCATGCACGCCAAATCCCTTGGCCAGCGTGCCTTCAATAATATCAACCTGATCCGCCACGCCATCACGCTGGGAAACACCACCGCCTTCTTCGCCATACAGGCCAACGGCGTGTACTTCATCCAGATAGGTGATGGCATTGTATTTGCGCGCCAGCGCACAGATACCGGCAATATCCGCCATATCCCCATCCATTGAATACACGCTTTCAAACGCGATCAACTTGGGGGCTTCCGCTGGGGCTTCCGCCAGCTTGGCTTCCAGATCAGCCAGATCATTATGTTCAAAAATAACGGTCTGAGAACCGCGGGCCCCTTTGATACCGGCGATCATGGACGCATGGTTCATGCGGTCTGAAAAGCAGATCCAGCCCGGCATGGAGGTCAGGATGGTTTGCAGGCTGGCCTGGTTGGACACATAACCGGAAACAAACAGCAGGCCCGCTTCCTTGCCATGCAGCGATGCCAGTTCCGCCTCAAGCTGCGTGTGCAGCGGGCTGGTTCCGGCTATGTTGCGGGTGCCACCTGCGCCAGCGCCGTGCTCACGGATAGCCGCAATGGCCGCTTCCTGCACTTCCGGCACCACGCCCATGCCCAGATAGTCATTGGTTGACCACACCACCACTTCACGCCCTTCCGGCACGGCGGCAACTTCTTCCTCATACAGGGGAAAACGCTCAGCCAGTCGCGCCAGCGGTGTAAATGTGCGGTACCGTCCTTGCTGCCTGATCTCGTTCAACGCCGAATGGCAATGTTCATAAAACGGATGCCGGGCGTTCTTGATCAATCCCACGCTACTACTCTCCTCGCGTCGTCAGAAACGGTCGGGGCACGGCGCATGGCCCGTCGGCCGTCTGGCCGGTGTCTTTTTACAGTATGACTTCACATAATGGTGTAAGCTTTACTGCACATACACCCTGATGACCGGCTTCGTCACGGTCGAATCTGGCATAGCGGTTATTTCCACTTGTTCAGGAGCCGCTCCTGCCTTGACAATTTCTTTTGTCACGGCCTGCCCATCACCTTGCACCAGTTGCACCAGTGTCAGTTGATCAAGTTCGCTTTTTCCGGACGCCGGCACCAGACATTTTACCACAAACAGAATGTTTGGCTTCCGTGCCAATGCCTCATGCACCATCCGGTCAACTGGGGCTGCCCATTCTTCAGAAGGTGTGCCCCCCACCAGTTCCACCAGCGGCGGCACAGGGGGGGGACCGGGCGGCGGCGGCGGAATATAGGGTTTGGGCAGCGTGCCTGCCTGCGGATTAAAGGTTTTCTGGTCCACCAGTTTGCACCCGTTCAGGCACAGCGCAACGCCTGCCAGCAGCATGATCCGCACAACAGGCCGCCTTTCTGCAAAACAGGAAACAGAGGGCATGAGGGGCAGATCTCCGAGCAGGCTGAAAAAGTAGAGTGGTCTTTCTCTCTCTCTTTCGCGCTCCTTTGCGCCCAACGCAAGGCAACACCCTCATAAAGACAGGCCAAAATCACGCCCGTCTGCCGTTTTGTTGTCGTTTTTCTGGCCTTTGCTTGTGTACCATTCGGTTATGTGGATGAGCCCTTGCTCAAATCTCCACACCCCTTTATTGACCAAAATGCAGTGATGAGAAGACCGGTCGTCATGACAGGCCCGTCACCTGAGGCAGGCGAATGGCAACAGCCCTTTCGACAGACCATCTCCTTTCCAATGAGGAAGGAGGCCTCTCCGCTCAACAGATCAGCGTTGTGCGGATGAGCCACGCTGCGCGCCAGTTACTCCGCACGGAAACCCTGCCAGCCCATATCCGCGCAGTGCTGGAACTGATGTGCCTGCCCGTAACAGCCCTGTGGTGCCGGGTGCTCCGGTTTGACCCCGCAGCACCAGACTGGCCGGACCGCGACCGTTTTGTGGTGCCCTCCACCACCATGCAGCCCTTGCTCCGCGCCATGTTGCGCCTGACAGGCGAGAAAAAACACGCTGCTGTTCCTCTTGAATATGGTCGTCATCCTGCGGTGGAAGTGGCCCCCGGCCCGGCAGGGCAGGGGGTGGCCGCTGCTGCCGGTATGGCTCTGGCTGAACAGGCTCTTTGCCGCCGGTTTGGCCGCTCTCTGGTCAATCACCGAACTTGGGTTCTGGCGCAGGATACGGACCTTGCCACAGGTGTTGCGATGGAAGCCGCCCAACTGGCGGGCCGCTTCGGGCTGGACCGTCTGGCCGTGCTGGTCGCACCCCCTTCAGAACCCGATACTGCTGATTTTGTCGATTCGCTCACACGGTTCAGTGCCTCTGGCTGGACGGTGCGCAAGGTGGAGGCCGATAATCTTCCCGCCATCACCTCCGCTCTGGCCGCAACATTACGGGCACGCAAACCAACGCTGATTGCCTGCCTGCCCTCCGCCGCTCCACTCTCTCCCCTTGGCCCAGACCTTCCGCCAGAAGAAGAACTGACCGGCCCGTGGAGCCCCACGGCAAGGCGTGGCGCTTCCACCCGCCGCTCCTGGTTGCGCCGCTTTGCCCGGCACCGCCAGCGCACCGCCTTTGAACGCGAACAGACAGCCCGCCCGCCCACGCTGTTCCATGAAGACTGGCAGCGCGCATGGGAATGGCGGATGCGCACCGCCTTGGAAACCTCCACTCAGGAATCCGGGCTGGCTGGGCTGGATGCTCTATCGGATATCCTGCCGGAACTGACCTGCCTTACCGCAGCCTCCGCCAAGAACGCGCCCCCCTCTGACCAGAATACTGCCGGAGGGCAAAGGCCCATGGCACTGGCCAAAGGGCGGGAATGCGGTATTCAGGAACATGGCATGGCTGGTATGCTCAACGGTCTTGCCTTGCATGGTGGTGTGCTGGCCTGCGCCGCCGCCAGCATGATGACTGTGGACCGCATGCGTTCCGCGCTGCGCATGGCGGCCTTCATGCGCCAGAAAGTGCTGTATCTTCTTACCGGAGACGGTCTGGCCCTTGGGGATGGCGGCGGCGCGTGGCAACCAGTTGAACAGTTGGCCAGCCTGCGCGCCACCCCTAATCTGGCCGTTTTCCGCCCCGGCAGTGCAGAGGAAACCTTCAAATGCTGGGAGGCCGCTCTCCACTGGCAGGGTGGCCCGGCTGTTCTGGTACTGTGTCCCCACCAGAACACGCCCCTCCGTTTTCCGGCCGCAGTATTGGGGGGCGCAACCCGTGGCGGTTACGTTATCCGCAGTCCGGAAAAACGGCAGGTCACGCTGATTGCCTCCGGCCCAGAGGTTGCCATTGCACTTGAAGCATCGCACCATCTGGCGCAGCGGAACATCCGCGCTGCGGTGGTATCCATCCCATGTTGGGAACTGTTTGCCGCCCAGCCCGGCACGTACCGCCGTGCAGTTCTGGGAGGAGCGGGATTACGGATAGGGATTGAGGCCGCATCCGGCTTTGGCTGGGAACGCTGGCTTGGCCCGGATGGAATTTTTGTTGGCATGGATGATTTCGGCACGTCTGCCCCGGCCAACGCATTGTATGAGCGTTTCGGCATTACTGCTGAAGCGATCTGTGAAAAGGTGGAGCATCACCTTTTTGCCTCAGGCGCTGCACGGGGAGCTTCCTCGTTCGCGCCGGACCAGCCTCGGGCACGCGCTCGGGGACCGTTACTGACAAGACCATAAAAGATAAAAACGGAGAACAGACAAATGGCAGTCAAAATCGCTATCAACGGCTTCGGTCGCATTGGCCGACTCGTCCTGCGCGGGCTGATTGAAAGCGGACGGACCGATGTTGTCCCTGTAGCGATTAACGATCTTGGGAGTGTGGAAGACAACGCGCATCTGCTCAGCTATGACAGTGTGCATGGACGCCTGCCTGCGGATGTGCGCGTTGACGGCAACAAGCTGATCATCACGACACAGGGCCGCACCTGGGACCCGATCACGGTTTCCGCAGAGCGTGACCCGTCCAAGGTACCGTTTGAAGGTGTGGATGTGGCCATGGAATGCACAGGCCTGTTCACCTCCAAGGAAAAAGCACAGCCGCTGCTGAAGGCTGGCGCCCGCAAGGTGCTGATCTCCGCCCCCGCAACAGATGTGGACGCCACAATCGTGTTTGGCGTGAACCAGGACGTGCTGACACCGGATATGACGGTGATCTCCAACGCCTCCTGCACCACCAACTGTCTGGCCCCCGTTGCCAAGGTTCTGGAAGACACGTTCGGCATTGAACGCGGTTACATGGTGACCATTCATTCCTACACGGGTGACCAGCGCACTGTGGATACCCTGCACAAGGATCTGCGCCGCGCCCGCGCAGCTGGCCTGAACATGATCCCCACCTCCACCGGCGCGGCCCGTGCTGTGGGGCTGGTTCTGCCACACCTGAAGGGCAAGCTGGATGGCACCGCCATTCGCGTGCCAACGGCCAATGTGTCTCTGGTCTCCCTTGATTTCGTGCCGAAAAAAATTCCGGGCTCTGTTGAAGACGTCAACAACGCCATCAAGGCGGCGGCCTCATCTGGTCCGCTGAAGGGCATTCTGGCGTATTCCGATGCGCCGCTGGTCAGCTCCGACTTCAACCATGCTCTGGCATCCTCCACGTTTGATGCAACCCAGACTTCTCTGGTGGATGGCGGCAAGCTGGTTCGTATCTGCTCCTGGTATGATAACGAATGGGGCTTCTCCAACCGCATGGCTGATACAGCCGCTCTGTTTGGAACTCTCTAATGGCCATGATCCCTTTCAACACGCTGGATAAGCTTGACCCTCGCGGCAAGCGTATCCTGCTGCGTGTCGATCTGAATGTTCCCATGAAAGATGGGGTTATTTCTGATTTCACCCGTATCGAGCGCATTGTTCCCACCATTCGGGAACTGGCCGACAAGGGGGGCCGGGTGATTGTGCTCAGCCACTTTGACCGCCCCAAAGGCAAAGTGGTGCCGGACATGTCGCTCCAGCCCATCGCCACGGCGCTTGCCACGGCTCTGGGCAAGCCTGTCAGCTTTGCGCATGACTGCATCGGCCCGGATGCGGAAGCTGCTGCTGCATCCCTGAAAGATGGCGAAGTTCTTCTGCTTGAAAACACCCGGTTCCAGCCGGGTGAAGAAACCAACGCCCCAGATCTTTCCGCAGCCCTCGCCAACCTGGGCGATGTGTATGTGAACGATGCGTTTTCTGCCGCGCACCGGGCCCATGCCTCCACCGCTGGCGTGGCCGAGCATCTGCCCGCCTATGCAGGCCGCCTGATGGAAGCGGAAATTGCAGCGCTGGATGCAGCGCTGGAAAATCCGGAACGTCCGGTTGGTGCGATTGTTGGGGGGGCCAAGGTCTCCACCAAACTGGCACTTTTGGAAAACATGCTGGAAAAAGTGGATGTTCTGGCTGTTGGCGGTGCCATGGCCAACACGTTCCTCGCGGCAAAAGGCTACAAGGTTGGCAAGTCTTTGAAGGAAGAAGACATGCTGGACACAGCCCGCCAGATCATGGCGCAGGCTGAAGCCAAGAAGTGCGAGCTGATTCTGCCTGTTGATGTTGTGCTTTCAGAAGACTTCATGGCGGGAGCCCCCACTGCTGTTGCCCCGGTTACGGATATTCCCGATGGCTGGATGGCGCTGGACGTAGGGCCTGAAACCGTCAAACTGCTGAAAGAAAAACTGGCGGGCCTGAAAACGCTAGTCTGGAATGGTCCGCTGGGCGTGTTTGAAATGCCTCCGTTTGATGAGGGCACAAACGCTGTTGCGCAGGAAGCGGCACGCCTGACCAAAGCCGGTGCCCTGAAAACCATTGCCGGTGGGGGAGATACCGTTTCCGCCCTGCGCCATGCTGGGGTTCTGGAAGACATGACCTATGTTTCCACCGCTGGCGGTGCGTTTCTGGAATGGCTGGAAGGCAAGGTTCTACCGGGTCTGACCGCCATCAGCACCACGCTGGAACGCACCATTCCCATCTAAAAAACCTTAAGAAAAGCGCTTCCTGTTTTTCATTCTGATCAAAAACAGGAACGGTTCTTCAGAAAACGCCGGAGCATGTCTGCTTCCGGCGTTTTTTCTTTCGTGCCTCTCTTTTGCCTATCCCGCGCTTTTTGGTTTTCGGCCTTTAGCATTCATTAAAGCCACCCCGCTCAAGATGATGGCGCCGCCAAGCAGAATTCTGAATGTGGGCACTTCTCCGGCCAAAAGAAACGCCAACACCAACGTGGTGGGAGAAAGCAGATAAAGCAGCCCCGAAGACCGCGCCACGCCCAGATGCCCCACCACATAGGCCCACGCCCCATAACCCAACACTGCGGGAAACAGACCTAACTGGAGCACCAGCCCCCATGTGCCTGGTCCCGCAATACTCAGGCTGTGCCACGCCTCGGCCCACCAGGGTGCCAGCAATACAGCACCCACTATCAGGATATACGCCGTGGTTGCCAAAGCACCATAAGATGCCACCAGTTTTTTCTGGAGCGTGTTGTAGAGGGCCGCAGAAAACGCTGCCCCCACAATATCCGCAGCGCCGGAACCAAACGCAAGGCCACCCGGTTGGCTGCGTGCAATCAACACCACACCGGCAAAGCTGACCAGAGACCCCACCCAGCCCCATAAAGAAAGACGTTCCCCCAGGAACACAACCGCAATAAAGGCTGATATGAGGGGTGAAAAACTGATCAGCAGGCTTGCTGCACCAGAAGAGACCGTCTGCTCACCTACATTGAACAGAATGTTATAAAGCGTAATGCCGACTGCGCCACACAGCGCAAAACGCGGCAGATCCTGTACTCGTGGCAACAGCGGCCGTTTCCAGGCCACCCAGACCAACGCCACAATGGCTGCAACCGCATAGCGTGCCGCAGCCAGAGGAATGGGCGCCATACTATGCAGCGCCATGCGCACAACGGGATAAGCGCTTCCCCAGGACACCAGCGCCAACGCTGCGGCCAGCATGGTTCCATGCCGGAAGACATGCGTCTTTCGGGCTCCCGCAGGCTTATGCTCCATACATCCTGCCCCTGTTTTGCTCGCCAGTGCCTATTCCCGACGCAGCACCTGATCCGTCATGAAAGAGGCAAGTTTGCCGGCGACAAAATCCCGCTTGAGCGCCACTTCATCATATTCATCCTGCACCCAGTCCAGAAACGGCAGGCGTCCTTCCGCTTCGGCCTGATAGCGCATGAAAAAGGCGTCCAGAATGCCGGTGCGCGACCCACGAAAATGCCCATACCGCCAGGAAAGTTCCTTGAGCGCACGCGCTGCACTTCCGCCCTCAAACAACACCACCAGTCCTGACGCGAGGCCTGCCCGGTCCGCCCCGGATTTGCAATGCATCAGCATGGGGAAAGCAATGTTCTGATAAAGCGCCGCGAACCGCAAAATACGGTCTCGATGTGGTGCGCCACGGCTTTCAAAAGCCATGTCCACATGGGCAAGACCAAGCTTATGCGCCGTTGAACGGGACAAAGCATCCGAGCCACATTTCCGGTGCCCCCTCAAATTGACAAGCGTACGTAGATGATAGCGCTTCATGGCCTGTTTCAGGCGGGCAGGGGTCGGATGATTACACCGATACACCTTGCCCGGCACAACGGTATGAAAGTTGGTCCACACCAGCCGGAACACGGCATGGTCTACAAACAGGCTATCAGTCCAGGCCCGTGTACGGCCCGCCAGAGAAGTCAGTTGGCCGTCAAACACGACTGCACGAAGCTCCTGATCATAAAAGAGGTGATGATGTGTCCCACCCTCAAGGGCATGCCGTCAATCTATTCCGCACGACACGCCTTTCAGGGACAGGCACGGTCATCCAGCCGCAAGCACAGAAACGCAAGGTCAAGCCAGCGACCAAACTTGGCCCCCACCTGCGTCATCACGCCGGTTTCTTCAAACCCCAAAGCCTTGTGCAACGCTATGGAACCAGTATTGCCAGCCTCTATCCCGGCAACCATCACATGCAGCCCATCTGTTCTAGCACGCGAGATCAGGGCTTCCAGAAGCAGACGACCAATTCCTCTGCGCTGATGGTTCGGGTGAACATACACGGAATGCTCAACCGTGTGCCGGTATCCATCAAATGGCCGCCATGGGCCGAAACTGGCATACCCCACCACCTCCTGCGCCTCACCTTGCGCAACCAGCACTGGATAGCCTGCGGCCTGCCGGTCTCTGATCCATTTCACGCGGTCAGAAACATCCACCACTCTCTCGTTCCAGATCGCCGTACTGAACTGAACATTGTGATTATAGATGTGCGCTATGGCTACTGCGTCCCGTTCCGTTGCATTCCTGACCAACATAATCTGCCTTTTCAACTTTCCAGAAAACGAAAAGGACTGTTTGCAATATCTTCTGACTGCATCATGAACACCCCTGCTACCTTTCTAAGAAAATCAGTCCTGTTTCAGTAATGGTGCGCCCCCCTTCAAGTAACCGCTCCTCTCAGATAACACCAGCTTATAGAGATCAAGCGAAAAACGCTGGGCTTTTTCAGTGTGAACCCGCCGTGTGTTCAGAGAATATATCCGTTTGTAATGTGTTGTCAGCCACCTGCACACAACTGGTTCAACCTGATTGCGGGCACACCCATCATACGGCGTGAGCACATACGCTGGCCCGCGAACAAGATCCTGCATGTAGCGTTTCCACGCATTTTCTTTTCCGAACACAATATCGATGTGTGTTGGAAACAGATACACATCAAACGGTCGCAAATCCGCCGAATAGAATGCGGTGTGGTCTGCCCGGATATTCAGAACTTTTTGCGTTCCTATTTCTTTTGAGAGAAACGCGTAGTCCACCCGAGTGTAATACAGTCTTTCATTCAGGATTTTCCGGGTTTCCTGAACCATATAGCCTATGGAAAACAATGCGAAGGGTAATAAGCTATACTTTGGGAAGGCGTAGCTTTTCTCGAACAGAATCGCCGCCATGATGGCAGCCGGCGCAAAGCACAGAATAAAATAGTGCTCAAACGGATGCCCCGACAGGATAACCGCAGGCAGAGAAGACAAAAACCACAACGGCAGCAGAAGTGTTTTTCTCGCTGTCCCATGTAGACTAAGCGGAAAACGTTTGAACCAGCCTTGAAGCACCGGAAAGAGCAACGCCGTATAAATGCCGCACCACAGCACACTCCGCATACGGGCTTTTAAAGACGCGCCATAGTGATGCAGAAATGCGCTTTGCATGGAAAAATACGTTTGTAATGCCCCATGTCCTTCCACCAGATAAGGAGAAAACAGAACGAGCAGCCCCACTACCAGCCCCATGGCTGCCAGCATGATATGCTTGAGACGAAACCATCCAGGTGCCAGAAAGAGCAATAAGGACGGCAGGAAAAGACAGACGGCAGAAAGGTAATTGACGTTCACAACACCGGAAAAAACCAGGCCTGCTACAAAGAAAAGGAAGGGGTCTCCCTGAGTATTGCCTTTATAAAGCAGCCTGAGAAATAGGGCTTCCCCTACCACCAGAACCGTTTCGGTATTCCCATCCAGAACACCAAAAACAGAACCACCCACTGTTAATATCAGCCAGGCCAACCAGTTGTTGAACGACCCAAAAATGCGGCAGAGCAGCACAAAGGCCGCCATGAGCACACAGGCTAACAGTTCGAATTTTCCGTAAGGAAGGGGAACAATATAGTCCCACACCGCATAAACCAGATAGACGCCCAAAGGTTTATGATCAAAAGCATAGGTGTAAGGTAGAAGATGGTCGCGCAGCATACCGCGCCCTACCACCACATAATATGCGATATCTCCATTTGAAAAAGGCAGAATGCTGTCGCTGACAAAATAGCAGACCGTCAGGATCATGAGGACCCAGAACAGGAACGAAGGCATTCGTGCCAGCTCTGGCACACAGGCCAAAGTCTCCAGTCCTTTCTGCTTCATTTTGGCAAAAGAAGCCATTCTGCTTGAATACTCCCTCATGATGATAAGTGCCGCTCAGCGACCTGACTGCGCCTGCCATATCACGCGAGAGCCTGTGTCCCACCCATCCTTATGCATTTCAGAAGACGCAAAAAAACAAACCCCCACGCTGTACCTAAACAGCGTGGGGGCGTTACGTTTCAAAATAGAGGCCTTCTCTCCCTAAAGCAGACCCTCATTCTGACAGACTGGAACGGAAACCATTCTGACTGACGTCAGAGCTTCCGCTCAATCTGAAGTTCTTTGATACGCCCAATTGCCTTGGCCGGATTCAGGCCTTTGGGGCAGGTCTGGGTGCAGTTCATGATGGTACGGCAGGCATACAGCTTGAACGTATCTTCCAGAGAATCCAAGCGGTCGCCCGTATGTTCATCACGGCTGTCCGCAATCCAGCGATACGCTGCCAGAAGCACGGCCGGGCCAAGATAACGGTCACCGTTCCACCAGTAGGACGGGCAGGAGGTTGTGCAGCAGAAGCACAGAATGCACTCCCACATCCCATCCAGCTTTTCCCGTTCTTCAATGCTCTGGCGGCGTTCTGAATCCGGCGGCGGCGCGCTGTCAGACTTCATCCACGGTTCAATGGAACGCAACTGAGCGTAAGCACCATCAAGGTTGGACACCAGATCCTTGACAATCGGCATATGCGGCAACGGATAGATGCGCACATCGCCCTTGATGTCCTTGATAGGCTTCAGACACGCCAGCGTGTTTTCACCATCAATGTTCATGGCGCAGGACCCGCAGATTCCTTCACGGCAGGAGCGCCGGAATGTCAGCGTGGGGTCCACTTCGTTCTTGATATGGATAATGGCGTCAAGCACCATCGGCCCAATTGTATCAAGATCCAGTTCGTAGGAATCAACAACCGGATTTTTGTCATCATCCGGTGTCCAACGGTACACCTTGAATGTTCTAACGTTTTTGGCCCCGGCTGGCGCGGGAAAGGTTTTGCCTTTCCCGATCTCGCTGTTGCGCGGCAGTCTGAGTTCGACCATCTTTACCTCCCTTATTCGCCCGTTCGTGCCGACAGATCAGTAAACGCGCTTTTTGGGTGGGAAGACCTCAACATCATTGGTGAGTGTCTTCATATGAACCGGACGGTAAGTCAGCGACACGCTGCCTTTGTCATCCAGCCAGGAAACGGAATGCTTCAGCCATTCCTTGTCATCACGGTCGGGGAAGTCATCCCGCGCGTGGGCGCCACGGCTTTCATGCCGGGCCAGACCGCTTTCAAGGGTTACTGTCGCGTTAGCAAGAAGGTTTTCAAACTCCAGAGCTTCCATCAGATCACTGTTCCAGATCAGTGATGAGTCAGAAACGGAGATATCACCCAAACCGCTCCAGATTTCGTGAATCTTGTCCACGCCTTCCTGCAGGCTTTCCTGCGTACGGAACACGGCGGCATGGGTCTGCATGTCACGCTGGAGACGATCACGCATGGCGGAGACTTTGGTTCCACCCTTGGCATAACGCAGCTTGTCCAGACGATCGAGTGCGGCTTCGCCTGCACCTGCTGGCAGAGGTTTTACAAAGTCCGTGGGCTTCACAACTTCTGCTGCACGCTTGGACGCCGCACGCCCGAACACGATCAGATCGAGCAGGGAGTTCGTGCCCAGACGGTTAGCCCCATGCACGGACACACAGGCGGCTTCACCCACCGCCATCAGGCCCGGCACAACGGCATCAGGATTATCAGCCGTTGGACGGACAACTTCACCATGAATATTGGTAGGAATACCGCCCATGTTGTAATGCACGGTCGGCAGAACCGGCACAGGTTCCTTGGTCACGTCCACACCAGCAAAGATACGGGCGGTTTCAATAATGCCCGGCAGACGCTGGTGCAGCAGATCAGACCCCAGATGCTCCAGATGCATCATGATGTGGTCTTTCTTCGGACCAACACCACGGCCTTCCTTGATCTCGATGGTCATGGCGCGGGAAACAACGTCACGCGATGCCAGATCCTTGGCCGTTGGCGCATAACGCTCCATGAAGCGCTCGCCTTCCGAGTTTGTCAGATACCCACCTTCACCACGGCAACCTTCCGTCAGCAGACAGCCGGCGGGGTAGATACCAGTCGGGTGGAACTGCACAAATTCCATATCCTGCGTAGGCAGGCCAGCACGCATGGCCATACCGCCGCCATCACCCGTGCAGGTGTGGGCTGAGGTGCAGGACTGATAGGCGCGACCATATCCACCGGTTGCCAGAACAACCATCTTGGCATTGAAACGATGGATCGTGCCATCATCCTGACACCACGCCACAACACCACGGCAGGCGCCTTCATCATCCATAATAAGATCAATGGCAAAGTATTCGACAAAGAACTCAACGTTATGTTTCAGGCACTGCTGGTACAGCGTATGCAGAATGGCGTGGCCGGTACGGTCGGCAGCAGCGCAGGCACGTGGCACAGGGGCCTTGCCGTAATCGCTCATATGGCCGCCAAACGGACGCTGGTAAATCTTGCCTTCTTCCGTGCGGGAGAACGGCACACCGAAATGTTCCAGTTCCTGCACGGCGGGCACGGCCTCACGGCACATGAATTCAATGGCGTCCTGATCACCCAGCCAGTCAGACCCCTTTACGGTGTCATACATGTGCCAGCGCCAGTTATCTTCCGCCATATTTCCCAAAGAAGCCCCGATCCCCCCCTGGGCGGCAACGGTATGGCTCCGTGTGGGAAAAACTTTGGTCACGCAGGCAGTTTTGAGGCCAGCAGCCCCCATGCCCAGCGTAGCACGCAGGCCGGATCCACCTGCACCCACAACCACAACATCATAAGCGTGGTCAATAATCCGGTAGGCTCCCCGTGACGGAGAGGTATTGGCATTCATCGTGACGGCGCTCCCATGTGCGTTCGGCCTGTCATGTCTTCAGGTTCGTGCCGCGCAGATCCTGTCAGGCAGGCGGCACAAGGCTCAGAGTTTTTTTCAGGATTTCTGGCTGTTGCCCGCCGCCACCAGCTTGATGACCGCAAACACGCCCAGAAGTCCGATCAGAGACGTTCCGATTTTCACCAGAATTCGCGTGGGCAGGTGCGCCTTGCCATGCACGTAATCATCCACAATCACCTGCAGGCCCATCTGGGCATGGTAGAATGTGGTGATGATCAGTGCGGTAAGCATTGTGGCGTTCACCGGCTTGCCGCCCCATTTCACCACTTCCGCGTGATCAGCCCCGCCAAGACGGAACATCTGAACAACAAACCACGTTGAAAGAGGAAGAAGAGCCGCTGCGGAAACACGCTCCGCCCACCAGTGCCCTACGCCTGATCCACCTGCGCCCAGCCCACGTGCACGGCCAAGCTGGGAGCGCATGACCTCGATATGAGAAACAGAAGCGTTCATGTCAGCCTGCCTTCCTTGCCTTGGCGCGGGAACGTGCCCGGCCACCCGCCACACCCAGAAGGGCACCGGCCAGAACCGTGCTCACCCCAGCGGTAACACCAACAGCAACCGGCCCATCCTTGTTGATTTCCGTCTTGTCATAGCGGTAACCGCTATCCCAGATCAGATGGCGGATGCCGCCCACCGTGTGGTACACAACAGAAGCCAGCCATCCTACCAGCAGAAGCTGGCCAACCGGATTACCTGTAACCTTGCGTGCCGTTTCAAAAGATTTCGGCCCCTTGGCGGCGGCGGCAAGCCAGAACACGCCCAAGGCCGCTCCCGCTGTTGCTGCAACACCGGTCAATCGGTTCGAAATGGAAAGAACCATGGAGAGCCGATAGCGGTAAATTTGCAGATGCGGCGACATAGGCCGCTGAATGAGTCTGCCGTCACTTCGGCTCCCTACGTAGAGGGCCTTCCGGATATCCTGCATTGTCAGCCTCGTATCCCGTCCGTCTATCCCTACACTGGCTTAGTGCCAGCGTTTCTGCATTGATTTCGTCCTACGCCCCACCCGCAGAGTGGTCAATTCAACCAGGCAACACGACACCGAGAGGCGGGGCCGCCTCACTCAGCCGTGTTTGGGAAGGAGGTCCAGAGCGATCATGGTTTCGGCAATCTGAACCGCGTTCAAAGCCGCACCTTTCCGCAGATTATCGGACACACACCAGAATGCGAGACCGTTGGGAACAGTGGGATCGACACGAAGGCGTGAAACGTAGGTTGCGTCTTCCCCAACGCATTCAATTGGAGTCACATACCCGCCGTCTTCACGCTCATCGCGCAGAATCACGCCATCTGCCTCACGCAGCACTTCACGCGCACGCTTGATGTCCACAGGTTCCTCAAATTCGGCCACCACCGCTTCAGAATGACCGATAAACACCGGAACCCGCACGCAGGTTGCAATCACGGAAATATCGGGATCAAGAATCTTCTTGGTTTCCACGGCCATTTTCCACTCTTCCTTGGTGGCGCCGTCATCCATGAAGCGGTCAATCTGCGGAATGCAGTTAAAGGCGATCTGTTTCTGGAACTGTTCGATCTTGGGCGGATCGTTCACAAAACTGCCCCGAGTCTGGGCAAACAGTTCATCCATACCGTCCTTGCCCGCGCCCGCAACGGCCTGATACGTGGCCACAACCACACGCTTGAGCGTAAACAGATCATGCAGGGGCTTGAGCGCCACCACCATCTGAATGGTTGAACAGTTCGGGTTGGCAATAATGTTGCGCTTCATGCGCTTCAGGGCATCCGGGTTCACTTCCGGCACCACCAACGGCACGTCCGGCTCCATACGGAAGTGGGAGGTGTTATCAATCACCACGCACCCTGCCTTGGCAGCAACCGGCGCATATTTGGCGGAAACAGCCCCACCTGGGGAGAACAGGGCAACGTCCCACCCCGTAAAGTCAAAGGTTTCAAGGTTCTGTACTTTCAGAACCTTATCGCCAAAGGAAACCTCACGCCCGGTAGAACGAGGAGATGCCAGGGCCACAATCTTGTCAACCGGGAACTCCCGCTCCGCCAGTGTCTTTAAGATTTCACGCCCAACCGCACCTGTGGCTCCGACAACTGCAACCCGATACCCCATAACGTTCCCTATCTTCTGTTCTTGTTGAATGCCTGACCGGGCGGCGAACCTAGACCAAACTGGACATAAATGGAATTGTTCCTCTCCCGGCAGGACCATAAAAAGCCCTGTTTTTCAAAAGGCGCCCCTTGTGGAGTCGCCCACGCATAAAGGAGAGCGGTCTTGGTTCAGCTTTCACCCACATGCATCCCGGCGGGGGCTCCTGTTGCCCCGGCCGCCACGCAACCGGCACCGGCTGGCACGCTGGTCATTCTCGGCGCGGGGGGGGATCTGACCCACAGGCTGCTGGTTCCGGCCCTGTATGACCTCACCTGTAACAAATTCCTGCCTGATGACTTCCGGATTATTGGCGTCAGTGCGGAAGACCTGACGTCCGCCTCATGGAAAGCCTCCCTACGCGCCAAGATGGAGACGTTCACTCAGGACAGCCATGCCGAATTCTATACACCCAAAATAGATGAAACCGCCTGGTCCTGGCTTACCGAGCGCATGACCTATCAGACACTGGATTTTACGTCAGTTGACGCTGTTAGCACCCTTGCTCGGGATATTGGCGATCGGAATGCTGTTTTCTATCTGGCCACGCCACCGCGTTTTTTTGAGCCTGCGGCAGAAACGCTCGCCAAGGCCGGTCTTTTAAAGGAAACAGACAATCGGTTCCGCAGACTGGTTATCGAAAAACCGTTTGGAACGGATCTCCAGTCCGCTCAGGCGCTGAACGCGCACCTGCTCTCCTTCCTTCAGGAATCACAGATCTACCGGGTTGATCATTTTCTGGGGAAAGAAACCGTTCAGAATCTGCTTGCACTCCGCTTCAGCAACCTTCTGTTCGATCCGCTCTGGCGGTGCGAGTATATTGATCATATCCAGATTACCGCCGCAGAAATACTGGGGGTAGAAGGCCGCGGCGTGTTCTATGACGCCACAGGGGCCCTGCGGGATATGGTGCCCAACCATCTGTTCCAGATTCTGGCGCTGGTGGCCATGGAACCCCCAACATCGCTTGAACCTGAAGCCATTCGAAACGCCAAGCAGCAGGTTTTTGAGGCTATCCGGCCCATTTCTCCCGAAAATGCCGTGAGAGGCCAATATGAAGCTGGCTTGATAAAGGGGCGCATCCTTCCCGCGTATCGGGACAGCAAGGGCGTTTCCCCCGACAGCCGCACCGAGACCTATACTGCGCTGAAGATCGAAATTGACAGTAAGCGATGGAAAGGGGTGCCGTTTTACCTGCGCACGGGCAAAGCGCTGGACTCCAGCGTGACGGAAATTGTGGTGCAGTTCAAACAGACAGCTCATCCGCTTTTTCATACGGCGGAGGGCGCAGCCCAGACTCCTAACCGCTTTGTCTATAATATTCGTCCGGAAAAAGGAGCGGATCTGCACTTCAATACCAAGCAGCCAGGCCCGGAAACCATAGTGAAGGAAGTTGTTTCCCAGTTCCGGTATGAACAAGCCTTCGGCAGCATACCCAATGTCGGGTATGAAACCTTGCTGTATGACTGTCTGCAAGGCAACGCCACCCTGTTTCAGCGTGCCGATAATATAGAAGCAGCCTGGCGGGCAGTGGACCCGGTTCTGAAGGCGTGGGCCAAAGACCCTACACCGCCCGAACCTTACAAGGCGGGCACGGACGGCCCAGCCTCAGCATCCGCCCTGCTGGCACGGGATGGCCGCTGCTGGGCGCCGTTCTCTCAATTAAAAGAATAGGGCCAAAAGAAACCCTCAGGCCAGAACGCCGGTTTCGAGGGTTTTCCGAACACCCTGTGCTTTAAGGGCCTGCCGCATTTCTACAAACTGCGTGACAAACGCATCTGATTTTTCCAGATCCCAGCCAGAGAAAACACTCATCTCCAATGCCTTGGCTGGATCAGCATCAAATGCCAGCTTTTTATCCTCCTCTGTCAGGTGCGGTTCCAGCACATCATACGCAGCACCCTTTTCATCCCGCCCTGCCAGATAGGCGCAAAAGCAGGCCAGCAAAAAGGCTATCCGGCGCGCGTCACGCCCCTGCGCAACAACACCTGACGCGGTAGGCCTTATAAAAACCGGAAGCTTGGAGGCGCTATCAGACGCAATGCGCACAAGCTGGTCACTTATGGCCTTGTTGCGGAAACGGGAGAGCAGCAGCGCCCCGTATTCCTGTAACGCCATACCGGGAGGAGCCTGCAAAAGAGGCTCCGCATCAAACCCCAGAAACTGTTGCAGCAGAGCGTAAAGACTGACGTCCTGCATGGCATCACTCACAACCCGGTATCCCATCAACACACCGGGCAACGCCATCATGGAATGGGTGGCGTTGAGCATACGCAGTTTCACCTGCTCATAGGGCGCAACATCCTGTGTAAACAGAACGCCCACTTTCTCCCAGTCAGGGCGGCCTGAGGGAAACGTATCTTCCACCACCCACTGAATAAAATCTTCACAATAAACCGGAGCGCGATCTTCTATGCCGCTTGCGGCATCCAGACGCTGAATATCAGCTTCCCGCACAGCGGGCGTGATACGATCAACCATGCAGGAAGGAAACGCCACGTTCTGGCTGATCCAGCCAGCCAGATCTTTATCCCGCTGTTCGGCCCAGCCCACCAGAGCCTTGCGCGCCACATGCCCGTTATGAGGCACATTATCGCACGACAATACGGTAAACGGCACAATGCCAGCTTCGCGCCGTAACCGCAGGGCTTCCGCCATGACACCAAAAGCAGAGTGGGGAACCTGCCGTGCCAGATCCTCCACCATATCGGGATGGCTGGGCATGAACTGTCTAGCTTCATCCATATAATAGCCGCCTTCCGTAATGGTCATGGTGACCACCCGGATAGCCGGATCAGCCAGACGACGGATGGCCGCAGCCCGATCCGCCGGGGCGTGAACATACTCCACCAGGGACTTGATCACCCGCACCACATCCGGTTTATCCGCCGGGCATTCCGTAAGAGTGTAAAGACCGTCCTGCGCCTGCAATGCCGCAGCCTTCGCTGCTTCTGCGGGTGTATCCAGCAGACCGACACCAACAATTCCCCAGCCGCCCTGTTCGGGCAGAGCGAGAACACGATCAACATACACAGCCTGATGAGCGCGATGAAAATTGCCGACGCTCAAATGCACAATGCCCGGCCGCACCGCGCTGCGGTCATAATCTGACATCACGACCGTTGCGGGCAGATTACCCAGGGTCTTTACACTCAGTTCCATCAAGCTGTCCTCTGCTCTTCCTGCCGGTTCATGGCAACCATGAAATCTTTGTTTCAGGGGCAGGAAATCTCTTTTCAAAACAAGGCTTTCTATAAGTCATGTCTGCCCTAGAAAGGAAACGTGGCTTTTTTTGACACAGGTCAATTCAGCTTTTTGCATGGACCGGCGTAATTCAGAAAGAGATAGAGTTGAATAGGAGCCATGGTCTCCAAAACAGCGTGAAAAACACCAGAAGCCGCAGAAGCATCTGTATCGCTCAGAGTGAATGACTGCGCAGAAACGCCGCCGGGATAAGAGGTGTGTGGTGGTTTTTTCTGAGGCTGAAAAACCAGTTGGAAGCCTGACGTTAAAGCATCCACCCGACCACAGAGAACCTTCACGCGCCAGAAGCCCGGAACCGACCACGCCAACTGACTTTCCACACCGTTCCTGGCAGTTGGCGGGCCAACACGATCTTTCAACCACAAGGGCTGTAGAATTCATGCTTTTCAATCTCTTAGCCCGAAAGCCCCCTCTTGTTCTTCCAGCCAAAAACCGGCAGGGAGGGCCTCTGCCTGCCCCGCAGGTGGCCTGTAAGAATAAGATAAAGAATGAAAGTTAAGGAACCATGTCAGGAAAAATGAAAGCCGCTGTTGTTCATGAATTCGGCAAACCGCTGACTATTGAAGAACTGGACATTCCCGACATCCGGCCAGACCAGATTCTGGTAAAAATGACGGCCTGCGGTGTTTGCCATACAGACCTGCATGCCGCGAGCGGCGACTGGCCCAAAAAACCTACCGTTCCCTTTATTCCGGGCCATGAAGGTGTAGGCGTCGTTACCAAGGTTGGCAGCAACGTAACCTGGGTGAAGGAGGGGGATGAAGTTGGCGTGCCGTGGCTTTACTCCGCCTGCGGCCATTGCGAACATTGTCTGGGCGGATGGGAAACCCTGTGCGCCAAACAGCAGGAAACCGGCTATTCCGTAAACGGCTGCTTTGCCGAATATGTGGTGGCAGACCCCAACTATGTTGCCCGCCTACCCAAGGGGATAGACCCCGTGAAAGTCGCGCCGGTGCTGTGCGCTGGGCTGACGGTGTATAAAGGTCTGAAAATGACAGACACCAAAGCTGGCAACTGGGTTGCCATTTCTGGTGTGGGCGGCCTGGGCCAGATGGCCGTGCAATATGGCGTGGCCATGGGCCTGAATGTGATTGCGGTTGATATTGATGATCAAAAACTGGCTACCGCCCGGAAACTTGGTGCAGCTCTGACCGTTAATGCCAGGACGACAGATCCCGCCGCCTTCATCCAGAAAGAGGTTGGGGGTGTGCATGGCGGCCTGATTACCGCTGTTTCCACAAAAGCCTTTTCACAGGCAATGGGTTATGTGCGGGCAGGGGGCACGCTGGTTCTGAACGGACTGCCGCCGGGAGATTTCCCAATTTCGATCTTCGATATGGTGATGAAAGGCACCACCATTCGCGGATCCATTGTGGGGACCCGGCTTGATATGATTGAAGCTCTCTCCTTCTTTGCAGAGGGCAAAGTGACTTCCGTGACCCAGACCGACAGGCTGGAGAACATAAACAATATTTTCACACGCCTTGAGGAGGGAAAGGTCGAAGGCCGTATCGTGATCGACTTTCGCGCCTGATCTCCGTCAAGGGGAACCGAAAGGCTCTGGAAATGGCTTACAAGACTGTTAATCCATACACCAATGAGACGATCGCTACCTTTCCTGATCTGAAAGACGGAGAACTTCAAACCCTTCTGGATCAGGCGGAGACCACTTACAAAATCTGGGCTCAGACCTCCTTTGCAGACCGGGCCAAAATTATTGCCCGGGCTGCGTCCCTGCTGCGTGAGCAGAAGGAGGATTATGCAAAACTCCTCACGCTTGAAATGGGAAAACTCAAGCGTGAGGCCGAAGCAGAAGTGGACCTTTCTGCCGATATTCTTGATTACTACGCCCAGAATTCAGAAAAATTCCTAGCTCCGCAAAAAGTGCCCGGCGGTGCAGAACGCGGTGATGACGCCATGGTGGTCAGCCAGCCCTTAGGCATTATTCTGGCCATTGAACCGTGGAACTTTCCTTACTATCAGCTTGCCCGCGTAGCGGGGCCGCATCTGATGGCCGGGAATGTTGTGGTGGTCAAACACGCCTCCATTGTTCCTCAGGCAGCGGCCGCATTTGAAAAACTGTTCCATGATGCTGGTGCTCCGGCAGGGCTTTACACTAACCTGTTTGCCACACGCGAGCAGCTTGAAACCCTGATTGATGACCCACGCGTGCAGGGCATTGCCCTGACGGGTAGTGAAGGTGCGGGGGCCAAAGTTGCGGCGCAGGCCGGCAAGAACCTGAAAAAAACCACCATGGAGCTTGGCGGCAGCGATGCCTTTATTGTGCTGGAAGATGCTGACCTTGAAAAATCGGTCAAGTGGGCGGTGTGGGGCCGTATGAATAATGGCGGCCAATGCTGTGTGGCTGCAAAACGCATTATTGTAGTTGATAAGATTGCCGATACGTTCTTCAAACGCTTTAGCGAAGAACTGGCCAAGCTTTCTCCTGGTGATCCGTCTGATGATGCCACAGGCGTGCCTCCCATGTCCTCCCAGAGTGCGGCGGACCAGTTGAACGAGCAGGTGGAAGACGCTGTTAAACACGGTGCGACTGCCCACAGGGTTGGCCCTGCTCCGCCAAACAAGGGCGCGTTTGTTCAGACCACCATCCTGACAGACATCACAAAAGATAATCCTGCATTTTATCAGGAATTTTTTGGTCCCGTTGCCCTGTTCTTCCGGGTGAAGGATGAAGACGAAGCCATTGCCCTAGCAAATGACAACCCATACGGATTGGGTGGTTCTGTCTTCACGCAAAATACGGAACGCGGGGTGGATGTTGCTAAACGCATCAGCACTGGCATGGTATATGTCAATCACCCCACATGGACCCGACCGGACCTGCCGTTTGGGGGTATAAAACGCTCAGGCTATGGGCGGGAACTGGCCATGATGGGCATTGAAGAATTTGTAAACAAAAAGCTGATCAACGTCGTGCCAATTGATGCACCCGCCTGATTGGCTGTAACAGGTTATCAACACAAAGGCGGCAGGTTATCTGCCGCCTTTTGACATTCTTCAAATATTGAAAATATCTTTCTTGAAATCTTTTTTTCAGGAGGCTCTCTTAATGACATGCTCCACAAGCTGTACACCGTATTCTACCAATTTTGCGGTCAACCTTTCACCATCTTCAGCCGAGCACAAATGAGGATTCCCTTTCCCGACACCCTGCGTTGCTGTGCTATCCCCTTCCAGGGGAATGGAAACCGGAACCCCGTTTAGATCAACCATTCCAAAATCAACAACTTTTAAACCCCACGCTGTTTTTCCTGAATCCGGCGTAATCAGGCGTTCCAGTTTGATGCACTCTGGCAGCAGATGCATACCGATACTGGTCAAAGGGTTCGCGCCATGGCTACCAGACAAGGCCGCTTTTTCCTTACCCATGATATGCGGCATTATTGTTGCAGCCACACGCCAGAGGTAAAAGCTGGGAATAATCACGCCACTTTTCCTCATAATGCTATGCGTCACATCATGGATCATGGTGCAATTTCCGCCATGCCCGTTCAGAATAACAAGACGCGTCAAGCCATGGCGCAGCAGACTTTCAAGCATATCTGACAGGACAGCCTGAAGTGTGGTTTGAGAAAGAGCAATACCACCAGGCATATATCCAAAAAAATCTGCACCACCAAAGGGGAGAACCGGAGCAACATAAGTTTCATGCCCTGCCTGTGTCGCTTCCAGGGCAATACGTTCGGCTACCGCGTCCGCCAGAAGATAGTCGCCCATGGGCATATGCGGGCCCTGATCTTCAAAACTGCCAAGCGGCAAAAGAATAACAGGGTTACGGACAACGGCCTCCCGCATTTCTGCCGCTGTCATCCGGTCCATATGAGCTGTCGCTTTGGTCATTTTCTCGTCTCCGTGCAAAACCGTCTCTCAGATACAACACAAGGCGCACCAGAGCCTGATGCGCCTTGTTCCCGAAAAACTGGTTCTTGAAAATCACATGATTTTATTTAGAACTCTTTTTACGGGTTCTGATCAACCTTCACAACGGGCAGCAGAATGGCCGTTGAGGCATTTCCTCCATGATGGATACTCTGAGTAGCAACCGTATAATCCTCGGCTTTGGCGTCAAAAATGTTTGGCACAAACTTCTGAGGGTTACGGTCATACAACGGGAACCAGGAAGACTGGATCTGCACCATAATACGGTGGCCCTTGGCAAACACATGGTTCACTGCTGGCAACGTAAAATGATAATGCTGCGTGGTATTGGGCTGTATGGCTTCCGGTTTTTCAAAACTGGCACGATACCGGCCACGGAAAATGTCCATCGAAACAGGCAGTTCATACCCACCCATTTTAGGATTATCCGGCGTAGCGGCTGGTTGAACATCTATCAACTTGACCACCCAATCTGAATCCGTGCCCGTTGTTGCCGCAAAAAGATCCGCTACCGGCACACCACTGACACGCACAGGCGCATCAAGTTCTTCTGTTTCATAAGTCAGCACATCAGGGCGGGATTCCGCTTCCCGCTGATCCTGCACCAGCCAGCTTTTCCAGCGCGGCCCCATGGAAAATGCAAATGGCCGAGCCAGAAAGGGAACAGGGTGTGCGGGGTCAGAGACATAGCTGTCTGCGTCATCCTTGTCCGGATGCGTAAAGCTCAGGCTATGCCCACTGGCCAGAAAAAGAGGGGTCAGTTTATTTGTGCATTCAGTTTCACAAACTGACGGCCAGGAACGATAATAATCCCATTTCTGGTCACCCGTATTGTAAATGATGGCATCGGGCAAATGCACGGATGCGCTGCCCGGCTTAAGATATTCATCAAAGAACGGACGGAACACATCTTTCCGATACTGGTGCGCGGTATCCCCCTCAAAAGACAGTGGGCCGAGTTCTGAACCATTGTAATTGACGCCACTATGCCGCCACGGCCCCATGACCAGCGTATTGGGGGCTTTGACATCTGCATCCTTCAAGGCCTGCCATGTGTGAATGGCCCCCCACATATCTTCCTGATCCCACAGCCCTTGCTCCCACAACATGGGCACAGTGGGTTTTTTCTGGGCTAGAAGTTTATCCAGCGCCTGCCCCTGCCAGAAGGCATCATAAGCCGGGTGGGCATGCATCCGTTGCCAGAACGGATACTGGTCCAGCCCCGCCTGTGTCGCAAAGTTTCCGGCAGAGCCTGCTTTCAGAAAATTGGTATAATCGTCAGCATCTTTACGCGGAATGGAATCCCCGCTTCCTCTGACGGTCATCTGCGAGGTGAAATAATCAAACGTGCCTTGCCGGAAAGCACCGTAATGGAACCAGTCATCCCCCATCCAGCCGTCCACCATCGGGCTTTCAGGTGCCGCGACTTTCAGCGCGGGATGCGGGTCCAGCAACGCCATAACAACCGTAAACCCTTCGTAGGATGATCCGGTCATCCCCACACGGCCATTACTTTCCGAAACGTTATGCACCAGCCAGTCTATGGTGTCCCACGCATCCGTGGTTTCATCCGTTTTTGTGGGGTTCAGCGGGCCACGGGGCGGGCGGGTCATTACATAATCGCCCTCCGAGCCATATTTCCCGCGAATATCCTGAAACACGCGGATGTAGCCGCCTTCTACAAAGACATCATCCCCTTGCGGCAGCAGTTCCCGCATGGTCAGTGCATCTGGCGTACGGTTTGCCCGCTCTTTGGCGTTATAAGGCGTACGGGTCAGCAGAATGGGGGCATTTCGCACATTCTTGGGAATAACAATAACCGTATAAAGCTTCACGCCATCTCGCATTGGCACCATGGCAACACGCTTGATGTAATCGCGCTGCTGTTCGGCAACAGGGAAGGCAACCTTTGCTGGAATATCCGTGCCTGTCTGCACCGTAAGCGGATCAGATGGCGGCATGGAAGCTGGCGCCGGTGCTGCAAACGCTGTGCCGGAGAGAAGCCCGGCCAGAAGGCCCGATGCCACAAGACGTCCGCACCACGATGTGCGCTGTTCAGTTTTTCCAGATTTCAGGGGCAAGGAACACGATACCATGAGTCTGCACTTTGTTTTTGGGTCTATGCTTTTTCAAGCTGGTTCCCGAACGATGCGTCGATTTTCTTCGCACGTCCACCCTGTTTCAGGGGCAAAACCAAAAACGCATATGTGTTCCGGCTTACAGAGCCTCTAGGATGCCATCCATTATCAGAGTTCTGCGGTATGCCATAAAAAAACCGGCCACAATGACCGGTTTTTCAAGAGTGTATGTCTTTCTCTCAGGCGTTTTTCAGGCCGGAGACACCTCTGCAAATGCCCAGTCAAGCCAGGGCAGGAGAGCGCGCACATCACTGGCTTCCACCGTTGCGCCACCCCAGATCCGTAAGCCGGGCGGTGCATCGCGATAGCTGGCAATGTCAAACGCCACGCCTTCTTTTTCCAGCACTGCGGTCATTTTCTTGACCACCTTCATCTGCTCGGCCCGTTCCAGCGCCAGAAACCACGGGGCCACAATGCGCAGACAGATGGAGGTTGAAGAACGCTCGGCCGGATTTTCTGCCAGAAAGGAAACCCAGTCCGTTCTGGCTTCCCATGCTGCCACTTCCGCCAGATTGGCCCGGCTGCGCGCTTTCAGTCCTTCAAGCCCGCCAACAGAAGCTGCCCATTTCAGGCTATCCAGCGCATCTTCCACACACAGCATGGACGGTGTGTTGATGGTATCTCCCTTGAAGATCCCTTCAATCAGCGCGCCCTTGGCCATAAGGCGGAAAATCTTGGGCAGAGGCCGTGATGTCTGAAACTGCTCCAGCCGTTCCACAGCACGGGGTGAGAGGGCGAGCATCCCATGGGCTGCCTCACCGCCAAGCGCTTTTTGCCAGGACCACGTCACCACATCCAGCCTGTCCCACGGCAAATCCATGGCGAAGGCGGCAGATGTGGCATCACAGATCACAAGCCCGTCATGTTCCGCCGGAATCACATCAGGAGACGGCAGGCAGACACCTGACGTTGTGCCGTTCCAGGCCAGAACAACATCATGCGCCCAATTGACGTCAGACAGCGCAGGCAGCGCGCCATAATCCGCCTTGATTACACGCGCATTCTCCAGCTTCAACTGGGAGACAATATCCTGCGCCCAAAGGGAAGAGAAACTCTCAAATGCCAGGACATCAACCGGACGCGGCCCCAGCAGAGACCACAGCGCCATTTCTACAGCGCCCGTATCAGAAGCAGGAACAATACCGATCCGCCAGCCTTCTGGTACGCCCAGTATGGTGCGGGAGCGTTCTATCACATCCCCCAGCCGCGCACGGCCTTCTGCCGAGCGATGAGAACGGCCTGTCAGCGCGCCAGAAAGAGCAGATACGCTCCACCCCGGCCGCTTTGCACATGGCCCGGAGGAAAAGCACGGATTAGCGGGGCGCGTAGCCGGACGAGAGGAAACTACGGAATCTAAAACGGTCATCGCCCTGTCCGGTCTTGGGAAGTGAGACAAGCTCTGGTGCGAGAGAGGGGACTCGAACCCCTATGCCTTGCGGCGGTCGATTTTGAGCCGACTACGTCTACCGTTCCGTCACTCTCGCGGCTGGGTCTTTCCTATCAGCAAAACGCTGCGTCGAAAAGTCTGCTTCACGCAATTAAAGCGCTCACAGCGCAGCCCGAACTCCTACGGCTGCATCAGCGGCAGACGCGGGGTGTGCCATCTGCGGCAATATAAGTGCCGGTTTGTGGATTGAAGCACGCATTCTGCACGCAACTGTTTCCGGACCCGAGCGGCTGCGGGTAATTCTGCGTTGCCGCGGCAATGGCCTCCCGCGCAGCCACGCCACACAAGGGCGTATTGGCCGGGGCGGAGGGATCATTCGTCAGTTTGCTTTCATCCGGGTGGGGGGCATCTGACACCATACCCGGCGCAAAACTCTGTGACGGTATGCGGGAAGCAGTATGCTGCGGCTGGGCCGCACACCCTGCCAGCAAAGCCAGAACCAGACAGCCCGTGGCACGGGTCATAAAACGGATGGACATGCGCTCTTCCCTTACACTCAGGTCGGGCCTTGCAGCCCCGTTTCTCTTTGTGCCGTGATACTCTTAAACCGCCTCAAACTCCAAGGCCCGCACGTGGCCTTACAGGTCAAGAAGCCCCTGTGCGCGTTCACCGCCTTTCCTGCGGCCAATCACGGCATCCTGGCTTCCATCCCCAAAAGTAAGCGTCACCTGCTCGCCTGTTTTCAGGGCCCGAGCCGATGTAACGGGCTGCCCCTCCGCCGTAACCAGCGCATAGCCTCGCGCAAGAACCGCCTTGGGAGAGACTGCTTCCAACTGCCCGCCTGAGCCTGCCAGCGCCACCCGCCGCTCCCGCACCAGTGCGGCAAGCGGAGCAGGAGAAAGCCGCACCCGGCCCAGCCGCGCTTCCTTACCCTGCAGACCGTGCCGCAACCCATTGAGAAGACCATTTCCCAACAGGGCCAATTGGGTCCGCCGGGCAGACAGCAATGTCTCTACCGAAGGCATATGTCGCTCAATCGCTACAAGCGCGGCCCGCTGTTTCTGCACAAACCCCGGCAACGCGACATCCAGCCTGCGCCCCCGATCATCAAGCTGCATGCGGGCTGTTTGCAGCAGGGCTGGGAGATCGGGCAGCGCTGCCGCCGCACGGTCCAACCGCAACCGCGCCGTCTGCATTTGCCGAGAAAGAGCCCCCAACGCACGCGCGCCACGGTGTTCAAGGTCTGCCAGTAGTTCGGTACGAACGGGCACAGCCATTTCGGCAGCGGCGGTGGGGGTTGGGGCCCGCCGGTCCGCCGCAAAATCAATCAGGGTGGTGTCCGTCTCATGCCCCACGGCGGAGATAAGTGGAATGGTGCAGGCCGCTGCCGCGCGCACCACGCCTTCATCATTGAAGGCCATCAGGTCTTCCAGCGAGCCACCACCACGCGCCACAATCAACACATCCGGGCGCGGCACCGGACCTGTACCATCCAACTGAGAAAAACCGTTTATGGCGGCTGTCACCTGCGCAGCGGCACCTTCACCCTGCACAGCCACCGGCCACACCAGCAACTGGCGCGGAAAACGGCGCGCCAATGTGGTCCGGATATCATGCAGCACCGCGCCCTGCGCGGAGGTCACAACTCCGATCACCTGCGGCAGAAGCGGAAAACGGCGTTTGCGCTCAGCATCAAACAGCCCTTCTTCCGCCAGTTTCAGGCGCAGGCGTTCAATACGGGCCAGCAACGCGCCTTCACCCGCATATTCCATGCGTTCCACAACAAGCTGGTAGCTTGAGCGTTCGCCATAGGCGGAAATCTTGCCGGTTGCGATAATTTCCAGCCCGTTTTCCGGCACCAGCCCAAGGCGGGAGACAGACCCTCGCCAGACCACACCCGCAATCTTGCCGCGTTCATCCTTGAGAGAGAAATAGACATGGCCGGAAGGATAACGTTTGAACTCCGTTATCTCCCCACGCACCCGCACGCGGCCGAATGTGCCCTCAAGCGTGCGCCTGATGGCCCCCGAAATTTCTGAAACGGTATATTCCGGCACATTCCCTGCGGGTGCGCCTGCTGCAAAGCCTTCGTCCATAAGCGCAATCTATGCTACAGACGCTCGCCCTGAAAGAGCAGACCTTACATGCGGGAGAAAACAATGCGGGTATTACTGGTTGGATCAGGCGGACGGGAACATGCACTGGCCGCAACACTTGCCCGCTCACCGCACCTGACAGCCCTGTTCATTGCGCCCGGCAACCCCGGCACAGCCAAACATGGCGTGAATGTTGCCATTGGGGCAGAAAACGTGCCGGCACTGATCACCTTTGCCAAGGAGCAGGCCATTGACCTGATTGTGCCCGGCCCGGAAGCACCGCTTGTGGCGGGTCTGGCAGATGCCTGCGCCAAGGCCGAAATCGCCTGCGCCGGTCCCAACCGCGCCGCCGCCCGGCTGGAAGGCAGCAAAAGCTTCACCAAGGAAATCTGCTACGCTGCGGGTATTCCCACCGCGCAGGGCGAACGCTTTACCAGCGTGGATGCCGCACTGACCTACATACAGGAACGCGGTGCGCCCATCGTTGTCAAAGCGGATGGTCTGGCAGCAGGCAAGGGTGTTGTTGTGGCCCAGACACTTGCCGAAGCGGAAGACGCCGTGCGCGACATGATGACACAGGGCAGCATGGGCGATGCCGGACGCAGCGTGGTGATTGAAGACTGCCTGGTGGGAGAAGAAGTCTCGCTGTTCGCGTTCTGCTCGGGAGAAACAGCAACACTGATTGGCGCGGCGCAGGACCATAAGCGTATTGGCGATGGAGATACCGGCCCCAATACGGGCGGCATGGGGGCCGTTTCCCCTCCGCGTGGGTTTGACCGGGCGGCGCAGGAACAGGCGCTGGATATCATGGTTCGCCCCATGCTGAAGGAAATGGCACGCCGTGGCACCCCCTTCCGGGGTGTGATTTTTGCCGGGCTGATGCTAACAGATGCAGGCCCGCAACTGATTGAATATAACGTGCGTTTTGGAGACCCCGAAGCTCAGGCCCTGTTGCTCCGCCTGACCTCCGATCTTCTGCCTGCCCTGAAAGCTCTGGCCGATGGCCAGCTTGATGCCACGCCCATCACTTTTTCCGATCAGGCGTCCATCAGCGTTGTAATGGCAGCGCAAGGCTATCCCGGCAAAGCCCTTACCGGGGCCGTTATCTCCGGCATCGCGGATGCCAATGCCCTGAAAGATGTAACGGTTTTTCAGGCTGGCACAGCAAAAAATGCAGCAGGAGAACTGGTTGTTGCCGGTGGACGCGTTTTGTCAATCTGTGCTGTCGGCAACACGGTACAGGAAGCACGAGACAAAGCCTATGCAGGAGTCAAAGCCATTTCATGGGACGGCGCACAATGGCGCACAGATATTGGCGCTCGCGCACTCTGACCCCTTTTGACCGGCGCACAAAAGTTGCGCCGGGTTTTACAAAACTGACCCAGTTGCTCCCAGACCGGGACAACTGGTGTCTGCATGAGGCTGAATCCGTCTTCTGATTAGAGGTCATACTTGAGCCGATTTACCGCCAAGCGGGCATGAACAACGGTTCAGAAGAGACAACAGACCAATAACGATGACAGAATGCGCCTTCCTCTTTGTTGAAAAGAGAAGAGGCCGCACACACAAAAGAAGTCCTGATCATCATGACACCGACCACGATGCCGTCGTAACCATACGATCTAAAGAGTCCCCCCCGGCGCAGGCTTCATTGCATTCGCATCAAAACACGATTTCGATCTGCCCGGAATCTACCCCGGTGCTTCAGTCATCTAGGCGTTTAGACAGCACCAGCGCATCCGATCCGTCAGGATAATAAGACCGGCGCAGCCCTGCTTTTGCAAAACCCGCACTTTCATACAATGTTTTTGCGCCTGCATTCAGAACCGAGACTTCCAGAAACATCTGCTCAACCTGATCTGTCTGCGCTGTCAGCAAAGCCCACGCCAGCAAGGCCTGTGCAACGCCCTGCCGCCGGAAGAAAGGCACCACGCACAGGGTCAGAATTTCAGCTTCTCCCGCAACAGACCGGATCATGATGAAGCCAGCAGGTGTGCCATCCTTCACCCCGACTGCCGCAGCCACGCCGGACGAAGACAGCAGGCTCTGCATGGCATCTTCATCCCACTGATCAGCCGGAGGAAAACTGGCAGCATGCAGGGCCGCCAAAAGCCCGCCATGGGGTGCTGAAACCAGCAGGATCTCCAAAGAGGTTCCGTTGGCCGCGCTCGCGCCGACGCCGGGCATCAGACCGGAGCCGAGCGTAAACCCGCAGCAGGCAATTTAGCCTCCGGAGGGTCCACATAGAGGGGTAACGCCTCCCGAGGGCCGAGTTCCCCTTTCTGACGAGCCAACGCGGCAGCGGCAATCTGCTCTGCTGTGGGAGTTGTACTCTCGGACAGCACCGTGCCTGCTGGCATAGGGAGGGACGTCGCTGCATCACCAGCCACCAGCCAGCGGCCTTCAGGCGGTTGCCAGTCCACCAACGCCACGGCCTGCACGCCTGCCACAGTTTCCACAAACACGCGGCCTTTACGCGCAGCCGTTACCAGCAGCCAGCCTTGCAGGCCTTCAGCCTTCTTTACTTCCGTATCAAGAACAGACCGGAGGGCTTCGCCCCGCGTAACGCCGACAACGGGCACACCAAGCCCCAACGCATATCCCGCCGCTGTGGCACAGGAAGCCCGCAACCCTGTAAAGGACCCAGGACCAACCACGACCGCTACCAGTTGTGGCTGCAAGGGTGCTCCTGCCTGCCAGCCTGCCTGTGCAAGAGCCTGCCCAGCCAGCAGCCCGATACCTTCCGCCGCCTGTTTGCCTGCCGCTTTCTGGTGGGCAATCAGCGCATACGCGCCCTCACTCCCTACCGAGACACACGTTGCCAGACCGCATGCAGCATCGCCTGCCGCACTGCCATCCAGAACCAGAATACGTGAAATCATGCTCACAGCAGACGACAGGCTTCTTCAAACGCCAGACGCGGCGCGCGGGGTGGCAGATTTTCCGTGTCCCCATACCCAAGACACAACAGGAAGTTAGCGCGCCATCCGGTATCCGCCAGAAAGGCGTCCTCGACCAAAGAGGCATCAAAACCGGAAACCGGCAGTACATCCAGCCCCAGTGCACGAGCCGCCATAATCATGTAGCCACCTTGCAAGGTGCCATTCCGGAAGGCTGTTTCTTCCGCCAGACCCACATCCGCAGCAAACCAGGAGCGCAGTTCCTCACTGGGGCAAAGGCGGGGAAGTTGATCAAAAAACAGGGGATCGTGCGCCACAATGGTAATAACGGGCGCACCCATGACGCGATTGACATTCCCTGAGGAAAGCGCGGGCCGCAGCTTTTCCCGTCCGTCAGACCCGGTAATGAACACAAAGCGGGCCGGGCTACAGTTGCCGGATGTTGGCCCCAGACTCACCAGATCATAAAGGCGGCGCAGAACATCCGTCTCGACCGGCCGGGCCATCCACCGCCGAGGCGTACGCGCCTTTTGGAAAAGAATATCCAGCCCGCTTTCATCCAGCATCTCTGTTCCGTCTCCACATCCCTACCGATGCAGGGGTTTCAGTTTCTGCTCTCTTTTAGGTCAGAGGCGTGCAGACGGAAAGATGGAAGCGCTTTTCAGCCCTCCACCTGCTCTACGCCGACAACTTCCGGCACATAATGGCGCAGCATGTTTTCCACGCCGTGCTTCAATGTTGCACGGGAAGACGGACACCCGGAACAGGCCCCCTGCATGGTCAGACGCACCACGCCATCCCGGTATCCACGGAAGACAATATCACCACCATCTCCCGCCACAGCCGGGCGCACGCGCGTATCAAGCAGTTCCTTGATCTGTTCGACAATTTCCTTGTCTTCCGGGGCAATGGGTTCTTCCGTAATGCCCACGCCTTCCGCCACAACAGGGAAACCAGCTACAAAATGGTCCACCAGTGCTGCCAGCACCTTGGCACGCACATCAGACCAGTCCTCACTATCGGCCTTGGTGATGGACACAAAATCATTGCCCAGAAACACACGGGAGACGCCGGGGATAGCGAACAATGCATCCGCCAGAGGAGAGCGCCCGGCCACAGAGTCGGCATCAATGAAATCAATGGTGCCTGCATCGCCCATCACGGGGCGACCTGGAAGAAATTTGAGCGTAGCGGGATTAGGAGTGTCTTCAGTTTCAATAAACATGGGAAGGGGTCCTGATTTCTCTGCTGAGTCCGTTTCTTCTCATCAGTTGGCACCAGAATGGGGACAGGACAAGTCCTGTATAAAAGAAAAAACCGTGTTCTGGCGTACCGTGTCACACTGCGGGGCCCTCACATGCCCCAAAAGCACCAGAAGAGGCTTCGCTAAAGAGTGGACGCAGCCATGCATCCTCTCCAAAGCCTCACCCCTCAGGCACCGGACTTTTTGTAGCACGGGAGGAAGCGTAGTCCCGTTCGGCCTGAATTTCCATCAGTTTGCGCCGCAGTGCGGGGTCATGCGCATAAATATATAGCCCATGCACGGCACGCGTCATAAGCACATTCATGGCATTAAGCATGATCCGTTCCTTCACGCTCTCCGGATCAGCCAGACCGTCCCGCCCCGCAAAAGCGGCCCCATCTTCATACTTGCTGGTGTCAATACGGATGCCATCTGTGGCGGCATCATACAGAACGGACGGACCCAGAATGAGACCGACATAATTCAGATCAAACCCCTGAACCGTATAAACCGACCCCACTTCATCTATCGTGTCGGGCCGTTCAGCCCAGGGAAGTTTTTCATCCGGTTTGGAACGATCCCATCGAAGATAAAACCGACCTTCCTGAATAAAGTGATCCTGCCCATCCAGCCGGTAGGGGTAATCATATGTTGCGAGCATACGAGAAAGCCCATACTCCACGTTCCTGCTGCACAGAAAATCGTACAGACTCTGGGCATCATCAAAAAACCTGAAATCGAAAGTCTGTTTCGCAGGCATAGGCTGAATGATTTTATGGCAGAAGGCGCTTATCCAGTCCTGAACGTCCGCATGTGCCTGCACCCGGAACTGCTGCGTCAGGTGGTAAGTCTGCACAGGGTAAGAACCAACCAGTTTTTGCAGTAGCTCACGGTTCCAACAACTTTTAAATTTCAGAACCTGTTTTTCATCAAAAACAATAACCGTAATACGGGAAAGCTGGATAAGTTCTTCCAGATGGTTATCCTGCTCAAAATGATTGTATTTATCACTCCGGGTCAACAGCAGATGAGCTTCATCAATAAACAGGATATCCGCGGTCTTTCCTGCCTTCCGCATTCTATTGATAAAGGTTGTTGGCCGCTCAAAATCTTTTTTCTTCAAATATGAAAACTGTTCAGATATATTCTTATAAAGTTTCATCATTTCAGGATGATTGACAACAAGATAATTCTGCATTCCGTAAAAGGGGCTATTTTTTTCCTTCTGCCGCGACAGGCATTGTATTTCATTAAAAATAGAATTCAGAACAATGCTTTTTCCTGTTCCGGCATCTCCCTCTATTAAAAACACAACATGCTCATCTTGCCGATGCGCGAGGCAGAAGGCTCGAATGGCCTGTTTCAGGTCATTCTGCTGGGGAGAGAGCACCTTGGTAGGGGAGAGCTTATCGATCGCCTCATTTTTCACGCTGTGAAATCCCTGTTCCATGGTGTGCTCTCCTTCAATGTCTGAAGGGATACTGATATAACACATACCACTATCCCTTATTTTTTTATTCCTTATGGTCTGTTACGGATATTTTTCCACTCAAAGGGGAAAGAATAGCCCCAAGACCATCCATTTTTCCCTCCAGATGCGGATAGCGCAACCCACCATGATAGGTGATGGAAACGGTATGGAAGCTATCCCCATCCCGCAACAGCAGAGTAATGGGTGCGGCACTCTTGGCCTTGGCGGCTGTGATCGCGTCCTTCAGATCATCCGCATCATAGGCCTCACCATTCACGGCAACAAGTTCCTGATCCCGGGTTATCCCGGCTTGCCAGGCAGGACTGCCCCACAGAACCTCTGAGATGACTCCTTTCTTACCGACAGCAAAGCCCAGAGAGAATAGAAAATCCGTTACATGACGTAGTGTGGAATAAGATTCGATATAGTCCGACGGCTTTTCCGTAAATGTCAGACGTGCGCCCGTGCGGGAAAAACCATTGAGCGGCGCATGATCACGAATATCCTGCACGCGCTGGTGCAGGAATGTTGCCCAGTCATACGGTTGAACGGCATTGAGGGCTTTCACCACATCATCAAACTGATAGGTGCTGGTGACGAAACTTCCGTTATTAGTTGCAAAAAAAGTATCCGCAAAATCATTCAAAGATTTTTTATTGTCAGACAACTTGCGAATGAGCGTATCTGCATCCAACCAGATCAACTGCCCTTCAGAATAATAATCTTCACTGCGTGACCAGCTTCTCCAGGATTGCGGGGCACGCTGGGCAATAACCGGATCATTGGTGGTATCAATCAGCGGGCGCCACATGCGGCCCTGTCTGCCATCATACACGGCGGCAACCTCGGCCAGAGCATCCTCCACTTGTGGGGCCGTCATCAATCCGGCGCGCGCTGCCAGCACATATCCCCAATACTGGGTTTGCCCTTCATAAACCCAAAGTCCGCTTCCCCGCTGAGGGGTATTGAAATTGGCGGCCCATAAATCTGCCGGGCGGCGATATTTGCCGTTCCAGGAATGAGTAAATTCATGAGCCAGCAGATCACGCGCGGCAAATGTTTTATCCCACTTGGTAAAATACCCTCTGGGGCCACTATTTTCACTGGATTGATGATGCTCCAACCCAATACCACCCAACTTGTCTGTCAGCGCCAGAAGGAAATCATAATGGTCATAATGATGCGAGCCAAACAGCAGATTGGCCTGATGCACCAATTCCCTGTGCGCCTTGATCTGATCATCCGTTGCTGCCAGATCCTCCGGACGATCTGCCATGACATTTAATGTCACCGGCACTTTATCATCCTGTGTCAGATCAAATTTCTTGAAATATTTACCTGAAAAAATAGGAGAATCGACAAGAGTATTAAAGGAAACTGATTTGAACGTAACAGTATGTCCGCTTTGGGCACCATCCGATCGTAGCGCCGTGCCATAAGACCAGCCAGCCGGAAACACCACTTGCGGTTTGAACTGGATCTGGCGCGTGAAGTAACCTGCCGGGTATAGAGAGACCGCAGACCATTGCACATTCACCATAGCGTCCGTCATCACCACGCGGCCCTCCTTGGGAGAAACCGGCGTCAACAACTGATAGGAGACATCAAGCTGGTGCGTGCCCTTGGGAACCTGAACATGAAATGCGCTAACGGTTACCGTATCGCGCACCCACGGAATCTGCCTCCCTCCAGCACTTATTTTCAACCCTGCAAGCTGGTCTAGCGTACCTGTGGGAGAATGGTCTCCGGGCAACCACATCGGATAAAGCAATATAAAATCACCACCTTTTTCCGACACATCAGGAGGGAGAGGTATGGTTTCCTGCATGGTCAGAATATGACGTTGCAGGTCCGTTGCATTCACATTCAGGGTAATTGTGCCACCATAAGACACATCCCGTGCTGTCGGCAGGGCTGGAGGGAGGCAGATTCCGTGGGTGCGCGATACGGTA
>NZ_LHZQ01000208.1 GCF_001580915.1 Acetobacter tropicalis | reverse complement strand
ATCATAAAATCAACAAGGCGTCTCACTCCGGAAGCTTACCGGGGAGCGACTGCCGCTGTGGCAGACGCGGCAAACGAAGGGAAAGTTTCTATCCACGCTCCCGCACGGGGAGCGACCGCATGACGCGGAACCTGTCCGGAAAGATCACGGTTTCTATCCACGCTCCCGCACGGGGAGCGACGCTGGTCTGGATAACATCACGGGCGGATTTGAACCGGGTTTCTATCCACGCTCCCGCACGGGGAGCGACGGCGAATACCGCAACATTGTAAAAACCCTACGGCATGTTTCTATCCACGCTCCCGCACGGGGAGCGACTTACCATAGCAGCCGCCTGATTTCGCTCGTGCAAAACGTTTCTATCCACGCTCCCGCACGGGGAGCGACATTTCTATAAGCCCGTCCGCTGGTGGGTTATGGGTTTCTATCCACGCTCCCGCACGGGGAGCGACCGGTTTAAGATTGCAGAGGGGTGCCCGATTGGAGGTTTCTATCCACGCTCCCGCACGGGGAGCGACGATTGGGGGGGCCGGTTCAGACCCCACTTGCGATGTTTCTATCCACGCTCCCGCACGGGGAGCGACCAATGACGCTGGCGATGTCGAATGTTGCAGAGCCGGTTTCTATCCACGCTCCCGCACGGGGAGCGACGACCGGCAAGCGGTTCCCAGTTTATGACACCATGTTTCTATCCACGCTCCCGCACGGGGAGCGACCATCCTTCTTTACGATGCACAGGGCTACCAGACAGTTTCTATCCACGCTCCCGCACGGGGAGCGACGCCTACAGCCCTACGGTGACGGCTTTATCAAACTGGTTTCTATCCACGCTCCCGCACGGGGAGCGACCGAAACCCCTCTGCTGAAAAAAGGCTTTGTCTTTGCGAAGTTTCTATCCACGCTCCCGCACGGGGAGCGACACAAGAATGTCAATCAGCGCCGGGTCAACATAATTGTTTCTATCCACGCTCCCGCACGGGGAGCGACGTTAAGTGTGGTACCGATGGGCAGCCCATTGATCTTGTTTCTATCCACGCTCCCGCACGGGGAGCGACCACTACGCTTCCAACGGCACCGACATCATGACGTGCGTTTCTATCCACGCTCCCGCACGGGGAGCGACATGTTGTCATAGTATACTGCTTACCACACTAGAGTTTCTATCCACGCTCCCGCACGGGGAGCGACTGATGTGAGGGAAATAACTTTTGCTCTCACTGTAGTTTCTATCCACGCTCCCGCACGGGGAGCGACTACAGCTTTCGTAAATAATGCATTCCAGTCAGTGGTTTCTATCCACGCTCCCGCACGGGGAGCGACCCGGTGCGTCCTGAGTAAGCCTTGTGATGATACAAGTTTCTATCCACGCTCCCGCACGGGGAGCGACGCTACTCTCACGATATAGGAGCGTGGAAGAGGTGTTTCTATCCACGCTCCCGCACGGGGAGCGACGTTGGATGGGACGACCGGACCAATTACCCGGACGGTTTCTATCCACGCTCCCGCACGGGGAGCGACGTGACGAGGATGTGCGAATAGTTCAGGAAATGCAGTTTCTATCCACGCTCCCGCACGGGGAGCGACGCTGCCAGATCGTGAGGTGTTACAGTTTGAACAGTTTCTATCCACGCTCCCGCACGGGGAGCGACAAAGCGCCCTCATGCTGTTCCCTAAAGAAATCAGTTTCTATCCACGCTCCCGCACGGGGAGCGACCAGCTACTTCCTTGGCGTGGTCAATGCCGGTGCAGTTTCTATCCACGCTCCCGCACGGGGAGCGACGCTCCATTGGTGGTGCTGTGCGCATGAACGCGGGCGTTTCTATCCACGCTCCCGCACGGGGAGCGACGCCAACCCGTGCCGCTTAAAGCACAGTCAGGCAACGTTTCTATCCACGCTCCCGCACGGGGAGCGACTGTGGGAGCATAGCAGCAGAAAAGGACTGGGGGAATGTGCGGGTGTGCGCGAACCTGTGTGGAAAGCGGGGAATTGTTACGCTTCCATCTGGCGGTTTGGAAGAAAATCTTTTTGTTTTAAAGGGTTATGGGTTGCGCGAACCTGGCGGGGTTTTAAGGGGTGATTGGGGTTCGCGCTGGTCTGCCGCAAATAGGTGGACAGTATAGCTACGTGCAGGGAATAGGGAGCGGTCAGCTATAAGGTGGCCATGGTCGTTCCTACCTGGGCCACACTATTTTGTCGCACACAGCATGATTTCATGGTGGTAGCATACTATAATGACGACACCACCCGGATTATATACTGCATCCGCCTCATCCTTTCCGCCATCAACTGACATTGTGCGGGAGCCTCTCGTCAACTGGCGTATCTGCCTGCTGTGTTATGCGGTCCTGCTGGTGCTCGGCCCGGGTGGCGGTATGCTGTTACATATTCTGCACCTTGTGCCCCCTGCCAACCTGACACAGGCTGAGCTTCCGCAGTTTGTTATAGCAGCCACGCTTGTTGCACCTGTTCTTGAAACTTTTCTCTTTTTCTATCTCCCTTACCATGTTCTGAAAAAACTGATTTCCTCGCCCCGTATTGTATGGGGTCTTTCTTTTCTGACGACGGCATTCCTGTTTGTTATCTGGCACCATGGCGGTTCTCATTTATATAGAAACTGGCTGATGGCGTCTCATGTCGGGCTAACTGGGACACTCTGCTTTATGGGGTGTTTTTATCTGACAACGCAATCCGACCGGGGCAGCCCGTTCTGGAGCACTGCTCTGTGCCATCTGTTCTATAATAGCACGCTGGCTTTTGTGATCTACCTGTCGTTCTGGTTAGGGAACTAGGTTTTCAGTCGCGTCTGTAGCCTGCCATGGTGCCTGCCCTGCGCCACTGCCGCAGCCCTGCGGCTGCCAGCACCACAAACGCGGCGTAGAGTGCGGCGGTAAGATAGAGTTCGCGCACCAGAAAAAGACCGGTGTAGAGCGTATCCACCACAATCCAGACCCACCAGTTTGCCAGATAGCGGCGGCCCATCCAGATCTGGCCCAGAATACTGTAGGCGCTGAGCAGAGCATCCAGCAGTGGCATGGGATCATCCGTTGTGGCGCGAAGCAGCAGGCCCAGCGCCATGCCTCCGGCAGCGCTTGCAGCCAGCCCGTAACATAGTGCTATGTTGGAAAGAGGCATGATGGTGACTGCCCCTTTCTCCTCCACGCCGCGCAGCCACCGCCACCAGCCATAGAGGGACAATGTGGCAAACACAGCTTGCAAGGCCGTATCTGCATACAAACGCGCCTGCCAGAACACCACGCCATACAACACGGAGGCTATCAGCATAATGGGCCAGCACAGCATGATGCGGCGGCCCGTAAGCCAGACGCCCAGCGCGCTGGCGACCACCGCAGCGATTTCAAGCGGACTCATGCAGGGAATGTCCTGTGTTGCTCACACGCCATTGCCCAACCCCGCGCTGTAAAAACTGGCAGGACACCCATCAAAGCAGGGTGAAAACGAGGCTGTTTTAACAATATCTTCTGAAAATATGGAATCACATAATTCCACCCGGCCTGTTTTCTCCTGTTCAATCGGAGAGGGGCCTGACGCTGCCTTTCAGGCATGGGGACGATGCTCCGATGGAGAAGAAGCAGGCGCATTGGGAGCGGGCAAAACATCGGCCGCATATCGGGTCAGCCAGTCCAGCAGCGCCTGCCCCTCCGGCCCGGCGAACCAGCGGGCATGACCCAGAAGATAATCAGTATATGCAACATCCGCCGAGGCATGATCCTGTAAAAGTTTGCCAAAATAAGCAACTTCCGAAAATGCAAATTCCACATGCACCAACGGCAGGAACGCTACCAGTTGCGCCCACTCCACTGTGCAAAGAGGGTGCGTGGCATGGTATCCTTGCAAAAATGCCTCAAGCTGCGCGTAGGCTACCACCCCATGGGAGCGGGAAAGGTCCAGCCAGTCGATCATGCTGCGTTCTATGGCCACGGCCAGATCAAACGGAACGCAGGTGCGCTCGGCCATGCCGAAATCCAGAATGCAGGATACTTTGGCTTCTGTTTTCGTTTCTTCCGGCTTTTGCCAGAACAGATTGGAACCGTGCCAGTCTCCATGCCCCCAGCAGGAACGAATATGGGGGAGCAACGGGCGCAACACAGTGTGGAATGGTGTAAGCACTGCCTGCACATCGTCCTCCCACGTATGGGGTGCAAGCTGTTCCGCCAGACCGGGTTGCTCCTTTACCCATTGCCGCAATGCGGGGAGCAGATCTGACTGGCCAAGGGCGTTCATGCTGGATGTCAGCGGCCTACCGGCAGGCACAGCCATACCTTGTGAAAAATCGTCTTTCCCTGAGGTATTTTCCGCCTGCGTCTTCGTGCCCTGCCTTTGTGGGGCGGGCACGGTCCCCTCTTCACGAGATGGTGCCGCATAATCAGATGCCGCCAGATGCAGGCGGCCCAGCGCCTGCCCGGCAGCGCGGGCATGAGCAGTAGAGTGATAAGGCTTCCAGGACATCACATCCCGGTAGTCATCCTGGCCGGGGGCGGTTGGAAACAGTTCATAGGTCCACTCTCCCTGCGCGAGTGCCGTATGGCCGGAGCGCGTTGCCACTGGCAGGCAGACGGGCACATCTTTGGCCGCCAGATGCTGCATGAAGGCATGCTCTTCCTCCAGCGCGGCAACAGTGCGCAGGCTGGCGTGGTGCCGTTTGAGAATAAAAGCGGCTTCTGGCTGGGATAAACTTACATCATGTTCGGCAATCTGGCTGAACGTATGCCCCCTGTTGTTCCCCTCCGCCACTGCATCAGGTTGCGAGACAAGCACACGCGCCGCTGCGGAAAAGGGGCGCATGCTGTGCCACACAATCCGCACAGCGGAAGGAGCGGAAGGAGCGGAAGGAGCGGAAGGAGCGGAAGGAGCGGAAGGGTAATGGGCCAGAACGGACTGCACTTCTGCAAGTGTAAGGCAGGGCCAGTCCCGTTTAGTTTGCACGCCATGCACACCAAACTGGCCGGGCTGGGCATGATCCTCGGCAGCGGCCTTCCGGTCTCTCTCTCCCGCACTGGGTTTGTCTGCACTGGCATTCTGCACGCGGGCAGGATGTGAGGAGCCGTGCTCAGGCGTTGCTTTCTGCGGCGCGACTGAAGGCTTGGCCTGTCCCTCCCCGTTTTCCCTCAGGCTATCAGCGTTTGTCTGTTCCGCTCCGGTTGGGCCGGTGTTGATGCGGCCTGTTCCGGGTGCGTGTGGTTTCTCCGCCACGCCTAGAACCCGGTTGATGCCGTGAACAGGGCGGCAAATCCTCCGCCAATGTAATAATCAGGGCTTTCACCCGCTATGGTGGTGCCATAACGGCCTGTTGTGTCCTTGGCGTTTGATGTGGGGTCCGCCACGCCGGAGAGATAATGCTGGTTGGTGATATTGATAAAATTCATGCGCAGTTCGGGCCGGTGCAGGAATGAGGCATCATTGAACCGATACCCCACGGCCATGTTGGCCGTTACGTAATCGGGCATGCGTTCATCATTCATGAAGGTAGCATATTGGTGTCCGGTATATTTGACCGTGAACACGCCAAAGGCATGGCCATCATCATAGGTCAGCCCAGCAGCAGCCTGAAGCGTGGGGCTGCGCACGGCCCGTTTGCCGCGTGTGGGTAACAGATCACCGCCAGACATGAGATCATTATCAATGGTGGCGTGCAGATATTCACCAGACACGTAGGGGCTGAAATGGTGCCATGGGCGCAGGCCCAGTTCTACATCCACACCGCGCGAGGTCTGGCCGCCCGCATTGAGGGTGGAGGACACATAGGAGCCATTGATAACCCCCAGTGTTTCAATCTGGCGGTTTGTAAAATTGTAGTTGAACAGCGTGAGGCTACCCACCAGCAGATCATCCGCATAACGGTAGCCCAGTTCTTCAGAAATGGAATATTCGTTTTTGACGTTGGTGGCACCCTGCATGCTCAACGCGCCAGACTGAGGATCATACGCGCTGTAGAGCGCTGTTTCCGCCGGGGTGCGGAAATTGGTTGTGGTATTGAAAAACACCTGATGGTGCGGCGTGATCTGATACCGCACGGCCAGACGCGGCAGCGGCACCGCCGTGTTGGTGTTGGCGTGATAGGCGGCCCCCGGCATGGCGTTGGTGCCGTTGCGCGTAAGCATGACCTCCTTGAACCCGGCGGAGAGCAGGAGTTTATCATGCAGCAGGGAGAGGCTGTCGCTCACAAACAGGGCGTTGGTCTGAGAAATGGTATGGTTGTTCACCGCCCGGAACAGGCTGCCATCCGCCAGTGTGAGGGACGTGCCGTGGCTGCCGCCCCATATGTCACGGGCATTGCCGTTTTCACTGACAGGTGTGAAGCTCTGATACTCGGCATCATCGGAATAATCATACCAGTAGCCTGCGGTCAGCGTGTTCGCGCCATGCCGCCATTCCAGAGCCGTGGTAAAGCCGGAGCGATAGCTGCGCTGTGTATAATCCGCCCGCACGGTGGCCATGCCATCCTGCGTGCTGGGCAGCGTGAAGCTGTCTGGCAGAAGTTGGTTGCCGTTCCACAACCCGGATGTGGGGATGGTTGTGCCCCCCGGTGCGTTGCCATAAGCGCCCTGTGCATATGGGGTTGTGCGCCATGTCAGCCCATGGGCCATATGCAGTTCAACCGGGGCCGCCAGATACAGCGTGCGTTCAGGCTGGCGATAAAGCCGCCAGTAATCCGTGCCCTGTGCGTCATTTTGCAGATTATAATGCCGGGCAAGGTTGTTTGCGCCGTGAATGCCATCCTCCGCCCAGCTTTCCTTGGTGGCCTGCGGGTAATAGCTGTCTATGGCCTGATTCCATGAGCCCAGCAGCGCCACGCTGTTCTGCCTGCCCCATGTTTTGAGCAGCTTGAAATCCACATGCTGGCGTTCATCTCGTCCGGGGCCGCGCCAATTATCCGCAGCACCGTGGGAATAGGACACAAACCCGCGCAGGCCCGTCTTGCCAATCTCGCCGCTATCCAGCCGAATGAATTCGCGGTTGGTGTCATAAGACCCGTAGGAGACATTCACCATCCCCCCGGCTTTTTCCGCCGGGGTGCGGAACCGCAGGTTCATCAGCCCGCCAGCGGCATTCAGAACGGGGCTTTCAATATCTGCTGATCCCTGCGCCAGCGCCACGCTTTCATAATTCTCGCTATCGGCAAACTGGCTGGGGTAGCCGGTATAATAGGCAATATCATTCAGCGGCATGCCTTCCAGCACGTACCCAATGGCATCCCCGTTCAGCCCACGCACCGAGATATTGGTCTGGGGAGAAAAACCCAGCGGATCAGATGAGGACACGTTGGCCCCCGGCAGAACGGACACCAGATCATACGCCGTGGCGGAAGGCGCCTGCCGGGCAATGTAATCCGAACCAATCACACTGACGGATTGCGGCACTGTCTGCGGGCGGATCATCCCGCCGCCAGCATGCAGGGCCACGGGATCTGCCGTAACCTCCACATGTTCCACGCCCTCCGCCTGAGCCGAACCGGGAGGTGCTTGCCGTGCCTGAGCCGAACGTGCTGACTGACGTGTGCTCCCGTTCCGTGCCGCATACCCTTGCCTGTGTGCGGGCGTAACCGCTGCCTGCCCGGCGCTTGCCGCCCCGGCTGGTGAAGCAGCCTGATCACCCTGCGCGCTTGCTGCCGCTGCCGGACCCGTTCCGTGCCCGCTGGAAGAAGACGCCGCTGATGAAACCGCCCCAGAGGATGAAGCCGTGGACGTGACGGAAGATCCCCCATAAGACCGTGTGGGTGCAGCGGCCCCGGATGCGGCCTCAGCAGATGCGGACCCAGCCGAACCCTGTGTGGCGGCAGATGCGGCACCGGATGCCGCTGGCTGTGCCGCCGCCAGCGCCATGCCGGGAAGACCCGATATGTCACCCGCAAGCGCGACGCTGGAGAGAACCGCAGACGTAAGCAGACGGAAGCGGGCGGTAGGCCGCATGAGCATCAGGCAGAGCTTTCCTGTTCAGAAGAATGGAATTTGCGCACCACGGGGCCGATGCTTAGCCCTTGCACAAGAATGGTAAACACGACCACCGCATAACAGACTCCCATCAAGATGTCGCGCATGGGGCCTTCTGGCAGGCTGAGCGCCAGCGAGACAGAAATACCCCCGCGCAGGCCGCCCCATGTCAACACGGCCAGAACGCCCATGCGGTCCTGCCGGCTGACATAAACGGGCAGCATGGCCAGCAGCACACTCAGCCCACGTGCCAGAATGGAGAGCGGCACCGCCAGCGCCATGGCCATCAGCAACGGCACGTTGAAGGCAACATTGAGCACCTGAAACCCTATCAGCACAAACAGCATAATGTTCAGGATCTCGTCCACCAGCGACCAGAACAGCCGCATATCCTTGCGGCCCTGCGCGGAGATCATGGCCTGCGTGCGTGGTGCCGCAAGCATAAAACCCGCCATCACCACCGCTATGGGGCCGGAAAGCCCCCATGCACCTGCCAGACTGTATGCACTGCTGCACAGGGCCAGAGAGATAAGCAGTTCAAGATGGGCATCTTTCACCAGCCGTAAGGCCCGCACAGCCAGCCACCCGGAGGCAAGGCCCAGCACAACGCCCCCTCCGGCCTCCAGCGCAAAGGCTTCCGCCAGATGCACGATGGACGGGGGATGATCTTCATGCGCAACACCTAGCGCCACGGTGAAAATCACCACGCCCACGCCGTCATTCAGCAGGCTTTCCCCTGCAAATAGGGCCTGAACCGGCCCCGGCAGGCCCAGCCTGCGCAACATGCCCACCACGGAAACCGGATCTGTTGGCGCAAGAACGGCCCCCAGCACCACGCACCATGCGGGAGAGACTGAAAGCCCCACCAGCCGGAACACGCCCCATATGCCGGATGCAAACAGAATAACCGCCAGAAACGTGCCCAGAATGGCCAGCGCAATAACCGAGAACTTACGCAGCAGGAGGTAGTGCATATCCACCCCCAGCGCCCCGGCAAACAGCAGGAAGGCCAATGCGCCCTGCATCAGGCTGGTTGGCATATCAATCTGGGCCAGAAGCTGGTGGGCCATATGCGCGCCGCGCCACGGCATGAAGATATCTGCCAGCACCAGAACGCCTGATACCAGCAGGGAGATAACCAGAACCCCCACCGTAAGGGGCAGCCGCAACAGCCGATGATTGATAATGCCAAAAACCGTGGAGAGGGTAATGACAACGGCAAACAGGCCAAGGGAGGTCATGCTACGGCCCTTTCACCACGGAGCAGAGGATAAAGCGCCACTGCCGGGGCCGCCTGATGGTGCATGGTTCTCTCTACCCTCTATTTGCCTGCAGGCGAGTGCCTAGCCGGGTGTTTCTTCACCCTTGTCATTCACATCCAGAAACGTCTGGTCAGAAATGGAGAGATTCTCCAACTGCGGGCGGGCAAGGGCAGCAGAGGTACTTTGCGCAAGCCCTGCCGTTTTGGCCCGCAGGTCTGCCAGTTCTTCCCGAACATCTGAAAGGATTTCAAGCAGCGCCTGATGATCCTCCGCAGCACGACGGTCCGCCCCACGGCTGAGCACGGCATTGCCCACCATTAACGCTGGTAACGCCACAAGCTGAATACAGTTGCTGATATAAAGCAGAGTATTCTGCCATGCCGGAACAAGAACCGGCACAAGAGAGAACAGGAAAAACACATAAACGCACCAGATGCTGCCAAACAGCATGGTCATTTTGACAGCTACACTTTCATTCGCCCTGTCCAGCATGGCCTTGAAGGACTTCTCCATTCGCTCCCCCGCTCCTGTCATACCAGCGGCCCCTCCTGAAGACGGGAGCCACCTGCGGGCGATGTATCACAGGCAGCGGCAGAAGTCCGCCTCACGCACGGCATGGCCGCAGGGCATGGGCGAGCACAAACGCCCTTCCCCGCCGTTTGGCGGAAGAAGGGCGTGTATAGGAACCATACAGAGAGGAAATGTGCGCTCAGGCAGCCTTTAATGAGCGCTCAGGTTGAGCTTGTAAAAAGCGTTCTGGCCTTTTCGCTCCGTACCATGATGCAGAAAAACGCCTACGGTATAATTGCCATTTTCCGGCACACGGCCATGCCAGTGGTCATGCAAAGGGTGGTTCCGCAGCCCACCATCCGCCGTGGTGTAAAGCAGATGGCCCGCTGGGTCCTTGACGAAAAACGACACGCTCCGTTTGCGGGAATGGCACAGAACGGACAGTTCCTGCCCCTGATGCAGGGCAAGGTGGTATTCAGCCATCTGCGGGCCTTCCAGAGTGCCCGCCATATGCTTGCTTTCCGCGTTATGAGGGAAATAGACCGTTTTGGCGGCGGCATGGGCCTGACCGAGCGAAAGCCCGGTCGCCAGTGCAAGACTTATCAGAAGGGGGGTGCGGGTCATTCCAGCTTTCATGGTGCTCTACAGCTCTGCAAAACACGGTTATGAGGTATGCTTACCATACATGAATGCAGAACCCCTCCGCAAGGTTCCCTTCCCCCGCTCCCTCCTCAGCCTGTGGCACTACACAAAACAGTCATATGAAAAATCCCGCCGTACCGGGCCTTACGGTAGGGCGCTCAGACCCACCAGCATCCACCCCGCAGACGTATAAATGGCCGGAGCGTCATCCTCTGCGTCAAACACCATTACGCCGGGGGCCGGGTTAGGCTGCGCCTTGATGGTGGCGCGGGAGAATGTGGGTAGGTGCACCCCGGCATTGGGGGTGATGGTGCCTGCCAGGGTCTCGTTCCCGTTACTGTCGAGCTGGCGCAAGGGCGTGCTGCCTTTGGCGTCAGTCAGCCCCGTGGCAGTGTAGCCGGTGGTCATGACCGCCGTGGGCTCCCACGCAACGCTCTGACCATCCCCAAGCCGGAGCGCATTGGAGGTGGAAAGCCCTGTAAGATTGACACCAATGCCCGCGCTGCCGGTAAGCGTAATGGCGCTGGCTGCGCTATTGTTCAGGCTGGTGGTCATACCGCTGTTGCGCGTGCTGCCGGTTACGGTTTCATTGCCGCTGGCATCAAGCGTGCGCAGGGGGGTGCCGTTCTGGCTATCCTGCAACTGGCCGCTGGCGTAACGGGTTTGCACGGATGCCGTATGCTCCCATGAAATAGCCTGACCATCCGCCACGCGCAGGGCTTCCGGCGTTGTCAGGCCCGTGGTGTCCAGCCCGATGGCGGCGGTGCCTTTGGCCACGTAGGCCGGTGCCGTGGGCTGGGTGAGGCTGACAATGGTCTGGCTGTTTTGCAGGCTGCCCGGCAGGGTCTCGTTCCCACTTGTATCCAGCGTACGGGCCACACCGGCAGCGACCTGTTCCGTCAGTTTCCCGTTAGCAAAACCGCTGTGTACAACAGCCGTTGGCTCCCAGGAGAGGGTTTGGCCTGCTGCCAGACGCAGGGCCTCCGGTGCGTTCAGGCCGCTCAAATTCAGGCCAAGCTGGGCCTGCCCGTTCAGCGTCCATGCCACGCCGCTGCCAGCGTTGCTGATACTGGTTGTGACATCCCCCTGCATGCCAATGGCCAGCAGGTTGGCGGTATCATACCAGTAGCGCAGGGTATAAGCGGCGGAATCAAACTGAAAATGCGGTTTGTGATCATCACTGAACGCAAGGTTGCGGTTGGCCCCTATGTTCAGCACCGGCGCGTTATTGACGGGCGTGCTGCGGGAGAGATCAATCCCTGCGGTATCAAACCGGCCTGCGGCGTCAATCAACGTACCATATGTGCTGGTGGCGTCATTATTGCCAATGGCAATGCCTTTGCCCACCTTGCCGGGTGTGCCATCTGCACTGGTTCCGGCTATCTGTAATTGCAGACCAATACGCCAGCCTACGGGATCATCCCCATTGGCGTAAACATCGACCTCCCGCCCCACCATGCTTCCGGCGACAGAGGACGCCTGCCCGGTCTCATCACGCGCTTCATCATACCCCGCCCAGATCTGCGAGCGTGAGCCCTTGCCATCGGCCAGCGCATCTGCCGGGCGCTGGGCCAGACTGGCCTGCGCCACATGCTGCCCGCCCCCGAAGGCGGAACTGTTCAAAACGGTAGAATGGCACCACACATAATCATTCAGGGCGGCTCCTTCTGCCGGAATGGTGCAGTTCCCTTTTTCCAGATTCATCACAAATCCGGTGGTGCCGCCCGTGTGGGTGACATCCAGATCCTTACGGAGCACAGGGGCCATATCTGCACGGCTTTCTCCGCGTGCAAAATACTTGCCGCCTTCAAGCGTGCTTTCAATCACATCCGTGCCGAGGCTGGTAATGGGGGCACCATCTGCCAGCGTGGTGCCGTTGATCTGCCACAGGGTTGGTGTCTCGCTTTGCAGGGGCGTGGCGAGGTGAAGAACCCCTGCGGGAATACGCACCATGCTGCCCGCTGGCACCGCTGCCTTGGCGGCCTGCAAGGCTGTGCTGTCATCACTGGTGCCATCCAGCGTAATGCCGAAATCCCCAGCACTTGGCTGTTCGGCAAAACGCGCGGACAGCGGGCGCTTGAGGGCACCACTCAGCGCGCTGCCTGCTGTGGCGGCCGTGACATCGCCCGCAACTGGGGCCGTGAAACGCCCCGCGGCATCCAGCCCCGCAACACCGTTGGGCTGGTTCTTGTCAGACTGCTGCACGCTGCCATCCGCCATGGCGCCTATCTGGCCGATGGTGGCGTTTTGCCACAACAAGGGCACAGCAGTTGCAGGATCTATGCCACCCGGTGGGCGCGTGGGCGCATATGTTTCCGGCGTGGCGGCTGTGGCGGCTGTGGCGGCTGTGGCGGCTGTGGCGGCTGTGGCGGCTGTGGCGGCTGTGGCGGCTGTGGCGGCTGTGGCGGCGAGCGGTGCGGAAACACCAAGAGTTCGCAAGCTTTCTTTCGCGCGTCCAGATTTTACCGCGCCTCGTGCTAGCGCCTCTTTGCCGGAGCGTTCTGAAGGAACGTGGGCGGGAAAAGTGGTGCTGCCAGCAAACGCGGAAGTAGAAGAGGCGCGCAAGGATGAAGCCGACGCATGAGGTATTTCTGGCGCGGCTTGGTGGCTCTGTTGGTATTGTGGAAGCAGATGATTGGGGCGCGGGGCTGCAAATGTATGCACAGACCAAACCAGCAGCAGCCCGGAACACGCACTAAGCAGGATACGGGTTTTAAGAACAGGTGCCATGCTCATGTGTTTCCCTGAGAGATGCAGATATAGCCGCCATTATTCCACCACGCGCCTGCCACTCCGGGGTCTGACGTGGGGAGTTCAAGCGCCATCAGCACATGGCCATTCCGCACCCCCAGACACTCCAGCCCACCCAGAAGCAGGTTGCCGGATGCGGAAAGTGCCGCAAGCCCGTTGGGGGTGCCTTTTTGTGCATCCACAATGGTGGCAGCCGCCCCCGCCGCGCCAAAGGCCGCCTGCCCGGCCTGTGTTGCGGCATCCTGCGCCTGTGTCACAAGGGTGGAGACTGCCCCCTGCACCTGCCCGCTCATGGCATCTACATAGGCTTTGTTGGCCAGGTGCGCAGGGGCAGATGGGGCAAGAGGACAGGCCAGCAAACCGGAGAGTGTATCACCAGTTTTATCAACCGCGCCGGACCAGATCTTGCCCTGGGGCACAAACTGCCCCTGCCCGTTGAAAATACCAAAAACAAGATCAGTTGCCGCAGGCTGGGCCTGCACAGGCAACGCGGAAAGCGGCGTGCCACTCAAGGTGGCTGCCGTGGTGGAAGACCCGGACATGGGTTTTGTGTCCTTCAGGCTAGAAGATAGGGTTTTCCGCTTTCCGTGGTCAGAATAACCGACTGGGAAAGCGCAAGGGCATTGGGGGGTACGGGTGTGCCATCTGGCAGGCTGGGTGCTGTAGCAGGCGGTGTTGCAGGGCTGGTGGACAAAATGGCGATGGCAACCGGCTGGCTGAGGCTGCGCCCCTGCTGCGTGGTGATGCTCACCAGAACGGTCTGCACCGTGCCGGGAATACCGCCACTTAGAAACAAACACGCCATACCATTGACCAGCGTGGCCCACAGCACGCGCATATCCGTCTTCTGCCCCGCGGCAGTGGTTACGCTGGCCGCAACACTGGCAAGGTAATCACCTGTCCCGTGCAGCCATTCCGAGGTATCCAGGGTAAAATCCAACGTATCTGCACTGGATTTTGGCGACCATGACACTGTAACCGCCTGCCCTAGCAGCCCGCGCAGGCGGAGGCTAGCGGGTACAACCACAGGTATGGTGCGGCCCGGTGCAGGGTGCCAGCCGCTGGAAGGTAATGGAGCAATCATGCTCCCTGCCCGGCGACGATAGACGCTGCGCGTGACGGACGCATGGCAGACACATCAGGCATGTCCGGACCGTTTGAGACGCTTTTGTGTTCAGGAGCTGTTTCCTGAACAAACGAAGCCTTATGCGTGGTCGCAGAGAATGCCGCAGCGCTGATGTCCGGTGGAGTGGGAAGCTGCGTGCTGGTTGTGTCTGTGCCGTTTGCCAAAGCACGCAGGCTGGCAAGATAGCTCTGCCACACAACCGGGGGCGTTTCCCCATACATACCGTAAGTGGCCCAGCTTGTGCTGGCGGCCTGTTGCAAGACGCGTGCAGCCTGTGTGGCAAGAGGTAGGGGTGGAGCCGTGTAATCCACAATCGCGCCATTCTGCACGGCTTTTCCGGCCGGTAGACGAAAGCCGGTGGTATTGGCCCAGTCTGCGGAGCTAACGGCTAGAAGCTGACTGGCAGGCGGCAAACCATCCACGCTGCTCATGCTCCAAGTATCATACCACGCGGTAACGGGGGTGGGTTGGGTGGCGGCGGTATCATACCCGGCGTAATAACGGGCGGGATAGGCTGCCTGCACCTGTGTCTGCGCTAGTGTGGAAAAAGGCACACTGGAAAGAACATTCTCTGTCATGCTCATTTCTTTCCTTTTGCCTGAACGTAAATGGCATTGTAGGAGCCATACAGATTAAGGGTGAAGCCTGCGGCGTCCGGTTCCCACACGCAATGATAGTGCGAGATAACCCCGCCAGTAACCGCCTGCACCTGAATGGATTGTGGCGCGCCGGAGAACGCCACCGGAAAGGTGATACGCCCGGAGGAAACATTCTGCACATTGAAACACTGCATCATGTTGCCATATGGCAGGTTAATAACTCGATCATCATTTGTATAAAAATCATTGATGTAGTTTGACGTTGTCAGACACACGCCTGCACGCTCAAACGTGCTGTTCACCCATGAGGATGTTGCAAACTGTGCCGAGACCCAGGCACTTGTTGCAAACTGGGCGTTTACCCACGCAGATGTTGCGAATTGTGAACTGACCCACGAAGACTGGGCGAACTGGGAACTGACCCATGATGGTGTAGCAAATTGGGCATTGGCCCAGGCCGGTGTGGCAAACTGGCCGTTCGCCCAGCTTTGCGTGGCCACCCGTTGCCCATTTTCTGAAAAATGACCACCGCCAAATATGGAAATGGAACCATCCGCACTGATACGCGCCACATTGATACGGGTGCCTCCCACATTGGAATAAACATCCAGCACACCATCAGACCCCACGGAGGAGAGGCGATACAGCACGCTGTATCCGCCCGTGGCATCAAAGGAATAGGTGTTGCCTATGGCAAGGGAGCCCTGCAATTTTCCACCGGCAAGAGGGAGATACTGTGCAAACAGGTTTTGCCACGCAGCCCCGTTTGCAGCGGGCGTGGTCATGTTGTTTTCAGCCATGGAAACCCAGAACGTGCCGGGTGAGGCCCCCGCCACAACCGCCCCTGCGGGATAACCGCCAATGTGGGATGCGAACGTGGCATCATACTGCCCGATCATGCCGGCCTGATAGGCCTGCAACACGGCGGACAGGCGGTGTAGAAAACCGTTCATGTCCTGCCCACGCGGCGGCACACCCCCGGCAGACCGGCCGATAAACGTTTCTGGCGGGAAACCAAGAGAGATGGATGCCGTGCCATCTCCCGCTGCGGCCTGCGTGGCCGGAATGGCGGCCAGATTACCCGCACTGGCAAAATCTGCAATGGGTTTTGCAAATCGTTCAGGAAAATCAGACTGTTTCATTTCTGCCCTTTGATGGCATAGGTCACGCGCACGCCTGCGGGGCGCGGCAGGACACCGGAATTCTGGATTATGGAAATCTGCACGGCAGAGGGCACAAACCCGAACGTATAGGTCATGCTCATGCCGCCATTATCAGAGACCCAGGCATCGCCCTGCCCGGCGAACAGGGTCATGAGAATGGCGTTCAGACTGGTAATGGAGCCATCTGTAATGTTGGCCATGGCCTTGGCGCAGATCAACTGGCGAAAGCCATCATCAGACAGGCGATAATTGCCAGTCGAGACGGTGCCGGAATACCACGGCGCGGTGTTAAACCCTTCTTCCGTCAACTCTTCCGCTTCTTCAAACCCGATGAAAGTATCGGATGTTATGCTCAGAATACGCTGCACGCCCACAATGCGGCCCCATACATCCAGCCCATACCCTTGTGCGGTCTCCAGATTCCATATCTTCTGGTACCATGTTTCAATCAGTGTGGCGGGGTCAAACGCCTGATTCCATGCGGCAATCAGCGCATTCAGGCTGGGGGCACATGCATATTGGGAGAGAACGGTTTGCTGCACATTCTGCATCAGGCAAACACCACACTGATATTTGCCTGATCAAGCGTAGGGACCTGACTGACACCGAAGGTCGCACTTACGCCCGTAGGCGTAGCAGGAGTGCCCAGTGTAATATCCGCAATCTGCGCCCATGTGCCGAGTGCGGCAATCCCCGCGTAAAAACGGCTAGCATACAGTGTGGCGCCAATCCGTGCGCGGCTGCCTCCATCATTCCCCGCAAATGCGGCCTGTATGGCGGACTGCACAGCCGTTGTGGCAGTGGAGGGCACCATGGAAGACGCCACCATTGTCACTTTTACAAAAAGCGGTGTTGGCGTGGCCCGCTGAAAGCTGACACTGTAGCTGGGCGCTGTGCTGTAGGCCGTATTAGGGTCCGTTACTGTCACCGTGGTACTGCCTGTATAGGCGCAGCCGGGCGGCTTTTTTCGCAAAATAGCCTGTGCAATGGCCTGATCTGCGCCCCCACTGACACATACATACAGACTGTAGGGTGCGAGTGTGACACCTCCAACAGTTATGGCGGTGCTGGTACTGTTATCCGTTACAAAGGCATCACTCACGCCGGGCACAGCCTGAACGGCGGCAGAGATGGCATCCAGCGGGCCAATGGCGTTGGCCGCAACGGAAATTCTGCGCCGTTCTTCAAACGCGGTACGGCTTTCCACGGCGCGCCCCGTCACTCCCGCCACGGGGTTGGTGACGGTTGCCCACCCGGCCAGAGACTGACTGATGGCAATACTCTGGGCTGGGCAGATGATCTCTCCTGCCTGCGTGCAGGAAAAGGTACCGCTGCCTGTGCCGGTGGCGTCCAGCGTAATGGCGGCATCTGCCGCATAGCTGTTGCCAGTGGCGTCCTGCACCAACGCGCCTTGGGGAATGAGCGTGCCAGCAACGCCAGTGCAAAGGCAGGTGACAACCGTAGCCGTGGCAGGCAGACGGGACATGAAATAAAGGCGGCCAATGGCATCCTGCATCCGGCCAGAGGCACGGGCGGGGTCTACCCCATTGGCCAGCGCCAGAAACTGGTCATAAGCATCGCCCAGAATGGCGGTAAGCGACATGGCCAGTTGCCCCTGGGGAGTGGAAAGATCCGTATTGAGCGTATTGCCAAAGGCTGCGTTGATATCCGCCAGAACGCCTGCCAGCATGTCGGGCTCCTCAGGCATGATAAAGCCGGTGGCATCCAATACCGGAGCCGGGACAGATGTTGTGCCGCTGCCAGCCGTTTGATTTATGCTGGCGCCGGGTATGGTGTTAGAGGCTGACACTGGTCTGACTTCCATCTGCAAGAGTAAGCTGGATGACACCGGAAAGACGGCGCTGGGGGCTGATGCCGGTCAGGACACAAGTGGCGTGAGTCACGCCCTGCACCCTGAGGGCTGTCTGCTCCACATCGGCCCGGAACAGGGCGGCGGACTGGGTGCGGCCCAGAATATTGCTCAGGTAAGGCAGACCGAGGCTGGTGTTGTACCAGCACTCGCCCAGAAACACGCGCACCGCACAGGCCACGTTCTGGGCCACGGCGTAAGGAGCGGAGGCTACGGCTATGTTTCCGGCGGCATCAACCGCCAGATCCCACGTTGCGCAGTCAAGCAACATTGTTTGCATGACATAAACTCTTTATTTTCTGACGGGATATAAGGGGAAGGACAATCACCGCATTGCGCCACGCTCATGGCTGACCTTGTTCGAGGCAAGGAAACCCTGAACAGCATGAAGGCGTTAAAGACCGAAATCAGGCACGGCTGACGGAAAAGTTTCAGCACACCACGCCCAGGCACCCCAGCGCGAGACAGGTGGATCAATGGCCACATCCTGTCTGGCAGGGTTGTGCATGGGGTGCCGCACATTTCGGGATTTTATAGGGAAGGCGCAGACATATGAGCAGCACAGATACAGACCGCAAACCCGTAACATCGGGCGAAGAAAAGGTACAGCGCGGCGCAGGTGGCGAAACACACCAGACTGCCCACGGTGACGTGCCGACCCTGACCACCCAGCAGGGCGTGCCTGTAGCGGATGATCAGAACACACTGAAAGCAGGCGCACGCGGCCCAAGCCTTCTGGAAGATTTTCATTTCAGAGAAAAGATTTTCCATTTTGACCATGAGCGTATTCCGGAACGGGTTGTGCATGCCCGTGGCTATGGCGCGCATGGTTTTTTTGAACTGACCCATTCCCTGTCTGACATTACACGGGCGGATGTGCTGCAGCGTGTGGGCGAACGTGTGCCCGCGTTTGTGCGATTTTCCACCGTGGCGGGCAGCAAGGGTTCTTTTGACCTTGCGCGTGATGCGCGTGGTTTTGCGGTCAAGCTGTACACCAAGGAAGGCAACTGGGATCTTGTTGGCAACAACATTCCCGTATTCTTCATTCAGGATGCCATCAAATTTCCGGACATGGTGCATGCCGTGAAGGAAGAGCCGGACCGCGCTTTTCCGCAGGCACAATCCGCGCATGATAATTTCTGGGACTTCATTTCCCTCACCCCCGAGAGCATGAACATGATCATGTGGGTGATGTCTGACCGGGGAATTCCGCGGTCCTTCCGCTTTATGGAAGGCTTTGCCGTTCACACGTTCCGTTTTGTCACCGCAGATGGCAAATCCACCTTTGCCAAGTTCCACTGGAAGCCCAAACAGGGGCTGCAGTCTGTTGTGTGGAATGAGGCCGTCAAAATAAACGGTGCTGACCCTGATTTTCACCGTCGTGATTTGTGGAACGCCATTCAGGCAGGCAACTACCCGGAATGGGAACTGGGTGTGCAGCTTTTTGACGATGAATTTGCTGACACGTTCGATTTTGACATTCTCGACGCCACAAAGCTGATTCCGGAAGAACTGGTGCCCGTGCAGCCTGTTGGCCGACTGGTGCTGGACCGCATGGTGGATAATTTCTTTGCGGAAACCGAACAAGTGGCCTTCTGCACCCAGAACGTGGTGCCGGGGATTGATTTTACCAATGATCCGCTGCTTCAGGGCCGCAATTTCTCCTATCTGGATACGCAGTTGAAGCGGCTGGGTGGGCCGAACTTTACGCATATTCCCATCAATGCGCCCAAATGCCCGTTCCATCATTTCCAGCAGGATGGGCACGGCGCGATGCATAACCCTAAAGGGCGGGTCAATTATGAGCCCAACTCCTGGGGTGGAGAAGCCGGTGGCCCGCGTGAAAACCCGCAGAAAGGCTTTACGTCCTATCCGCAGGACGTAGAGGGCCGGAAAGAGCGTGTGCGGTCAGAAAAGTTTGCGGACCATTACAGTCAGGCGCGGCAGTTCTACAAAAGCCAGACCGAGGTAGAGCAGACGCATATTCAGCAGGCCATTACCTTTGAACTCAGCAAGGTGGAAACACCGGCCATTCGTGCCCGGGTGGTTTCTCACCTGTTGAATATTGACACGGGACTGGCGCAGGCCGTGGCTGACGGGTTGGGGCTGGAAAAACTGCCAGAAGCCGCACCCCCTGCCAGCAAGGTGATTGACCTGCCAGAGTCCCCTACCCTGAGCATTCTGAAAAATGGCCCAAAAACCTTTGAAGGCCGCAAAATTGGTGTGCTGATTACCAACGGTGCGGACGACGCCATTCTGGAAGCGTTGGAAAAAACAGCCAAGGCTGAAGGCGTTGATCTGGAACTGGTGGCACCGCACATTGGCGGGATCAAGACATCAAGCGGTCGGCATGTTCCGGCAGGGCAGCGGGTGCCGGGTGGCCCATCTGTGTTGTATGATGCGGTTGTTCTTCTGCTTTCTGAAGACGGAGCCAAACAGCTTGCGAACGACGCAGACGCCAAGGATTTTGTGACGGATGCCTATGCGCATGCAAAATTCATTGCGCATGTGCCTGAAGCTGCGCCGCTGCTGAAAAAGGCTGGGCTGACGGAAGATGCTTTGGATGAAGGTGTGGTGACGCTGGGAAAACCTTCATCAGTGCCTGAGTTTGTCAAAATCTGCCGTGCCCTGCGCTTCTGGGCGCGTGAAGCCAAAGTGCACGCTGTCTGACCGTATGAGTCACGCACTGCCTGAGGCCGCAGTGCAAAAGACAAGGTAATAAATAATAACAGTCTGGCGTGATGCCGGACTGTACTGCCAAGCCGGGTAAGGCCCTCCAGCCTGGCCCGGCTTTTAGCCTTGTGGGGTGCCCGTTTCTCCATTGCCCGGTTGCACCCCTGGGTGCGTATGCTGCGTAAGCGAAATACCGGAAGCAGTAGCATCCTTGGAAACGTGTAGCGCACCATTGATGGTGGCATCCCCTGTCAACGTCAGGCTTTGTGCCGTTATATCGACTGTACCAGCCGTTTTAAGAGTTACGCCTTTATCATGGAGCCAAAGATAAGTCTGGGGCGTGCCATTTAGAAAACCACCCAGATAGAGCGCATCCGCCATGTTATGCTGACGGAAAGAACCGGGAGCAGCCGGAGTGCGGGCCGTTTTGACATTGAAGATATCGCGGTCTGCCACATGCGCCAGCCCGATGTCTCCCACGACAGGATCAACAATTACCGCACGGCTGCCTCCCTGTAGCCGAAAATAGGGCACCTGATACAGCACGCCATGCGGGGTAACTGCCCCTGCGGCATTTTGCTGGTGCACCATGGGTTGCACATCCACAAAGCCGACCGGATTGAGGCCCGTGCCCGAAACCGCTTTAACCTGCACCACAACAACCGTACGCCGTGTGGATAAAAGGCGGGCGATGACTCTGTTCAAGGCATTGAAATCTGATGCGGCGGCATCGGCTCTATTAAAAACGGGATACGTGTTTGCAAAAGAGGTGCTCATGCGCTGGGCTCCTGAAGCGCCTGTGCCACAACATCCGTAAACCATACCCCGTTGGGGGTTTCACTTTGCAGACTATGGCGAACCTGCGTAACGACCCAGAAACCGGTGGCGACAGGACCAGACTGCGCGCCCCATCCTGCAGGTTGATAACGGCTTTTGAGAGCGATCACACTGTTAAACCCTATTTGTGGCGTGAACAGCATGCGTGCGGCCATCCCGCCCGCAGACCATGAGGGATAACCAATCAGGCCCGTTTGGGCTGATACAGAAACAGCCAGCCCTGTTCCGCTGTTGCTGGCCGCCCCGTGGACAGGCCAGACTGCCAGTTGAGCGCGCCCAAGGCTGACCCGCATGGGAAGCATTTCCACACATTGAGCAAGTTGCTGGCCGGGGCTGCCATCCAGATACGGGTTGTGCAGGGTAGAATTGAGACCATGTGAGACGAATGTCAGCCCCGCTTTTCGCGCAACGGTCGCCAGTACCGTCGTGGCTGGAACAGTCCCCCGAAAGCCGGTAGGTGTCGCGGCCATGGCATTGGGAAGTGCTGTTGAAAACGCCTGCACCATAAAGGCGACATCTGGAGCGCCTGTATAATCTGCATAGGCCAGTGTGACCCCACCCTGAAAAACCAGAACAGCGGGGGATGTCCCTTCCTCCGTTTCAACCAGAACTTCGCTTGCACTTTGTAATGTTGGGTTGGGTGCCGCGAGGCTCAGACGGTTCATCAGGTCTGGCGAGAGACCATTTATTCTCAAGGTTGCAATTTCGCCTGTAGGAAACTGCGCTTGTGTGATATCGACCGCAACGCGAAGCCCTGTGAGGATAACGGTATCCGCACCATCTGGGCCAAACGCATTAGCCAGCAGACGGAAGGTGATGCGCAAGGAACGAGATGTAAAAAAGCCGGATTGAGCCATGGATATGCCAATGGTATTTGAAGAAGCAGGACGCACACAGGCTTTGCATCACGCGCGGCGCGGTCGGATATGGCGGCTACAACCAGCCGACGCGATAAAAGAGAAGATAGCGGCTCCCCAACTCCTCATAGGTGGGATTTTGCGTGCCCTGCGTATCGGTAAACGTAAAATCACCCGGTAAGCCCGTGGCTTCATCCCGCGCCAGCCATGTGCGGTCCTGACATAAGATGCCAGATAGCAAACGGTTATTTTCCAGCCAGAAATCTGCGTATAGTCCTGTGGAACGTTGGCGCAAAGCAATCTGAACGCTTTGCCCGGACAGGGTGACCTTAAGCATCTGAGCTGCCGTGGTGGCGAGGGGGATCATCACCAGATCTGTCGTACTGCTGGTTGTGAAAAAGGCGCTGCTCATAAGGGAGACCCGGCAAGGCTGTTCCAGCTTGTGGTATTGTGGGGTGTGCCTGCTGTTTGTGTGCTATCATACAGGCTGCGGGTGAAGGACATTGTGGAAGATGATTGTGCCGGGACAACGCCACCGCATACCATCTGCTGCCCTTGGGGCCGCTGCGTTGTGATAAAATTTTCTGTAGCAGACAGGCGTACTTCCTGAAGCGTTATTTCCACCACAGGCATGGTAATGCCGTGCCGCGCATCCCTTAGCCAGCGGTAGCCGGTAATGTTTACATTCTTGTATTTCCGCTCTGGCGTGATAACGGAATAAAGTGACAGATCCGCCTCCAGCGCGGCGAGCGTTGCGAAGAACGCCTTGCGCACATAAAGCCCTCCTCCCCCAGCCAGTGTTGAAACCGGTTTTGGCAGAAGTGCCGAAAGGGATTGAGCATCCAGCCCGGTTTCTGAGCCATCACACACCATGAGTACGCGGTGTGTGCGAGGGCTGGCGACCTTGCTGTAGGAAAGAAAACTTCCGTCTTCCAAGGGGGCTGTGGCAATATGCTGTTCGCTCTCGCCAGATACGGAGAGCACCCGTGCCGCAGAGAGCACACTTTGCCCAGCACTGTTGAAAATACCCCATTGGCCAGCCACCTGACTGATAAGGAAATCATCCAGCACCGTGGCGATACTGACGGATGCAGCCGCCTGCACCCCATGCGTAACAGATTGCCCGAGCAGGACCGGCACGCCTGCTGCTACGGGCACAGTCCAGACAGAGGGCAGTGTAACCGGCACCATGGGCATATACGAAGATCCTTTCATGCAACAGGAAAGATATTATACAGCCCCATGCGTGGCGAGACTGCTAAGAGTATGGCTATCGCCTCCGCCAAGGCCACGCAGCACATGAGCAATGTCCTGCGGGTTTCCTGATGGCACGCTAATGGTGACAGGCCCAATATGTGTGGTGTTCTGCACTGGGGCTTGTGCCCCGTAAACAGGAGCGGCCGGAACACTGGCCGCACGCAGCATGGGAGAATTAGGCAGAAACGGCTGTAGGGCTTTTAGGGTATCCGAGAAGAAAACAGGATCTTTCCCGCTGTTGCGTACTTGCGGCGCAGACGGAAATGGAGGCGAAAATGTTCTGCGAGCCGTTGACGCAGCGGGGGCACGGGAAGAAGTGAAAACTGAAGATGAAAAATGTTGTTTAGTAGGAAAGGATCTTCTCTGCTCTTGCATAAAAGAGAGGGCGTGCAGAGGCCGGGACGCAGAAACATGGGTTTTCAGTGCGGGGTAATGATCGCCACGAGAGGGTGAGGTGGAACGTGGTGGCGGAGGATTGGAGGCAATAGGCGTAACGTGAAGTCTTGGAGTATTTGGTGCTGAAAACCTACTTTGAAAATAAAAGAACTTTCTCTGTAATGCAGGTTTCTGCGTCCCCAAAATGGGGGAGTGTTCCGCCAAGGCAAGATAGGACTGAGTGGAATTGAGAGCTTTACTTCTGCTTCGGGTATCTCTGCTGGATGGAAATGTGACTAGCGTGTTCCGTGTGGCTAGGTGCTGTAGTGGATGCGAGGGAAAAAGGGGAGCCCTTGCACCCGAAGTAAAAGAGGTGTCAGGAGAAATAGAAGACTCCCCTCTACGATAAGAAGCATCTGCCCCCTGGGAGGAAGCGCTCGCAGTGTCCCTGATGTCTGATTTTTGCGAAATATCTCTCTTTTGCAACGCAGAATGGAAAATATTTTGCGTAAGATGTGTTGTGGTGTGGAGGAAATAACGGGGAGAAACAGATCTGTGTGGCGTTGTGCCGTCCGTAGAAGAAGACGATACCGCACGGGAAGGATGCCGCAGCAGACGCTGGGGGCGTGTGACAGACTGCCCCGCCAGAGATGCTGGCCACGGTGAAGACGAACGAGGCTGGGGTATAAAGACTGGTGGTGGCGTATGCTGTTGTTGGCGTGGGAGTAATGGGGACGCTTTGGGTTCTGCCATGTGAGATGGAAGTGGACCGCGCAGCGCCTGAGGTGCCTCTGAAAAACGGTTCAAACCCGTAGAAAAACTGGAAGAATGGGGCCGTTTTGCATTTCCGCCCTGCCGCAAAGAGGTTGGTGCATTTGCTTTCTGGTTGGTCTGCGAAAGCTGTTTCAGAAGGTTTGAAAGCCCGCGACCACCGGCGAGCACACCCAGAAGGCCGATGGCCTCCTTACGCATATGGCGTAAAGAAGAAGCCGCCTGATGACTTGCTTTTCTGCTTTGAGTAGTGGCCGTTTGCGTCTTTTGGGCCAGAGTATCCAGAACAGTAAGGGCCTGCTGGGCATCTTTCTGGAGGGGAGAGGTATCCAACCCAAGGCGGATGACCAGTTCATCCAGAACGGTTTCAGACATTGGGACTGTTCCTTGCGGGATATTTCAAAGCCGCCATCAGCCCGGAAGACAAAGAGACTACGTGCCGTTAGGGGGCTGAGCGGGCTTGTGCTGTGTTCCATTTGGTGACGGAGACGACTTCAAGCAATGTGTAAAGGTCCTCGCTATCATAAACCGTTTTCAGGTCTTTCAGGCTGGCCAGACCGGATGAGAGGACAACCGACAATGCGGGAGAAATATTTACACACTGGACGGGGGGTGTGCTGCCTCGCCCAACAGGGCCGCCACAACGGGGAAAAGCTGGTGTGCGGCGGCCAGTAAAAAACCCACATGTAGACGGAACACTTCAGAACGCACCATGCCCAGTGTTTCCGGTTCTTCAAAATCGGCGGCAATAACGGCGCGGGTCAGATCCGGGTTGGCGGGATCGGGGCGGATGGTGACGCACTGCATCAGGCGGTTGAGGGCTTTATCAAGATCGGTTTCTTCCATGAACCCGAAAATCTCTATCCCCAGACTGGCTAGTCCGGCCACACCGGCCTCTGCCAGATCAGCCCCGATGCGTGCGCCGCCGCGTATGGCAGCCTGAAGAGCGTGCCGCGCCCACTGATCTGCCGCAAAGGCATCCATACGGGTCAGGCAGAAGCGTTTGCCGTGATCGGCACCGGGTTTGCTATGTGTGTAATCAATGGTTTTCATGGGCTCTTCCTTTCTGCCGCTTAAATGGCGGCGGGCAGAACACGCTCCCACGTGATTTCAAAATTCCGGGCTTCCAGCACGCGGCCTGCGCCGGGAATGCTGACAATAGACCGCAGCAGGCCACGCACCATGGTATATTTGCGGCCAATGGCCGGGATCTGGATTTCAGCCCCCATGCGGTACAGACCCCGGCGGGAGTCCTGCGCCATGACAATGGCTTCAAATACCAAAGCACTTTCACTACTGGCGGCCAGCGCAATGGTCTGCGTTACGGGGTTGGGCACCCAGCCTGCATTGAGGTAGCCATCAATGCTCATTACGGTTTCGGCCAGTTCACGCGCTTCTGTTTCAAAAGCGCGGTCTGCGGCGTAGTTCTGCAATGTTATGGGCGCGTTATACAGACCCGGCACCGTGATGGTAAAAACCGAGTTGGCGGCTGTAATATCATAATCGGCCATGATTACTGAACCTCTACCGATGCCAGAGTGATGGACTGCACGGACTCTCCATCCGTGTAGAAAAAGCGCCCCTGCACGGCGCCGCGGCTGGCGCGGGTGCTGGCGGAAGCGGTGGACGCACCGGGCAGCAGATACCAGCCACGGGTGGAGAGTACGCTATCAATGGTGCGGCCCGCTTGTGCGTTGACGGCCTGTGCCTCCGCCGCGGAAAGGGTGACATTGGGCTGGATGGCCCCGAACGCCAGAGCGGTATCAATAGTGCCCTGCACGGCAGTGGCGATCAGGGAATCCCCTTGTGCGGTATAGGGGATTTGGCCAACGCTGGAGAAAAGGGTCAGCAGGTCTGACTGGAAGCTGGCGTTCATCCAGATCTGGTTGATGTAACTGTCTGCCCAGCCGAACGGACCGGAGACCGCCCCGTTATTGAGAAAACTGAATGTGCTATCCGTGCTTTTATAGCTGCCGTAAAAGCTGTAGCCGTTAGCCAGCAGGGCCTCTGCCTGAGATGGCGTGAGATTGGCCGGGGTCACGCCGCCATTGTTGCGGAACATCAGCGTGGTGCGGCCGCCCGTGCGTTGCGGGTTGAGGCTGGCCGCCCAGCCCAGACACAGCGCCCCGGCCAGAAGGCCCGTGCCATCCGTATTGCACAGGCTGGTTATGCCGGGCGTGGACTGCGCCTTGACGGTTGAACCGAAACTGTCGGTGGCGTTGGGGCTGAGGATCGTAGCATCTGCATCTGGCACAACACCCCAGTATCGGTTGGGGTTGGCGGCCATCCAGGTGGCGATTTGTGTTTTTGCAGCGGCTGAGGGTTCCTGTGCACACAGGAAGGGTGCCCAATCACTCACCGTAGCAGCAGCAGTGCTGAGGTAAGTGCCGTATTCTGCATCCGTCGGAGTGGCAGGAATTTGAAAAATATAGAGTTTTTCAGGCGTATCCTGCGCGTTGGTATAGGCTGAAAAATACACGCTGGCGATGGCGGCTTCCGGGCTGGAAGCGCCACATAACGTTGCAACATCCGCCGCCGAGGTGAACACTGAAACGCCGGAGGACAGCGCGGCATGTGTGGAGAACAGCATGCCGGTCAGCAGACTGACGGTGCCACCGGGAGAGATCACGCCCGGCGTGACGGAAACAAGGGAACTGATGGGTAGGGTCATGCAGAGGGCTCATCCGTGAGGGTATCTGCGCATATCAGCGCAAGGCTGGCGGCGCTGGCCGTGGTGGTGGGAAGCGTAAGAGTGGTGCGCACCTGACAATGCAGCTCCAGAAGCCAATGTTCTTCAAACTGGCGTTCACCATTTACAAAAGGCATCTGCCGTGGCGGCCCGGCATAAAGTGGGACAATGCGGGCCGGTGCGTAGCATGGAGCGGCCGGTTGTGCCGGGACCGATGCCGGAAAGGCGTTGCAAGGGCGTGTATTCTGGCATGGAGCGTTTTGAGGAAACGCCTCCGCGCTGGGAGGGGGCGTGGGTGATAAGGGTGTAAGAGGGCGTTCACTGCCCGGTTTCGGGGCTTTAGCCGGGAGAGGAAGAGACTGAGCGGCAGCGGGAGGTTCTGGTGCGGCGGGAGCGTATTTTTCTAGCCACTCCGCTACTGTGCCGAGGGACGATTCTGCATCTAAGGACTGTTCTTCCTTATTATTTTGAAACAGGTTTTCAAAATAACGGCATGCCCAGTCCGTGCGGAACAGGGTAGCGATACTCTGGGCGTTATCCCCCGCGCCGGGCCCGAAGATGCTGACCTGCACCCTCACCTCCTCTGGCACGCTCAGGATCGTTATGGTTTCTGTTTCTGTCTGGGCGACAGTGGCGAGTGGCTGGCGTGTGAGAAGAGTAAGCAGAACGAACGGGCCTGCGGGGGCGACGGTGCGGTTCTGCTGTGCCAGTTGCACCGGCAGACCTGGTGGCAGAGCGGCACGGAGGAACTCCCTTAGCGCCGTGGTGATGCTGGCCGTAACGGGCTGGATGGTCATGATAGTTGCCGGATGACGAGAAGTTTGGACCATTGGCCGCCTCCCCATGTTTCGGGCTGGCTTGTGACCAGCCATTCCGCGCCTTCAAAAAACAGGCTGTCTCCCCCAAACTGATGGGTACGGTCCAGCCCTTTGATAAGACCGGGCAGATAGACCAGGCGGTTTTCAGAACTCTGGTTGAGCCCCGCCGTTTGTGTGAGATCCGCGCTGGTGGCGGCCTGTACCTTGATGGTGACAAGCACATCCGTATAGCGCGGCTGCGTGGAACCATCTGGCAGCGTGATGGTGCCATCCTGCACCCGCAAGGTGGCTAGGATTGATGGCAGCAGAGCCATGGTGGCCGCTGCCGCGATGCCGAACAGGCCATTCATGACTGCACCTGAAAAGAGACGCTGTTTAGAAGTGTTTTTGTGTCCTCAAGCGGTTTATCAGACCCTTTATGGTGGATGGTAGCCGGGCTGTTGGGTGGCGTATGGACAGCCTGAATGGCGTGGGTGATGCTGGCCTGCATGGCGTGGCCGGTGCGCTGCAAGGCAGTGGTGGGCGTGTGCAGGATACGGCATGTAGCCTCTGGTTGGTGGCTCGCTGCAAGGCTTTCAGCAAGAGCCTGACGGAAGATTTCTTTCCATTTTGAAGCATCCTGCGCCATGGCCGCCCGCATGAATGGCCGGGGCGGAATAACGATGGATACAGCACCGCTCCGGGATGTTGCCTTGCGGATGACAGCCCCAAATTCTTGGACGGCAGCAATGGCAGCGACCGGCGTGCCATTCGGGTAAGATCTGCCCCGTAGAAACCCTGCTTTTACTGATGCGGTGCAGGACGTGGACGCTGCACCGGATGATGGGTTGCGTGCTGTGCTTTGGAATGACGTGTTTGACAGGTTGGGATTCTGGCGGTGTGAACCAGACATTTCCGCATACTGTGTGCCGGTTGAAGCCGAGGAACCTGTTGTTGCGTGTGAGGGCTGGTTCCCCTGCGCGGCGGGAGCCGTGTTAGCACCGGGCAGGGACGATCCGGCGGCCAGCATGCGCAGGAGGGTACGCGCCTGTGTTCCGCCTTGCAGCGTAAGGATCATGCAGGTGTCCTGTCTGTGAAAAACCTAAGGGATAGCGGACAAAAAACGCTGCCGGAGCACCCACAATGGTTTTGGGAGCGGTGGTTGAGAGGCCACTACGCAAAAGGGAGCGCAATTTTGATGGGTGAAAAACAGGTTTTGCACCCTGATGAGCAGGTATCTGATCCAGATACCAAAGGGCTCTGCAGTGCAAAAGGACTATAGCGTTCTATCTTTGACCATTTTACAAAACCTGTTTCTGTAAAATGTAATAGCGGGAATTTATATTATCCCGGCACATAGCGGGCTGTGCGGAGGAAGGCGGTGGCTGCCCAATAGGCGGCACCATAAGGCGTTTGCATCCACCATCCCTGAGAGCCTGATACCGGGCCTGCATCGGCCTGAACCTCGATACTGCCCATGCGCGCGGACGTGATGCGGCCCACGAGTGTGGGCTGGCTTTGCGGTGTTTCCACTATTTGCGGAGCACCGGATGCAGTGGTTTGCGACCATCCTGCGGCAGGAGTTCCGTTGGCCTGTGAAAGGGTACTGGCAGGACAAGCCAGTGTGGGAGCGGCACTTGAGCCAAGCCCCAACTGGGCCAGATGGGCGGTAATCAGCCCGAGCAATTCCGCCCGCTGGATGAGATTGCGCACGGGGGACGTATCATCATTGGGGAGGAACAGGCTGGCGAGGCTGAAACAGGCCCGTGCGCCTTCCGCCCCCACGCTGGCGAACAGGGTCGGGTATCTCTGCTGCCAGAGGGTGAGGCAAAAAGGGGCACTGGGCATTATGACGTATCCGTTCTGGCAGGTTTATTCAGGCAGGGATGATGCCGGGGGCCGGAGTTTGCGGGTTGATGGGCTCCAGACCAGTGCGAAGGGCGGCGTGTTCGCGCGCCTGCGCGGCGGCTTTGTCCACCGTAGGCTGTGCAAAAATCAACCCCTGCTGCAAGGGCGGAAACGCTGCATACTGGCGGGACCACGCTGCCCAGAAATCTGCCGGGACAGGGGTAAGGCCATAGCCGCCCACCACGGCGGAGGCGCGTGTGCCAGCCAGTGTGTGGCGGGTTTCACCCAATGCCAGAACAAGGCCATTGGGCAGTTTGCAGCCGATGGTAACGGTTGCGGGTGATGCCATAGGGAAGATCCGTCTGTTCGGGAAAGTTTTAGGGAAGGAGATGTTTTTTTCAGAGGGATTGTGAAAGCTCTGTGTGAAACATCCCCTTGCGGGCCTGTGGTTTACAGGCCTGTCATGGTGGCAATGCCAGCGGGCATGTAGATGATGGCGCCCCATGTGCCCTGCGAGAGTTTCTGCTTCCAGGCGGAGGCATCTGTCACCACCGCGTGGGCGCGCAGTTTTTCCGTAAAGGCGGTTTCCGCCGTTTTCTGGGCGTCCACATGTTCGGCCATGATCTGCATGGTCTGCACGGTGCTGCCGGTTGCATCTCCATACTCGACAGCCTGCACAAAACGCAGATTGGGGTAGGTATCTTTCAGCAGGGAAGCCGCAGAAAGACCAAAGCTGTTACGGCGGGTGAGCAGGCCCATGCGCGTGGGGGAGAGGCCCAGCACCATGGGAGTTTCCGTATCCACCAGCCCAGCGGTCTGTTTACGGAGCTGGTTGATGAGGGCGATCACATCATCCTGCCGTTCTTCCGGCGTGGCGGTATCCCACGTTGTGCCGCCTGCGGCCTTGATGGCGGGCGTAATGGCGGCAGGCAGGCGTGGATCATTCAGGTAGCCATACAGGCGCAGGCCACTGACACCGAAAAAGTAAGTCTGGTTCTGGAACTTATTGAGCTTGAGGGCTGCGGCTTCACGCAGGCTGGCCACCCATTGCAGGCGCGCCTGCCCTGCCAGCGCCAGTTCCATTTCCCCCCAGGAGAGGAAGACCTGATAATGGTAGGACTGACGTTCAGGGTAGGAAGGGTTGAGGCTGACCTGCCCGTTTGCGTTCCAGTCCCCATAACTGCTGATTTCACCAGTGGTTTCAAGCATGGGGAAAATGGCGGTGCGGGTAACCCAATCGCCCTTGCGGACCTCGCCCAGCAGTTCTGCCGCACGCATGGGGGCGAAGGCCACCTTGATGAGGGCCGGATCAACCCATGCGCTCATGAAAGCCGGAATACCGGCATTGGCGCTGGTGGACAGGGCTGGCTGGGCATCCAGCGCCATGGCATCCGTTGCCAGCAGCGCATTGGCGATCATGCCGCGGGCCTGCGGCATAATGAAGCCAAGGCGGTTGAGTTCCGCCAGTTCTGAAGGGAAGAGGCTCATACTGCGTGGCTCCATGTGGAGAGTTTGACAAGTTCACCCGCGCTACAGGCGGAGGCGGTGACAAAAGACGTTTGCAGGGCATCTGGCATTGTGCTGCCCGCCGTGCCGGTGGCGATGCTGCCGTTGGTGGTGGAGGCGAACACTGCCTGCCCCGGTGTGGCTGCGGTGGTGCTGGTGGCCCAGAAATCCCCCGCCGTGAACAGGGTTACGGGAAAGCCTTCTGGAATGATCAGGCTGGCTTCATCAGAAAAACTGGTGACCTGGCCCGTAAGGTCACGATGCACAAAACCATCTGGCGCAGTGGTGGTGCCGTTGGGCGGGGTGTTGGCCACGCTGCGGCCATCACTCTGCACCCACCCGAACGCGCCTACTGCACAACCGCCGCTGGCGGCCACCAGAGCGCCCTCGCCTGCCGGGAAGGTTGCGGTGGGGTTGAGAGAGGCGAAATCTCCCGGCACGGCAGGCGCGGGCTGGATGGTGATCTGTATCTGAAACGCCATGAGTTATGCTTTCACCGTAATACGGTTGAGACCGAATTCTTCACGGAAGGAAACGGTTTTTGAGGAATCCATTCCCAGTGCAGCGCCCTGCCCTGCTGCCTGCGTTTGCGCATGCAGGCGGGCGAACTGCTGGAACAGCGGCTGAAGCGCGGCTTCTGGCAGAGCGGTGGTGTCCACCCCGTTTTCACGCAGGGCAAAACCATAGACAGCGGCGGCACTGTCCATGGTGACATCCCCCACAAACGGGTGCACTGCGGCGCGGGCCGTGTGCAGGGCTTCCATGCGACGCATGGCCCCGGCCTCGGCCTGCTGAACGGCCTGCGCGATGGCGGCATCCATGCTGAGGGCGGGCTGAGCCGCCGTGCAGGACGGTATGGTGGTAGAGTGCGGTTGGGTACCTCCTGAACCTGCCAATGGTGCTGCTGCTGGCAGGGAAGATACGGTTCCGGCGGTGGCTTCAGACGGTGTGGCCGTGGGCGTGTGTGCAGCCGCCGGAATGGCTGAGGCGTCTGTCTGCACGGAGGAAGATGTGGCCGGATGGGCGTGAGAGGTGGCGTGTGCGTGTGTGGGCATGGCCTGCCTTGTGCTGTTGGATGTGAGGGCCCCCTGTTGCAGGCAGGGCTGCGACGAACTGGACGGGGCCGTGCCGCCTGATGCGGCGATGAACGAGGGAACAGAGGCCGAGGATGGCTGGATGGCCGGAGCACGCGCACCAGCCATGGACGACGGACCGGAGACCCGTGCGCCGGTGTGGGGCCATTTGCTGTTTGCGCGTGACGGAGCGGCGGGAGACGCATCACCAATGATGGCGGTTTTGACACGAGGTTCCGTGACAAGGGCGAGGTGATTGAAGACGATATCCGCCATGACAAGGGTGTAGGGTGTGCCGTCATGCGTGCCCGTTTGCGCGACAGCGCGGTAGCGGTATCCGGCGGAGACGGCTTTCTGCTGGCCGCTCTGAATGGCGGCAATGGCAGTGCTTTGCCAGATGGTCAGGCTGCCGATCAGATTGGGCGGGGTGAAGTGGACATCACTGCCCACCGCGCCGACTGTCAGCATGCTGGGGTGGGCCTGCGCAGAAACCGGCTGGTGCCGCATGAGGATGGGTTTGCCCGCCATGCTCGCCGCCGCGGCCTGTAGGGCTGTTGGGTCCCGATACACCTGATATAGCGCATTCGGATCAAGGCCGAGGGCTGCGGCGTTCGGAATTTCGTGCCCGTAATAGGGGCAGACTGTGGCCGCAGAAAGGATGCAGGCCGCAATATGCAGGTGGCCATCTGCATCTATGCGCCGCACGGACCGGTCCAGCGCAAACTCGACTGTGCCGTACGGCGGCCCCGGGGCTTCTGCGGTTTGCGGCTGAGTGGAGGCAGCAGGACTGGTGGTAATTGATGTGAATGGCCGCGCTAACTGTGGGGAAGCAAGAGGAGTTGGCGTTGACGCGGATAGAGATGGGACATGGGACTGAAGGGTCATGCAAGGTACCGGAGGAAGGAGCGGGAAACCGGAAGGAACTGCCATGCCGATATGGCAGAACCTGCTTCTGAAGCTGCATTTTGCAAAAAGGGTAAGCGTGACAAAAAAGTATCGTCGGAACGTTCAGAAATTGGGCGTTCTGTTTGCGGGGATGCCATCGTAGGGGCTGTGCAGATCATGGGCTGTACGGCTGCGGGCTTCCTGAGGGGTGACGATGCCGGCACGGATGTTCTGGGCATCAATTTCCGTGCGGGTTTTCTGCACGTTAGCCTGTGTGGCCTCATCCATCTGCCACAGGGAGGCAAAGCTGAAGGTGATATCCGGGTCAATCTCGCCCCACAGGTTGAGCATGATCAGGTGCAGGATGGTGGTGAGCGGGGTGCGGAAGACGTTTTCCTGAAAGGCGTGGATACGGTCATAGAAAACGCGGATTTCACCTTCTGCCGAGGCGTTGAGCCCGCTGGGGGTAATGCCCGTGAACTTGACCAGCGGTTCCTGCGCAACGCTGCACATCTGTTCCTGCGCCTGGGCCTGCAAGCGGTCCAGCCCGGAGAGCGGTGCTGCCAGAAGGTCCAGTTTTTCACGCTCCTTATCCAGAACGAACGTGCCGCGGTTGGACCGGAAGCGGTTGAAGGCTTCCACTCGGCTGAGCAGGCCCTCCGGGTCTTGCGCGTAGGCGGCCATATCCGTTGAGAGCGCGACGATGGAAAAGGCGTTGAGCAGATCAGACACGGACTGACGGGTGCGCAGCCAGTTATTGACATAGGGCTGGGCCATCTGGCTGAGGGACAAACCCCCGAAATTATAAGCCGGTTTAAGAATGTCCGGCACATCACGCGAGACAAAGCGCAGAAGGCGTGTGCTGTGGATCAGGCTGCCCTGCACCCACCAGTGGGTCGGCTGGTAGAAATCCGGGCTGAGGGGATCTGTCGTGCCGTAACTGTCTGGCGTGGTCCATACGGGGTCTATGGGCACAAGGGCGCGCAGGGTGCCCTTGCGCACGGTTTCCGGCTTGAGAAGCAACGGGGCTTCACGCCCGCCGGTTGTCTGGCTGAGGCCGGTATCAACATACAACAGCCCCATGCCGTAATAGCCATCATACTCCGCCATGCGGCGCAGCACATCACGCACGTTCAGGCGGGTGAATTCAGCCTCGATTTCGGCAATGCGGGCCTGTTTGGTGGTTGCGCCCCGCGTGCGGAACACAATCCATTCGCGCGTGGCCTCCGTGGCGATCACTTCCACCATGTGCCGGTATTCCGCCCGCTGGGCCAGTTCAGCCAGATGCGGATAACCGGGAAAAACCGTTCCCTCCCCTGCGGCATTGCGCAGCCAGGCCAGTGTGGCGGGCTGGCTGCTGGCGGCGCTATCAAACGCCAGATGGGTGCGGTTATCGCCGCGCACACCTTTGGGGGGCTGATAAGGACGGAACTGCGCGTGCGGAGGAGATGGTGCGTTAGAAGAACGCAAGGCATCTGTCATGCCGTTTGGCAGAACACCATTTGCAGCAGGTTTGCGTAGGTGCTGGCCAAGAGGGGGCGTGAGCGTGGGTTCCCGTCGGTCTGGCTGAAACGTGCGTGTGTGCGGCAAGGCGTGTGAAAGCCGTTTGAAAAAGCTTTTGAATGGTCCTGTTGTTTGAGGCGGCCTGTTTTCCGACTGTGCTTCCGGCAGGCTTTTTTCTGGGTCAGGCTGCTGCGGGCTGGCAGGACAGGCTGGAAAAAATGGCGGCATGTGCCCTCTTGCGTGATGGAATGGCATGGACGGAAAGTGGATAACAAGGCGGAGGCGGAGAGCCGGCTGAGCGGTTTTCTCCCCGGGGCTTGGCAGGAAGAAATGCAGCGCCATGCAGCAATTTTGCGTGTGCGGAAAAATGCTGCGGGAGACAGTGCTGCGTGCCCTGTGGAGGCAGCAATGGTCCGCTCGTTAAGCCAAGTGTGGGTGTTTTTTGAATGTTATTGTCTGCTCATCAGGCACAGGCTGATGTGTGACAGATATGAGACCACGTATTTTTTGGTTTCGTTTTTGTGAAAAACCGGGTGATACTCCAGCACTGGCGGCGTGACGATTGGGAGAGATGGCGTGAAGCTGAGAACGCGTGTGGTGGGTGCCCTGATGGCTGGGGCGTTGATGGGGGCATCCGGCTTGGCCCACGCGGCGACAGATGAGGATATTTCCGCCCCCGGCCCGCTTGGGCTGCTGAAAGGCACCCTGACCCACGCGGGGAACAATGCCCCCGTGATGTTGATACTGCCCGGTTCCGGCCCGACAGACCGCGATGGCAATAATCCGCTGGGGGTAAAAGCGGCCCCCTATAAGCTGTTGGCGGAAGGGTTGGCAGCGCAGGGGATCTCCAGCATGCGTGTGGACAAGCGGGGATTGTTTGCGAGCCTGGCCGCCGTTGCCAACGGAGACAGTGTGACCGTTGACAACTACGTTCAGGACACCCGCAACTGGATGACAAGTATTCAGAAACAGACGGGCGCGCATTGTGTCTGGCTGATGGGCCACAGTGAAGGCGGGCTGATTGCGCTGGCCACGACAGCGGACAACCCGGCACAGATTTGCGGTGTTGTGCTGGTGGCAACCAGCGGCAGGCGTGCCAATGACCTGTTAAAAGCCCAGATGGCTAAAACGCCTTTGTCTTCTCAGGTTAACCGGATTGTTGATGCTCTGGCCAGCGGGCAGCAGGTGGATGTGAGCGCAGAGCCCCCGCGCCTGCGCGCAATGTTCCGGCCAAGCATACAAGGGTTCTGGATAAGCGCGTTTTCATATGATCCGACGGACCTGATTGCAAAAATCAAGCTGCCGGTGATGATTATGCAGGGCGAGCGTGATTTGCAGGTGGGTGTGGAGGATGCGCAGAAGCTCAAGGCGGCAGACCCGGCAGCCAAGCTGGTTTTGCTGCCGGACACAAACCATGTGCTGAAAACGGTTTCTTCCGATATTCCGCGAGAAAATCTTGCGACCTATGCAGACCCCAACCTGCCATTGGCCCCCGGCGTGGTGGACTCGATTGCGGGCTTTATCAAAAAAACACCGTAATGCGTGGGATGGCGTATGCCGGTGGAAGACAGGGTCAGGGCATCTTTCTCAGCAAGGGTCGGACGGTGGCAAGGGATACGCCTGAGACGCTGCTTCCAAAAAAATCTGGCGGTGAAAAAGGCGTGGGTGTTCTGTGGCTGATAAAGAGGGCTTGGCCACCATGAAGCGGGGATATTGGAGCGGACAGATAAGGCTTTCAGGTGTAAGCCGCCCCGCCTGCTCTGACCTGCTGATTTTTAAAACCGTGCCTAAAAAGGAAGACCCGATTGCGCTAGGCGCGTTTTGAAACAGCCTTTAAGCTGTGCTCCGGTTTCTCTGCAACACGTAAGGTTTTTCTGTTTTGATGATGCGCTGTTCTCGCATGTTTGCACTTTCTTCCCTGATGGTTGGGGCTCTGATAACAGGTGTGCCCGTAGTGGCCCCGCATATGGCGCGCGCTGCTGCCGTGCCCTCGCTGGATAAAGCCGCGCAGGCTGTGCAGGCTCTTGTGCAGCAGGTGGGAGAAGACCGCTTTACCGCACCGGATTTTCGGCCCGGTGTGGTGCGGCATATGGTGATGTTTCAGTTCAGACCAGAGACCACGCAGGCACAGCGGCAGGAGGTGACGCGCCGTTTTCTGGCGCTGGCTCAGGCTTCCCGCCGCCCTGATGGCAGCGCTGTCATTCAGGCACTGGAAGCTGGGCCGCAAACCAGTGGGGAAAATGCAGATCTGGGGCTGGATTATGGGTATCTGGTTACGTTCCGATCAGAAGGGAACAGGAATTATTATGTAGGCCGCCCTATTGTGCAGGGTCACGGCCATTATGACCCCGCCCATGATGCCTTCAAGGCGTTTGCGGCCCCTTATCTGGCCAAGGCGGTTGTGTTTGACTTCACGGTAACGCCGTAACGGAGAGAAATAAGGTGGAGAAAGACCCTCTTTCAAGACGTGTGCTGGGCTGGACGGTGGTGCTGGGTGCGCTGGTGGGTTCAATCGGGGTGATCGGGTTTGGGAATTTTCAGCGCAGCAGAGAGGCCGCGCAACGGCAGCATGCGGCAGCCTGCGCCCAGGCGGACCCAGCCCGACGGCCTGAGGATTGTGACGACACTGAACAGCATGGAGGCGGTGGCCATGGGGTGTTTGTTTCTTCCCGCCGTTATGGACATGATGGGGCCGACGAGGGTGATGAGGGAGAAGGCCGACGTGGTGGCGGTGCTGGCGAGGAGTCTGCTGGCCATGCGGGATTTGGCGAAGGGGCCGCGGGCCATGCGGGAGGCGGAGAGTAACCTGACCTGATGGGTACTCTGCGCCGCCTTCCCTCCGCCCCGCGACCGGACTGGCAGGCCCGCGCACGGCAGATTGGCTATACGTATTTTCGCAATGAAGACGGTAGCCCTGCCTGGCGGGAAGATGTGCGTTACGACTTCAGCCCCCAGGCGGTGCAGACTTTGCGCCGGGTAACGGAAGACCTGCACACATTATGCCTGCGTGTGGTGGACGACGCGATCAGCACACCGGGCGGGCTGGATGTGTTTCATATTCCGCCGCTGGTGCAGGATGTTGTGCGGGCCTCCTGGCGGCGGGATGAGCCGTTTCTGTTGGGGCGGTTTGATTTTGCCTGGTGCGATGGTCAGCCCAAGCTGATTGAATATAATGCAGACACCCCGGCCACAGTGCCGGAAAGCACCCGCATGCAGAGCCTGTGGCGGGCGGAGGTTGCGCCACAGGCGGAGCAGATGCCGCTTGATGCCGGGCGCATTGTGGCGCGGCTGCTCCAGTTGCGGGCCGAAGCGCGCGTGAGCCAGACGCTGCATATTGTGCCCTACCCTGACAATACGGAAGATGCGGTGCATGCCCGTTATTACCGGGACTGGGCGCAGCAGGCCGGATTGGAGGCCGTGCAGTGCGAGTTGCGGGATCTTGAGATCAGCACCCGTGGCCATCTGCTGCACAAGGGCCGCGTGGTGCGGAGCATGTTACGAATGTATCCGTGGGAGCTGATGTTTCGTGATCCCGGCGCGCGGCATCTGGCGCAGTGTGGGTGCGTTTTTCTGAACCCGCCCTGGACGGCCCTGCTCTCCAACAAGGCGTTGTTGCCTGTGTTGTGGCAGCGTTACCCGGAGCACCCCAACCTGTTGCCAGCGGGGTTTGACCCTGCGGCCGTAACGGCGCATCGGCCCGGAAGCTGGTATGTGGAAAAGCCGATCCATGCCCGTGGGGGCGAGAACGTACGGCTGCTAAAAGCGGATCGGATTTTGTGTGCGGAAGGCGGCACTTACGGGGCGTACCCCAAAGTCTATCAGGCGTTTGCGGACCACAGCATTCAGGGCGTTACGGCCTCGGTTGGGGCGTGGGTGATTGGGCATAGTTTTGCGGGCATTACCATGCGGGAGAGTGCTGACAGGATTATCCGCCATACATCGCCCATTGTGCCCCATACCATCAGGCGGAGCAGTTTTGTCTCCCGGCTGCTGGGCCGGTGACAAACCGGACACGGGGGTTACCCCCCGTGCGCCACGCCTGAGAGGCTGACGTGGCGAGAAAAAGGAGAGCCGGTTCAGGCCTTCTTGTTTTCTTCTTCTTCGTCTTCTTCATCATCCCAGTCATCATCATCGCCTGCTTCGAACACGAGTTCGACGGTGACAGTGCCGGTGGTGTCGCCGTCCTGAAGGGACTTTGCGTCGGCTTCAGCTTCTTCCTGTTTTTCGTACAGTTTGGCTTCGTTGGGGTCTTCCAGCCATTCATTGGTGGGGTCCCAGAAGGTGATTTCCCCATCATTGTCTTCGCGCTGGATCAGGTAGCCTACGACAACTTCATCGGTATCTTGCATGGTCGGTCCTTTCTGACACTGCTCTTCTCCATATGAAGCATGCCGCGAAAAAGAAAAGAGCTTCATGACAAGATGGTGACAACGCAGGCCGGCACGCGGCGTTGCAGGCGGGGGTGCAAACAGGGCGCGGGCTGGCTTTTTGTGGCGTTTGGGCGGCTGTTGCCTCTTGTCCTGCCCATGGGCGGAGGAGTAAGTCTGGGATGCCTTTTGATGGCCTGACGTGACCCTGATTGCAGCAGGGGCCGGCATGTGCCGCGCCCGGAGTGGCCTGCAATCCTACCAGTGGATAGTTGTTGCCGTGACTGACCCCAAGAACGCCCCCCATGCCGACCCTGCCTGTGGAACCGCGACCACACCGGCGGCTGGCCCTGCTGCGCGGACGCCTGCCAGCAGCACTGGCGTGGCGGCTGCGGTATCTGACGTGACGCCGGATGGTAACGCGCGGAACGGAACGGCGCACGGGACGCAGGGTGATCACGCTGGTGAGCAGGACCTGCCCTTCTGTGTAGCGGCGCTGTATCGCTTCACCCCCTTTGAGGATCTGCCTGCATTACGCGAGCCCTTGCAGGATGTGTGCGTGGCCAACGGCGTAAAGGGCACGTTGCTGCTGGCGCATGAAGGCATAAACGGCACCATTGCTGGTACGGATGAGGGTATTGCCGCAGTGCTTGCCCATGTGCGCGCCATGCCGGGCTGTGCGGAGATTGAGGTCAAATTCTCCCGTGCGCCTGCCATGCCGTTTTTGCGCATGAAGGTGCGGCTGAAGAAAGAGATCGTGACCATGGGGGTGCCGGGGCTGGACCCTCGGTCTGACGTAGGCCATTACGTGCAGCCGGAAGACTGGAATGCCCTGCTGGAAGACCCGGACACCATTCTGATTGACACGCGCAATGACTATGAAGTGGCGACCGGCACGTTTGTTGGGGCGATTGACCCCAAGACAAAGACCTTCCGCGAATTTCCGGACTGGTTCCGCACCCACCGCGAGGAACTGCTGGCCAAGGGCCGCACACCGCGCATTGCCATGTTCTGCACCGGGGGAATCCGGTGTGAGAAAGCCACGGCCTTTGTGAAGGCTGAAGGGCTGGATGAGGTGTATCACCTTCAGGGCGGTATTCTGAAATATCTGGAAACTGTGCCGGAAGAAAAGAGCCTGTGGCGTGGTGAATGTTTTGTGTTTGACCAGCGTGTGACGGTCAAACACGGGCTGGAGCCGGGTTCTCTGGAACAGTGCCATGCCTGCCGGTCGCCACTGACTGCGGAAGAAATGGCCTCCCCCAAGTATGAGCATGGGGTAAGCTGCCCGCATTGTTACGATGAGCGGGATGAAAAGCAGCGCGCCCGTTATGCCGAGCGGGAACGGCAGGCCAAACTGGCTGCCGAGCGTGGCGAAGCGCATCTGGGTGCGGAAATGGACGCAATCCGTGAGCGCAAACGCCGCGAACGGGACGCGGAAATTGAACGCCAGAACATGCTGCGGGACATGGCGCTGGCCCGCTTGCAGGAGTAACGCCCAGCAGCCTGCCCTACCGAAAGATGAAGGACTGGGACTGAAAAAAGGCAACAGATCAAGATATCTTCGGCCTGCGGACGAAAGCGTGAGGCATGATACTCAGCGCCTAGGCCTCTTCTCCGTCATATTCAAAAAGGTCTTCTATTGGCTTGCCGAAAAAGCGGGCGAACCGGAAGGCAAGCGGCAGGCTTGGGTCATAGCGGCCTGCCTCTATGGCGTTGATGGTCTGCCGGGAAACACCAAGCTGCGTGCCCAATGCTTCCTGTGACAGGCCGCGTTCCGTACGGAGCGATCGGATGATGTTTTTCATCCGTAGCGCCGCTTGGCGACAATCATACCGACACACCATAGCACCGCCATAATCCCCCAGACCGAGAACATGGAAATCTTGGCAAACCCTACTGTTTCTAGAAAACCGTAAGAGAACGTCAGCAAGGCAGTGCCTGCAAAGGCAAAAGCAAGTGCTTCAAACTGAATTCTGCGTTGCAGTTCATCCATGCGCCCAAACTGCCGCAGGATGACCCAACAGAATCCTGCCCCGGGCACCATAGGCAAAAGCGCCATAACTGGCTGCCAAGACGCCCCCACCGCTCCATAATCAAAAAGGCTCATAACCAGAAAAACCGTGAGGGCATACATCCCCAAACAGAGACTGAATTCAGCCAAATAGCGCTTTTTGGCCTTCATATCGGTCAGCATGACTTTTCCTTTCATGTAAAGAACACTTTACACACCATCTTGCATCAAGATAGAAATGTAAAGCTTTCTTTACACGATTCGGGACAGAATAGTGCCACACACACCGGATAGGGTCTGTTCAAGCTCTTTTTGAACGCCAGCAGATGCAGAACTGGCTCAGGATTTTGTGGAAAAACAGGAGGATTTAAAAACTGGGGGCGGAGCATAAGGCTGAGGAGAGACGTGACACCCTGCACAAAAAACATTCCGTGATGATGCGATTGGCGAGAGGGCATAAAAAAAGCCGCCCCAGAGGGCGGCTTTCTCTACATCACGCATGTGAGTTAAAGCAGCATTATACCGCTTTGATGCTCACGGCTGATGTTTTGCCGTTACGGCCAGCTTCAAGCTCGTAAGAAACCTGCTGACCTTCCGTCAGGGTGTGCATGCCAGCGCGCTCAAGTTCAGAGATGTGAACGAACGCATCTGCTCCCCCGCTGTCGGGCTGAATGAAACCGAAACCCTTTGTGGGGTTAAACCATTTTACGGTGCCTGTTGCCATAACAAGGCTCCTTCTCAAACAATAGCGGTCGTGCACAAAACACACACGAAATCATAACTTTTAAGGAGAAAAAGAAACGCAACATGCGTCAATAACTCGGATAAAAGCACCCGCTGACGCCTTGATGCGCCGATGTAGGGACGAATGCAAGGGAAAACTTACCAAAGCCGGGCTGGTCTATTTTTCAGGACGACAGCGGTTTGGGCAGCGAAGCGATAAAGGCATCGAACGCTTTGAGATCATACCGGCCTGGGTTCACAGCAACAAGCGGGATTTTGAAATCCTCGGGGAGCCCCCATTTTACGCGCGTGGGAAAGACTGCCTCAAGGGCGCTATACCACTCGATAAGAAACCGTTGCAGGCGGAAATGGAGGTCGAACCGGGAGCGTGTGCGGGTGATATCCGTTTCCATTTGATGCCGTGCGGTAGAGGCATCAATGGGTTTGACAAGGACCATATCAGCAAAGCCAAGCTGGCGTTGCGCTATGGCGCGCCGGGTTTCCTGCAAAGAGAACTGCCAGTCTGCCTCCTGTTTTTCACCAAGCTGCCACAGGCCCCAACTATAATGGAGCTTCAACGGATCTGTATCGCAAACTGCCATGCCTTTGGAGGCTTCAAGAGCAAGAGCGTTACGCCAACGCTGGGTGTTCCACTCTACCCAATATGCAGCGACCTCTGGCCCCTCCAGCGGCTGGTTGTGCCGGTCCGCCGGGAAGGTTTCTGGCAAGAGGGTATCACCCGCAGCCTGACAGCACCATGTGGTTTTTCCTGCGGCACTCATTCCTTCCACAACCACAATCACGCACGCGCCCTCTTGGCTTTGATTCCGTTTCTCTAAATGCCACAGCCATGGAAGAGGAAACAAGAGTTCTTGATTTCCAATTTTGTGACAAAGAGGTTTCCTATTTTCTTTCTCAAATTCGTGCCAGAAAAGTGCGGTTGAAGCTGGGGAGTGGTGTGGTTTCCGTGAGCGCCGTGAAGGCTCCGGCGGCGGCATCCACCTGATCATCATGTGCGGCAGCGGGGAATGCTGCGAGTTCTTCCAGAAAGGCTGGGGTCCATGGTGCGCGCAGGGCGATGACATTTCCGGCGTTGACCTGTGCGGCCAGAGGACCGGCGCGGGTAGCTTTATCTCCACTTTCGCGCACGGTGCGGACACGGTAGCCCGCCAGTCTGCCGGTGAGGTAACGGGCCTGCGCCACGCCTACCTGTCCGGGGTCCTGGGGCAGAATGATCTCGGTTTGCGGGCCGTCCTGCGCGGCGGTGGCGAGGATGGCGGCTTCAACCTGTGCGGGGTCTCCGCGCAGGCGGGCGACATCCGCCACGCAGAAGCGGCCATCTGACAGCCGCATCATTTTGACGCCCACCGTCCAGTCCGCATTCGGGCGCGTGCTGGCGCGCGTGGCGGCCAGATCCCACCGGCGGACGGTGGCTTTGCCAGACATGGGGGCCGGCGCGCGATCAGTCGTGAAAGGGCGGGTTGGATGAGTGGGGTCAGGTTGAGTGGGGAAAGACCCTATTGGAATGGCATCCACCACGGAAATGAAAGCTGTTTTGAACAAAGCGCCTTCTGCTGGCGTGGGGTTTTGCTGATAGAGCGCGCTCCACTCCCGCGCGCCAATGGCCAGACGGATGTGGGCGAGGTCTTCTGCCGGGAAGGCCTGCGGCCACAAAGGTGCGCCAATGGGACGACCCAAGGCATCCTGCGGGCCAGCGAGGGCAGGAAGAGAAAGAACATCCCATGCCTCGCCCGTGTTATTCTGCATGTCATCCAGCAGGCGGCCTGCGAGATCATCCGGGGACCAGCGGGTCATGACCAGCACGATGGCACCGCCGGGCATAAGGCGGGTGCGCAGCACGGCGCGATACCAGTCCCACACGGCGGCGCGGCGGGTTGGGCTTTCCGCTTCCTGCCGGTCTTTTATGGGATCATCCACAATGGCGAGGTGCGCGCCCTTGCCTGTCAGGCCGCCGCCAATGCCCATTGCGGCATAAACCCCGCCCGCGTTGGTATGCCAGACATCACGCGCGGCGCTATCTGCCGCCAGCGTGACAGAAGGGAACAGAGCGTGGAAGCGGCGGGAGACCACAAGGTTACGCACATCACGCCCGAAATCCTGCGCCAATGTGGCCCCATAGGACGCGGATATGACCTGTTTATGGGGGTGACGCCCCAGATACCATGCCGGAAAACGCCTGCTGACAAGCTCGGATTTTCCATGCCGTGGGGGCATGAACACCATCAGCCGTGTGATAGCCCCACATTCCACGGCATCCAGTTTCTGACAGAGCAGGTGGTGGTGGGCTCCGGACTGGTAGTCCGGCATGGTGTAGCGGGTGAAATCAAGCAGATTCTGGCGTGCGTGACTACGGTTTTTCAGTTCAGCCTGTGCGTTCTGACTGACCTGCCTGTGCAAGGGCACTGAGTTCATCATCCGTGAAATCTTCAAGACCTTTGCGCACAACCGCGTTCATGGACAGGCCAGAAAGTTTGGGGTGCAGGTAAGGGGCTGCCACCTTTGCGGCATCGAACTGTCGGTCCGTTATGGTCTCGTCCCCCTGCATGACACGGGTGAAAATTTCCAGCGGCGTGACGGGCGGTGCAGCCGATGGAAGAACCGCAGGCGAAGACGCGAAGGGAGCGGATGGTTCAGCGAGTGGCGGTTGTGGTGGTGGAGCGACGGTCTGCGCGGGTGATTGTGGAGTGGGCGGCGCTGGTTCCGATGCCTGGGAACGTGAGGACGGCTGGCGGGAAGCGTTTTTTGTGGGGCGAGTGGAGAGTGGCGCGGAGACGCGGGCTGAGGCTGAGGCTGAGGCTGAGGCTGAGGCTGAGGCTGAGGCTGAGGCTGAGGCTGAGGGAATGGTGGGGGTATCGGGCTGCAGAGGCAAGCGTGGAGACGAGCCCTTGCTGGGCGGAACAAGGGAACTGGGCCCGGAAGATGCAGGTTGAAGAGATAAGGAGAGATCAGGACCGGCAACGGGGGGGTGTGGCGCGCCTGTCGTTGTGAAAGCGGGCGTGGCTGCACCAGAGTGGGCCGAGGTGGTGGAACGGGTTGTTCGCCGTTTGCGAGGGGCTGGCTTTTTGGTGGGAAGCTGTGTGGCTGGTGCGCCGTTGGGGAGAAGAGATGTGTCTTCCCTTGTCTGCATGGCGGGCGGCTGTGGTGAAAGGGTTGCCGGATGGGCTGGGGGGTCTTCCTGCAAAACGGAGGGTTCCGGGTTTTTCCGTGATAAGGCCATGAACAGTCAGGAAAATACGATATGGAGCGGATGCCGGGGCAGCCGGACATGCGAGGCTGCCAGAGCGTAAGGCGCTTTATGCGGTGTTTCCGTACGGCGCTGGAGCAGTTCCGTTGCCAGAGCGGCGCGGGCGTGGCGGAAGCAGGAATGGCTGAGAGTGCCTATTTTCTGCATCCCCTGCCCTGCGAGGCGGCGCACCGGGCGGCATTGCACGACATAATCCCCCATGCAACCGAGGTGCAGGCCATCCTGCCACGGAAGGGGGACATCCGCGCGGTGACGGGGAGCCCCCGCGGGCTGGAGAGGACAGAGCAACAGGTGTGTGCCCTGATGATGCATGATAACCCAGCGTGTGTGGGAGGTTCGCACAACGTCTCCACACGCAAGGGCCGCAGGGGATGCAGACACAGGCATGCAAACTCCTGAAAAAACAGAGAGCGGGGCAAGGGGAGCGGGAGGGCTCCGGGCGGCTTTTTTGTGAGGATGAGTGGTTTCTAAGACTGACCACGCGCGCTGGCAAACAGATTTGGGCCGGAGAGACTCTACCCCGCAAGGAGGCGATTTCCGTAGGACGGGCAATTGACAGACGTGTGATAAGAAAACAGGTTTTTGTGTTTTTTCTAACAGTTAGGGTAAAGTTTGTTTCGGTTTGTGCGGGGGAGACGGTGCGTTTCTTTGTTATTACACAGATAAGTGATATGCGTTTTTTATATAAATAAACATAATGACCTCAAGCCCCGCACAAGAGGGTGTTTGATATAACACTGTGGACCAACCACAGGATCTGAAGCCCACTCCCTGCCTGTCTCTCCCACAGGCATGCCGGGTTTAGCCCCTTGCCCGGCAGTCACTTCCCGGCTTTACACTGGCGCGTTTGCTCTTCCCTCCTTCTGCTGGGCGCGCCGGTGTAACAGCTCCAGGCCACGCTGCATTTTGTCTTTCCCCTTGAAGACGCAGACGTGGCCTGGCGTGGGTGCTTTTTACAAGAGCTGTGTGGAACGCAATGAGAGAAACACCGTTTACGCTTCATTCTTTTTCTTTCAGTGCCCCATGAGGCTTACAGGTGCTCGGACCCCGTTTTACCCGGAAGGTCTTGATGCGGCTTGGTACGGCACCCTGCAAAGGACGCAACCATCATGAATCGAACAAGCCGGTATCTTCTGGCGGCGGGACTTATTGTTCTAGCTGTGGGAACAGCCACATATGCGCTGGTGATCCGGCCGGAACGCGCGCAGTTGCCTGTAGGTGCGGGTGAAGGAACCCGCCCCAAACTGCCCCAGCCCAACGCCACCTTTATCCCTACCGTAAACATTGCCCGCCCCATTGGATGGAAGGACGATGAAGCCCCGCACCCCACGCCGGGGCTTGCCGTAAAGGCGTTTGCCAGAGGGTTGAACCACCCGCGCTGGCTGTATACTTTGCCAAATGGGGATGTTCTGGTGGCGGAAACCAACGGCCCCGGCACGGATGCCCCCAACCTGAAGATGCGTATTGCCAAGCTGATACAGGGCATGGCAGGCGCGGATACGCCAAGCCCCAACCGGATCATGCTACTGCGGGACACAGATGGAGATGGTGTGGCGAATGAGCGCAGCGTGTTTTTGGACAAACTGTATTCTCCCTTTGGCATGGCGCTGGTGGGAGACAGTTTTTATGTGGCAAATGCCAATGCCATCTGGCGTTTTCCGTATCAGGAAGGGGAGAAATCCATTACCGCGCCGGGCACCAAGGTGGTGGATCTGCCCGCTGGGTATAACCACCACTGGACCAAGAATATTCTGGCCAGCCCGGATGGGCAGTATCTGTATGTAACGGTAGGCTCAAACAGCAATGTGGGAGAAAATGGCCTGCAGGCGGAAGAAGGCCGTGCCCGCATTAACCGTGTGACGTTGGCCACGGGCGAGATGGCCCCTTACGCCACCGGCTTGCGTAACCCCAACGGGCTGGCATGGGAGCCGCACAGCGGCGCACTATGGACGGCTGTGAATGAACGGGATGAAATTGGCAGCGATCTGGTGCCGGATTACATCACTGCTGTAAAAGAAGGTGCTTTTTACGGCTGGCCCTATAGTTATTATGGCGGCCATGTGGATGAACGCGTGCAGCCACAGAACCATGATCTGGTCAGCAAAGCCGTTGTGCCGGATTATGCCGTGGGGGCGCATACGGCATCTTTGGGGATTGTGTTTGGACAGAGCAGCAGTTTGCCAGAAATCTGGCGTAATGGGCTGTTTATTGCCCAGCATGGCTCCTGGAACCGCAGACCGAAAAGTGGCTACAAGGTTGTGTTTGTGCCTTTTCAAGGTGGATTACCCAGCGGGCAGCCGGTGGATGTGCTGACGGGTTTTCTGGCCCCCAATAAAAAGCAGGCCCATGGCCGACCGGTGGGGTTGGCGCTGGACCACGCCGGGGCGCTGCTGGTGGCCGATGATGTAGGCAACGCCATATGGCGGGTAGCCGGGGTGCCGGAACAGGCGCAGCCGGGGCAGACAACCAGCCCCGAAACCCAGCCCCAGATGCAGCCTTAAGTCTGGGGATGATGGGCAGCTGTGCGGGCGACAACGGCATTGGCCTCCCGCACGGCACGGCCTTCATCTCCCGTGCGGTCCAGACATTCGTTTGCCACTTTGGCCCAGAGAGACTGGAGTGTTTCCGTTGTGGCCTTGTGAGTATGGCGTATAGCGTCTTCAGCATTCCAGGGCATGAGGATTCTCCGTGAGTGAAAAAAGAGGCGCGTTGGCTAGACCCTTACTTGAGGTGGACTCAGGCATTTTTTAAGGGTGAAATCGTAGTTTTGAAGCCTCCCTTCTGGGATCTGGTGGCGTGGAGAGAAAAACCCAACGTATGCCTCCATAAGAAGATCCGCCCGCCAGACCGGACTGACGTTTCCGCAGCCTTATCTGTTATGGGAGTTATCGTCCGGGAGGTCGGTCTCTGGGCGGGGCAACACGGGTGGGGTACTATCCTGAAACGTCAGCCAGTTCTGCCATATGGTGTAAGTGCGCTGGCGGGTCAGGCGTCTATCACACCCCAGTTGCATCATGACCCGGATTGTACCCTGCTGCCAGTTTGTAAATACGGCCCTGCATTCAGCATCCCGATAAGCCTTCCATGCGGTTTCTGAGTGCTGGAAGGCTTTCTGGCTCTCTTTTAAAACCTTTACTGTGTCATCATCTTTTGTATCGGTGATCTGTTTCTGAAGAAATGCAAGCGCGGCCTTGGCATATTTCTGATGCGTTGCTTCGTCCTGCGCCAGTGCATCGCCCTCACACTGGCTCATCTCAACCGTGTTGGTACCCAGGCATGAATTTGCGGCTGCATGCGCCTGTGTTGCGCATAGGAACGCCAGAGCAGAAAGCACTGCGAAGCGGGACATATGGACCCCTTTCACGACATGAAAAGCCTTGGGCCAGACTAGCGCTTGCGCTGTGCTATGGCGAGGGCAAAGTGGCGGACGCGGCTGCCTTGCGCGCCATGCGGGCTTGTTTGGCGGCCTTGCGGGCGTTTTCTTCGAAGGCTTCCAGTTGTTCCAGCAGCAGGGCGCACTGGGCGGCAATCTTGCGTTGGGCGGAACTGGCGGAAAGCTGCGGGAAGAGTGCTGCCCCCATGGCGCGGAAAGAAAGTTCATCCACCAGCATCATACGCAGGCGTTGGTGGGCGCACAGGCCCAGGGCTTCCCGCACGCTGGTGATACGCGCCACGGCTTTGCCGCGCACCATCTGCCAGGACACAGCATCATGCTTTGTCAGAGTGCTTGTGCGGTGATCCTGTGAAAACTCCTTGTAGTCACAATAGCCGAACACATAATCCTGATACCAGCGTTCAGCGGCATCTGCGGCGGATTGGGTGATGTCTCCGGCGTTTAAAAGCGCCTGTACGGTGCGGCGCACACGCATGGGATGTGTGCCCACAAACTCCGAGCGTGCCAGCCGTTCCGGCGTGGGTGTGATCTCGGCCATGAGAGGGGGGCATGGGGAGTGTGAAGACGGTCTGCAGGTGCCGGATTTTCTGATTGCCATGGAAAACTCCTTTTCTTTTTGTGTCGTTTTTTATTCTCTCTGGCGAGAGATGTTCTCTGTTGGACGGGTAAGGCGTGCTGGCTGAAGGAGCTTCCTCCTGCATTAAGGAGAGGGAAAGGCCTGTGCGGGCTGAGGGCGGACTGCGAAAGGACTGGTAGCCTCCCCAACGGGACGCAGACGGAGCAATGCGCGGCATCCTTCCGCATCTCGCCTTATGGTTTCTGAAAATGGAAGTAACAGGGTGCGTAATTCATTGGGGCTGGGCCAGCGGGCCCCGGTAGGATAGCCGTTGCGGGGTGGCTGCCGTGCCCATGCCAGACGCGCCTCCCGCCCCCATGCACCAGACGGGATATCACCACATACCTCAAAAATGGCGCGGCACTGACTGGCGGCGGTCTCTGCCCCCGGTGGATTGGTGACAAGTTGGCTGAGTTTTTTCAGCCATGCTGCCACATGCAGTTCTGTAACGGGCTGAAGGGCGTGCTGCACCTGCGCCCAGTGCAGGCGCACGGCATCCATCATGCTTTGCGGCACATCCCGCATGGTAAGTGGCACCCCTGCGGCATGCGCAGCAAACACGGCACGTATGGCGGGTTCAGCGGGTCTATAGCGCGCGAGAACCGGAACGGTGAGCGGTTGTGGCGTTTGAGAAAATGCTGCGGTTTTCTCTTCTTTTTTCCGGGTGTCCTGCTTCTTGAGGACGGAAGACGGGCTTCTTAGGGCTTCTGCACACACATGGCGGGCGGCCTTAGTTTCCGATGAGGCTGTGTGGGGAGATTGCATGATTACACTCCTTCCAGATCAGGCACGTTCTGCCATGCGGCAAGGCGCTGGGCATGGGTGGACGATGTGTGCCCAACCGGCTGGGCACGTTCCGCCACGCGGGCCCGCACTTTGGCTTCCACCCATGAGACGGGTTCGGCTGGTTTGAAGGCCGCACATTCGCCCAGAACCGCCAGCAGGCAGGCGGCATCATCATGCAGCATTTTCAGCCATTTCCCCATCAGGGCGCGGGTTGAGCGCTCTGGCCGGCCTGTTGCCTTCTGCAAAAAAACCAGACCATGTTTAAACAGATGCAAACGGACATCATCGTTCGGCCCGAACGCAGTGAGGGTACACTCTGCTTCTGACTCTGCTTCTTGGTGTTTATGGGGTGGGCTTAACCCCTCCCCTGCCCCCATGTCCTGCACGGAAAACGGAGCAGAGGGTGGCGTGGAACGTGCGGTCTTCAGGCTGGGGTTGCCACCTGTGCGCCCCCAAGCCGCTCCTTGATCTGACGCGGCTTTATCCCGCAGCAGGCGGCGGCTGTATACGCACCCTTCCGCAGTGGTGCTGAATACGCCAGCCTCTTTCAGTTCAGCCATCAGGCGCGTGATCTGCCGTTCCGCCACGCCCAGCATAAGGGCGAGATGCCGCGGATGCAGAGGGCGATGATTGACGCAAAGATGGCCGTAAGGTTCGCCCTCATGCATCAGGCACAGCAGGCGCATCCAGAGGCCCTGTGCAGCCAGAGAGCACAGACGCAGTGCCGGGTCGCGCTCATAATCCTGCCACCAGAACTTGGACCAACGACGCTTGCTCATACGGCCCCCTTTGCAGGAACGAAGGACAGGAACACCGTGTGATCAGGGTGAGTGCGGGCCGCGTGTGCGGGGCCATGTGATGGGGCCAGAGGGTCTTCAAGCGGGCTGAGGGGGAGATGCGTCGGCTCGGCCGGCATTGTCTGCCAGCGTTCCAGCCCGCGCCACAGGCCGCGCATGGCGATGGGATGACCGGGAGGAAGCGGTCCTGCATCACGCAGGGGATCGTTCCACTCGCCCTCATCCGTTTCAGAGGGTGTGGGGCAGACGCGGGCGTTTTCGTACCGCATCAGGGCCTGTCTTACCCCTTCCATGCACCGGCCAGTGTGGCGACCGATCTGCCGCAGGGAGCGACCGGCGCGGCGCAATGCCACCATCTGCCCGAGCAGGGCCGCACTGGTGCCCGGACGGGCTGCGGCCTGACAGGCAGCGTCTGGCTCCATGGGGGGATGAGACGACTCGGAGAGGGATTTATCACACCTGATAGGCATCACAACAGGAGCGGTGTGATTTATCCTATCTTCCGCAGGGAAAGAGCCTAGCTGTGACTGCTGTGAAGACGGCATGCGCGTGAAAGAACGATTTCTGCCGGGGATGACAGAAGACCGAGAGGAGACCTCGGAAGAATGAGGGGAAAGGGCTGAAATATGAGAGAAAGAGGTGTGTTTTGCACGCACAGACTGAAGAACAGACATGGAGGCTTTTCCGTTATGAAAGCTGGTCAGGAGCCCCCGGTCTTGAGGTGGGAGGCTTAAGGGCAACGCTAGTGTGACCAGTCACACTTGGTCAAGCAGAAATGGTGTGATATATCCCTTTTGATCTTGCTTCGTTCTTATGGGATACCTCCCCCTATGACACGCTCCCCTGTTGCTGAAGAACTTGAACGGCGCATGGCGCTGCTGGGCCTGACCCAGAAGGCCCTGGCCCGCAATGCGGGCGTGGGCGATACCTACGTGCGCGATATTCTGAAGGGAAAATCCCGCAATCCGGGCGGCGAGAAGCTGGAACGGATTGCGGCCATGCTAGGCTGCACAGCGCGGGATTTACTGTTTCCTGCCCATGCACGGATGATGGGGGAGCAGGATAAGCCCGCCCGTTATTCCCCCCCTGCGGATATGCCAAGCGTGTGTGTGGAACTGAACCCGCCCGGTTATGTGGCCGTGCCGTTTATCTCTCTGCGGGCAGGCATGGGTGGCGGCGGATATGTGGAAGACCAGCTTCTGGGGCGCCCCAAGTTTTTTGAGGAAGAGTTTGTGCGCGGCACCCTGCGCGCCCACCCGGCGGATTTGCGGGTGATAGAAGTTGAAGGCCAGTCCATGGAGCCCATGCTCAAGAATGGAGACATGGTGTTGGTGGATACCCGCAAGGTCTCCATTATTGAGCCGGGCATTTTTGTACTGTTTGATGGCGATGGCGTGGTGTGTAAATGGGTTGAGCGCGCGCATGAGGCCAGCGAGCCCATGATCCGCATCAAATCTGAAAATCCGCGTTTTTCTCCTTATGAAGTTCCGGCTGATCTGGTGCAGATTATTGGCCGCGTGGTGTGGTTTGCCCGCCGGCTGTAAAGGCGGCTGGTGTGGGCGGTTTGGGGCCATACACAAATGTGGACAGGCCATCTGGTTTCACCTCCTGCGCAAATACGGTGCGTATCTGCTCCGGGGTTGTTGCCGCTATGGTTGCGGCGTCCTGATTGGGCTGGTTGAGGGGCAGATCATGGCTCAGCAGAAAAAGATCGCGTCTGGCAATGCCGCTGAGCGATGACGTGCTGAAGGGCTGCGTGCGCAGATAACCGGCCTTGACCCGGTCCAGTTCCGCCGTGCTGACGGGATGGGTCCGCATGTCCTGAAGTGTGGCGCGTATCAGCGTTTCCGCCAGCGGGACTTTGGCGGGATCAGCCCCGAATGTGACGCTGAATGACCCACGTGTCTGATCCACTGATGCAGCACTCCCCACCGTATAAACATAGCCGGTTCTGGCCCGCAGGGCCTGGTGGAGGCGTGAGGAAAAACCACGGCTCAGGATCAGGTTGCCCAGATCAAACTGTGCGGTTTCCGGCTGGCCAAGCCTGAGACCCGATGACTCAAACAGTTGCACCTGATCCTGTGTTCGGCCCTCGCCATCCATCTGGAAGGTGGTGACGGGGGCATCCGGGACGGGAGGCAGGAGAACCTCCGGTTTGGGGCCTGTGGCATGCCAGTTTCCAAACGCGGCCATGACAGCCGCTTTTGCGGCATCGGGTTCGATATCGCCAATGACTTCAATGACAGTCATGTCCGGGCGATAGGCTTTTTGGAAAAACGCCAAGACATCGCTTCGGCTCAAGCTACGAAATGTCTGAGGTGTTGGCTCGCGCTGTGCGGGATCATCCTTTGGCAAGACGCGTTCCATTACGGCGCGCCGCATGGCATAGGCTGGTGTTTGCTGGACGCCCTGCTGCGCAACGGCCAGCTTTTCCCGCCGTGTGATGAGGTCTTTCTCCGGGAAGGCCGGATGCAGTTCGGTATCGGCCAGCACTGCAAGCGTGGGGATGAAATCCTGCGTGTGCGCGCTGAGCCCGAAGGCAGAACCAAGCGAGACCGAACTCCCGAGATCCCCCACTGTTTTGGCGATACTCAGCCGGTCATGCTGGGCCGTGCCATACAGCAGCAATTGTGCCGTGAGGGCTGCAATACCCTCTTTCCCAACAGGGGCTTGCAGCGCCGGATTGATGCGGACCTGCCCGAAGAGCAGCACGGTATGGGACTGATGGAAGGGCCGCACAATCAGCCGAATACCGTTGGGCAGAGTAGAGATAAAGCGCGGCAGCGGCCAGTGGGGCACGGGCGGCATGTCCAGAACGGATTGGGCCCAATCGGGCAGAGGCACCGGACCTGTGGGCGTGCGGGCAAAGGATTCTCCGCCAGAGTCCCCTTTATCCTGCACGGGTGGGATAGTGCCCTGCGGTAGCCACACCTGCGTGATGGCGTGGTCCGGGTCCAGATAGCGGGCAGCGAGGGCATTGACCTGCTCCGGCGTGACGGCCGCGTAGGCTTTTGTCAGCACATCCGGGCTGCTGACACCCCAATCTGCTACGGCGGCGGTCCAGACACGGGTTAACCCCGCAATGCTGTTTCGTTCAAACTCGGCTGCCTTGATGCGGGCCCGTTTGGCGGCGTCCACCAGATCAGCCGGAATACCGTGAGCACGATAATCGGCCAGAACGGCCCGGAGTTCAGCCTGATAGGGAGTTGGGTCAGCGCCACGGGGAAAAGAAATGGACGCTGTGATGGAGCCGCGGGAGGGATAGCCCTGATAGAGAAACGCCGTGCCCAGACTTTTACCGTCCAGCCCCAGAATGCCCAGCTTGCTGCGACTGTTGGCAATAGCATCTGCCATAACGATCAAGGCGGCAGCATCTGACCGGCGCAACCCCGGAGCACGCCAGCCGATGGTAATACGCCCGATTGCGGAATCCGTTGGCGCGGTCAGGGTGCGGGCAGTGGGAAGAGCGTGGTCTGTGTCTGTTGGTGTGCGGACTGGAACAGGACGGGATGGTACGGCGCCAAAAGCTTCCCACACCTGTTTGAGGGCTGCCGTAGGTTGCACATCTCCGACAACAAACAGGATGGCGTTATTGGGAGCGTACCAGGTCTGATAGAACTGGCGCAGGCGGTCCGTGGTTGTGGCGTCAAAAGACTGGCGCGTGCCCAGAGGAGACCATGCAAACGGCGTGCCATCATAAACTGCGTTTTGAAACTGCTCCCGTGCGCGAAACTGGGACAGGGAGCGGTCTCTGGACACTTCCTGTTCAATGGCCCCGCGTTCCCGCGCCCATTGGGCCGGGTCAAACGAGAGCGCGCGCATCCGATCCGCTTCCAGATGCAGGATAACGCCCAGATCAACAGGCGCGATATTAAACTCGTATTGTGTCTGCTCATAGGAAGTGGAGGCGTTGGCGTTATTGCCCGTGGCCTGACAGAGACGTGTGAGTTGATCACTGCTGAGCGTGGGCGTGCCACGGAACATCATATGCTCCAGCGCATGCGCCGTACCGGGAAAATCGGCTGAAGCGGCACTGGAACCTGTCAGATAGATCAGCCGCGTGGCCACCATAGGCGCGAGTGCATCTCGCACGATAACAACCCGCAACCCGTTGGGAAGGGTGGTCTGCACCACCCCGTCTGCCGCCAAGGCGGGCCCGGCCCAGCCAATTGCAGCCCATAACACCCCTATCTGAAAGTGTTTGATCCAGCGCATGACTACCCCCCTTGCCCGGCCCACCTAACATCGGCCACCAACGGAAGAGTATCTGAATTCTGTTATGGTTTTGTTGCTGCCCGTAGCCTGAAAACACATTTGTGATCGTGGCCAATGCGATGGGGGTAAAACCGGCCTTTTCGTGCGGCCTGTTTCTGATTTTAGGCCGCGCCATCTTGTGGTGACTAGCCTTAGCTGCCCGCGCGCTTCCAGAAGAGTGCGCGTGGGAAGACGCACTTTTGCTTTTGCTTTTCTTTTAAAGGTTCCCTCGAAGTGAGGCTTTTTTAGGTTTGGAAAAATTAAATATATTTAAGGACCAAATTACTCCTGTTTGTCACGTTTATTTGATAATGATGCAGAAAGCGACTTTTGTTAGGAAAGAATTCACGTCTATGGCGATTTGGGTTGGCACAAGCACTACGATCAATAAAAACTGGTCAAATAGTGCAAACTGGACGGATCTAAAGGGGTATCAGGCAACTGAACCCACAACATATGAAGACATTACGTTGAATAATGATGCTGTGGTTGGGCTACCTGCATCTTTTTCTACGTCAGGCACACTCACTGTTCACGGCAATGCCACACTCAACAGCGCAGCCAACGGAAGCAGCCTGACTTTTAGCAATGCCTCTGTGGCTTCGGGTAGTAAGCTGACACTCAATGGTGTTTCCACCAACTTTAGCGGGGGGGCCACCGGGGCTGGTTCCATTACCTTGGAGAACGGAGCGTCCCTGAAAAGCTCCAATGGTAAAGTCATTGCCCCTACGGTTGTTTTCAAGCAGAGCGCGGATGCTTCTGGCACGGTTCATGGCAACACGTTGACTATAGATTTTAATGGAGCAACGGCTGATCAGATTCCCTCCATTCAGAACCTGAGCACGTATGACAGGATTGTTATTGCCGGAACTGGCTCTACCACCACGAATCTGAGCCTGACGCCCAACGGAGATGGAACGTATTCCCTGATTGGAACCATTCCAGGTTGGGGAAACAAGATTGTTGTGTTCTCCAAGTCCGTCACGCTGGCGGGCAAGCTGACCCCGAGTGACTTCACATTCCCGCACGATGGCACGAACACCATGGTGGCATGCTTTCTGGCTGGCAGCATGATCCGCACACCGGCGGGCGATGTTGCGGTTGAAGAGATCCGTGTGGGCGATGACGTAGTGGCTTACGTAAACGGTGACGCCGTAGTGCGCCCCGTTGTGTGGGCCGGGCGTAAGCGCGCCACCGTGCAGACGCATCTGCCAGATGATGAAGCCGGGTATCCGGTGCGAGTACAGCAGAACGCCATTGCGGACGGAGTGCCTTACAAGGACATGCTGGTGACACCCGACCACTGTCTGTTTTTTGAAGGCCGGTTTGTGCCTGTGCGGATGATAGTAAACGGAAGCTCGATTTTTTATGAGCGGAGTGTTCTGTCTTACGATTATTACCATGTTGAGACAGAGCAGCACTCCGTTATCATGGCTGATGGGATGCTGACGGAAAGCTATCTGGACACTGGAAACCGGCCCAGCTTTCAGCAGGATGGAACGGTGGCGCGCCTTGGCAGCCGTGCGCTGGACTGGGCGAAGGATGCTGCGGCACCGCTGGCGGTTTCACGCGCGATGGTGGAACCGCTCTTCCACGCTCTTGCCGCGCGGGCGGGCGGTACCACACATGGCACGAAGGCTGTTACGCAGGATGCAAACCTGCACCTGCTGACCAATACGGGGGCTGTGGTGCGGTCTCTGCGTGAACAGAACGGCCGTCCGGTGTTCCTGCTGCCCGCAGGCACGCGCCATGTTCAGGTGATTTCCCGCGCCAGCCGTCCGGCGGATGCGATTGGCCCGTTTGTGGATGATCGCCGCCTGCTGGGCGTGCTGATTGCTGAGGTCACGCTGCTGAATGCGCGTGGGCAGCATACTGTGCGGGAGCATCTGACAATGGCTGAACTACCGGGCTGGTATGGTCAGGAAGAAGCTCCCATGCGCTGGACCAATGGCCATGCCCATCTGCCGCTGACGGGTTTGCCAGAAGACAGCCTTGCACAGAACGGGCCAACCCTGCTGATGCTGGAAATTGTTGCGGGAGGCCCTTATCTGGTGGAAGCCGCTGGCCAGAAGCTGACCGCGCACTGCGCCTGAGCTTTAATGCCCACTGACACGGTGGGCATTAAAAGAGCGCTACAGCCGACCGCGCAGCAGGACACCACCGAAACCCATGAAGACAACGCCGGTTATGCGATCAAACAGTTTGCGCAGATCCGGCCGTTGCAGCATGCGGGAGAGGCTGGTTCCGCCAAAGGCGTAGAGACTGTACCAGAACAGTTCCAATGCCAGAAAAGTGAGGATCAGCACCAGAAACTGTGGTGCGCGTGCCTCATGCGGGGAAATGAACTGTGGGAAAAAAGCTGTTGCAAACAGCAACAGTTTTGGATTGCTAAGCCCCACAAAAAATCCATCACGCCACAGAACACGCATGGAGAGATGGGGGTTGGCCATGGCGGCGGAAAGTGTTTCTGCACCGCCATGAGAGCCCTGCTCGGCAGGCACCAGAGAGACGCCGGTATTTTCTGATACGCCGCTCCCCTCCTGCATGGTTGCTGGTGCATCTTGCGGCACGGCCCCTGCCCCACGCCATGCCTTGATGCCCAGATAAACAAGATACAAAGCGCCTGCCACACGCAGCACACCAAACAGATGGGGGGCGGCTGTCAGCGCGGCCCCCAGCCCGGCGGCGGAAAGGCCAAGCACCACCACCAGCGCGCTCAGGCAGCCGGCCATGGTCATGGTGCACCGCTTGATCCCGACCTGTGCGCTACGGTTGAGCACATGCAGCATGTTAGGCCCCGGAACGGCACAGAGAAAGAAAACGATACCGCTAAACACCCACCATACATGCCAGGACATGCGCTGCTCTTTCCTGTTTTTGCATATTGAAAGCGCATCGTATCGCACAGTCTGGAAAAATGCCATTTCCATGCGACATATGGGAGAGAGGATGGCCCCCTTTTTCTGAGAGTAGGCTCTTTTTAGAACAGGGCGCGGTCAGGAATAGTGCCTTCATCGGGCGTAATATTGGAGACACTGCTGTTCAGAGAGAGCTTTCCGTCCGGGCCGGTCATATCTCCGCACTCGCAACCCGACAGGAGAGGAGCCACGGCAAGTATAAGCAGGGCGAGACAGAGCGTTTTTTTGTGTGTTCGGGTCATTTCTGTTCTCCCTTCAGGTTTTACAATATGCCCTACGGCGGCAACGCTTTCCCTGCGTGCAGGCCCGTTTGGTTGCGGCGTCTGCCAACAGCCTGGGGGTATCTTGAGGGCCTTTCTTGGAGTGTTTGAGCGGCCTGTATAAGGGAGCGCCTAAGTAAATCAATAGAATAAACGAAATTTTTTAATCATTATTTTATATGTATTTATAACTCCAATTTATGATGAGCATTAACTTCAGAACAAAAAACTTTTCTATTCGTTGAATTGCTCGGATGTCATAAGGCATACAGGCTCTGCCAGAACGGCTTTTATCGCCTGGAGAATAAGGAGTGTCTGGCTGCTTATACCGAAGACAGCATAGCCTATGATCTGCGTCTGGCAGACGATTGGCACGGTTTTCTCCCTCTTGCGGCAGAAGAAGAAACGTGTGCGCAAGGGTGGTCAGCTTTACAGAACAACGCCCTTCCCCCTTTTTTCCTGAACGTGAGACGGATGATGCCGCCAAGCAAAATAGCCCCCTTACGGGATGATTTACGCCACAAGCCTCTGCCGGGCACAGCAGCCTTCATACAGGATCAGGCGGATCAGGATTGCCGGGATCTTGCGGCCATAAGTGGGCTTTTACGCAGGACCTCTACCGGGATCACCCCTATTCTGCAACGGTTGACCTTCAGGACCCTGCCGCTGGCGGCGCTGGAGAGTTGCACCCTGCTGGATGCGCTGGCAGAAGAAATTGACCGTGACGATGTTACGACCGTGCAAGACCATGCCGAGGCGCTTTGCGCGGCACGGTAGACTGAACCGGGGCTGAACGGAAGAAGGAGCCTATCACGGGCGCGTGCTTGGCGCTTCGGAAATTCGTTGTTTTTCCGCAATTTTTTTCTTGATGAACAATTCTGGAATAATCCTGCTTTTTCGCTCTTGCGTTGTGCTCGGGATAAGGGAATTCTGAGCGGAACAGTGTGGCCGGAACGGCTTCCGGTTTGTGCAACCTTTCGGATGTAAAGACCCCCTATCTTGAAACGAAGAGATCTGTTTGCGGGCTCACTGGCCCTTGGCGCACTGGCGGCGCGCTCTGCCTGGACCTCCATTCCGGCGGCGGCTCAGGCCCTGCACCGCACCGCCCCACCGGGTTCCGTACCGCACCTGACACCCATGCGGGTGCATGCGGACCAGATTGCGGATATCAAGGTCTGCCTGCGCCCCTTCCGCCCCATGGGGCCACGGCTGGATGTGGAAAAGATTGGCGATAAGACAGTCATCCACAATTACGGCCATGGCGGCAGTGGGTGGTCTCTGTCCTGGGGGTCGGCTGATATTGCTGTTGGCAAGGCTGCCGCCACGCTGGACAAGAAAATTGCCGTGATTGGCTGCGGGGTAATTGGCCTGACCTCCGCCCTGACAGCCCAGCGCGCCGGGATGGATGTGACCATCTATACCAAGGATCTGTTGCCGCACACGCGCTCCGTACGGGCGAACGGAAGCTGGACGCCGGATTCCCGCGTGGCGCTGACCAAACCGGCAGGGGACGCTTTTCCGGCCCTGTGGGAGCAGATGGCCCGTTATAGCTGGAAAACCTATCGGGATTATCTGGGTCTGCCCGGCAACCCGATTGATTTCCGGGATAATTACATCCTCTCGGACATTCCATTTGACCAGAAGCATTTCCCGCCGCCGCAGCCCGGTGCCGGGGATTACAGCACCACGGGCAAGCCGCAGCACACCTCCGAATTTGCGGATTATGGCGATCTGATCCGCGATATTATTCCAAACCCTGAGGAGATTGACCCGAGGGACAACCCTTTTCCCGTAGCGCATGCGCGGCGGGCGAACATGATGATGTTCAACTTTGGGGCATACGGGCATCTGCTGTTGTCTGAATTCTATCAGGCTGGCGGAAAGATTGTGATCCGTGAGTTCCATAACCCCGGAGACCTGAAGAGCCTACCAGAGGACGTGATTATCAACTGCCCCGGCTATGCGGCGCATGACTGGTGGCAGGACAAGACCCTTATTCCCGTGCGGGGGCAGACCACCTGGCTACCGCCGCAGGCTGATGCCCTGTATGGCGTGGAGTATAAAGGAGCGGCCCTGCTTTCCAAAACCGATGGGGTAATGGTGCAGGCGCTGGATTTCAGCCATACGCTTGGAGAAATGGTGGGCGTAGGCAACAGTTTTGAACATGCTGACCGCTCTGAGGCGGAAAAGGCGATCGGGATATTTGAGGATCTGTTCGCGCGCATGGGTAAGGAGCACGTCTGATGCGCATGATGAAAAAAATGCGTCCCGCCCTGCTGGGGGCCATGGGCCTTGCGGCACTGGTGGCCGGAAGCATGACCGTGGGCTCGGCACAGGCGGCCCCGCATGGTGCGCGGGTAAAATCCGGCACATCCGCAGGGCTGCCTGCCGCCAGCTATACCGCCGAACAGGCGAACCGGGGGGCGGAAACCTACAAGGAAGCCTGCGCGGTCTGCCATGGCCCGGCGCTGGGTGGTGCGTTTGATGCGCCGCCACTGAAAGGCCGGTTTGTGGCCAACTGGTCTGACGGGCCACTGAGTGACCTGTTCACCTATATGTCCGGCGCGATGCCCCTGTCCTCCCCCGGTGCGCTCTCGGCTGAGGACAACGCGGATATTCTGGCGTTCCTGCTCCGTGAAAACGGTGTTGCTGCGGGCAAGACGGCCCTGCCCACCACCGCAGCGGCACTGGGCAAGGTGCGCTTCCCCATGGTGGATGTGCAGAAGCAGCCGCCTCTGGCCCCGGAAACCACGCCTGGCACCGCGCCA
>NZ_LHZQ01000146.1 GCF_001580915.1 Acetobacter tropicalis | reverse complement strand
AGCCGTCCACACCATCAGTTCTCAGTGAAAATCAACAGGCAGAGCTTATGTGAGTCTGGTCAACGCCGAACCTTTGTGAAAGGCGATATGCCCTGTTTTCAGGCTTCTGATCTCATATTGAGGTTCCTGCGTCGTCGCATGATGCTGGTATCCGTTGACATCAAACGGAGTAGTGTGAATGGCTGTGATGCGACCACTGACATAGCCAGCTTCCGAGTTCCATGACACGGTGTCTCCGATTTTGAAATGTTGTGAACTCATGAGAAATAATACCTTCGGACGTGATCAGAAAGAGGAGATTGTTATCAACACTCCGCATCCTTTTTACACTATTGGTCATTCAACGCACCCTCTGGCTGATTTCATCGCTCTCCTGCAGCACTATGGTGTGACGCAGATTGCCGATGTGAGGGCCTTTCCCTACTCAAGACGCAATCGGGAGTATGATGGAGAGCGTCTGGTCTCCGAGCTCGGTGTGCAGGGAATTGGCTATAGTCATATTCCTGAACTGGGGGGACGGCGTCCGCGTTCAGCAACCGTGCCTGTTGAAACCAATGCTTACTGGCGGGTGCAGAGTTTTCATAATTACGCTGACTACGCCCAAGGAGACGACTTTCATCGCGGTCTTGAAAAGCTGATCGCATTAGGACGAGTGGCAACGGTTGCGCTAATGTGTGCGGAAGTTCTCTGGTGGCGGTGTCATAGGCGGATCATCACCGATTATCTTTTGATCAACCACTTGACCGTTTACCATATTTTTTCTATGGCAAAAGCAGAGCCAGCTATCTTGACGTCAGCAGCTGTTGTTCAGAAAAACAACCGAATCACTTATCCATCCACGAGTGATGATTATTCTAGAAAATGAGACGGAAACTGCGTAGACGCTTTCCTTAGACGCGATGGATCCTGCACGAGAGCGAGTTTATCCATCCTATCTCACGGGTCTTTCTTTCTCTCTACAAAAACTAGGGTAATTTCCCGCCCAGATATTATCGTGGATTATTTTATGTTACATGACTTCGAAGTTTTTTACGTTATATCTCCAAAAATACTTTATTTACTCACACATTACCAAAGTTTTTTGGATTAGCAATGAGGTTTATTATAATAAGTAAACAAAAAATAAATTATTGTAGTTATTATTTAATTACACGCGCTTAGAATTAAATTAGTATAACAATTTTCCTATTTTAAATTAATTTAATTACTTAGCTGTAATTTTACCGTTGATATATGTCATAGCGACATTAGGAAGGAAAACGTAGTAGCGTGAATTGTTATGACAAATTGATTTCCTAGGATTTTTCTCGTTATGAGTCAACTGATCGACAGACTTCTCTTTTTCAAAAAATATCAAGGTAAGTTTGCGGGTGGCCATGGCGTCAATACAGATGAAAGCCGGGCATGGGAGGATACCTATCGGTCCCGGTGGGAGAGTGAGAAAATTGTCCGGTCAACGCATGGCGTGAACTGCACCGGCAGTTGCAGTTGGAAGATCTATGTTAAAAGTGGTCTGGTCACGTGGGAAACACAACAGACCGACTACCCGCGCACGCGACCAGATATGCCCAACCACGAACCACGTGGCTGCCCGCGTGGCGCAAGCTACTCATGGTATCTGTATAGCAGTAACCGTATTCGCTACCCGCTGGTGCGCAAACGGTTGGTTGAGTTGTGGCGCGAAAAACGTAAGACGCTGGATGCGGTCTCGGCTTGGGCAGCCATCCAAAACGACCCGGTCGCCCGTCAGAGTTATCAGGCGCAGCGTGGGCTGGGGGGCTTTGTTCGGGTTCCTTGGGATGAGGCAAACGAACTGATCGCTGCGGCCAATATCCATACGATCAAAACATGGGGGCCTGACAGGCTGGTTGGGTTTTCTCCCATTCCGGCCATGTCCATGCTGAGTTACGCTGCCGGAACACGATATTTAAGTCTTCTTGGTGGAACATGCCTGTCTTTTTATGACTGGTATTGTGATCTGCCTCCCGCGTCCCCTCAGACGTTTGGTGACCAGACAGACGTGCCAGAAAGCCTTGACTGGTATAATTCGGGCTATCTGCTGGTCTGGGGCTCCAATGTCTCCATGACCCGCACACCCGATGCGCATTTTTATACAGAAGCCCGGTATCGGGGTGCGAAAAGCGTAGTCATTGCTCCTGACTATGTAGAAGTCGCTAAATTTGCAGATTTATGGCTTCATCCTCGTCAGGGAACAGACTCTGCACTGGCCCTGGCTATGGCGCATGTCATGCTTCGCGAGTTTTATCTGGAGCGTCAGGTTCCTTATTTTCAGGATTATGCCACCCGGTACACGGATCTCCCGTTTCTGTTGATGTTGGACCCCAGCGATGAAGGGCAGAAACCCGGCAGGCTTCTCCGTGCCGCGGATCTGGCGGATAACCGGTATCATACCTCAGAAGCTGACTGGAAGCCTCTGGTGTGGGATCGGGAAGAGGCATGTCCCGCCATGCCGCGTGGTTCAGCGGGCTTCCGGTGGGAAAACGAGGGGAAATGGAACCTTGAACCCTTTGATGCGGTAACGGGTGCGCCCTTAACGCCGTCTCTTTCTCTGGTCGGGAGCGGAGAAAAGGCCTCAGTACTGTTCCCGTATTTTGGTGGCGACGGGCGTTTTGGCTTGAATGCGGCGGAGCCAGTCCATGCCCGCACCGTGCCGGTCCGAAGCATAACCCTGAAAACAGGCGAGCGTGTCCAGTGCGCCACTGTTTTTGATTTAATGACTGCACATTACGGGCTTTCTGCGGACCCTGCTGAGTGGCCGGATTATGACCGTAACGTGCCTGGCACGCCCGCGTGGCAGGAAGCCATTACAGGCGTGCCGCGTGAGAGGTGTATTGCCGTAGCGCGCGGCTTTGCCCGGAATGCGGAGGCTACTCAGGGGCGCTCCATGGTTATTCTGGGGGCAGGCCTCAACCATTGGTATAACATGGATATGACGTACCGCGCTATTTTGAACATGCTCATGCTGTGTGGGTGCATCGGTCAGAATGGTGGTGGCTGGGCGCATTATGTCGGGCAGGAAAAGCTACGCCCATCCGCAGGGTGGGGGCCAGTCGCGTTTGCGGGGGACTGGGGCGGCCCGCCACGCCGAATGAACGGCACAAGCTTCTTCTATGCACATACAGACCAGTGGCGTTATGAGCAGTTAACACCAAGGGAGCAGCTTTCACCTCTGGCGTCGCCTGAAAAATGGCCTCAAACCGTGCTTGACTGCAATATTCAGGCTGAACGACGCGGCTGGCTGCCAAGTGCGCCACAACTTGCGGTCAATCCGTTACAGCTCGGTCAAAAAGCAGCTCAAAGTGGGCGGGATCCTGCAACATATGTGAAGGACGCTCTTGTATCCGGTTCCATCAAGCTTGCTTGTGAAGACCCCGATGCACCGGAGAACTGGCCGCGTAACATGTTTGTCTGGCGGTCAAACTTGCTAGGTGCCAGCGGCAAAGGACATGAATATTTCATGAAGCACCTGTTGGGCGCGCCTAACAATGTCATGAACGAGGATAGTGATCAGAGGCCCGATTTTGCAAAGTGGCATGATAAGGCTCCAGAAGGAAAACTAGACCTTCTAACAACTATTGATTTCCGCATGAGCACAACAGCAATGTTCAGCGATGTCGTTTTGCCAACCGCAACATGGTATGAAAAATCAGACCTGAATACGTCTGACATGCACACGTTTATTCATCCGCTACAGGCTGCTGTTGACCCGGCATGGGAAGCCCGCACGGACTGGAGCATTTTCCGTGGTTTGGCTGAGACGTTCCAACGGTTGGCAAAAGGCCAGTTGGAGAGCGAAACAGATATTGTTCTGTCTCCCTTGCAAAAAGACACACCAGTCGAACTGGCGCAGCCTTATGGTGACGAAATCTGGCGGTCAGAGCACCCGATAGCTGATGTGCCGGGCAAGACAATGCCCCAGATTGCTATTGTGCCAAGACGTTATGATGAGGTCTATGATCGCTACATTACGTTAGGCCCGGGTTTGGAAAAGAAGGGGAACGCAGACCACGGGTTACAGTGGGATACAACAGCAGAGATACAGGAACTTAAGCAGACACATCCCTCAGTCTCAGTGAAATATCCCGAGAGGTCTTCTCTTTTTCAGGATACCGATGCCGTTGAGACGGTACTTATGCTGGCACCGGAAACAAATGGTGCAGTTTCAGCCAGAAGCTGGAAGTCTCTTTCAGACAAAACCGGACGAGACCTTTCTCACCGTCTGGGCGGAAGAGAGGGTGACCGGATTACATTTGCAGATATCATTACACAGCCTAGGCAGGTTATAAACTCGCCGGTATGGAGCGGTGTATCATCAACGCAGGAAGCCTACACCGCTAACTGGCTGAATGTACACGAATATGTGCCATGGCGTACATTAACGGGTCGGCTTCAGTTTTATCAGGATCACCCTTGGCTCCGTGACTTTGGGGAAACTTTTGCCACATACAAGCCACCTATTGAAACACACTCAACGCCCGAGGCCTTAGGGGCTGCGCATGATAACGGAAACCCGGTTATCCCGCTAAATTTCCTGACTCCTCATCAAAAGTGGGGCATCCATAGCACCTATGCTGAAAACCTGATTATGTTGACACTTGGTCGTGGTGGCCCGGTTGTCTGGATTAGTGAGGACGACGCAACACGGCTCAAGATTGTCGATAATGACTGGGTAGAAGCTTTTAACTGTAACGGAACATTGGTGGCGCGTGCTGTTGTCAGCCAGCGTATTCCGTCTGGTGCAGCGTTTATGTACCATGCGGCCGAGCGCACCGCCAATGTGCCGGGTAGTGAAATTACTGGCAAGCGTGCCGGTATTCATAATTCAGTGACGCGTGTTGTCATGAAACCCACCCATATGGTGGGTGGGTATGCACATCTTTCATGGTCATTCAATTATTACGGGCCGGTTGGGTCTAATCGTGATGAATTTATTTTCTTACGTAAAATGAACGATGTGAACTGGTTTGACACCACCGAAAAAGGGCAGGGATGAAGATGATTTTGAGTGCTTTTTCCGCTTTTCCCTGCATTATAGGTAAGTAACCGTGAAGATACGTGCACAGATAGGTAAGGTTCTTAATCTCGATAAATGCATCGGGTGTCATACATGCAGTGTGACGTGCAAACAGGTCTGGACCAACCGTGACGGTGTTGAATACGCATGGTTTAACAATGTCGAAAGTAAACCCGGTGTCGGTTTTCCGCAGCAGTGGGAAAATCAGGAACTGTGGCATGGCGGCTGGCAGTTGGGAAAGGGAGAGTCACTCCGCCCTAAAATTGGTGGAAAGTGGCGTATTCTTTCAAAAATTTTTGCAAACCCAAACCTGCCCCAGCTTGATGATTATTATGAACCATTTGATTTTGATTACGCTGCATTGCAGAACGAAAAAAGCGAGCGGGTTGTTACGTCTGTCCGGCCGTATTCCCGTATTACCGGGCAGGTCATGGATAAAATTGAACGGGGCCCGAACTGGGAAGAGTCTCTGGGCACAGAATTCAAACATCGTTCCAAAGACTATAATTTCCGTGATGTAGAAAAAGAAATATATGGAAAGTTCGAAAATAGCTTTCTGATGTTTCTCCCGCGACTGTGTGAACACTGCCTTAACCCGACTTGTGTTGCATCATGCCCATCAGGTGCTATTTATAAAAGGGAAGAAGACGGCATTGTTCTGGTTGATCAGGAAAAATGTCGTGGGTGGCGCATGTGTGTCAGCGGTTGCCCTTACAAGAAAATTTATTACAATTGGCACACAGGAAAATCAGAAAAATGTGTGTTCTGCTACCCTCGTATAGAAAGTGGCCAGCCTACCGTCTGCTCTGAAACCTGTGTGGGGCGTATCCGCTATCTTGGCGTCATGCTGTATGATGCCGACAAAATTGAAACCGCTGCGGCTACAACAAACCCTGAAGATGCATATGAGCAGCAGCTCGACCTTTTTCTGGACCCACACGACCCGGCAGTGGTTGAGCAGGCACGTCGGGACGGCATACCTGACGCATGGATTGACGCGGCCCAACGCTCGCCAGTGTACCGTATGATCAAGGAATGGAAAATCGCCTTTCCGCTCCATCCTGAATACCGCACCCTGCCTATGGTTTGGTACATCCCGCCCTTGTCGCCCATTCAGGAAGCAGCTTCTGCTGGTAGTCTGGAAACCCTGAATGGTATTCCAGATATCAACAGCCTGCGTATACCCGTCCAGTATCTGGCTAATATGCTCACTGCGGGGAATGAAGCGTCCATCAAAGCGGCTCTTAACCGGCTGCTGGCGCTCCGGGCCTATATGCGTCGTTTTCAGATTGAGAATGTACGTGACACCTCTCTCTTGCAGGGGGCAGGGCTGTCAGAGCAGCAAATTCAGGACATGTACCGTCTTCTGGCCATTGCGAATTATGAAGATCGCTTCGTTGTGCCAACTGCGCATAAAGAAGATGCAGAAGATCCTTACCATCAGCGCGGCATCGCGGGTTTTCATTTTAACCAGAGCACAACCTCCGGAAAAAGCCGCTTCAGCCTATGGGGGCAGCAGGGTGTAAGACCGGAAATTCGTCGTTATACGGTGAAAGGGGGATAACAATGTCTCAGTCTCTGTCATTCCTCTGTCAGTTAAGCGCTATTTTTCTTCGGTATCCTGATGAACTTATAAAGCAGGAAAGTGTAGAATTGGGCACGCTGATTTCGCTTTCCAATCTCTCTATAGAACAGAAAAAAGCTTTCGAAGAAATCAGGATTTTTCTTGCAAAAACACCACTACTGGATGCGCAAAGCCAGTATGTGCAGCTTTTTGATATGTCCCCCTCCTTATCGCTCTACCTTTTCCAGCATGTGCATGGGGATTCCCGTATGCGCGGGCAGGCTATGGTTGATCTGTTGGAAGAATATCGTTCAGCAGGCCTAGATTTGCAGGGAAACGAGTTGCCAGATTTTCTTCCGGCTTATCTAGAGTATGCCTCTCTGTGTGAGCCTCAGAAAACACAGGAGCGTCTGACAGAAATAGTTGATATTCTTGCCGTGCTTTCCAGGAGGCTTCAGGAAAGAAAGTCTGTGTATTCCGGCATTTTCCAAATTTTACAGGTAGCTTCCCAGCGTCTTCCTGATGAAGAGGTGGTGCATGCGCATTTAAGAGACACAGCCGTGATGGATGACCCGGCAACTCTTGATATGCGGTATGAAGAAAAACCTGTGACGTTTGATCATGCATCCTCACCTGCAGCATGCAGCGCAATGCGCTCTGATTATTCAGGCAGAGATCGTGTGGAGACAAGAGCATGAGTTGGGTCGAGTATTTTCTGTTTCAGATCTATCCGTATCTTTGTCTGTCGATATTCGCCATCGGCTGTTGGGCACGGTTTGATAGAAGTCAGTTTTCGTGGCGCACTGAATCAAGTGAATTTCTTGAACGAAAAACTCTGAAATGGGCCAGCAATAGCTTTCACGTTGGTGTGCTGGGATTGATGATGGGCCATGCTGCGGGGCTTCTGACACCCCCGCAACTGACAGAGATGCTGGGCCTGAGTGCCCATGCCCACCAGATGCTGGCTGTTGGTGCCGGAAGTGTGTTTGCCTTTTTTGCCGCCATTGGTGGCGCAGGGCTTATTTATCGCCGTGTGTTTAACAGGCGCATCAAGGCAACTAGCCGGCCGACAGACCTGTTTATTCTTCTGTTTGTCTATGCACAGCTCTGGCTCGGCATTCTGGGTTTGCCGCACTCCATGATGCATTCAGACGGACAAACAATGGAAATATTAGGAGAATGGTGCCGGGGTGTTCTGACATTCCGTTCAGGTCTGCCAAATCTGCTCGCCACTATTCCGTGGGTTTACAAGCTACATCTGGTAACCGGCATGACGTTGTTTCTGCTAACGCCGTTTACCCGTCTGGTGCATGTTATTTCTGCTCCAATCTGGTACGTTTTCCGGCCTGGATGGCAGATTGTGCGTCAGAATCACCATGTTGCGAACGATGAGACCTGAGTGCCCCAGATGATGATTTCACCCGACCAGACCACTCATGCCATTTTTGTGAATGATACGACCATTTCACTGGCCGATGTTCAGGCAGAAATGCCGTATCACAAAGCAGCATCTCTTCAGGCACAATGGCATGATGCGGCACGGGCCTTGGTGGTAAAAACATTATTGCTTGATGAGGCTCGGAAAAAATTAGATGCCGAGAGCGAGGAGTGTTTGGACGAGGAAGCGCTCATTCAGGATCTGCTGGAGCGGGAGGTTGAAGTTCCAACCCCCACGGATGCGGAGCTTGAGCGCTGGAGTGCATCTAACATCGCGCAAATGAGCACTGGCCCCGCCATGCATGTGCGGCATATTCTTGTTTATGCAGATAAATCTATGCCGGGTTCAGTGGAAACAGCACAGAAAAGGGCACAGGAGTTTCTAGACTACCTTAAGAGCACTCCCAAAGATTTTGAGCAACTGGCCGCACGTTATTCAGAATGTCCATCCTCCGGTAGAGGGGGACATTTAGGCATTGTGCAAGAGCAGGATCTTTTGCCAGAGTTCAGAAGGGCTCTTCAAACTGTTCAGGACGGTGAATTCTATGACGGCCTGATAGAAACACGATATGGCGTGCACGTTGTGCAACTCCTGAAACGGTTTTCCGCTGAGGCAAAAGTAGAAGAGTTAAGTAGAGAAGAAAAACAGCGCATTCGGATTTTTCTTGAAGATAACAGCTGGAAGCAGGGTGTACAAAACTATATTGCCATGCTTGCCGCTAAAGCGCGCATTAAAGGGTTTGACCTGTTTTCCGGCACAACAGCGCAGGCATCCAGCACGGGTTGGCCCGATGGAGGGAACTGCACCGGGAAAAAAGCTTCCTGACCGTGTAACGAGGCGTTCTATTTTTCTGGCTAAAAGAATCTGAGAGTTTTCATGATTGCGGAAATAATTTTCAAAACATTTGCTGTTTTGGTCTCCACTGGGGTCATGGGTGCGTTAGCTTATTTCACTCATTACCCACTTCTTTTTCCCAGTTTGGGGCCAACTATTTTTATTCATATTGTTACTCCGCAACAGGATGCCTCAAGAGTTTGGAATACACTGGCTGGACATGCAATTGGGATCATTGCTGCGGTGTTTTCTCTATGGGTGTTTGATGCTTTGTCCGCACCGCCTGCCATGAGCATTGACCACATCACCTGGAACCGCATGGTCGCGAGTGTGCTGGCCATATCTCTTACGGTTTTAGGACAAGGGTTTTGCAAGGCAAACCATCCTCCAGCTGCGGCAACAACATTGTTGCTGAGTTTGGGTGGATTTCATGCAGATGTAAAAACCATTAGCGTCATATGTGTAGGTGTTGTTATTTCGACTGCTGTCTCAGAAGTTTTTCAAAAAATCATAATACATAAAAAATAAGGAATTGTTTGGCGGTCAATAAGAATACGTTACGGCGTATCATTAGTTAATCGCTGAAAGTGTGACGTGTTCCACTCTCTTTTTATTACCACTTAAAAAGAAAGACCTGAGTTTTTATGGTTGGGCAGTTGATGGGATGATAAGCCTCTCTGAGGCATGCCCACGAGACGTGAACGGTGTTTCGTTGAGATATTCATCCCATAGTCTACCAGAGGTGGTCCCCATTTTTCGGACAGGGCGATAAGCTATCATCTGGCCTGAACGAGGACGGGTTTATGGGCAAGGTTACGCGGAAACGGTATGCGGCAGAGTTCAAGTCACGGGTTGCGCTGGAGGCGATTCGTGGGGAACTGACGCTGGCGGAACTGGCTTCGAAACATGGCGTGCATCAGACGATGATCGCCCAATGGAAGCGCCAGGCGATCGAAGGCATGGCAAGCCTTTTTTCTGGTAAGTTAGTAACGGAACCTTCAGTCAGCCCTGCTGATGTAGAGAAACAGCACGCCAAGATCGGCCAGTTGCTGGTGGAACGGGATTTTTTGCGGGATGCCTCTGCTCGGTTGGGCGTGATCAGAGGCGGCAGATGATTGACCCGAAGAGAGCATGCCTGCCGATAATCCGGCAATGCACGCTACTGCAACTCAACCGGTCGGGCGTCTACTATCGGCCTGTGCCACAGAGCGAAGCCAATCTGGAGCTGATGCGGCTGATCGACGCCCAGTTCCTGGAAACGCCGTATTATGGCTCACGGCAGATGACATGGCATCTGCACCGCCAGGGACATGAAGTGGGCCGCAAGCGGGTCCGGCGGCTCATGGCGATCATGGGCCTGCGGGCGATCTACCAGAAGCCGCGCACGACCGTGCCCCATCCGGAGCATCGGAAATATCCATATCTGCTACGGGATCTGGTCATCAATCGGCCTGACCAGGTCTGGTGTTCCGATATCACATATAGTGCGCCTCGCCCCGGATGGTCTGGGGGAGCGTATGAC
>NZ_LHZQ01000216.1 GCF_001580915.1 Acetobacter tropicalis | reverse complement strand
CCTCTCAGCCAGCCCCCTCCCCTGCAGCACCCCGCACGCCCAAACAAGTGGGCGTGGTTTTTGGCTGTATCGCTCTGATTGGAGGATTATGTGGTGCGGGCGTATGGTATTACTTTGCGCACAAAAATGATCTGCCGCAGAATATTGTCGTTAGTAACGGTCGGCTGGAAATGACCCGTCTGGATGTTGCCGTAAAATATCCCGGTCGCATCGCGGAAATCACATTCCATGAAGGAGACAGCGTTCAAGCTGGGCAGCCCCTAGCCTACGAAGATAATGCTGAACTCAAAACACAACTTGATGGCGCCCATGCAAATTTTGCACAGGCACAAGAAACCGTAAGTCGTGCCAAAGCGGAGCAGGCAGCCGCACAGGCAGCGGCCATTCTTGCCAGTCAGGAATTGCGCCATGCCAGACAAATGGCGGCGCAACATCTGGTATCAGATATGGAAGTGCAGGAACGCCAGACCGCTTATACAACTCGCAGCCTTTCGGCACAGGCGGCAGAACATGCAGCAGCCTCTGCCCAGGCTGCAACACAGGCCGCTGCATCGCAGATAGCCCGACTTGAAACCATTCTGAACGACATGACGGTCAAAGCTCCTGTCAGTGGCTTGATCGAATACAAAATTGCTGAACAGGGGGCCGTGTTGGCAGGCGGGGGGCGTATTGCGTCCCTGCTTGACCCTTCTGATACCTATCTGACAGTCTTCTTTCCGTCTGAAACCGCTGGCAAGCTGCATGTGGGAGATGAAGCCCGCATTCAGCTAGACGCTCTCGGCAAGGACTTGATCGCGGCCCGCATCTCTTTTGTTTCTCCAGAAGCACAGTTTACGCCCAAATATGTGGAAACCGCCACCGAACGGGAAAAACTGGTCTACCGTGTCAAATTGCGGATCATGCCAGATACGGCCCAAAAACTGACCGGCGCACTTAAAGCGGGCATGACAGGAGAAGGCTATGTACGCACCAGCACGTCTGCCCTCTGGCCCTCTCCCGCACAGGAACAGGACTGATGTCTCCGTCCGCCCCCCTGCTCGCCAATGCAGATCACGCAGACATCCTGATACAGTCCCTCACGCATCGCTATGGCCAAACAGAAGCATTACGGGATGTTTCCCTCTCGCTCCCTGCGGGCACTACCATTGGGCTCGTCGGCCCTGATGGGGTGGGCAAATCAACCCTTCTGGGTCTGATTGCCGGGGTCCGCCGCATTCAAAGCGGCATGGTTACAACCCTTGGGGCAGATATGCGAAACACCCGCCAGCGTGAGGGCATCCTGCCGCAGGTCGCCTTCATGCCGCAGGGGTTGGGTCACAATCTTTATCCAACGCTTTCCGTGCGTGAAAATATCGATTTCTTTGCCCGTCTGTTCGGGCTCGACGCAGCCTACCGCGAAGCGCGGATCAAACAACTGCTGGAAGCCACGGGGCTTGCCCCTTTTCCTGATCGACCAGCCGGGAAACTGTCTGGCGGCATGAAGCAGAAAGTCAGCCTGTGTTGCGCCCTGGTGCATGACCCTGATCTGCTGATTCTGGACGAACCCACCACCGGCGTAGATCCCCTGTCACGTCAACAGTTCTGGACACTGGTGGATACACTCCGCGCTGCTCGTCCTTCGATGACTGTTCTTGTTTCCACAGCGTACATGGAAGAAGCCGCCCGCTTTTCCTGGCTAGTGGCAATGGACGATGGGAAAGTTCTGGTCAGCGCCCCTACAGCCGATATTCTCAAGCAGACCGGACAGTCTACGGTTGAAAAGGCCTATATTTCCCTTCTGCCCGAAGAAAAACGTTCACGCGCCAGCGGGTTTTCCATTCCCCCGTATCAGGACCCTGGCGGAGAACCCGCGATTGAGGCTACCGGACTCACACGGCAGTTTGGATCCTTTGTCGCGGTAGATCATGTCAGCTTCAGAATAGGCCGGGGAGAAATTTTCGGTTTTCTGGGCTCCAATGGCTGTGGCAAATCCACAACCATGAAAATGCTGACCGGCCTGCTGGATGCTACCAGCGGCACAGCCAAACTGTTTGGCAAACCGGTCTCCGCCAATGATATCAATGCCCGCATGCGCATTGGCTATATGTCGCAGTCATTCTCTCTTTATGAAGAATTGACTGTCCGGCAAAATCTGGTTCTACAAGCCAGACTCTACCGTGTTCCCGCAGCAGAGGCAGAAACACGGGTCGAACAGGCGCTGGATGACTTTGAACTCCGCCCCTTCGCCAGTGCCAGCCCTGCTGATCTCCCGCTTGGCATCCGCCAACGCCTGCAACTGGCCGCTGCGTGCATCAACACGCCTGATATCCTTATTCTGGATGAACCAACCTCAGGCGTGGACCCTGCCGCGCGGGACATGTTCTGGCGGCATCTGATTGACCTCTCCCGCAACAAGCATGTCACCATCTTCGTTTCTACACACTTCATGAACGAAGCCGCCTGTTGTGACCGTATTTCCCTTATGCATCGGGGTCGCGTTCTGGCCGTTGGCACGCCGGCAGATCTGACACGCAAACGCGGAGAAACATCTCTGGAAGCGGCCTTCATTGACTATCTACGCGATGAAGAAGCCCGCACAGACCCACAGCCGCCCACCGCTGCGTCCACTTCTCAGGCAGCAAGTGTGACACAGCATGCTGCATCGTCTTCAAAACTGGTGACATGGCTTGCGCGCACGTGGGCATTTGCGCGCCGTGAAACCATAGAACTCCTGCGCGACCGCCTGCGGCTGGCCTTCGCCATTATGGGGCCGGTCGTTCTGCTGCTGGTGTCAGCTTACAGTATTTCCTTCGATGTCAACAAAATCAGTTACACCGTCCGCGATCATGACCACACCCATCACAGTCGGGAATTGATCGAAGTTTTCCAGGGTTCAAGTTACTTTACTGAAACTGCGCCCGCTACCAGCGATGCCGACATGGCACAGCGGCTCCAGAAGGGAACAGTGCAGATGACACTGGATATCCCGCCTGATTTTGGGCGTGACCTTGATGCCGGGCGCCATCCCTCCGTTGGTATTGGCATCAGCGGCGCCATGCCCTTTCTGGGGGCCAATATACGGGCCTACGCAACGGGTGCCCTGCTTCAATATGCGTCTTCTGCCGGAAAATCCCTGCCACGCGGAATGCTGCCCGCATCTCCTATCAGCATAGAGCCCCGATTTGTCTATAATCAGGAATTCCGCAGTATTTACGCCATGACGCCGGGCACCATCATGCTGGCGCTCATTCTTATCCCCACCATGCTGACAGCCCTGGGTGTCGTGCGGGAGAAGGAAATCGGCTCCATTGTCAATCTATACGCCTCCCCTGCCTCGGTTGGAGAATACCTGATTGGCAAGCAGACCCCTTACGTTGCCCTCGCCACGCTTTCCTATCTGGCGCTGGTTGTGCTCTCGGTTGTTGTCATGGGCGTACCACTCAAAGGGTCTTTTCTGGCGCTGTCTCTCGGGGCCATCCTCTATATTTTCGCCTCAACCGGTTTCGGGCTGCTGATCTCGGTTTTTGTGCAGTCTCAGGTTGCGGCCATATTTGGCACAGCCATTCTTTGCCTGATCCCCGCCGTCAATTTCTCAGGGCTTCTTTACCCGGTTTCCACCCTTACCGGTATTTCCTACCAGGTGGGCAAGTTGTTCCCCGCCTCATGGTTTCAGCTTATCAGTCTGGGCAGCTTTACCAAGGGGGTGGGCTTTTCCGGGTTTCTCCCCATGTATGCGGCGTTGGCGGCTTTTGCCGCGAGCTACATGGTTCTGGCCCGCCTGCTGCTCCGTAAACAGGAGCGCTGAGGCATGAAAAACTGGCTTACAAATATTGGCCTTCTCTGCGGCAAGGAAATACGCAGCCTGTTGCAGGACCGTGTGCTGATAGCCCTGATTGTGTTTGCATTCACCGCAGGTGTTCTGGCTGTGGCCAATGGGGTCAAGGTCGAAGTGTCAAATGCAACGGTTGCCTTCATTGATCATGACCATTCCACGCTTTCCCTTAAACTGCGTGATGCCGTCTTACCGCCCTACTTCAAACCACCGGCTCTCACCACGCCAGAGGCCGCAGAAAGCGGTATGGACAAAGGGGACTTCATTTTTGTTGTTGATATCCCGCCATCTTTTGAACGGGACGTTCTGGCCGGTCGTTCCCCTGCGCTGCAAATCCGGGTAGATGCCACAGCCATGACACAGGCCGGACTTGGCACATCCTACCTGACACAGATTTTCATGAACGAGGTGCAGGCCGCAACACATGCCCCCGCTTTGACTGACTTCATGCCCTTTCAGATCAAAAGCAGGGTTTATTACAACCCGAACAGTGAATCCTTCCCGTTCATGTCGGTCATGCAGATTGTCACCAACATCACCATTCTCTCCATCATTCTCGTTGGGGCCGCCATTATCCGTGAGCGGGAACATGGCACGATCGAACATCTGCTCGTCCTCCCTGTTACCGCCAGTGAAATTGCACTCGCCAAGATCATCACCAACGGGTTGGCCATTTTCATCGCGGCCATGCTGTCTCTCTGGCTGGTTGTGCATGTCTGGTTAGGCGTGCATCTGGCCGGCTCCATTCCATTGTTTGCCTGCTGCACCCTGCTCTACCTTTTCTCCGCCACGGCGCTGGGGGTTATGCTGGCAACAGTTGCCCCCACCATGCCGCAGTTTGGCCTATTGGCGGTTCCGGTTTACGCCGTGGCATATCTGCTGTCCGGGGCAGCAACGCCGGTTGAAAACATGCCCACGCTTATTCAGAATATTGTCCGCTTTTTCCCCACAACTCAATTTGTCACGCTGTCCCAGGCCATTCTTTATCGGGGTGCCGGGCTGGATGCGATCATAATCCCGCTCCTTGCCATTACAGCAGCGGGCATCGTCTTTCTTGCCCTCGCCCTTATGCGCTTCCGTTCCATGCTGACGAGCCAGTCCTGATGCCAATGCACCTTTTCACGCCCCACAGGTTCCTCCGGCCCAAGCCTTTATTGACCTTTGTTCTGCTGCTTGCTGGATGTTCTCCCTTCTCCACCCACGCGCCACCCTCCAGGGTGGCAGTCCCTGCCCATTTCACACAGGATCCTGCCGGGGAACCGTCTGACCTGTCAGCATGGTGGCGCGCATGGCATGATCCCGCCCTGACATGGGCTATTGAAAACGCGCTGAAAGCCAATCCGGACCTTCGCATCGCCCGTGATCGCATTCTGCAGGCAGAGGCTACTCAAGCAGTCGCACGTTCCACCTTAGGACCGACGCTTGGCATTACGGGCAATATTGCAGGTGGCGGGATGGACTGGCGTAATCCCTACGATATTCCTGCGCGGGATGCCGGAACAGATGGCCACCTTGCAGGGCTTGCCGCCACTTGGGAACCTGATCTGTTTGGCGGGCGTCATGCTGAAACCAAGGCCGCGCATGCCGTGGTTCTGGCTGAACAAGAAAAACTACACGGCGTCCAGATGGCCATAGCGGCAGATGTGGCAACACACTATGTACAGGTTCAGTCCCTCCGCAAGCAACTCACTCTTCTGAAGGAGAGCCTTGCCACACTCAACCGTCTGAAAACGTATGCACAGGCACGCTTTGCAGCCGGACAGGCTGTTTTATCCGATATTCAAAGTGTGGACGAAAAGATCAACACGCTTCAGGCCCGTCGTCCTCTCCTGCAAACCGCACTCAATGCATCCTTGCGGCGCATGGCCATTCTGGCCGGGCAACCGCCCGAAAGCGCGACCGTTCCGGTCTCCACCACATTCCTTATAACTCCCCCTGCCCCCGCAGGAGAACTCCCCGATACCGTCCTGCGCCGTCGCCCGGATGTTGCTGCTGCGGAAGACCTTGTCTCGGCCCGTCTCTATCATCTGAGAAGCACCAAGACTGATCTACTCCCCCGCTTTGGGCTACAATTTTTTGGAGGAGATGGCCGCCTGCGTTTTGATGGCATTCCAGGCCTTTCCGGCACAGGAGGCCTTGTAGCGCTGACCAGCTATTTACCCATTTTCACATCAGGCCGTATTCACGCCCGTATTGCGGCTGCCGATGCGCAGCTTGATGAGGCCGTTGCCACTTACGACAAAACCCTGCTTTCCGCTCTCGCAGATGTAGAAAACGCCTATGAGGCACGAACCAGCCAGGATCAGCGTATTCGGGACCTTTCAGCCGCCCTCAGCCAATCACGCTCCAATGAAACCGCCGCTCGCGGGCTGTACGAAGGTGGGCAGCGCACCTTGCGTGATATTCTGGATGCCAAACTGGATACACTCTCCGTAGAAAATGCCCTCACGCAGGCCGTAGCCCAACAGCAGATTGCTACGGTTACGTTGTCTTACGCTCTTGGTGGCGGTTGGCATTAAACTTTCGCGGCTTGCAATAAAAAAGGGGATGCTTGTGCGCCCCCTTCTCTCCAGACATTCAGTCTGACTGACAATACCACGAGGGTACCATCCTCTTGGCGGCTGCTTTCTTTAACTGCTTTGCTCTGTTTCAACATGATCAAGAGTGCGGGGAAAAGCGCCGGGATTAAACGCCGCCAGCATGATCCCCACAAGAGTGATGATAACGGCCGCCGGACACAAAACGGCAAAGCCCAAAGTGCTCAGCAAATGCCCACCCACGGCAGAACCGAGTAAAATGCCAAAATTGCTGGCACTGTTAATGGCAGCACCCGCCACATCTGCACTGGTCGCACGGGCACGAATGGCCCCAGACATCACAAAGGGAATAACGCCAGCATACCCCGCACACCATATCCCTACAGCCGCTACGGCGGCCCAGGCAGAAAGCAGATGCCCATATACCAGCCCCATGCCAACAAGCATGGCCAGCCCCCCACCAAACAAGCCTGCCGCAGGCCAGCGATCCACCACTTGCCCTGCACCCCATAGGCCCAGAACACTTACCCCGCCTGTCAGAAGCAAGGCTACACTCAACATGCTTTCCGACAGACCATGCTGAAGCAGGAGCGGAGAGACATACGTATAAAGGAGGTTATGGGCAAAAAAGAATACGGCATCCACCGCCACAACCACTAGAAAAATACGCATGGCGTAGCGTGATCTTACCGTTGGAAGCTGCGGGCTGCCGCCAGCAGGTGCCCGGACGCGCGGAAGGTAGAGCGCAATAAAAAGCGTCAACAGCAGGGAAAGCCCGGTCATGATATAAAGTGCCACGCGCCAGCCCGCAAAATGCCCGATGGCCGCAGCCCCCGGTACGCCCAGCACAGACCCCAGGGACGTACCTCCATACACAAAGGAAATGGCGCGCCCGGTCATTTTCTCCGGCACCAGATAAGCGGCATAGGCTGAGGCAATGGACATCAGCAACGCATGGGCGGCTCCACCAAGCGCCCGGCCAAGGCACAGCACCAGAAATGAGGGAGCCAGAGCCGAGATAAGATTGGAGACAACATACCCAATCAGGCACAGGAGCATCAGAAACTTACGGTCCATCCGCCCTGTCAGGATCGTCAAAGGCACGGCGCCAAACGCAACCAGAAGCGCATAAGCGCTCACGGCCAGTCCGGCATGTCCTTCACTGATCTGAAATGCCTGTGACATATCAATCAGAAGTCCCACAGGCGCGACTTCTGTTGTTACGGCAATAAAAGTCGAGGCAAAAAGTGCGCACAGTCCCGCAATGGCTTGCCCTGAAAGCGTTTTAAACAGCATGAATGTCCTGACAGAAACAATGACCTTATCCGGCCAGATGAGCAGGGGCTTTTGGCATGTTTAAAAGCTGACGGGAAGCCAGAAGAAATCAAGTTTTCCGGCTGCCCTCAAGATCACATCAGAAAATAATGCGCTCTATTTTTTATGGAACGTCTTTACCTGATCTGCCGTCACGTGGGGGTTACCGCTGCCATACTGCGCCATCACGTAATTGACCACATCGGCAACTTCACCATCGCTCAGACGCTGCACATCCGAGCCCCCATCAAATCCGGGCATGAAAGCCTCTGTCTTGCCTACTGTACGATGCACACCATACAGTACCGTCATAATCAGGTTATCCGGGCGGGAAGCCCCCACGACTGAATTAGCAAACAGAGACGGTACATACTTGTTGCGGGCCCCTGCTCCATCATCCCCATGGCAGGCCGCACAATTTGCACCGTAAACCGCGCCACCTTTAAACGCAGTTACATCATCAATTCGCGTAAGATCACCACGGCGAATATCCGGCTGGACCGTGGCTTCGCCAAAGCTGTCTCTTGGCTTGTGTGCCGTGTCCTCATCATAAGGAGAAACCTGCAAGATATAGGCAGCAATAGCGTGAAGATCAGCGTCTGTCAGATGGCTGGTACTGTGCTCCACGGCCTCAGCCATTGGCCCCGCGGCCTGACTGCGGCCCGAAACTGCGCCGGTTTGCAGATAGCGCACCAAATCATCCTCGCTCCAGTCTCCAATCCCGCTTGTTTTGCTGGATGTAATATTGGGCGCATACCAGCCGTCAAGCGGTCCGCCCCCCAGATACTGGTCCTGCTTTTCGCTCAGAATGAAGTTTCGCGGTGTATGGCAGGTGCCGCAATGTTCCAACGCGTTTGCCAGATAACGCCCTCGGCGCATTTTATCAAAGCTGGCGGAATCCCCAGTCTCAGCCTGATTATGATTGGCCAGCATATTCCAGCCTGCCATGGCAGTTCTGACACTAGCCGGAAAGGAGAGAGATGTTTGGGGTGGTGTTTCCGCTACTGGTTTCACCGCATGCATGAACCATGCATACAGGGCCTTCACATCCCCATCTGTCAAACCCGAATAAGAAACGTAGGGCATGGCGGGGTAAAGATAGGAACCATCTTTACGGATGCCGTGCCGCACACTTTTTTCAAAGTCTTCTTCAGTATAAGCACCAATCCCATGCTCAGGGTCCGGCGTAATGTTAGTGGAAACAATATCCCCCATTGGTGTGGCAATTTTCAAACCACCGGCAAAGGGCTTGCCTCCCGGCTTGGTATGGCACGCAACACAATCTGCCGCCGTGGCCAGATACCCACCGCGCTCAATCAAAGCAGCATCTGGCGTATCCGCCGCTTTACTGCGAGAAGGAACGCCTGCCAGAACAGTGCCTGCAACCAAAAGGGAGACAAAAACTTTACGGACGGTATCAGGCATGTGTCAGTTCTTTTTTAAGCGTATCCGCAACGCGAAGAGCAAGCGCCGCAACCGTTAACGTAATATTGCCTGTTCCCACTGATGAAAAAACGGAAGAACTGGCAATAAACAGGTTTTCATGATCATGCGTACGGCACTCACCATCCACGACAGAATCCTTGGGGTCCACCCCCATGATTGTGCTGCCTGCGGGATGATCCTGCGGAAAATAACCCGGTGTCCATTGCTCATCCCGGCCATGCATCAAGCCGATCAGATCCTTGAAAAGCCCGCGCGTATGATCACAGCTTTTTACGGTATACTCTGGCAGTTTGTAATATACTTCCGGATGCGGAATCCCCAGAATATCCTTATAGGTTTTGCTGAGTGTCAGCCTGTTTTCAGGGTCCGCCAGTCCTTCATTGTGGCTGAACAACCTTACGGTATGAGACGCAAGATACCGGATCTGCTCTTCCAGTTCCTTGCCCACATATCCTTTTGAAATTGCCAGAGAAGTCGCCAGATCAACCTGATTGTCATCCACCATATGCACAAGATAGGCACCGCGTTCCGAACGCCAGTCTCCATCTCGGAAATTGTCAATCACATTGGTTTCCAAAGGCCCACGGCCCGGCCACAACGCTTCATCGCCACTGATAAACGTTACCTGTACGCCCGTATGGTCCATCATGTTGCGGCCAACGTGGCCGGAACTGTTCGCCACGCCATCCGGGCTTTTATCATCTGCTGAAACCAGAAGCAGTTTTGCGGTTTCAATGCAGTGCGCCGCAATAACAAAATATTTGCCCGTTACACGATGAGATCCTTTATCAGGATCAAAGTAATGCACGGCGGTTACGCGCTTGTTGGCATCATCACGTTCTATTTTGTACACAACGGCGTTTGGCACAAACTGCGCACCCGCAGCCTCTGCATGATAGACGGAATAACTGCCGTTATACATGGCCCCGATAGGGCAAATGGGCATGCAGTTGTTATGGCCCTCGCATGTAGGCCGGTTATCATACGGGCGTGTATTCCGGGCCTGCGGTTCATGCACAACCCGTAACGGTGTCTTCTCGGAAATCAGTTTCCGGAACTGCTGGGCGGCATAGGAAATGGGCAACGCGTCCATGGGGTAAGGCTGCTTGCGCGGAGAACCCAAATCTTCCTTAGCCGGATCAGGACCGCACACCCCCATCATGACCTCGGCCTGATAGTAAAACGGCTCAAGATCATCATATTTTAGGGCCCAGTCCCGCCCCTGCCCATAACGTGACCGCAGTTCGAAATCAGAGGGGAGATATCGCCATGCACACCCAGCCCAATGCCACGTGGTTCCACCCATCATCCGTAGATAGACCTGCTGATAGGCTTCAGCATCCGGCCCAGTCGTATGCAGATACTCATTCGGCGTCATCTGGTTAGGGGGATGTCTGGCCCACGGCACAGCCGGAAACGGCCCCTGATAGGACGGCTTGTTTTCCAGGTTGCGAAAATTTTCCACAAAATGCTGACGATCCACCCGAGGACCGGCTTCCAGCACAATCACGGAAATACCCGCCCGCGCCAGTTCATTCGCGATGGAACTTCCCGCAACACCGGAGCCGACAATCACCACATCGGCGCTAAGAGTCTGTTCAGAAGACATATTTCAAATCCGGTTTATCAGGTTGGTTCCACAACAAATTTGGACGGAGAAAGCCCCGGCTCACCCGTGGGAAGCGGCACTTCAGGCGGCTTTGATGTCCAATAGAACGGCCCACCCGTTGCGTAGGTCTTGGGGTAGACGGCATCTTTCGTAATGTCGAACATCAGGGCGGACCGATAGACAACCACCTTCTGGGCTGCCACCCCGCGATACCATCCTGTCATGATATCGTGAATCACATTCTTAAAGACAGGATCAGCCTGTTCGGCTGCTTTCGCCAGTGCCTGCGCACTCTCAAAGTGCTTTTGCTGTAAAAGCGCGTGCAATCTGCTGATCTGCTCTTTTCTCTCCGGCACAGCTTGCACAATGCGGGCATAAAGAGCGTTGCCAATAGCAGGAGAAAGCGTTTCCCGGTCTGTCAAACGGAGGGAAAGCGTAAGAAACTGCGCAGCATCGGCCACACCCGGCGCAGATGCCTCTGGGGGCTCGGCAGCGTGCGCAGTTACGGAGACCACAGCCGCCCCCATTCCCGCCAGAAGAACATCCCGACGAGACATCCTCAGCATACGGTTCATCCGCATACCGTTGGGGGAACTGTGATGCACATCCACCGGGAAACTATATCGCTCTGCCGCCACGTAGCACGCCTTCTCTCAAGTGATGTGCCCGTTAACAGCGTTTTCGACGACTGGACACAATACAAGCCCCCTCGTTACCCTCGTTCAGGGGCATGCGACAAGAAGGGCAGTGAGATTGTTGCTATACGGAAAGGTCATATATGCTTGAAAAGCGCACTCTACTGCGCCTTATCAGGCATAAAAAACAGAAAATGTCTGATTCTAAAAATATAGACAAGCCAGTTCAGGCACCAACAATACGAAGAATGCTCTCTACATTAAATTCAATTCGTTTTTCCAGCATTTCAGGCGCCATAAGATCACATCTAAAAACAATGGACCCCGTATATCTGTTTGTCAGGTAATAATAGCCAAGTGCCGCTATGGAAATATGCAACTGCATGGCATCTATGCCTTTGCGGAACACACCACTTTTCTGCCCTCGGGCCAACAGGTTTTCCAACATGTGCAGCCGGTTTCTGCTCACACTTTTCAGAACACCGGAACTACCCAGATGCACTCCCTTATGCAGGTTCTCACTATTTACAAGCGTAATAAAATCCGGGTTTTCTAGGTAATAAGTCCATGTAAATCTTACAAAACGCTCCAACGCCACTCTGGGTTCAAGATGATCCAGCTTCAGCTTGCGTTCCGCCTCATACAAATCACTATAAGCTTCTTCAAGAACCTTGGTAAAAAGCGCTTCCTTGCTACCAAAGTAGTGGTAAATCATCCGCTTGTTGGCTTCAGCTTTCTCAGCAATGACATCAACCCGGGCACCAGCCAGTCCACTCATGGCAAATTCATGCTTTGCGGAGGAAAGAATACGTTTCTGGGTGGCTTCCGCATCCCGTTTATGGGGAGTACGCGCAGACGCAGCGTTCTTACCAAGCAGACTATCGTTGCCTTCCTTGCTTTCTGCCTGCGTCATGCCATTTCCTCACTTAAAGTGCATGCAAATCAATCATCACTCAGATACATTCTGGAGCAACGTGTAAGGATATCGTGATTTCCTCTAAGTAACAAGATATTTACCTAAAGCCACAGCTCCAGACCATAAAACAACACGCACATGAGTGGTTCAAAAAAGAGGTTTTCTCGCCCTCGCCACCCCAATCACACCGCCAATGGTTGCCTCCGCCCAGACAAAACAAGATCAGGGAACAGACCTCCATCGCCTGCCCCCCCCTCCTTTTAATCTGGCGCAACACCTTCCAACTGTCAGGCCGCTTCTTTGTTCCGTGCCAGCTCTGCTACCATAGACGGTTGAAAAAGAGCCCCATCCATTTCTTTCAGAGAGGATGACACGAGAAGCGGCACTTCCGCCTGATCAAGGAGCTGGCTTTGCAGATCAATACCCGGAGCAATTTCCGTCACCATCAGGCCCTGAGATGTTAATTTCATGACACACCGTTCCGTCACGTAAAGAATTTCCTTCCCTTCCGCGATCGCCCTTGGGCCGGAAAAGGATGTCTGATCCAGTTTCTCAACTATTTTTGGCACGTGGCCTTCCCGATCCACCCGCACCTTACCATCAGCAATGCCCAGCTTTGCGCCTGCATTGAAATAGCCTGAAAAAATGATGCGCTTGGCATGAGACGTAATATCCACAAAGCCGCCCGCCCCCGCCGTAACATGAGGGCGCGCCGCCAGATTAGAAACATTGACAGACCCCATGCGGTCAATTTGCAGGAAAGACATCAGGGAGACATCAAATCCACCGGCCTGAAAATAGGTAAATAACTGCGGGGAAGCGACAAAACATTCTGCATTGGAAGAACAGCCAAATTTGAAATCAAGCAGCGGGATACCACCAACGGCTCCTTGCTCAATCACCCATGTCACCTCCCCATGTCGGCCTTCTTCAAGCAGGATTCTGGGCACATTGGCGGAAATTCCAAAGCCGATATTAACAGCCCAACCCGGCTTCAACTCCTGCGCCACCCGCCGCGCCATCACCTTGGCGGCATCAAACTCAGGCAGACTAAAACTGTCCAGAGGCCGAAACACTTCACCTGAAATAGCTGGATCATACGGGGTTGCGGTTGTTTGCAACTGCTCAGGCGCTTCTACAACATAATCTACCAGAATACCGGGCACACGCACATCATGAGGCCGCAATGTACCAGACTGCGCAACACGCTTCACCTGCGCAATAACAATCCCTCCACTATTGTGCCCAGCAAGCGCAATCTCCATCGCACCGATATAAGCCCCCTCATTCTCAAAGGTCAGATTGCCGCGTTCATCCGCCGTACTCGCTCGAATAATAGACACATCGGGCCGCAATGCATTGAAATATAGCCACTCCTGCCCTTTGAAAGTAATCCGCTCCACAATGGGCTTCTGTCGAGCCGCTTCATTTATGGCGCAACCTTCCAGTTGCGGATCAACAAACGTTTCCATCCCTACCTGTGTCATCACACCTGGCCGTAGGGCCGCGCCCTCCCGCAGCATATCAAAAATAATGCCACTCGGCACATTGTAGGCAGCAACCTGATTATCACTGATCATCTGCCGAATAAGGGGTGGCTCCATGGAAGACGGACCAGAAGGAAACGACCCCCCAATAATAGTGGAAAGAAGGCCGGGCTGCGCAACATGATCCACGCCTTTGGTACCAAACATGTCCCCTGCGGCAATGGGGTGAATGGTGGTTATGCCTCTCGGTACCCCTTTATCCCGAAACCTGGCACCAATTGCCGCCAGAACTTCATCAGGGCAGCATAAGCCGCTTGATGAGTTGACGGCGATAACGGCTCCGTCCTTGATAAACTCAGCAACTTCTGCGGCGCTTTTGATCTTGGACATCTGTTTTCAGCTTTCCAGCTATTTTTAACTATCTGGTTATTTATATTTTGAGCCATTGTAACCCGCAAGAACAATCTGTTCCGCTTTGGTCGTTACAGCCCTTTTCCCCTCTTTGTGATGACACACTTAGAGTTTTTGGGTAAGCTCGGGAAGAACGGTAAAAAGGTCTCCCACAATGCCATAATCCGCAATCCGGAAAATGGGAGCTTCTTCATCCTTATTGATGGCAACAATCACCTTGGAATCTTTCATTCCGGCAAGGTGCTGAATGGCGCCAGAAATACCCGCCGCAATATACAGGTCTGGCGCAACTACCTTCCCTGTTTGCCCTACCTGCCAATCATTGGGAGCATAGCCAAGATCGACAGCCGCACGGCTTGCGCCAACGGCTCCGCCCATCTTGTCCGCGAGACTGATAATACACTCAAAATTTTCTCTGGACCCAATTCCACGGCCGCCAGATACCACCACCCGGGCAGACGTCAGTTCAGGCCGCTCAGAGATAACAGACTGATCTTCCACCCATTGAGAAAGACAGGGCAGCGTCTCCTCATCCAGCGTCTCAATGGGGGCCGCTTCAGTCTGCGCCACGGCAGAAAACACAGATGTTCTTATTGTAAATACCTTTATCTTATCAGTGGACTTTACTGTCTGAATGACATTCCCGGCAAAAACTGGACGTTCAAATGTTTCTGCATCCTGCACGGCAGTCACATCCGTCAGAACCATAACATCCAATAAAGCTGCAACCCGAGGAAGAACGTTTTTAGAAAATGCCGTGGCGCCCGCAGCAATATGGCTATAGTGCGGAGCCAACCCGACAATCAGAGCCGCCACAGGTTCTGCCAACCCATGCTCCAATGCATTGTTACGGGCAACCAGGACCTTGGACACCCCCTCCAAATGCGCCGCAGTGCTGGCAGCATTTTCAGTCACGTCTCCCACCAAAAGAAGATGAACCTCCCCCAGCGGTTTGAGAGCGTCCAGCGCTCTGGCAACCGTATCAGTCGCAAGCTGGCCATTTAAGCTTTCACCAAGCAATAAAACAGTCATCAGATCACTCCTGCCTGATTTTTTAGTTTCTCGATCAGTTCATCAACAGAACCTACTTTTACCCCCGCACTCCGCTGGGCTGGCTCCACCGTACGCACCACCTGCAAACGCGGCGTGATATCCACACCAATGTCTGAAATTTTCTTTTCTTCCAGAGGCTTTTTCTTGGCCTTCATGATGTTGGGCAGAGAGACATAGCGCGGCTCATTCAAGCGAAGGTCAGCCGTTACAACTGCGGGCAGATTTACCCTGATTGTCTGCAAGCCACCGTCCACTTCACGCGTGACCGTGGCTGCCCCATCTTTAATATCCACTTGAGAGGCAAACGTTGCCTGCCCCCACCCCAGTAAGGCCGCAAGCATCTGGCCCGTGGCATTCATATCATTATCAATGGCCTGCTTGCCCATCAGCACCAGATCAGGTTTTTCTGTCTCAACCAGCTTGGCAAGGATTTTTGCAACCGCCAAAGGCTCAAGGTCGTCATTCACATCGGTGGATGTCTCAACCAGTATCGCGCGATCTGCTCCCATCGCCAGAGCTGTGCGTAAAGTATCACGTGCCTGCCCCACGCCGGCAGAAACAGCTACCACCTCTGTAGCCAGCCCTTTTTCCTTAAGGCGAACAGCTTCTTCCAGAGCTATTTCGTCAAATGGGTTCATGGACATTTTCACACCGGACAGATCAACTCCACTGCCATCTGCCTTCACTCTCACCTTAACGTTATAGTCAACAACCCTTTTTACCGGAACAAGAATTTTCATCACACCCTCGTATTTCAACAAACAGTACGAAAACGTTCAACCATGATATCCAGCACGTCTTCCGGGTTTCGTTTCCACCAATTGTTTGCAGAGAAGATTTCCACTTCACAAAATCCGTTATAACCCGCCGCTTCCACCGCTGCCCGAATGGGTTTCAAAGCCACCACCCCATCCCCCATCATTCCGCGGTCAAGCAGGATATCGCTCGTCTGGGCCAACCAGTCACAGAGGTGATATCCAAAAATGCGCTGACCAGCCCGTTGAATCTGGTAGCGTAAATCCGTATCCCACCAGACATGATAAACATCTATGGCAACACCCAGGCCCGGAGCCTCCACCATGTCACAGATATCCAGCGCATCTCGGGTGGTTGTCAGGCACGAGCGATCTCCGCCATAGGCTGGATTCAAGGGCTCCAATGCCAGCTTAACCCCACATGCATCTGCATACGGGACAATTTCCTCCAAATAGCCTGCTACCAGCTTAAGGCTATCTTCCACCCCTTTTGTTCCGGGCTGAACGCCTCCTGTCACAATAGTTAAAACTGGCGCGCCTATTTCCGCAGCCAGATCCAAGGCTGAACGAAAGTCATCAATCACAGCCTGCTTTCCCACCGGCGCCATTGGCCCTACCAGAAACGGCGACCGGCATAGCCCGGCCACATGGACGCCAACCTCGCGCGCACGGCGCGCTATGTCAGCACCACGCCCCGCCACCTCCCGCCTCCAAAAGACAATGCCGCCAATCCCGCGCCTGGCGCATGCATCCAGGGTTCGCTCAGGCGACCAGCCTGCCCCTGCACCGGACACATTATGCCCCAAGCTGGCGGTATTCAGCGCGAATGCGGAAAGATCATGCGTGAAATCCCGCATTTCAGGCTCCGTAAACCGCCAGAAGTGACGTCATGCGATGCACTGCCTTTTCCGGATCACGTAACAGGCCACATTGATCAGCCTGCCTGAAAATTTCGGTAAAATAGGGCAAAGGCCGAAGAGCCTGAGCACCGTTCACCATAACAAAATGATCCTGAAACCCATTCAGCCAGGCAAGAAACACTACGCCAGTTTTATAATATTGCGTGGGAGCCCGAAAAATTGTGCGGGCAAGAGGTACTGTAGGGTCCAGAGTGGAACGGAAAGCAGCTTTGTCTCCCTCTCCAAGCTTAGAGACAGCATACGCAGCAGCAGGTGCCAGAGGATCAAAAATACCCAGAAGGGCATGACTGAAACCCTGATCATCTCCTTCAATCAGTTCCGGATAATTGAAGTCATCTCCGGTATACATTTTCACACCGTCAGGCAGGCGTCGCCGCAGAATGATTTCTTTCTGTTTGTCCAGAAGGGAGATTTTTATACCATCGACCTTGCTTTTGTTGGTCTCAATAATTTCCAGAACAGTTTCCAGGGCGGTCTCAAAAGATGTGCTTCCCCAATATCCCGCCAGTGCAGGGTCAAACATTTCCCCTAGCCAGTGTAGAATAACGGGATGATCACAGGCGGAGAGAACATCTGAATAAACACGCAGATAGTCCCCCGCGTTGGTGGCTACTTTCACAAGAGCGCGGCTTGCCATAAGGATCAACCGGCCACCTACGGCCTGAATAGCCTCAACCTGCTCCAGATAAGCCCGAACCACATCGTCAATTGATCGTGCATCCTGCGGCGCCAAATGATCTGTGCCGCATCCGTTCCCCACCAGCGCATCTGGCAATTCTTTACGTGTCTGTGTAACCAGTTCCAACGCCCTGGGCCAATCCAGCCCCATACCACGCTGCGCTGTATCCATAGCCTCCGCAATGCCAATCCCTAAATCTGCAAGGTACCTGCGGAATTCAAGAGTTTTCTCCCAATCTATCGCAGGTGATCCGGATGGATCATTATTCGTAAAGGGATCAGCAACCACATGCGCGGCTGAATAAACAATCCGTGCCGGATGAGAAGGAAGAACGGCCTCTGGTAACGGAACACCCGTCAGACAATAATCCGTCTTCTGACCACTGATATCTGGAAGAGCTATTTTCATGGTCATCCTCAAAAACGAGGGATCAGCATTCCGGCATCTGCCGAAATTGCCTGTCCTGTCACATAGGGAAGTTTGCCAGTTGCAAGGCTTGTGATGATGGCCCCAATCTCCGCAGGTGTGCCAACACGCGGGAAAAGGGTCAGGCCATCCTCAGCCCGTTTCTGGTAGCTCTCAATAACCGGCGCTGTCATTTCTGTGGCTATAAGCCCGGGCTGCACATCATAAACCGCTATGTTTTCAGCCCCCAGCCGCACGGCAAGAGTGCGTGAAATCATGGCGGCCGCCGCTTTTGATGCACAATATTCGGAGCGCTGAACAGCAACGGCTACCGCGTTGGAAGACGTTACATTCACAATGGAATAAAACCGCTCGTCGTCCCGTTTTCGGGAAACTAAACGCCGTGCAAAAGATTGAGAGAGAAAAAAGAGTGCCTTGGCATTCACGTTCACGCAACGCTCCCAGCTGGCTTCCGTCACATCCAGCAGGTCTCCACGTTGAAGAACTCCTACCCCCGCATTGTTCACCAATGTCGTCAACGGCCCCAAAGTGTCTTCAATGCAGGAAAGCTTTGCTGCGTATTCTGTGCAATCCGTTACATCAAAGGGGGCTGCTACCACCGGCCCACCATATTCTGAAACTTTCGCAACCGCGCTCTTAAGCTCTTCATTATCCTCTGGGCCATTGAGTGCAACAGCAAAACCGGCTTTGGCAAGAACCTCAGCCGTGGCCAGCCCTATGCCACGGGAAGATCCTGTAACAAGCGCGACCTGCCTCATGAGCGTGCGCCTTTACGCAGCAATTCACGCGCAATAATCATACGCTGAATCTGATTTGTTCCTTCATAAATCTGGGTGATTTTTGCATCTCGGTAAAGACGTTCAACTTCAAAGCCACGGATATAACCAGAGCCGCCAAAAACCTGCACCGCGTCAGCCGTCCGAGCCACTGCCATATCCCCGGCAAAACATTTCGCCATGGAACAGGAACGCGTGGCATCCAGCCCACGATCAATCTTGCTCGCGGCGGAATAAACAAGCAGGCGGGCTGCTTCAATATCCTTTGCCATATCTGCCAGTAGCCACTGCACGCCCTGGAATTCGGAAATATGCTTTCCAAACTGTTTGCGCGTACCGGCATAATCCACGGCGGCTTCCAGTCCTGCCTGCGCAATACCTACGGCAAGGGAAGCAATCCCCACGCGTCCTTTATCCAGAACACTCATCATCATATGGAAACCACGGCCTTCTTCCCCCAGAAGCGCATCTGGGCCTAACCGGACATCCTGAAAATCAAGCCCCCCTACCTGACTGGCTCTTTGTCCCATCTTGTGCTCTTTGGGGCCGCGATCCACTCCCTGCGCATGAAGATCCACAATAAATATGGACATACCCCTGTTACCGGCATCCTTGTTGGTGCGCGCCAGCACAAAGCCCGTATCTGCTACGGGAGCATTATGAATCCAGATTTTACCACCATTCAGCACCCAACCGTTTCCATCACGCTCAGCAGTTGTACGAATGCCTGATACATCTGTTCCGGCTTCCGGTTCTGTTATGCAATAAGCGACTTTCCGCCGCATGGAGAGTATTTCAGGTAGGATCTTACGCTGGCTCTCCGTCCCATGGCGCACCAGAAGGGTTGAAATCAGTTCCACCAACCCACATTGGTCCGCAATACTGGCGTAACCGCGGGACAGTTCTTCCATCACCACGGCATAGGTCAGCGTATCAAATCCGGGCCCGCCCAGTTCTTCCGGTACGCCAATACCGAATAGCCCAAGCTCAGCCATCTGATCATAAATTTCGGAAGGGAAGCGCTCTTCCCGGTCAAGCGCTTCCGCTGCGGGGCGGATTACTGCATCTACAAAAGACCGAGTGGTTTCCAGAACCTGTTCCTGCACTTCATTAAGAAACATCTTTGAAATCCTACTTTATGAACTATCTGGTTACATACATTGAGTGGCACGATAAGATCAAGAAAAGAGAGCAACAGACTGCTCAAAAACCGCTGAACATTTCGTGTGGTGCGTTTACTAAAGTTAGAAGATGATAGCGGTCTCAAAATCGAGCACAGTTGCATTCGGATAACGGCGCGTGCCACCTGGTCTCCAGACATATTGCAACCCCGGCCTGACCAGAAGCCACGGTGCAGGACGCCACCCGTAATTGACCTCAAAACTATGCTCAAACGTGGGAGTAGAAATATTCTGCCCGGTTGAGTTGAGATACCGCGCATAGCGGGCAATTTTAGAACTCACTACCATCAATTTACCGCCAATACTTACCGTATCATCTGGTCTGTTGGGAAAAGTCCCTTTGCGGATAAAGCCCCACGTTGCAAAATAAGGGAAAGGAGACGTTTGCGTATCGCCCCATACAAAACTGCCAAACGCCACAACGCCCCGTTTATGATCGCTTTGGTCGCGTTCTATCATCTGGTCTCCTTCAAACCAGGCTCCATAACGCCCTTTTATGCTCTCACTCGGCCAGTTTTGATAAACTGTACCCGCGGGAGCAAACATCGTTATTTTCTGGGTAACTGTTTTAACCTTGGTTGTTTCCCAGTATCCGCCTATTCGTATATTTCCTGGATAGGCACCTGCTAAATCTGTACCGCCGTGCTTCCACCCCAACTGCACTGGAAAATACGTTCCTACAGTATTATGAAGCCACATTTTCCAGCCATTATGGCTGTTGGCTATGGTGTTATCCACATTATAGACACCAAAAGAAGCCAGAAAATCATCTTTGCCCGTAGGATATAATTTTATATACGCCCCGGGATGCGCGCTTGGATAATAACCGTAGCCAGAATTGAAAGCGAGCGACTGCGGCATACCGCAAATAGCATTGCTCTGAAACTGGCAGTAAATAGACATCCCCCAGTGTGTTGTTGACTGGGCAAAATCATTTTCCGTGTTGACCCATCCGAGCTCCGTATTCACGTAATTTGTAAATTTGTGCTCCAGAGAAAGCCTGGTCAAACGCACCGTCTGTCCGGTTCCGTAAATTTCCTGCACGGAACTCAGTGCGGGCATAACCATATGCAGCCCTAACCCTGAACGCTGGGTGACCAGAAAGTGAAGAATTCCGATATCATATCCAATCCATTTTCTGAAATCGATATCAAGGCCCCCGGCAAATTCATGTGCATAACGCACCGCCTGCGCTTTCCCCCCTACCGGGTTCCCGGCAGTATCCTGCACATAATGCCCTTGAAACAAAATGCCCCTGCGGGCCAAACGTGTGCGCAGTCCGCCCCAATCTCCCGTCATGGTATCCTGATGTAACCAATTGGGCGATAACGGGCGCGGTGTAGAACGCAAAACTCGGGAAACGCGGCTAGGCCGCCTTATAATATTGTGATGGTCGTCATAGAAAAAGAAATCATCTTCATTGTTGGAAAGTTCTTCCTCCACCACATCGGGATTGCTCACACAGATAACATCCGGGTCCCATGGAGTCATGGCAACACCAAAACATTCTGACAATTCAGGCCTGCGTGTGCGGGCCTCACTTGCTGCAGGTATCAATGCAAGGCACGCGACCGCACTTACGGTACGAGATATTTCCCACATGACAGCTTCCTTTTTTATTTTTTTACTGCTGCTTATGCTTAGGAAAATACTTTATGGTGAAAATAACGGGAATAAATTCCGAAAAATATAACAACCAGATAACAAAGCGCCGGTATGATGAACGCAATATTTAAGCTGGTAACATCCGCAAACCGTCCTGTTAGAACAGGAACAAATGCGCCACCGACAATCGCCATACAAATCAAACCTGAGCCTTCAGAAGCACGATGCCCAAGATCCATGGAGGTCAGTGAAAAAATCAAGGGGAACATGACTGAATTACACAACCCAACCGCCAACATTGCCCATCCAGCGACACTTCCCGTTGACACAATGGAGAGAATAACCAGCAAAAAAGCGAAGGAACCGTAAACTGCCAAAAGAATGGAAGGTGCTATGGCCCGTAGGAACACAATACCCAGTAAACGTCCACACAGCAGGCCGCCCCAATAAAAGGCAAGATGTTTCCCTGCCTCTTCAGATGTTAAATGTAACGTATCTGGCAAAACAAGATAATTAACCAGAAGGCTCCCAATAGTAACTTCTGCGCCGATATAAAAAAACATGGCCGCAACGCCGAAGCTGAAATGTTTATCCCTGAATAGCTCAATGGCTTTCAGAACACTCCCTTCATGAAAATAGTTATCTTTGAGTTTACTGCGGTTTACCCAGGTCAATAATGACCAAAAGAAAATAAAAACAGAGACAATCAGATAACAGATGCTAATATCTATTGCGCCTTCAGACATGTTCTGAGCAGAAAAATACGCCGCTATCTTTCCCAGAAAACTCTCTTCTGGGTGATGGCGCAAGATAATCATGGCCCCAAGATAAGGCGCAACAACTGTCCCCAGTGAATTACACGCATGGGCGAATGTCAGCCGTGATGAGACATTTCTTTTGTTGCTAAGGGAAATGATAAGCGGGTTTGCCGTAACCTGAATAATTGTGATACCCGCCGCCACCACAAACAAAGCTAACAGAAAAACCAAAAAGCGCGCTGACCATGTAGCGGGAATAAAGCACAGACACCCTAATGCGATCAGAATAAGACCTATAACAAGAGTCCTCATATAACCATTTTTTTTGATCATATGAGAAGCTGGAATAGAAATAAGGAAATAGCTGGCAAAAAAACAGAACTGAACAGTCGTCATCTGAGTATAGTTCAGGTCAAAAACTTCTTTTAGTTTTGGCATAACCACATCATTTAGACTGGTAATGCCTCCAAACAGGAAAAACATGGAGAAAGACAGAAAGTCCAAAACCCCTGATTTCTCTTGCATATTATCCTTTATCGCAACTGAACACTCCATAGCAGCACTCCTTTGGCGGATGTACATGACCCAATGGTAGTGCAGAAATGATATTTCGGTATCATTTCTGCTTTAATATATACGAATGATTTTTAGTAAGAAGAAGAAATGATATCACTTGCTTTTTCTGATATCATTACAGTAACAGCATTTGTATTGGAGCCGATAAGGCTAGGAAGGACTGAGGAATCACAAATCCTCAACCCGTCAACTCCCCGCACTTTCAGGCTCGGATCAACAACAGCCATCTCATCCGTCCCCATTTTGCAGGTTCCATTGGGATGGTAAGATGTTCTGCCATACTGCCGTGCGTAGCGAACCAGATCTTCTCGAGTTTTTACTGTATTATCCGGAAAATGAGCCCGTTTGACATGCTTCTGCATATTCGGCTGACTCATGATCTCACGGCTGATGCGCACCCCTTCCACGGAACTGCGCACATCTTCAGGCTCTGCTAGAAAATTCGGATCAACCAGAACACGATCTTCAGGGTTCGCACTGTTCAGCCGGACGGTTCCCCTACTCTTGGGGCGCAACACATAAGAATTCAGCGTGCAGCCAGAACCAGAGGGTATATTGGGCACACCCGCCTCTACTCCTGCCCCTGCCAGAAAGTGGAATTGCAGGTCAGGCACACTCTCCTGGCTATCAGAGTGCCAAAATGCGCCCCCTTCGACCACATTGGATGTCACTGGTCCGGATTTGAACAGAAGATATTGTAAACCAGCCCACATCATCATGTGAGCTTTATTGTAACGATCAAGGCTTATCGGATTTTTAAGTTCATAGACGATATCAATGCCATAGTGATCGCTCAGGTTGCTCCCAACACCGGGCAGGTCAGCAACAACAGGTATGCCATGATCTTTCAAATGAGCCGAAGGCCCAATACCAGAGAGCATCATGATCTTGGGAGAACCTATGGCCCCCGCAGTAATAATAACTTCTGCATCGGCATACGCGACGTGTTTCTTGCCCTTTTGGATGTACTCCACACCGCTTGTCCTGTTATTTGAAAAAAGGACACGGGTGGTTAAACAGTTGGTTTCCACTTGCAAATTAGGACGCTTGATTACGGGCCGCAAATACCCCACAGCCGTAGAACATCGCCGCGCATTCCGGGTGGTTGTTTGATAAACTCCTGCTCCTGCCTGCAATGCACCGTTAAAATCCGGATTATAAGGAATGCCATATTGCTGACAGGCCTGCACAAACGCCCGCGTTACCGGCATGGGCGCCGCAATGCTGGATACGCCTAAAGGGCCATCCGTGCCATGATATTTTGTGGCAAAGAACTCTTTTCCTTCGGACCGGAGAAAATACGGCTGCACATCCTTGGCAGACCAACCTGCGCATCCCTCCTCATTAGCCCATCGATCGTAATCTTGTGCAACGCCTCGTGTAAAAACTTCAGCATTGATAGAGCTTCCGCCCCCCAGCACACGCGCCTGCACATAGGGGATTCTACGGTTTTGTGCGTGTACCTGTGGTACAGTGTGAAAACCCCACGTGTAAGGACCACCTGTCATTTTCGCAAACCCTATGGGCATGTGAATAAACGGATGATTGTCGGCTTTTCCTGCTTCCAGAAGCAATACCCGCGCACTAGGATTTTGACTCAGCCGGTTGGCCAGCACGCACCCAGCTGTGCCGCCCCCCACAATAATGAAGTCATAACCAGCCGACATCACGACACCCAAGGGGTACGAGGACCAAAGGCAATGTGCGTCGCTTTGATTTCGGTATATTCCTCTACACCGTAAATGCCGGTCTCCCGGCCAATGCCTGATTGCTTGAACCCACCAGCCGGCAGCTCTGGTCCACCAGAAATAGTGGTATTAACCCACACACGGCCCGCACGGATACCTCTTACTGCATCCATGGCATGAGAGAGATTCTGGGTCCAGATTGTCGCTGAAAGCCCGTAAATGGTCGTATTCGCTATGGTAATCGCCTCATTTACCGTTTCAAACGGCAATATACTCAGAACAGGCCCAAAAATTTCGTCTGTTGCAATATCCATCTCAGACGTAACGTCAGAGAAAATGGTTGGTTGAACAAACAGTCCCTTAACGGTTGTGCTAACACTTCCCTGTGTCAGTAAACGTGCGCCCTGTTTTGTGCCACGTTCAATATAGTCACAAATCGTTTCGTGTTGCTTGTCACTAACAATTGCGCCAACCTGCGTTTCTGGGTCCAGCGGATCTCCCACACGCAAACGCCCAAGCTTTTCAACGAGAAGATGTTCAAACTCTGCCTGAATGGATTTTTCAACAAGCAGCCGGCTTCCACCCACACAACATTGCCCTGCATTAAAACAGAAGCCAAAGATCACGCCATCCACGGCCTCTTCAAGCCGTGCATCGGCAAATACGACATGCGGATTTTTCCCACCAAGCTCCAGGCTTAGTTTTTTGAAGTTCCCAGCGGACGCAGCCAGAACCCGCTTGCCAACAGATGTCGAGCCCGTGAAAGACAGCATATCAATATCTGGATGATGTGAGAGCACCTCCCCCACCACACTTCCAGCACCCGTCACTACATTGAATACCCCATCTGGCAGGCCTGCCTGTGTAAGGATTTCGGCCATGATCAAAGTTGTGGCGGATGTCAGATCACTCGGCTTCGCAACAACCGTACAGCCTGATGCCAGAATGAAGGGTAGACGCTCCGAGAGAATGAAAAAAGGGAAGTTCCACGGTGTAATCAGCCCAACCACACCAATCGGCTCTCTGGTGACAAGCCCAAACACGTTATCACCAAGGTTATTAAAGCTGTCGCCATGCAACATGCGGGCCGCCCCGGCTGCGTACTCGTAAATACCAGCACTGGCCTGAATTTCCCCACGGGACTGTGTGATGGGCTTGCCTGTTTCCAGAGTTTCCAGCACCGCCAGTTCTTCCGCACGATCCCGAATAAGATTTGCCGCCTTCAAAAGCACATCCGCACGCTGTTGGCCGGATAATCCTGCCCAACTGCGGTTCTCAAATGCCTTTCTGGCTACGGCAACAGCCTCATTAACATCCTTTTCCGTGCCACCGGTTGTTTTCGTCACAAGAACGCCATGCGCAGGGCTATAGCGTTCCATAACTTTGCGGCCAGCAGTCTCAACCCAACGACCATTGATATACAACCCGAAGTGACGTGGGTTTTCGGGCAAAGAAAGCTTTTGAGTGTTCGTAGTCATTGCACCGCCCTGTTTTTGATTATGTGTTATTGCAGTTGGAAATCGGTGTTACTAACCAGTTAGTGTATTAAAAAATGAGTGTCAATCACCATTCTCTTCGCCGGCCAAACGCAGAAGCTGCCCTCACCTTAACTTGATGGCTTTGTAGATATTTCAGTCCCCCATAAAATGACCGGATTGCATTTTGACAAAAAAGTGTCTTTTGGTGGCAAACGAAGTTCTGGCCCTACATTTGTAAAGAACGTAGCCTCATTTCTTCTCCTCCGTCTGGAGAAATGAGCCGTACTAATTCTTCAAGGAAGCCTGCCAAAACCGCTTCATAAACTCCATAATCAGTAAAGCAATCAGACTGACAAAAATGCAAATTCCCACATCACGCAAAGTAACGCTCCCCAATCGGAAAAGATTGCGTGTTGGTGAAAAACTCAGAATTAAAGTCAGCAACACGGCATCAAAGGCAAGCACACCCCACAAAACAGGATTAGGTCGGACCAAAGCACGGAAGGGAGAGGTATCAAAGGAGCGGTTTACCAGAACAAGAACAACATCCCCCAGCATAAGGGTTACAAATACCAGAGAGCGCAGCGTTTCTTCTGCCATTCCCCGCCATGTCCCCATAAACAGAACCAGACACAGGGCTATGAGGACTATACCTCCCTGCACTCCACTCCAGAGCATAAGTGAGCCAGAAAACAACGGCCGGTAAGAGTCACGCGGTGGCCGCACCATCAGATCGGCCTCCTCAGGCTCCGCCTCAAACGCGATAGAGCAGATAGGATCGACAACAATTTCAAGAAAAGCGATATGCGCAGGAAGAAGAATAAGAGGCAGACCTGAAAACAGGGGAATAATGGCCAAACCAGCTATAGGCACATGGGCCGCCAAAATAAATCCCATGGCTTTGTGCAGATTATCATAAATCCTGCGTCCAAGGCGTATGGTTTTTACAATAGAACTGAAGTCATCATTCAGGAGTACAATTGCACTGGCTTCACGTGCCACATCGCTGCCTCTCTGCCCCATGGCAATACCAATCTGGGCGGCCTTCAGGGCTGGGGCATCATTCACGCCATCACCCGTCATGGCAACAACATCACCATTACTTTGCAAGGCCTGCACAATCTCCAGTTTCTGCGCGGGTCGAATGCGGGCAAAAACATCAATGTCTTTCACGCGGTCCGATAACGGTAGCCCACTTGTATCTTCAAGGTCTGCCCCCGTTAGAACCTTCTCAGCCCGTATTCCTGCCTCTCTGGCAATAGCTTGCGCTGTCAGCGGATAATCTCCCGTGATCATGACAACACGAATTCCAGCAGTTTTACATTCCGCAATAGCATCTCTCACATTGGCGCGCAGGGGGTCCGTCAGCCCCACAAGACCGAGGAACGTGAAAGAAAATCCGGATTGTGCTTCCGGCAGAGGCTTTTCTTCCTCATGCAAGGCTTCTGCTACGGCAAGAACACGCAGACCACGGGCAGCCATCTCATCCACCTTCCTGCGCCATGCTGCGCGCGCATCAGACCCGAGATGGGAGAGCTCCATCACCGCTTCAGGCGCGCCTTTACTGGCAACAAGAAGCCGACCATTTTCCAGCTTCCAGACATTGGCCATAGCCAACACTTCGTCCCCAAACGGATAATCCCGGACAAGGTCAACACTCAGCGGTTTCTCTTGTCCTTGTTCATGTCGGGAAATCTCATGAAATGCCTTTTCCATTGGATCAAACGGATCAGGCTGACACGCATACCGTCCAACATGAATGATGCGTGTTACAGTGCCATCCAGAGAAGATGGATCAGAACTTCGCACATCAATCATACCTCCCGCGTCAGTCTGAATTTCGGTAACTGTCATACGGTTTTCCGTCAGTGTGCCTGTTTTATCCGTACACAAAACCGTTGCAGACCCAAGACTCTCAATAGCTGCTGCGCGCCGGGTAAGAACACCTGCCCGAGTAATGCGCCACGCCCCCATCACCAGGAAGACTGCCAGAACAAGCGGGAATTCTTCTGGCAAAAGAGCCATACTTAAGGCTATCCCCCCCAGAAAAGCCGTCATCCACCCGCCACGTATCAGTCCGTGCAGCACCACAAAGATAGCGCTGGTTCCAACCCCCACCAGCGCCAAAACCTTGACCAGCCTTGCCGTCTGTCGCGCCAGATGCGGCGCTTCACTCTGGATATTTTCCAGCGCCACCCCTATGCGCCCTATTTCGCTCCGCGCCCCCGTTGCGGTTACTTCCGCCATTCCCTGCCCACGCACAATCAGGCTACCGGCATACAGAAAAGGGCTCTCATCTCCACCGGGGGACTGTGGTTCCGGATACGTTTCAACCGCACTTTTACGAACAGGCACAGATTCGCCAGTCAGTAACGATTCATCTGCTTCCAACGAGTTTTCAGATCGTACCAGAGCATCCGCAGCCACACGATCCCCTTCTCCAAGAACAATCCAGTCTCCACGCACGACGTCCTTACCCGCAATTCTCTGCTGTGTTCCGTCTCGCACAACAAGGACACGGGGACTGGTGAGGTCACGTAGCGCATCAAGAACCCGTTCACTCCTGACTTCCTGCACCACCGTAATAAAAACAGACGCAGACCCCAGAGAAACAAGCAGCAAAGCCTCATGCCAGTCTCCCAGCGCAATATAAATTCCTCCAGCCCCCAACAGCATCAGAAATAAAGGTTCTTTCAGAACACCCAGTACCACCCGCCAACGCGACCTATTGCCTGAACGCGCCAGATCATTCGGCCCTTCCTCACGTAATCGCTTTCTGGCTTCTGCATCTGTCAGGCCATTGGGTAAGGTGGACATCCTGATAAGCCTCTGCAAAGAAAATGGGGGGGGAATGTGGCCAGATCATCCTCCGCTCACCTATTCCCCTGAAATATTAGAATAGTATTCGGGATAAACCCTGCGTATTGTTTTTGCCCTAACAGGCTATTGCGCTGTGTAGCCGCCATCTATTACCAACTCGCTCCCCGTGACGAATTTTGATTCGTCGGAAGCGAGGTAAAGAATACCATAAGCAATATCGTCAGGTTCACCCAGATGCCCAATAGGATGAAGATCAACCAGCCTCTTGCGCGCTGCCTCATCTTCCTGTGTCAGGCCAGCCACCATGGGCGTCCAGATATACCCCGGGTGAACGGAATTAACCCGAATTTTATATCCCGCTTTTGCACAATGTAATGCTGAGGATTTTGTAAAAATACGCACTCCGCCTTTGCTGGCATTATAAGCTGCGAGTTCAGGGTCACCAATCAGCCCTTCAATTGAAGAAAGATTGATAATAGATCCGCCTGCACCATGTTGCCGTATCCCCTCAATGGCATATTTCGTACCCAGAAAAACACCATCCAGATTAATTGATTGCACTCGCCGCCAGTCTTCCAGCGTAGTGCTTTCCACGGAACCACTGTAGGCAATGCCAGCATTATTCACCATGATATCAAGCCGCCCGAAACGGGACAAAGCCCCCTCGATCACGGATTTCCAGTCTTCTTCCTTCCGCACATCAAGGAGGAGGAAAAATGCCTTTCCACCCTTCCCCTCAATTTCAGAAACTGTTTTCTGTCCTTCCTCTTTATTAATATCACCGACAATAACTGAGGCTCCTTCCTGCGCCAGAAGGAGTGCTGCAGCTTTACCAATACCAAGTGCAGCCCCACTCACAATGGCAACTTTCCCGTCCACGCGGCCCATGGGCTTTTCCCTTTCATGATGATGAACTAAGTTAAAAGCGCAAAGAAAGAGCACCTTTATCAACAGAACAACGCCTGTAAGCGGAGAGAGACGCATCTTCTCCCTACTGTTTTTTGCTCTTCGTTTTCCACAACGATTCACCAGTTCCGCAACTACGGGATGGCGAAGAAGGCTTACTGTGAACTCCTGCTGTCTTTTCTCCGGGGAACTTCCGTTTTCACCAAGCGTATAAGGCTCGACAGCACATGTCGCTGCTCCTTTTTCAAGTCTGGAGCAAAGCGCCGTTAGTATGCGCTGAGTACAAGCAGAAATTGCCAATCCATATGTAAGACAACTCCGTGCGGATAATAATCAACATAGGCGGAAGGTCGTGAAATGGTAGATTTTTCTCAAATCCGCTCCCTTGTTGTTTATGCGTTGGTTATCGGCGTTCTGCTTATTTGCATGTTGGGCTTGGGCGCATTCACAGGCATCAGGCGTACTCGAGAGCACATGGGGCGTGCCCTCTCAACTCCCTTTGAATCCGGCATAATCCCAACAGGCTCCGCTCATCTTCGGCTGCCGGTTCAGTATTATCTGGTGGCCATGTTTTTCGTCATTTTTGACGTGGAGACAGCGTTTCTCTTTACCTGGGCAATTGTCGTCACAGATGTAGGCTGGATTGGATACAGCGCTGCCGTGCTCTTCATCTTCTTTCTGGCTGTTTCTCTCGCCTATCTGTGGCGTGCAGGTGGATTGGACTGGGGGCCACTCCCCCGCCGTATTCCACAATCACCAACCGGCATGGAGCATGCATCATGATCTGGTCTCTTTCTTCGCCCACATCCAAACCTGAACATAAATCATCTATTGAAAATGCAACGTTTACCGAAACAGTTCGGCGTAATCTGGTGATCGGTCGTCTTCAGGATTTTGTGTCGTGGGGGCAGAAAAATTCCATTTGGCCTCTCAATTTTGGGCTCTCCTGCTGCTACGTTGAAATGGCAACGGCTTTCACAAGCCAATTCGACATTGCCCGTTTTGGCTCTGAAGTGCTCAGGGCCACCCCACGAGAAGCCGATCTTATCGTCATATCCGGAACGGTTTTTGTAAAAATGGCACCCATTATCAAACATCTGTACGATCAAATGCTTGAACCTAGGTGGGTTATCTCCATGGGGTCCTGCGCCAATTCTGGTGGCATGTATGACATTTACAGTGTCGTGCAGGGGGTAGACAGTTTTCTCCCTGTAGATGTGTACGTTCCCGGCTGCCCGCCAAGACCTGAAGCTCTTCTGGAAGGGCTAATGCTTTTACAGAAATCCATAGGGAGCCAGAGACGCCCATTAAGCTGGATGGTTGGTGAGCAAGGCATTGTTCCGGTTACGCCCCCAAGCCTGCGAGACGCCAAACGCAGCATCCGCCAGACCACACAAACCCTGCGTTCACCAGACGGGATCTGACACCATGAGCGCAACCGTCCTCCCGCCCCCACCCCTTCAGTCAGAACGCCCCTTACTGAAAAAAATCCTGGAACAGACAAACGCCTCTCTCAGCCCTGTTCTGGAAATAACGCGGGATAATATAGCTGTTGTCTGGATATCCCCTCTCGCTATCCGCCTCACTCTCCAAATGCTGAAAGAAGATTCTCAAAACTGCCTGATGCTTTTTGATCTCACGGCCATAGATGAGCGGGACCGTATTCACAGGGAGGGGCAACCAGCCTCTTCTTTTACTGTCGTCTATCACCTGATGTCGCTCCAGAGCGCAGCAGATGAAGTCCGTATCAAAGTCGCCCTGCCCGATCATTCTCCATCCCTCCCCAGCATCAGTGATATCTGGCCTAACGCCAACTGGTATGAACGGGAAATATGGGATCTGTTCGGCATCCATTTTGACCAACACCCTTTTCTCCGCCGTATCCTGACACCGCCCACATGGACAGACCATCCATTACGCAAAGACCACCATGCTCGGGCAACGGAAAAGCTGCCATATAGCCTGACAGAAGATCAGGAAAAATATGAACAGGACGCATTATGTTTTGATCCCTCCTTATGGGGCATGAAGCGACATAGCGACCATAGTGACTTCATGTTTCTCAATCTCGGCCCCAACCATCCGAGCGTGCATGGCGTGTTCCGCATTGTCCTGCAACTGGAAGGGGAACGCATTGTAGATGCCGTGCCTGATATTGGTTTTCATCACCGAGGCGCTGAAAAAATGGGGGAACGCCAGTCTTGGCACACTTACATTCCCTACACGGATCGCGTGGATTACCTCGGCGGGGTTATGAATAATTTCCCCTACGTGATGGCGGTTGAAACTCTGGCAGGCATCAGCGTGCCTCCACGCGCGCAGATGATTCGGGTTATGCTGGCGGAACTGTTTCGTATTGCAAGCCATCTGGTTTTTTATGGAACAATGGCACAGGACGTTGGGCAGCTTTCTCCTGTTTTCTATATGTTTACCGATCGAGAGAAAATTTTCAGGATTATCGAAGCCATCTGCGGTTTTCGTATGCATCCGGCATGGTTTCGTATCGGCGGCGTGGCCATGGACCTCCCCGTTGGGTGGGAAGGGCTGATCCGCTCCTTTCTTGATTACCTTCCCAAACGCCTTGACGAATATGATGCCCTGGTCATGCGCAATCCTATCTTCCGGGCTCGTACGCAAGGGATTGGCGCTTACACAAAAGCCGAGGCTGTAGAATGGGGTGTAACAGGGCCAGGGTTACGCGCCTGCGGGCTGGAATGGGACTATCGAAAACACGCTCCCTATGCCTGTTATGATCAGCTTGAATTTGATATTCCAAACGGCCAGAACGGGGATTGTTATGACCGCATAGTGGTTCATATCGAGGAGATACGGCAAAGCCTGCGTATTATCCGCCAATGCGTGGACCTTATGCCATCCGGGCCGGTCAAAGCGGAGCATTCTCTTACCACACCTCCCCCCAAAGCCCGGACGATGCATGATATTGAAACCCTCATTCACCATTTCCTTAACGTCAGTTGGGGGCCGGTCATCCCTCCGGGTGAAGCCCGTGCCTGTGTTGAAGCCACAAAAGGCCTCAACAGTTACAGCCTGATTAGTGATGGAGGAACCACCTCTTACAGAACCCGTATCCGCACGCCGTCCTTTGCACATCTGCAAATGATCCCTCTGCTTAGCCGTGGCATCATGATCGCTGATCTGATAGCCGTTGTTGGCAGCATTGATTTTGTGATGGCCGATGTTGACCGCTGACGGCACCCTCCCTGCCGACATCAAGGCAGAAATTCTTGCGCTGGCGCAGGAAGAGTTGCACCCGCAGGGAGCAAGCGTTGCCGCATTGCAAGTTGTACAATCCCGTTTCAGATGGATCAGCACGCAACATGTGAAAGAAGTCGCACAGTTGCTTGATATGTCGCCTGATGCGCTAGATGGCGTAGCAACCTATTTCAATCTGCTCTTCCGTAAACCTGTTGGCAAACACGTCATCCTGCTGTGTGACAGCGTATCCTGCTGGGTGATGGGCCGTGACCGTCTGTGTGCCCACCTGTGTAAGAAATTAGGCATCCAGCCGGGTGAAACTACAGCAGATGGAGCCATCACGCTTTTGCCCACAGTCTGCCTAGGTCATTGCGATCATGCGCCCGCCCTTCTGGCGGATGAGAACCTACATGGTAATCTCAATACGGACACCCTGGACCATCTGGTGGATAGCCTGAGGGAGAAACCCTGATGTCGGCCACACCGACCCCTCTTACAGCCATGATCACGCCATCCGCCCCCCCGCCGGATTGCGCTACATATGAACGGGCCGGAGGCTGGCAGGCCACCCGCAAGGCTCTCAAAACCCTTGCCCCGGCTGATGTAATTGACATTGTCACACGCTCCAAACTGCGCGGTCGTGGTGGGGCTGGGTTTGGAACCGGCCAGAAATGGAGCTTCGTCCCCAAGGAACTGGCGTCTGAACGGCGGAAATACCTTATTGCCAACGCAGATGAGATGGAACCCGGCACGTTCAAGGATCGGTGGCTCCTGGAAGGTAACCCGCTGCAACTGGTGGAAGGTATGATTTTAGCCGCATACGCCATTCAGGCCGGGCACGGTATTATTTTTCTACGTGGAGAATACCATCTGCCCCGCAAACGCCTCACCCAAGCGATTAGCGAAGCACGCGAGAAAGGCTGGTTGGGGGACAATATTCTTGGCTCTGGTTTCAGCTTTGATATTCATCTTCATTCCAGCGGTGGCCGTTATATATGTGGCGAGGAAACGGCTCTCCTCACAGCATTGGAAGGCCGACGGGCCACACCGCGCAGCAAACCCCCCTTCCCTCAGTTCAGCGGTTTGTGGGGGGCCTCCAGTGTCGTCAACAATGTTGAAACACTTAGTAATCTGCCACATATTATCGCCAATGGACCTGAATGGTTTATCAGCTTGGGCACTGGCCCGGATAGCGGCACGAAACTGTATGGTGTGAGTGGACGCGTGCGGAAACCCGGTGCATGGGAGCTCCCCATCGGCACCCCGCTTCGGCAGATCATTGAAGACTATGCGGGCGGCATGTTGCCCGGTTACAAACTGCGTGCACTTTTACCCGGAGGCGCATCCACTGCGTTTCTTGATGAAGCAGCGCTGGATGTTGCAATGGATTACGGCTCCGTGGAAAAAGCCGGAAGCCGACTGGGCACAGGCATGGCCATCGTTCTTGATGACCGGACATGCCCCGTAGGTATGATCCTGAATCTGGAACATTTCTTTGCTCAGGAATCCTGTGGGTGGTGCACCCCATGCCGGGATGGTCTGCCATGGGTGGAACGCTTGCTGAGCGCCATTGAAGAAGGCTCTGGCGAAACGGAAGATATTGAACAGCTTGCCCGTCATGCACGCATGCTCGGCACCCCCGGCCGGACGTTCTGTGCCCATGCTCCTGGGGCCATGGCCCCCCTCGCCAGCGGCCTGAAACTATTTGCAGATGATTTTTCCGCCCACATTTCCCACCACGGCTGCCCCCTCCGGCATGCGGCCTGATGGCAGGAAAGGAGCAGAACCATGATAACCTTCCAGCTAGACGGACAGTCTTGCTCCACCCGCACGGATATCAATCTGCTTCAGGCCTGTCTGGAAGCGGGGGCGAACCTTCCCTATTTCTGCTGGCACCCAGAATTAGGCTCCGTTGGCGCATGTCGCCAATGCGCTGTCAAACAATTCAGTGGCCCGGAGGACAAAACCGGCCGGATTGTCATGGCGTGCATGACTCCCGCCACCGAAGGCGCGTTGATTTCAATTGATGATGCGGAGGCAAAAGAGTTCCGTGAAGGGGTTATTGAATGGATGATGGTCAACCATCCGCATGATTGCCCCGTCTGCCCGGAAGGCGGGGAATGTCATTTGCAGGACATGACCGTCATGGCCGGACATAATACGCGCCGCTATCGTTTTACCAAACGCACCCATCGCAATCAGGACCTCGGACCTTTTATAAAACATGAGATGAACCGGTGCATTGCCTGTTATCGCTGCGTGCGTTTTTACAGGGATTACGCGGGTGGTGATGACCTTGCCGTGCTGGGAGCACATGACAACGTTTATTTCGGGCGGGCGGAAGATGGCACGCTCGAAAACGCCTTTAGTGGCAACCTTGTGGAACTCTGCCCCACAGGTGTTTTCACGGACAAGCCATTTTCTGAAACCTATACCCGCAAGTGGGACTTACGGGGCGCACCCTCCGTCTGCGTACATTGCGCAGTCGGTTGCAACACTTTTGTGAATGCACGTGAAGAAAAAGTAAGGCGGCTACTCAACCGTTATAATGATGAGGTCAACCGCTATGTACTGTGTGACCGTGGACGATTTGGACACGGCTTTGTCAATGCAGCCTCTCGGCTCAACACACCTCTTTGCCTCTCTGATGAACAACCCACTCCCGTTCCCACACAGGCCGCCATGGCGCAATTCGCACGCATGGCAGCCTCCGGGCCCATTGCCGGAATTGCCTCTTCCCGTGCTTCCCTCGAAACCTGCTTCAGCCTGCGCAGCCTCGTGGATCCAGACCTGTTTTCAACCGGTCAGACACAGCAGGAACAAACCTGCACGGAATTAGCCTATGCGCTGTTGAGAGATCATCCGGGGGCCATTCCAACCTTGCATGAAATGGAAAGTGCAGATGCCGTCCTCATACTGGGGGAGGATGCCTCGGCCACCGCGCCACGGCTTGCCTTGGCCGTGCGGCAATCAGGGCGTCAAAATGCCTTCCTTGCGGCTGATGCTGCCAAGGTGCCCCGCTGGATGGACGCGGCTGTCCGCACAATCGGGTCTGAGACACTCTCCTCTCTTTTTGTTGTCAGCCCCGCCCCCACGGATCTGGATGGAATAGCCAGAGATGCCATTCGTGCCGTGCCAGATAATGCCGCACGCCTTGGTTTTGCCATTTGGCATGAACTTGATCCAACTGCCCCGACTGTTCCGGACCTAAAGGAGACAGAAGCCGAACAGGCAAATCGTATTGCCACCGTTCTTGCGGCAGCAAAAAAGCCTTTGGTGGTCTCGGGCATGCAGTATGGTTCGATTGCTCTCATGCAGGCTGCAGCTGGCATTGCCAGAGCCCTTACCCGGAACACCTCTGAGGCAGGTTTGTCTCTGGTGCTGCCTGACTGCAACAGTATGGGATTGGCCATGATGGGCGGCGCGCCCCTTGAAACCATCATAGCGCGAGCCAAAGCGGGCGCGATTGGGACTCTCATCATCATAGAAAATGATCTGACCCGCCGCCTTGATCCCCCAGAGATTGTCGACCTACTGGAAGCAGTGCCCAACATCGTTCTGATTGATCACACAGCCACGCCCCTCTGGCAGAACGCCAATCTGGTGCTTCCCGCCGCAACTTTCTCTGAAGATACCGGCACCCTGATCAGTCAGGAAGGACGAGCACAGCGGTTTTTCCCTGCGGTTTTTCCTCCGGCTCCCATTCAGGCTAGCTGGCGATGGGTACAAGACCTTGCTCGTGCTCTCCCTTCCAAGCAAGGCACTCCAGCCTCGCCGGCCTCTACAAATCTCTCGGAATGGAAAAATCTTGATGAGGTAATTGCTGATCTTGGCAAAGAACTCCCCGTCTTTGCGAAAATCATAAATGCCGCTCCAGATGCCAGCTATCGGCTGAATGGCCAGAAACTTCGGAGCCAGACTTATCGGGCCAGCGGACGCACCGTTATTCGCTCTTACATCAGTGTGCGGGACCAACCGCCCCCCACCAATTCAGACACTCCCTTCAGCAGTTCAATGGAAGGCGCTTACAGGACTGACATGCCTGCCGCCCTTGTGCCTCATCTTCATGCACCGGCATGGAATTCGGTTCAGGCACTCAATCGTTTCCAGCAGGAAATCGGCGGCCCTCTGCGGGGCGGAGAAGCTGGCATCCGCCTTTTTTCCAGTGCTACAGCAGAAGGGAAAGATAGCGTGCAACCGTCTTCTGCACCGGATATCCCGCCACCGTTCATACCGCAGCCTGATACCGTTCTTCTCCTTCCGGAAGCAAGGCTCTTCGGGGGTGAAGAACTCAGCATGTTCTCGCCGCCGCTTGCAGCCCGCGCTCCGCCTCCTGATTTGCGCCTCCCCACAAGCGCCGCACTACAACCACGCATGACCCTGCATTTGAAGGGATATGGGCCAAAAACTCTTCCTGTGCGGCACCTTGCAGGATTGCCCGATGGCGTTGCGTTGTGCCCGCCACACATGGTTGCCGCAGCGTTCAGGTTCCCTCAGATAGTCCGCCTTACTCCAGACCCAGCAGAAGGAGAAGGAGAAGGAGAAGGAGAAGGAGAAGAAACATGAGCCACTTACCCCTTCTTGCCATTTTTCTGATCCCGGCGATTATCCTGGCATTGGCAACCTTGTTGACATGGGTAGAGCGGCGGCTGTTGGGCCTGTGGCAGGATCGGCACGGCCCAAACCGGGTTGGACCGGGCGGCCTGTTTCAAGCTGTGGCTGATGGGATCAAAATCCTTTTCAAGCAGGATTGGATACCTCCTTTTGCTGACAAAACGGTTTTCGTTCTGGCTCCCTCTATCGGCATGATGACCGTCCTGCTCTCTTTTGCCGCCATTCCTTTCACGCCCTTGAGCGGTATTGCTGGCACCCTGAACATTGGGCTGCTGTTTATTCTGGGCATGATGGGCCTTGGCGTTTACGCGGTAGTGCTCGCGGGGTGGGCCTCCAACAGCAAATATGCCTTGCTGGGCGGCATGAGAGCCGCCGCCCAGATGATCAGCTATGAAGTCTTTATGGGCCTCTCTCTTCTGGGGGTTGTGATGATTGCCGGTTCCTTCAACCTGCATGATATCGTCACGGCCCAAACGCACTGTTGGTTTATCCTTCCACAATGTCTTGGATTTTTCATTTTTCTTCTTGCCGGTATTGCCGAAACACACCGTCTTCCATTTGATCTTCCTGAAGGAGAAAATGAACTGGGAGCCGGTTTTCATACCGAATATTCCGGCATGAAATTCGGCATGTTCTTCATTGCCGAATACGCTGGCATTATTCTTATTTCCTCTCTGGTCACCACTCTTTATCTAGGCGGCTGGCTGGGGCCTGTTCTGCCTGCGGTAGTCTGGTTTGTGCTCAAAACCAGTGGGGTTGTTATTTTTTTCATTCTTCTGAGAGCCGCTCTCCCTCGCCCTCGTTATGATCAATTGATGGCTCTGGGCTGGAAAATCCTGCTTCCGCTTTCTCTGCTTAATGTCACCGCCACCGGCACTGTTCTGATGCTTCGCGCAGCCGGATAGTACGCTCCATGGAAAGGCACGTGTCATGCTCAATACTGTTCGCACACTCTTCCTGACTTTCCTCCATGCCTTTCAGGCACGCGCAACTGTGCAGTATCCTGAAGAGCAACCCTATTTACCCTCACGCTATCGGGGGCGCATTATTCTCTCGCGTGATCCGGATGGCATGGAACGCTGTGTTGCCTGCAATCTCTGCGCTGTGGCCTGTCCTGTAGATTGCATCAGTTTGCAGAAAACAGAAGAAAATGGACGCTGGTATCCAGAATTTTTTCGTATCAATTTTTCCCGCTGCATCTTCTGTGGCTTTTGTGAGGAAGCCTGCCCAACCTACGCCATTCAGCTCACACCAGATTTTGAAATGAGCGAATATGCACGCCCCAATCTTGTTTATGAAAAAGAAGATCTGCTGATCAACGGAACAGGGAAGTATCCAGATTACAGTTTTTACCATGTTGCAGGTATAAGCATTCCCGGCAAAGACCGAGGCAAGGCCGAGCGCGAACGCCCCCCTGTCGATCTTCACACCCTTCTGCCGTAACGCGCCATGAACACGCTGGCCCTCCTTTCCGGCAGCCTGACCCTCTTGGGGGCCATTATGGTCATAACCCGGCGGGTGGCAGTGCATGCCGTGTTGTATCTGGTGGTCACGTTGCTTGCGCTGGCGACAGTCTTTGCCCTTCTTGGCGCACCTTTTGCCGCAGTGCTTGAGGTGATCATCTATGCAGGGGCCATCATGGTTCTCTTCGTGTTTGTCATCATGATGCTCAATCTGGGGCAACCGGATCGCGAACGGGAAAAAGAGTGGCTCCGGCCCCGTATCTGGGGTGGCCCAGCCCTGCTTTCCACCATTCTCTGCGCGGAACTGATCTACAGCCTCAGCACATTGCCCCAACAAACAGACAGCTTTTCCCCTCTTTCCGCACGAGATGTGGGGTTAAGCCTGTTCGGCCCATACGTGCTTATGGTGGAACTCGTCTCCTTTCTGCTTCTGGCTGGACTGGTCACGGCCTTTCATATTGGCAGACATCGCATGGAGAACCGTTGAAATGCCCCCCACCACCTTTAATGCGGTTCTGCTGCTGTCAAGCTTCCTGTTTACCATTGGCCTTACGGGAGTGCTGATAAGGCGCAATCTCCTATTCATGCTCATGGCACTTGATATCATGCTGAATGCGGCCGCTTTGCTGTTTGTTGCTGCAGGAGCGCATTGGCACGATGCAACCGGCCAAGTCATGTTTTTGATGATTTTGGCACTCGCTGCCGCAGAAACGGCTGTCGGATTGGCCATTATCCTCGCTCTGCACGCCAGAGGCCGCCCTTCTCTTGATGCCGATACCGGCAACCTGCTGCGAGGATAAAACCATGTCCTACCTTCTTCCGCTGCTGGTTTTTCTTCCCCTGGCGTCAGCACTCTTTCTCTTCACCACGGCGGGGAAGATTTCTGCACAGACCGTTGGATTTGTGGCAGCCAGCGCTATCGGGCTTTCCGCACTTTGCAGCATTGTGCTTGCAGGTGCTTTTCTCACTTCGGCTCCTTCAACTCCCCTTCAGATCACGCTTTGGGAGTGGATGCACACGCAAGAGTTTTCTGCTGATATTGCCTTTGCTCTTGACCCCATTTCCCTTCTGATGATCCTCGTTGTCACGATCGTCGGATTTCTGATCCATCTTTACGCTATACGCTATATGGAAGAAGAACCGGGCATAGCACGGTTTTTTGGCTGCATGACTCTGTTTGTCTCAGCCATGCTAGTTCTGGTGCTGTCTTCAGACCTGCTCTGTCTCTTCATTGGATGGGAAGGCGTTGGCATATGCTCCTACCTACTTATCGGCTTCTGGTACGAGAACCCGCGCAATACTGCCGCAGCCCGCAAGGCGTTCTACATGACACGTATCGGAGACGCCGCCATGCTGTGCGGTCTCCTTATTTTGGCGACATCAACAGGCTCGCTCCAGACACACACTGTTCTGACCGCTCTGGGCGCAGGTACTATCGCTCCGCAGACTTTGACCGCCGCCGCATTATTTCTTCTGGTAGGAGGCTTGGCTAAATCTGCCCAAATTCCATTCCAGACCTGGCTGCCCGATGCCATGGCAGGCCCCACACCTACCTCCGCCCTTATCCATGCGGCCACAATGGTAACAGCCGGTATCTATCTTATTGCCCGGCTACATTTGCTCTTTGCAGCGGTCCCCCTTGTCATGATGCTAACGGCCATTATTGGAGCTTTGACAATCCTGATGGCTGCCTGCACCGCGCTTGTACAAACAGATCTCAAACGTATCCTTGCCTGGTCTACCATCAGCCAGCTTGGCTATATGTTTCTCGCCCTCGGCACAGGGATCTGGCAGGCCGCCGTTTTCCATTTGATGACCCATGCCTTTTTTAAAGCGCTTCTGTTTCTTACAGCAGGTGCCATTATCGCACGCCTTCATCATGAGCAGGATATTTTCCGCATGGGAGGGCTATATCGTAGCATGCCCGGGCTTACCGCAGCGTTTCTGGCTGGGGCTGCCGCTCTGGCGGGGCTGCCTCTGGTTACATCCGGTTTTTACAGCAAGGAAATGATCCTCTCCAGCATCTGGAGCGCCCATTTTCCTCTCGCCCCTCTGTTCCTTCCACTTGCTCATATTCTGTGGGGTATGGCTCTTGCAGGTGCGTTTCTCACAGCACTGTATATTTCCCGTTGTGTTTTCATAGTGTTTTTCGGCCCTTCTCGTACAGCCGCATCCGGCTCGACCCCGCGTCTTATGGCTATTCCGCTTGCGTGCCTCTCCTTTCTTTCCCTATTTGGAGGAGTCATCGAAATGCCCGACACACTTGCCCCAATTCACCTTTTCACTCGGTTTCTTTCCTCCCCCTTTCCCCATGCGGAAGAACCAGTCTGGCTTGTTCTAACTGGCGGCTCAGTGCCCATTGCGGGCATTGTCATTGCGTGGATATTGTGGGGCCGCGCCACTCCCGTCATGCAGGAGATTCCCGGCCAGAGTACCATTATCCGCATGGCCAAAGAAGGCTGGGGCGCCGATGCCTTGTATGATTTTCTCTTCGTGCAGCCTTTCCGGTTTCTGGTCTGGCTTACCCGGCATGATATTCTGGACTACCTCATTCTCGGCATAGGCAGAATGACCCGCGCTATCAGCACTTTTTTTGAGACTGCCAGAACGCGCTCTCTCACCCTCTTTTCCGGAAAAACCATACTATTCTTACATGAAGGAGATGCTCTTCTGGCCAGGTTTCAAAACGGACGTGTTCGCTGGTATGCCGCATGGATTGTCGCAGGTCTCTGCGCGGCTCTGGTCTCGGGAGTTGTATCATGAGCCCGCTCCCGGCCCTTGTGCTTCTGCCCTTGCTAGGGGGCGCGGTTGCCTGGCTGGCTGACCGTTCAAGCACCACCGGCACCTCCTCTGCCAGAAAGATTTCCTGGCGCATTACCCTGATGGTGCTCACATTGGAAACAGTGCTTTTGCTCATTACCACCTTTGGGCAACACTCCTATCAGGGACCATGGCTGGATCATTTTTCTATCCCGTGGATACCCATCATGGGCATTTCGTTCCAACTGGATATGGACGGTCTTTCCCTTTCCTTGCTGTGGCTCACTCTCATTCTCTCATTTCCTTGTGTTCTTCTGGCTACGCGCAAAATAGACACCAATGCTGGCGCTTTTCATTTTCTGTTTCTGGCGGCCCTTACCGGCATTACCGGGACTTTTCTCGCCACGGACCTTTTTTTATTCTTTTTCCTTTGGGAACTGATGCTGGTTCCCATGTTTGTTCTGATCTCCGCCTGGGGGCATGAAGACAGACACCGCGCCGCAATCCGGTTCTTTCTTTTCACTCAAGGCAGCGGTCTTCTCATGCTCCTGTCTATTCTTGGTCTTGTTATCACGCATTATCGGCAAACCGACGTACTCACGTTCGATTATTTCACGCTTGCCCACACCCACCTTTCCTCTTTTCTTTCCATGGTGCTCATGCTGGGGTTCTTTATCGCTTTTGCGGTGAAGCTTCCCGTTGTGCCGGTCCATGTCTGGCTGCCAGCCGCCCATACGCAGGCTCCTACAGCCGCCAGTGTGCTCCTTGCAGGCCTTATGCTCAAAACTGGTGGCTACGGCATGATCCGCTTCAATCTCATGCTGTTTCCAGAAACAGCACTCCGCTTTGCTCCGGTTGCCATGGGGCTTGGTGTTGCAGGCATTCTTTACGGGGCGTGGCTGTCCTGCGCTCAAAATGATGTCAAACGCCTGATCGCCTATAGCAGCATCAGCCATATGGGTTTTGTTATGCTCGGTATTTTTACCGGGTCAAATACAGGGCTTCAGGGCGCTATTGTGCAGATGCTGGCGCATGGCCTGAGCACAGGCGCTCTCTTCCTCATCGCCGGGTCCATTCAGGACCGTCTCCATACACGCGATATGGCACAAATCGGCGGCCTCTGGGCCTCCTGGCCACGCCTTTCAAGCGCAGGACTATTTTTTGCTGTGGCATCGCTCGGCATGCCTGGTTTTGGAAACTTCACCGGTGAATTTCTAGTGTTGCTGGCAACATGGCACGTCAACTCCATTGTTGCCGCACTCACAACAGCCGGATTGGTGCTTGCCGCCATTTATTCCCTGCGGATGGTAAACCGTATCTTTCTGGCCCCTACCAGAACCCCACCACTGCACGCCACAGATTTCTCCATAGGGCAGATGTCCGTGCTGGGTGTACTTATGGTCCTTCTTGTCCTGCTAGGCGTACATCCCCAACCTGTCATGACCTTGTCTTTGCCATCTTCTCTTTCCACCGCAGCGCCATCTAGTGGAGGAGATTACGGACAATGATCACTCATGATTTGTTCCTTCCCTTGCCGCTTCCTATCCTGTCTCTCGGCACCATGCTTCTCCTAGGGAGTATCGCATGGCACCGCTCTCTTACGCGCAGTCTGGCAATTGGCTTCTTCACTCTCGTTCTTGCTCTTGGTGGCCTCAATTATCATCTGGGCTCCCCACAGGTGGAAGGGGCATCGCTCTTCGTTCACGATCGCTGGGGAAACTATACGGCTCTTCTGATCCTGCTTTCCTCACTCTGCATTCTTCTCATGTCATGGCGTGATTTACATCACGACAAAACGCACCCAATGGATGAATATCCTCTCCTGCTTGTTCTCGGCACACTGGGGGCCATCACTATGGTCTTCAGCACAAATTACCTCCCCTTTTTTCTGGGGGTGGAAATACAGGCCCTCTCCCTCATGGGGCTTGTCGCTTCCCGCCCCTACTACTTTGCACAGGCCACTGAAGCATCCATGAAATATCTTATTCTTTCTGGTGTGTCTTCTGCCATTCTTCTTTTTGGTATTGGCTTGGCCTACGCCACAACAGGCTCCCTGTATTTCAGCCCTCCCCCTGCCAGCCCTGATAATACCATACCCGCTATTGCCACCATCATGATCCTTGTTGGAGTTTTTTTTAAACTCTCTGCTGTTCCTTTCCATATGTGGCTGCCGGATGTAATGGAAGGCTCCCCTCCCCCAGTTGCGGCTTTCATGGCCGTTGTTTCAAAAATAGCTATTTTCTCGTCACTCGTCCGCTATTTCGGAACAGAAGAAACGCCAGTATATCTACACGGCATCTTGTTCACCGTCATCATTCTGACCATTCTGGGCGGCAATATACTGGCGTTGCGTCAGACCAATCTCATTCGCCTTCTGGCCTATTCCTCAATCGCCCATGTCGGTTATTTACTGATTGCTTTTTTCTCCCCAGGTCAGCTCAGATCAGAAGCCATCACCCTTTATCTGGCAGCCTATGCCGCCAGCACATTAGGAATTTTTGCCATCATTTGCGCATTTTCTTGGGCCGAGAACTCGAATGGCAGCCACATTCCAAAATGGAAAGGACTGTTTTACACACGCCCTTTTCTCGCCACAACCTTATCCCTGATGCTTCTTTCCCTTGCGGGCATTCCTCCTGGAATTGGTTTTTTTGCAAAATTTGAAGTTGCTGCAACAGGGGTGGAACGTCAGCAAACGCTTCTTCTGGCCACCCTTGTAGTCGGAAGCATTATTGGCCTTTACTATTATCTGTATGTTATCCGCACTCTTATGGGAGCACAGAACACACCCTCTTTGCCCGTTAAAGAAGGCCACTCCCCGGAACTGACAACCCTTATTGTCGTTTTAACTCTTATAGTGGTTGTAGGTGGAATTTTCCCTGCACGAATGATTCCCCAAGTTTTGCCTTCACCCACATCCCCTCAAAACGGGTTGATAAACGATCCGGTTCACGAGCCTGAAAATTCTTAAACGCCTGATATAAAAATAAGGCTTACTTTATCTAAGACAAAACAATCTGGAGTCACAAAAAATACAGAAGGAATAGGTCGATGTCTTATCGTGTTTTTCATATTCTGGCACAAAAGGGAAATGTGGTCCTTACCGTCAAGGAAAATGATCCTGTCCTCTCCATTGCCAATTTACTGATCCGCCATAATATTGGTGGCGCTCCCGTTGTTGATACAAATGGCGCTCTGGTCGGGATGATCTCTGAACGAACCATTGTGTCGGCACTTTCCCAACATGGGCCGAGCATTTTTTCCCTGACAGCAAAAGAGATTATGTTGACAGAGATACCAATAGCGTCTCCTGATGACAGTATATTTGATATCGCCTGCCGGATGACATGGTCACGCAGCCGCCACGTGCCCGTTGAAGAAGAGGGTAAACTCGTCGGGTTGATCAGTATTGGTGATATCGTAAAACTGCGCGCCGAAAACGCAGAGCAGGAAGTGCAGGAACTTCAGGACTACGTTACTGGTAGTAACCACGCTGCAGTTAACCCACGCAGCACTATGATCCCTTCCGCTTGCGAAACGCCAACTGAAAGGCTTAGTAAACACAAAAACTGAACCACAAAACCTGTTGAACAGAAAAGCGCACTCTGAGCCCAAAATTAAACGTGTAACACCCTTAATAAAACCCCTTGGTTCTTGTCATAGAGATACAAAAGACCGAACATTCATTAAATCCATTGTACTTTCTAATCTTATTTTTCTTATTCAAGATAAAATTCTATTGGAACTGTCAGTGTAATAGGGTCTCCCTCCACACTATCAGGAGGGATGGGAAGCGGCTCTGCCCGATGTACGAGCGCGACTGCTTCCTGATCCAGAAGAGAATGACCTGAACTATTTTTGATCTGCGCCGATAATACATGCCCTTTCCTGTCCATGGCAAAATGGAGCATAGGAACACCTTCCTGATGTTCCGCCATCGCTACTGCCGGATAACGCTTGTATTTCTCCAATCTGGCCAGCAGGTCACTTTGCCATGTAGCCGGGCTTTGAGACGCATGTGAAGAAGACGCACCTGCTGCCGGAGCAGCCTGAGCCGGTGCGGGCAGCGCTTCCGTAGACGGGGGAGCCGTAGTCTGCTCTGCGGGTGGTGTCCTGTCCGGTACCGGCTTTTTCTGGTGCGTCGCGGGCTTGTGCGTTTTTACAACCTTTCGCTGCTTTTCAGGTTTGGGTACGGGTACAGGCGGGGTAGGCGCAGGAGACAGTGGCGCAGCTATCTTTGGCGGCTCTTCCGGGGCCGTATCCGGTTCAGAGAGGGTCTGTTTCGGACCCGGCGGCACATCCGTTGGTAGAGAGGGCGCAGAGGCAGGCACTGGCGCCAGATCAATGGCAATCGCCGCTGGCGGAGGTTCGGGCACCGGCACCGCAACTGGTGGCAACCGCGTGATCCATGCCACCGCCCCCCCCGAAACCATCAGAACTGCCAGAAACGATACCCCCCAACGAAAAACTTCCTCCCGTTGGCTGCGGCGCGCCTGGGCGCACTCCCACTCCATAAAGGACACCGGCAAAAGGGATATTTCCCCCGTCCCTGCCGCAACTTCCTTATTCATTGACTACTCCCGGATGGAGGCGCCGCCCCCTCCTCCTGCCCTTGCAAATTGACAAGAGCGACCTTGAGGTATCCGGCAGTGCGTAGATTATCCATCACGCCCATCAACGTTCCATAATCTACCGTCTTGTCCGCACGCAGAAAAATACGTTCATCCTTGTTTCCTTTTGTCGCAGCCTCCAGTGCTCCGGTAAGGGCCTCGGCTTGTATGTCTTCCTGACCAAGAGCCAGCCCATGATCGGCCTTGACTGTCAAAAATACAGGATCATCCGGCCGGGGTGTGGGTTTTTCAGTAGAAGACGGAAGATCAACTGGCACATTGACCGTTGTCAGGGGGGCGGTGACCATGAAGATCACCAGCAGAACCAGCATCACATCAATAAACGGTGTGACATTGATCTCGTTTACTTCATGAGGGGTCTCATCAGTATGCCGAATGCGGATCATGCACCGTCACTCCCCAGCCATGCGGCTGACATCCAGACGCACCACCTGCCCGGTCTCCCCTTGTGCCTGCATCCGGCCCAGATCCCGCGAGACCAGCCGCATGACCAGTGATGTGAGATCTGCCACCTGTGCCCGGCATGCGGCAGACTGCCGGGCCAGATGATTATAAATGACAACTGCCGGGATGGCCGCAACAAGCCCCAACGCCGTTGCCAACAAAGCCTCGGCAATACCGGGTGCCACCACCGCAAGGCTGGTCGCCTTACTGGCGGCAATGCCGGTAAAGGAAGTCATAATCCCCCACACCGTACCGAACAGACCGATAAAAGGCGATGTTGCACCAATAGTTGCCAGTAAACCCGTGCCCCGCATCAAACGGCGGCCTTCAGCAGCTTCCAGACGTTCAAGATGCAGAACAATTCGCTCCTTCAAACCATCACGATCCTCAGGAATATCTTGCGAGCGCACCCGCTCTGTCTCTGCAGCCATCACCAGCGTATGCGCAATCCCTGCACCACGCGTATGCTCCTCCCCCAGATCCAACGTTCCTGCTTCTTCCAGCGCACGCTCCGCCTTGCCCAGCTTTGACCTCAGCCGTACTAGCTCAACCGATTTGGCAATAAAAACAGTCCAGGTAATTACGGACGCCAAAGCCAGAAGAATCATGACACACCGAACAACTGGCCCGGCATTCAGAAACATGTCCCATGGAGAAAATGAAACATTGGTCAAAGATGAAGACGCTGATATTGCCATGAGAAAACAAGCACTTTCGCAAGTATAGGAAAATACGATGACATAGAGGGATTACGGGATGCAGGTTTTAGAACCCACACGCCAACACAGCCCTGTTGCTCACGCACAGAGAAAATTCCAGACAGCAGATAACAAATGCTTTCAAAAGACGAAAGTGCGAATCACTATCATTATTACCATATGTGAGATGCTCACCCCTAAGCAGCAAGATAGATAAGACTTTCCTTCAAGAAATTTCGCACGCAATATCACTATAACCTATTGAAAAATTTGATATTTATAGCAGTCGCGTTTGAAGCACTCTTCTCCGAAGCAATTTTTCCTGTGGCGGCAAAAACACACTGCTCCCCGCGGCTTTGTTCCCCATTGATAATCGTTTGCTTTTCTTTATGCGAATGATTATTAAAAACATAACTGACAGTTATTCAGTGAAAGATGAACCTGCGACCCCGATCAGCGAGAAGACAATCATAAGAGTTGATCCCAAAAACAGGAAAATAGAGAGAAATAAACATAGATTTTGCGTCAAAAACGTCCAGTTACATAAAATACTGTAGGAAAACACATCAGTATGCCCTTTTTATTATCGCATTCAGATAAAACCTCATGCGATTTTAAGGACCAATACCATGTCGCCGCGTCTCTTGCGTATACTGACACCTTCCCCACGATATCCTTTATCAACCCAAAAACCGGCATTTCCCTTCATGACCCCTGTTTTTTCTTGTAGAAACTGCCATGAAGCCCTCCTTGCATAACACTCCGACAGACAACACACTCCCCCCTCCGGAAGTGACCGCTCCGACAGCATCCAGCAAGACGCCTCTATGTGAGGTCAGTGTGCAACTCCTCTTGGCGCAGATCCATGTTAACAATGGTCGCCTGACGGATGCATTTAATATGTTTGAAGTGGCGGCGCGGTCAGCTGATCCTCGCGCACTAAACATGCTTGGCCGCGCTTACGAAAGAGGCTGGGGTGTTACACGCAATCCATCAACCGCCGCCACCTATTTTTCCCATGCAGCCTCATTAGGGGATGCGTGGGCTATGTTTAACCTTGCTGATCTTTACATGGCGGGTGACGGTGTTCCCTTCGACATCCCAAAAGCTTATGACTTGTATCTATCGGCCGCGCAAAATGGTGTCACCAAAGCCTTCACTATGCTTGGGCTTATTATAGAAGATGGTGCCATCCCCAATGCTGAACCGGACGCTGCCGTAAAACTGTTTGAGGCTGCCGCAAATGCTGGAGATTGCTGGGGTTATTTGAATATGGCACGGCATCATCTTTCCTCCAATAACATTGATCCTGCATTACACTGCTTTTCTCGTGCGTTGGATCTTGGGTTTCATGATGTCTTCCTCGCAACAGAACGTCTTCTTGCAAACAGGAAAGAACCTCGTTTTCAGAACGTTGTTGATAGAGCAAAACACTACTTGAAACGTCCATCAGCAGAAAGATAACCCTCTGTCTTCGTTATTTCTGGAATGCTCCTGCGACCATGCCCCTAAAAATCTTGAACCCCGCCAGGATGTGCTTGATCCTATATTGTTCTGGACAGTCGCCTCCCCCCCCCTATGGCAAACCCGAAACTCAGGATATCTTACCTCGTAAAGGCATTCCTGGCTTCCAGAACATATTTGATGGCAACCAACACGCTCCAGTCAGCCTTGGACCTGCGGTAAAAATCTTCAGGTCACCTCAGGATGCTGCCGCACATAGGTGCACGACACACTTCCTCTAACCCACACAGAAAAATAGCATGCTTGTTCATATTCCCAATCTACTCACCCGCGAAGAAGTCTCTTATTGCCTCACCACATTGGAGCAATCACAATGGATTGATGGAAAGGTGACGGCAGGAGACCAGTCAGCCAAGGCAAAATTCAACCTTCAAGTTCCGCAGGAAAGCGTCGAAAGCCGAGAACTGGGAGATCTGGTTTTACGCGCATTAGGGCGTAACCCTCTTTTCAATAGCGCGGCTTTGCCCTTACGGGTTTTTCCTCCCCTTTTTAATCGATATGATGAAGGAATGCGTTTTCACACGCATGTAGATAATGCCATCCGCCCCCTGCCCGGAACCGGCTTCCGCATCCGCACAGATGTCTCCTCCACGTTATTTTTAAGTGATCCTGCTGACTATGATGGTGGAGAACTGATTATTCAGGATACCTTCGGCACCCAGAAAATCCGCCTCCCCGCAGGAGATATGGTGCTCTACCCGTCCACCAGCCTGCATAGCGTAAGTCAGGTAACACGCGGCAGCCGCTGGGCTTCCTTCTTCTGGTCCCAATCCATGGTTCCAGACAACACGCAGCGCACACTCCTCTATCAGTTTGACATGTCGATCATAGAAACCCGCAAACATCTGCCAGATGATCATCCTGCCGTCCTTGGTTTGACAGCCACATATCATAATCTTCTCCGGCAATGGGCAGAACTCTGAACTCCTGTTTGAAGCACCATTTGGTGTTCAAACAGGTCAACAGTACATTACCAAATCTGGAAAATTCCAGACAAACCATTTGACCTGGTTACAAGAGAAATCCGCCAAGGGATTTTCGGTGGCATAGACAGGAAATGAAGGCTGCCAGAGCACCCACAACAAACAACAGTAGCCTCTGCTGTTACCTCCCTGCTTAACAAATCACGATCACACAGCCTTCTAACAACTCTGTGTTCTTAAAGGACAGCAGGAGCCGGTCGATAGGAACATTTCCTTTTTCACCTTGCCCCTTCAATTCGCAGAAAAGCGCATCAGTTCCTTTCAGCCATCAAAAATCTTTCCCTATATGTGGCATCTTCCGCATGCCAGACGAACACACCCCTCACCCATTCGATCAAAATCAACAGTTCATAACTGTTTCGGGAAGAGAGGGAGCTATTCGGTTTAAGGCGCACGACGCCTCATATTCCGACATAATTGTGCATTATTTTTTGTGGAACTAATTTTTTATGTGCTTTTATGTTTGACTCATTAACATTCGTTGTTAATATAAATTATATACTATTTATTATAGTTGTTTATGGGATTCTGCCGTGCTGCCGTTGTTGTATTTACCTTCTTTGGCATCTTGCCACACCGCCCGTCGAGCGCCGTCTTTGCTACCACGCGTGATGCCCTGCCCTCACCACCATCCATAAGACACACTTCTTTCAGCGTGAGCCAAAGTCATGAAACAACTGCACGTAAATCTGTTTGAAATGGCTTGCGTGAGCCACATTGTGCATGGCATGTGGCGCGCGCCAGGCAATAACCGCCATCGCTATAGTGAAATGGACTACTGGCTAGAAACAGCTAAATTGGCTGAACGCGGGCTGTTTGATGCCGTTTTTCTAGCTGATGTGGTCGGCACGTATGACAGATTTGGTGAAAGCAATGATGCGGCCCTACGGGGAGGGGTGCAGATCCCTAATCTTGACCCCCTCATGCTTGTTCCCGCCATGGCGGCTGTTACCAAAAATCTTGGCTTTGGCGTAACATTCTCCACCACCTATGAACCTCCCTTTGCCTTTGCACGGCGTATGGGAACCCTTGATTTGCTGACAAAGGGCCGAGTGGGGTGGAATGTCGTCACCTCCTATTTGAAAAGTGCAGCCCAGAATTTTGGTCTGGACGATGAAATCCCGCACGATAACCGTTATGCCATCGCCGATGAATACATGGATGTCCTCTACAAACTGTGGGAAGGCAGTTGGGATGAAGACGCAGTCCTGAAAGATGCCACCACCGGGGTTTATACAAACCCGGCCTCCGTCCGGTCCATTCATCATACAGGCCAACATTTCCGCGTTGCGGGGCCTCATCTGGTTGAGCCTTCCCGTCAGAGAACCCCTGTTCTTTTCCAGGCAACAGGTTCACCCGCAGGATTGGAATTTGCGGCACGTCATGCAGAAGTCGTATTTATTGGGGGCCGCACAACCGAGGAAGTGCGACATAACATCGCCACCACACGCCAACGTGCCGTTGCCCATGGCCGCCAACCTGATGATATCCGCTTCATCGTGATGGCAGGCATTATTGTGGATGAAACCGATGCGCAGGCAGCCAGAAAACTGGAGCATTACCGCAACTACTATAGCGTCGAAGGCGCTCTGGTTCATGCGCAGGCCGAAATTGATTTACGCCACTATGATGTCAATGAACGGATTGGCGATGTACTCCTCCGTGAGGGGCTCAGCTTTGGGAATATGGGGCGCCGCTTTCGTCCGGAGCAAACAATTGGCAGCGCGCTCAAACAGATTGCCTCTTTTGATGAAGGCCGTTTTTTTGTTGCCGGCTCCCCGAACACCGTAGCCAACCAGATTGAAAACTGGCTGGACGTAGATGGTATTGATGGCATCAACCTCCGCCAATACCACTCTTTTGATACCGCACAGGATTTCATCTCCCTCGTCGTGCCGGAACTGCAAAAAAGAGGCCGTTACCGTACAGCCTACACGCAGGACGAGACCCTGCGCGAACGTCTCTTTGAAGCGGGCAGAGCCAGGCTCCCAACGCAACATTTTGGCAGCCGCTACCGTAACCCGGATAATCTGAAAGCACCTGCAGCTCCCCTCTTTTCTTCTTTGCCCTTTTCTAAGGCGTCCTGATATGTCTTTTTCTATTCCCGATAAAATCAACGTTCTATGGTTTCTACCTACCCATGGAGATAGTCGGTATCTGGGCACCCAGAAGGGAGGACGCCCGGTCGATCTCCCTTATCTGCAACAGGTCGCCAAAGCCGCTGATACCCTCGGCTATTACGGCGTTTTGATTCCAACCGGTCGGAGTTGCGAAGATAGTTGGGTGGTGGCTTCCGCTCTCGCCCCCATCACGGAACGGTTGCGCTACCTTATTGCCGTGCGCCCGGGCCTGCTTTCCCCTACCCTTGCTGCGAGAATGACGGCCACCCTTGACCGTTTTTCAGCAGGTCGTCTTCTGATCAACATTGTGACCGGTGGGGACCCTGCTGAAAACGCAGGTGACGGTTTTTTTGCAGATCATGCAACACGCTATGAAATCACAGATGAGTTTCTCGACATCTACCGCGCACTACTGCGCGGAGAACACGTCAATTATATCGGTAAGCATTTCAAAATAGAGGATGGCCACATCCTGTTCCCCTCTTTTCAGAAAAATGGGCCGCCTCTCTATTTTGGTGGCTCCTCTGAAGCCGGAGCACACGTTGCCGCCAAACATATTGATAAATATCTGACATGGGGTGAGCCTCCAGCGTTAGTCGCTGAAAAAATAGCCAAAGTGCGTAAGTTGGCAGAAAAGCAGGGCCGAGACATATCTTTTGGCATTCGCCTTCACGTTATTGTTCGGGAAACCGAACGTGAAGCATGGCAGGAAGCAGACCGCCTGATCAGCCATCTGAGTGATGAAACAATCTCCAAGGCTCAGAAGGTTTTCGCCCGCATGGATTCCGTGGGTCAAGCGCGCATGAGCGCTCTCCATGGAGGCAAGCGGGACAAACTTGAAATCAGTCCCAATCTGTGGGCGGGCGTCGGTCTCGTGCGTGGCGGAGCAGGTACTGCCCTTGTAGGAGACCCTGCTACCGTTGCCGAACGCATTGATGAGTATCGTCGGCTGGGTATAGATAGTTTCATATTCTCCGGCTATCCCCATCTGGAAGAAGCCTACCAGTTTGGCGAACTGGTCCTTCCGCTTCTACCAACAGCACACCCCATCAGGGCAACTTCCAACCTGAGCAACATGGGTCCTTTTGGTGAAACCATTGCCGGAGATCACCGGCCCGGCTCTCACGCAGCCTGACCATGAGTACGCAGCCTACCAAGATTATAGCCATTATCGGCGGCGGCTTCAGTGGCGCAGCGCTGGCGTGGCATCTGCTCCAGAAACCGCATGCACCGCTTAAGGTTCTGGTGTTTGAGCCTCGCCCAACACTTGGCAGTGGCGTTGCCTATAGCGCCACGGACCCCAACCACCGGATCAATGTGCCTGCCAGCCGCATGAGTATTGATACGGCTCACCCTCTTGATTTTCTTGAATGGTTGGAAAAAACGGGGAAAAGTCAGCACGATCCTGATGCTCGGCAACCTGATGGCCACCTTTATCCTGCCCGTAAGGTCTTTGGTCAGTATGTAGCCGCCAGATTGGCTCCCCTTCTGGAAGCTCAACACCTCAGGCATATCCCCAGCGTGGTTACAGCCGCCCGTAAAACACCCAAGGGGAAATGGGGGCTGACAACTCAGGCCGGAGATATATTTGAGGCTGATATTGTCGTTATTGCTACAAGCCATCCTTCTCCTCGCCCCCCTACAGAACTTGCGGCACTCGAGCGCACTCTTTCTGCCGCTACACACCCGGTTCTGGTAACTGACCCGTGGAAGCCTGACGCCTTCCGCACAATCAAACCCGCAGACAGGGTATTGATTATCGGAACAGGCCTAAGCATGGCGGATACTGTAGCCACCTTAATAGCTCGAAAACACAAAGCGCCTCTTCTAGCTATCTCCCGGCGCGGGCAGCGGTCAAAAAGCCATAGTCGCACCCCGACCACAGCCATCGGAGATTTTCTATCCCCTCCTGCGTCGCTCACCAAAACACTGTTGCAGAAAGTGCGCGCAGCAATTGCCGCGCATCCCGATATTCCCTGGCAGGCGTTTCTTGATCGCGTACGCGAACAGGCCCCTGAAATCTGGAGCGCGCTTAACCACACCGAGCGGCAGCGGCTTATTCGTCATTTACGCCCCTTTTGGGATACGCATCGCTTCCGCATTTCGCCGCCAACAGAAAATTTTGTAGATGCTGCCATTAACAGTGGTCAACTCCGCATTCAGGCGGCGCGCCTGATAAAAGTTGAAATAAAAGGAAAGCACTTTTCCATCACCCTGCAACACCGTAATGGCCATGTGGAACGTCTGAAAGTCGAGGCCATCATTACAACAACTGGCCCCGCCCATAACAGCATTTTAAACTCACAACCCGTTTTAAAATCTCTTGCTGCTGATGGTCATATCGAAATGGACTCATCCGGCCTGGGGTTACACGTAACTACGGATGGTCATGCTCAGGTCGGCCCAAACAAGGATTCGTCTCTGTTTATTGCAGGCCCCTTGGCACGCGGACGATTTGGCGAACTGATGGGTCTGCCAGAAGTAACCGCATACGCTGAAAAACTGGCCAGAACCATTTCTACTCAGGCAGACCGAAGCGTGCTCGAAGACGCAGCTTCTCTCTCCTGATTTTATCGCTCTTTTTTTCTGTCTACGGGAAATCCGATGAACCAGTCTCTTGATCCTGCACTCCTTGAGCCACATCACACTCTCTCCTCTCAATCTTTCCGGGATGGCATGGCCCTCTTACCAGGTGCAGTGACGATTGTGACGACCGATGGAACGGCAGGACAATATGGATTTACCGCGTCTGCCGTGTGCAGTGTATCTGACGCTCCTCCAACATTGTTAGTTTGCGTCAACAAAAACACAGGTGCACACGATCCCATTCTAAAAAATGGTGTTCTTGCGGTTAATGTTTTGACCCATGCTCAACATCCTCTTTCCAATATTTTCAGCAGCCGTTCAAAACCACAGGAAACCCGCTTCGCGCAAGCAGGCTGGTCAGCACATGCCACAGGCGCTCCTCTTTTAGAAAATGCGCTGGTCGGTTTTGATTGTCGCATTGCAAATGTTGTGGATGCAGGCTCTCACTCAGTTGTTTTTGCCCATATTCTTCATGTTGAATCATCAGATGCACAACATCCGGGCCTGATCTGGTTCCGGCGCAATTATGCACACACCCATATTCCAGAATAAAACAGGACAATCAGCATGCTTCATATTTCTTTTCTTTCTGCTCTTACGCAAATTTTTACGCAGGAGATGTGTTGATGCGGCCAGTTTCTTTCTCCCCGCACATCTTATATTCCCTTGCTGACAGAAAGTATCTCCATGCTCAGGCTTTCTTTCTCACCTCTTAAAAATCATCTTTATGTCAATAGACGACTGCGTCCCAACCACGCAGTTCTGGCGTATGCGTTTCTGAGCATTCTTCCATCCTCAGCACACGCGGCTGAAGCCGGCCTTCCTCCTGTTGATCCCTCGAAACAGGGGCATCAAACGCAGCCAACTCATGCCGGCAAAGCGAGCAGCCCTACTAGGGCAACAGCCAAAGAAGAGATTTCTGTTTCAACACGGCGCCGCTCTGATGCTCAAATTGCTGAGTCTCATCTCCGCAGCATTCCTGGCGCTGCAACAGTTATTGATGCCCAACAGGTTTTAAAAGGGCGTAACCTGACCAACGCTGACGCACTGGCGTTTCAGCCCGGTGTTTTTGCGCAGGCTTCTGGTGGAGGAGATGGGCTGCGTATTTCTGTTCGAGGTTCAGGCATCCAGACAGGCGTAAACTATTTCCGTTCTGGTATGCTTATGATGTTTGACGGCCTGCCCGTTACCACCCCAGCCGGAACACCTTATGAGCTTTTTGAAAGCCTGGGCTTGCAGTATACGGAAGTGCTTCGCGGCGCAAACTCCTTTGATTATGGAGGCCTGCAACTCGGCGGTGCAATCAATTATGTTACTCAGACAGGTTATAACTCTCAAAAATATCAAGCACGCGCAGAAGCAGGCAGCTTTGGTTACGTTAAAGAACAGTTGAGTTCCGGGCAGGTTCTTGGAAAATTTGACTATTACATCAGCCTGACCAATTCTTATCGGGGCGGCTATCAACATAATACAGAAGCAACCAGCTTTGGCGTGAATGCCAATTTTGGTTATAAGTTTAATGATCGTGTGTCCACTCGTCTGTTCTTCCGTTACCGCCAGACCCGCAATGGCTGGGCCGGATTTTTAACACGAGATCAGATCCTCAAAAATCCTAAGCAAGCGCAGCAACCTTATCAGGAATGGGGCTCTGATCGTATTCAGCCCGGCACCAAATATTACGCGGATATGACCACCATTAAAATTGACGATAAATCCAAAATTGAGCTTGGATTTAACTACCAAGATGCTCCTATTGATATCCAGTACGCTCGCTTTTCGCAGGTATGGGGTTATAAAACCGTCGCCGGTGTTCTCAATTATGATCGGCATGATATTCTGGGCGGCCATAAAAGCGATACCCGCTTCGGCATTCTCACCTATACTGATCTGGAAGCCTGGCAGACAAACCGAGTACGTGTGCAGTCGGGAAATTTCGCCGGATACCCCATTGGCACATCGCTAAGGCACGTAACGTATGGCGGAACAGAAAATTATTTCCATCTTCGCAATAATACAGAACTGTTTCATAATTTCTGGCTGACAACAGCAGGCGCTCTTGCCTTCATCCAGAAATCTTCGGATGTTCCCTCTCCCGGCCCAAGCAATCCTTTTAAAACGTCTTCCATCAATTTCATTCCGCGCGCTGGTTTCCGTTACCAGCCTGACAAGCATGTCGAAATTTACGGAAATGTCAGCCGTAGCCTTCAGCCACCTAATGATTGGAACTACAACTATGCAGGTTCTTATTACCCGAGCACATCCCCGCAAGCGGGTATGAACGCAACAGCAGGAAAACTCCGTAACCAGACAGCCACCACGTTTGAAATTGGTACCACAGGCCATTACGCAGGCAACCAGTGGGCCCTAACCTATTACCATTCCTCTGTGCATAATGAATTGCTGGCTGTCATGACGCCTGAATCCGCCGCACAGGGCACATCCATTTACGGCAACGCTTCCCCTACAGAACATCAGGGCGTGGAATTTTCTCTCGATACCACACTCTACAAATGGAGGAAAAACCGTCTTTCCCTCCGCAATGCCTACACATGGCAGGATTTTCATTACAAGCATGATTCCGTCTTCGGAAAAAATCGACTCCCCGGTATTCCGGAACATTTCTACCAGGGCGGTATCAATCTGGATCTCGCCAACGGGTTTTATGCCGGATTTGATGCGCAGGTCTCCTCCAAGGTCGGCGCTGCGTATGACATGACGTATTTTGCACCCTCTTATCATATCTTTAATGCCCACCTTGGTTATTCCTGGCCGAACAAGCACAGGACTGTTTTCCTGAACTTTAATAATCTGGCCAATACCCATTACGCCTCCATTGTCGTACCCGGATATATTGCTGGCGGGTCACAGCTTTCCGTCATGCAACCTGGTGATGGGTTTGGTGTGTTTGGCGGCATTTCTCTCGGCTTTAACTGAACGGGAAAGAGAAGAAACATGGCCGAGATACGCCTGAATGCTTTTGATATGAACTGCGTGTCCCATCAAGCCAGTGGCTTATGGCGACACCCACGAGACCAGTCAGCCAACTACCGTTCACTCCGTTACTGGACTGATCTGGCCCGCACATTGGAACGCGGATTATTTGATGCCCTGTTTCTGGCAGACGTGCTGGGCGTTTATGATGTGTATGGGCAAAGCCCAGATGCTGCCTTGCGCAACGGTGCACAAATTCCAGTGAATGATCCAGCCATGCTTATTTCCGCCATGGCTGGCGTCACTGAACATCTCGGTTTTGGACTAACGGCAACTCTCTCCTACGAACACCCCTTCCCGTTCGCGCGGCGCATGTCCACGCTGGATCACCTGACCGAGGGACGTATTGGCTGGAATATTGTTACAGGTTATCTCAATAGTGCTGCCAAAAGCACGGGAAAACCGGCCCAGACAAAACATGACCAACGTTATGCCATAGCCGATGATTATCTGGACGTTGTTTATAAGCTGTGGGAGACAAGTTGGGAAAATAATGCTGTCTTACGCGACAAGCAAAGCGGTATTTTTACTGATCCCTCAAAAGTCCACCGTATTCAGCATGATGGCCCTTTTTTCTCGTTAGATGCCATTCATCTGGCCGAACCCTCGCCACAACGCACTCCTGTACTCTTTCAGGCAGGAGCCTCCCCTCGCGGGCAGCAATTCGCGGCAACACACGCAGAATGTGTGTTTATTGCTGGCCCTTCACAAGAGACTGTCACAAAGACGGTTCGCTCCTTACGTAATGCGGCACAGCAGGCAGGCCGCCCCTCCAATACTCCTTTGGTTTTCTCTCTCCTCACCATCGTCACGGCCCCGACAGAAGAAGAAGCTTTCGCAAAATATCACGATTATCAAAGCTATATTAGTGAGGAGGGCGCACTGACTCTTCTGTCCGGCTGGACCGGAGTGGATTTTTCCGTTTACAAACCCACAGATCCTGTTCGCCATATCCGCAATGATGCCATCCATTCCGCCATTGATTCTCTGACGGTCATGAACCCCGGTAAAATCTGGACGGTAGGTGAACTGGCACGGCATGCCGCTATTGGCGGTATGGGAATCACGTTTGTTGGCAGCCCAACCCAGATTGTCGATCAAATGGAACAATGGATTGATGAAACCGGCGTTGATGGTTTCAACCTGGCATATGCCGTCGCTCCCGAAACATTCGAAGATATAGTAGAGCTTATTATCCCAGAACTTCAACGGCGAGGGCGCTATAAACGCGCCTATCAAGCAGGAACCTTGCGGCACAAGCTATTTGGCGCGGGCGATCATCTTCCCGCCCAGCATGCTGGCCGTCAATTCCATGCGGCTCCTCCTTTTGCCTCTGCGCATTGATCTCAGATTTTCCAAAAAGGTTTTTCCATGCCGTCATCTGATCCATTTGTTATCGGTTCTGGCTTGCCAGTCCCTCCTCCGGTCTGGCCCCGAACCACGCCTACCGTGCGCATAGAAAGCGATATACAAGCCATTCAAATTGCGCAGGATTTTGCACATCATCTGAAACAGAACGCTGCAGAACGTGAACGGTCGGCTCGTTTTCCTTTGGATGAATTGAACCGATATTCCGCGTCTGGATTATGGGGCATCACGGTCCCTCGCGCCTATGGGGGAGCAGGTGTATCCTACGCCACCCTCGGCACAGTTGTGCAGACCATTGCCGCCGCAGATGGAGCATTAGCGCAAATAGCCCAGAACCACTGGGCTGCCGTTGCGGTGATCGCTTCCTGTGGCACACCGGAACAGCAAAAAGAACTCTTCAGCCTTATTCTTGACGGAAAACGTTGCGGTAATGCGTTTTCTGAACGAGGAAACAAAAAACTGACAGACCTCAGCACATATCTTGTGCCGCAAGGGGATCATGTCCTTATAAATGGGAAGAAATATTACTGCACGGGTGCTTTAGCTGCGGATCTGGTACCGATTGTAGCCGTTGATAAGGACGGCGTGGCGTGGCTGGCCATAGCAGACCGAGTCACGGACGGATTAACTGTCTTGAATGACTGGTCGGCCTTTGGCCAACGCCAGACAGGAAGCGGCACGGTTCTTCTTGATAATGTAAAAGTGCCGCTTACCCGCGTCTTACCGGCATGGAAGGCCTATATTCCCAAATCCCCCCGGCCCGACAGTGCAATTTCCCAGTTTATTCAGGCTGCCATTGATGGCGGGATAGCGCAGGGCGCTCTTGAAGAGACTGTTTTCTTTGTAAAAAACCGTACCCGGCCATGGATAGATAGTAACCAGGACAACGCACATGAAGATCCCTACACGCGCCATATTCTAGGGGGATTGTTTGCGCGCCTGAGTGCCTGCCGTGCCCTACTTGATGTAGCAGGAAAGAAGATTGATGCGGCACTTACTCATCCCACGCCAGAGACAGTCGCATCTGCACAAGTTTCCGTAGCTGAAGCAAAAATTTTTACCACCGAACTGGCCATAGATGCCACAAACAGGCTGTTTGAATTAGCTGGAACCGCTTCCACCGATACGCGCTATAACTTTGACCGCTACTGGCGAAACGCTAGAACGCATACGTTGCACGATCCAATACGGTGGAAATATGCCATTGTCGGAAATTATTATCTCAATGGCACAGCCCCTCCCCTGCATGCATGGAGCTAAAAAAGGGGGCTAACTTTTGAAAACAAAAGGCTTCAGAACATAAACCGCAAAACGGACATTGTAAAAAACCTATTGTTTTTCATAGACTCCCCATACAAACGAGATGGTCGTGTGAAATTTTGTTGACTATCATATTAATACGACAGATTATAGTTTTATGATCATTAATCGTATTTTTTATGTTATATAGCGAGACACGCCCCATGGTTCAGTCAACACTCCCCTCCCAATCAGGTACCGCCTCTTCCCGTTTTCAGGCGGTGTTTGACCACATAGCGGCAGGGGCTATCAACCGCGAACAAAACCGTATTCTGGCTTATGATGCCGTAGAGGAACTCCGCCAAAGCGGTTTCACTGCCCTCCGTATTCCCGCAGAACTGGGGGGGCAGAATGTCTCGTTGCAGGAAACATTTCGACTGCTGGTTAAACTCGCAGCAGCAGATTCCAATCTGCCACAAATAATACGCGCTCATTTTGCCTTTGTTGAAGGCGAACGCCAGCATCTGACCGCAGCGGCAACGCGCCCTTCAGCTATAAAATGGCTCGAAACAATCCAGGCCGGTGCGGTATTTGGTGCCGCCATGGCAGAGCTGGGTAACGCAACAGAAACCACAACCACTCTCACCCATAAAGACGGAAAATGGTACCTAAACGGTACCAAATATTATTCCACCGGCTCCATTTATGCTGATTGGATTGCCGTTGTCGCTTTACATGATGATAAACGTTACCGCGTGGCTGTGCCCACAACCGCTGCGGGGGTCACCCGTGTGGATGATTGGGACGGCTTTGGTCAGCGTCTGACAGGCAGTGGAACAACTCTCTTTGAAAATGTTGAACTGTCTGAAGAGCAGATTTACCATATCCTCCCTAAAGATGACTCTCCCATAGATCGGTTTTTTACAGCGTTCTATCAGAATTTTCACCTTGCTACGCTTGCAGGAATCGCTCAAGCGGCCTTGCGTGAAACAATAGAATTTGTGCGCCCCCGCACACGAGTCTTTGGTGTTCCGGGCCAGTCTCTCCCGCGTGAAGATCCCTTGGTGCAGGCTGTTGTTGGTCGCCTCTCCAGTCTGGCATTTGCTGCGGAAACTTTGGTCGATCGGGTGTCCGCCACGCTTGAGCAAGCGTCTCGCCTCCGTGAACAAGGGCTGCCAGACACAGTCTCTCAACAGGCAGAACTGGAAGCCTTCAAAGCCCAACAAGTTATTATTCCTCTGGTTCTGGAGGCAACCACCAGTCTGTTTGAAGTTGGCGGCGCATCTGCGAGCTCCGAAAAAAGACGGCTGGATCGGTTCTGGCGCAACGCACGTGTTCTGGCCTCACATAACCCAGCCATCAAACGGGCCCGCGAACTGGGAGATTGGGAACTAAACGGCACTCCCCTTGATTCCAGTTGGACCACCAAGGCGAAGGCGGATGCGCAAGCCACGCCGCATCTAGCTTCTGTCTGAACATCTTTTCTTACTGGCCACACGACATGCTTTCCGGACACACAGTCTCTCAGTCAGGCAAAACGCTTCTTCTGGGAGCTTTACTGGTAACTGTGTGTCTGCCTCTGGGAGCATGCCATAAAAACAAACACGCACGGCGTGCTGGCTCCCCGGTTTCGGTGGGCACCCTTATCTATGCAACAGACCGTGAACCTGTTTGCCTGGACCCGCATGTGCAGGGCGACATGCCGCAAGTTTTTGTGGCCCAGCAATATCTTGATTCGCTTGTCTCCATGGACAAGGCGGGCACTATCCATCCTTGGCTTGCGTCCAGTTGGGATATTTCGCCGGATGGATTGTCCTACACATTCCATTTAAGGTCTGATGTTACGTTTACAGATGGCACCCCTTTCACGGCAGAAGCCGTAAAAGCCAATCTTGACCACATGGTTGATCCTGCCACGCAGTCAAGCACGGCGGGTGGCTATATCCGGCAATATCATTCAACCGAAATTGTTGATTCTCATACGGCTATTGTGCACCTCAGCCGCCCTTACGCCGCGTTTCTGGAGGTGCTCGCCCAAGGTTTTCTTGGCATTGAATCTCCCCAAGCTCTTACCCGCCCGCGTGACCTGAACTGCCAGGCTCCTGTTGGCTCCGGCCCATTCCGCATTGTCAGTTGGGACCGCCAGAACAAGATCGTGTTTGACCGGAACAACGCTTATCACTGGGCTCCTCCTACGGCGCTACATGACGGCCCAGCCTATCTGGAACACGTGGAGTGGCGCTTCATCCCGGAGCCTTCTGCGCGCTTTGCCGCTGTGCAGGCCGCTGAAGTTGACGCCATTGATAGTCTGCCACCAGAAGCCGAGACACCCGCCCGCCATAATGCGGACCTGTGGGTTTTAATGGCGGATCGTCCTGGTAACCCCACCAATGGTACATTGAACATCCGACGCGCCCCTTTCAATGATCAGCTTGTAAGAGAAGCGTTTATTCGATCGACTGACATAGAAGGGGCTTTGAGCAGCGTCTTTTTTCATCATTATCGTCGCGCAGGAGGCCCGCTCACAGCGACAACACCGTTCTATTCACCCGACTTTGAACATGCGGCAGATTACAACCCCGATAAAGCAAATACTTTGCTTGATCAGGCTGGCTGGACCACCAAAGATGCTGACGGTATCCGCAAACGAAACGGACAACGCCTGACGGTTCATATCCCTCTGCGCGCCTCTCTTTCAAATTCTGAGCGGACGTTGTGGGAACAGGTACAGGCCACAGCACGCGAAACCGGATTTGATGTTTTGCTGGAAAATGCGGATGATACATCCGTCAATGCCCGCGAAGGTCAATGGGATTATGATGTGCGGGTTGGATATTGGAACACCAATACCGCAGACGTGCTGCGTATCGTCTTTTCTTCCGAATTTCTTGGTGCTGCCGGAATAGCAGGGCATCATCAGAATGAGTCCGGCTTCAGCAACCCGGAGTTTGACAGGATTGTCAACGCAGCGCTCCTGACAACAGATTCCGAACAACGACGTGACCTGTACTATCAGGCTCAGAAAATTGTTTCGGCAGCTTTCCTGCAAATCACAACCTATCCGCAAACCACACGACTGGCCATTTCAAAGCGTGTCCATGACATACGTCTGGTGCCCTCTCTGAACGTAACCACACTCTATGATGCATGGGTGGAACAATGACCCTCTTCCAAGAGACAGGCTGGTTCTTCTTGAAAAAAGCCCTCATCCGTATTGGTGGAGCCTGTCTGGTTCTCTTTGCCGCGGCCACGCTCACCTTTATTGCTCTGCATCTGGCCCCCGGAGATCCGGTTACAGCCATTCTGGGTGGCTCCGCCAACCCTACTCCCGAAACGATTCAGGAAATCCGGCAGGAATACGGGCTGGATCAACCCATAATGGTGCAATACGGGCTACATGTTTGGCGTGTTCTGTCAGGTCAGCTTGGCTCGTCATTTTCTCAGCACATGCCGGTTACGGATGTTCTGTGGCAACAGGCCCCGCACACCCTAAAACTCATGCTTGCCTCTCTGATCACCGCATGGGTGTTTGCTGTTCTTTCTGTAACGCTCTCTGCCCGAAAGCCGATATTTGACTCTGCCTTTTCCTCTCTGGAAACCCTGTTTGCAGGACTACCGCAATTCTGGATTGGCATCATGCTGCTCTGGCTATTTGCCTACCAGCTTGGCCTGCTTCCGCCGGCTGGCACACATGGCTTTTCTTCCCTCATTCTCCCTACCCTTTCTCTGGCCATTCCTCTGGGCGGTTTTCTGGCCCAGGTCATGCGTGAGTCTTTCAAAACAACACTTGATCAACCTTTTGTCCTGACAGCCCGTTCTCGCGGAGTATCTGACAACAGTGTGCGGTTTCGTCATGTTTTACGCCACGCTCTGTTACCAGGAGTCAGTTTGTCCACATGGGCTATCGGCGCTTTGGTCGGGAATGTTGTTCCCGTTGAAGTAGTGTTCTCTCGCCAGGGGTTAGGGCGTCAGTTGTTTCTGGCCGTCAGCATGCATGATATGCCGCTGGTCACCGGCATCATCCTGTTCATTGCTCTCGTGTACGTCCTCGCTTCCTTTCTGGCAGATGTTCTGTATGTGATCATTGACCCACGGATACAGGAGGCACGCGTATGAGTGCAACTCACTCTATGCCGTTGGCCATCACTACCCCTGCGCGCCTTTGGCAACCATTTGGACGCCATATCGGGTTGACGGTAGCCGTTCTCTACATAACTCTTCTGGTTCTTGCTGCCGTTGCGCCTCATCTTCTGACTCATGGCAATCCTTACGGCATCGCTCCGCGTGAGGCTTTTTCCCCTCCAAGCTGGGTGCATCCCCTCGGCACGGACCAATCTGGACGAGATATCTGGACACGTCTTGTTTTTGGTACGCGTAACTCGCTGGTGATTGGAATAGGGTCCATTCTGTTAGCACTTTCCGTTGCCCTCACCCTTGCCATACCCGGAGCATTCGGTGGACCTGTTGCGGAACAATCTGTAAAATGGATTTTTGAAATCCTTTTTTCTTTTCCCTCCGTTGTCCTTGCCCTTCTCCTTACTGCCATTTTTTCGTCCGGCACATTCCCTCTTATTATCGCCGTTGGTATTGGGGCTGCGCCGGGATACGGGCGCATGCTGTTCGGGCAGTTTCTGGCCATTCGCAACGCAAGTTTTATTGAAGCCGCCCGTTCAATGGGGCATTCTCCAAGCCGAATTTTAAGATCCCACCTTATTCCCAATGCTTTCCGACCGCTGCTCATTGCCGGTGCCATGGGTGTGGGCCAGACCATTATCTGGGCATCTGCTCTCTCGTTTCTAGGGCTCGGCGCGCCGCCTCCCGCCGCGGAATGGGGAACCATGCTCTCCATGGGCCGCGACTACATTGCAGAAGCCTGGTGGATCACGTTTTTCCCCGGAGTTGCCATTGTGCTGACCATGCTGGCCACCACCACCATGGGGCGGTTCCTGAAAACTCATTTTGAAACAAACGTCTCATGAGCCGTTCCCATGACGCAGAGGCCTCTGGCCTCCTTGTCAAAAACCTCTCTGTGAAATTTCAAACAGGCGGTTTTTCTCATACCGCAGTACATTCTATTTCTTTTTCCCTGAAACCGGGAGAAGTTGTCGCCCTTGTTGGGGAATCCGGTTCAGGAAAGACCGTTACCGCCCGTTCATTACTGGGGCTTGCCGGATCCAATGCCCAAATCTCTGCCGACCATCTGTCCCTCAACAGAAGGTCTCTTCTGACCAACACAGAACAGGAATGGCGCAAAATACGCGGAGCAAAAATCGGTTTTGTGCTTCAGGATGCGTTGGTAGCACTAAACCCACTGCGGCCAGTTGGGGCCGAAATTACGGAGGCTCTGACAGCCCATAACTGGGGCACACGCACCAGCCGCAAAAGCCGTGTGTTGGAGTTATTGGCAAAGGCCGGTATCCCCTCAGCACAGGACCGTGTCCATCTGCGGGCAGATCAGCTTTCGGGCGGACTGCGTCAACGTGCTCTGATTGCCAGCGCTCTGGCAATGAACCCTCCTTTTCTGATTGCCGATGAACCAACAACAGCCCTTGATCCTTCCGTGCAGGTTCAAATTCTGGAACTGCTGAAACAGTTACGTGCCGCTGGTCATGGTATTCTTATCATCAGTCATGATCTGGGCTTTGTCTCACAGCTTGCTGATCGGGTTATTGTCATGAATCAGGGGCATATGGTGGAGGAAGGCCAAACGGCTGACCTGCTCACGCGCCCCTGTCACGCCTACACGCGCATGCTTCTCGCAGCCGAACCTGGCAGAAGGCCACCACGCCCTACCATTCCCCCGTCCGCCACACACGCTCCTCTTCTGGAGGCTCATCATCTATCCTTCTCTGTAAAACAGCAGAATGGTGCTACAAAACAGATTGTGCAGGATGTCAGTCTTTCTCTTTTGCCCGGTCGCACATTAGGCTTGATTGGGGAATCCGGTTCCGGAAAAACATCCACCGCCCGGATGATCATGGGGTTTCAGAAACCTTCTTCCGGTTCTGTCGATTTTCAGGGAGAACCTTGGGTCCGATCGGGAAAAGCCAATATTCCAGAAGCCGCACGCCGTGTCCGAAGGCCAAAACTGGCCATTATCTATCAAGACCCGTTAAGTTCGTTTGACCCTCGATGGACCGTACAGACCATCTTGAATGATGCGCTTTCCGTCATTCATGTTCCAAAGTCCGAAAGGCTATCACGCATTCATGCCCTTCTGGCTCAGGTGAGGTTGCCTGATAGCCTCTTGACCAAAAACCCTCTCTTCCTTTCGGGCGGCCAGAGGCAACGCGTAGCAATAGCCCGCGCATTGGCAGTTGAACCCTCTGTCATTCTCTGCGATGAACCCGTCTCCGCATTGGATGTATCTGTTCAGGCACAGATCCTGGATCTTCTGGGCGATCTTCAAAAACGTCTGCATCTTTCTTATCTGTTCATTTCTCATGATCTGAACGTTGTGAGAAATATTTCGGACGATCTAATTGTGATGAAAGAGGGAAAAATTGTTGAAAGCGGCGCGGCTGAACAGATTCTGAAGCATCCTCGCCACCCCTTCACTCAGAAACTGGTTGCGGCAGCGCATCTTATGGGTGATGCAAGCACGGCTCGCTCTGCCTAAGAGCAGCCCGTTTGATGGGCTGGTTTGTTTCCTTGCCACCAGCAGAAAACCAAACAAAAAAATAGGCTTCCGTATAATCGGGAGCCGTATACTCTTTAAAGACCCAGTGCCTGACGCCCCGCTTTGTTCCGTAAAAGTTCAGCATGAGGCGCATGAATACGCCCACACAATGCATCCCGATGGCAACGCTCCAGATCATTGCGTGCAGACAGACCAGCATTTCCTGCAATTGCCAGTAATGTCTGTGTCAGTCCTGCTGCACCATCCACTGTCTGCGTCTTGAGCAGCACTGCCTCTTTCTGCACGCGGTCCTTATCTTTCAGTGCAACAGCTTGGGCAAAAGACCGTAAAAGAGTTTGATTGAGATCCAATGCAATCCGCATGCCACCAATCACATCCTGCATGGCTGGAAGTGTAGCAAGAGCAGCCCCTAGATTAGATGGTTTACGTTCTTTAAGAAAATGCTCCGTCCAGCCAACCGCTGTCCTGACAACGCCATCATAAAGCGCGCCGAGCAATCCCTGATTCCATACACCTAGCACTTTTCCAAAAGTGGAGGAATTTTCTGGAGATGCTTTGAAAACAAGGTGATCGTCAGGCACAGGAACATCCTTCATCACAATTTCCTGGCTCGCTGATGCCCGCATGCCAACGTGATCCCAAGTGGACAGCACTGTTATTCCAAGGGCCTCTCTTGGCACCAGAAAAAATGCAATCTCTGGGTCTGAGGCATCTGTTCTGGCCCTGACCAATAACCATGAGAGTGCCGGTATACCCGTTGCGTAAGCTTTGCGCCCCGTAAGCCTCCACCCCTGCTCCGTTTTATGCGCCACGGTGCCGGGCAAACCACCCCGTGAGGCTGAGCCCTGATCAGGTTCAGCCAGCAATGCATTGATCAGTTTCCCTTGTAGAACCTGCTTGTTCTGAAGGGGCGCAGGATAAGAGGGTAAGGCACGCAATTCTGCGTGCACCATATAATGATTTACCAAAACAAGGGCGGAAACAGGATCTGCCTGTGCAATCGAACCCACTAAGGCCTGGGCCGTTGCCAGATCACATTCCGCCCCGCCATATGCTTGCGGCAACACCACATCAAGGGCGCCCGCTCGCGCAAGAGCATCCAAAGCGTCAAAGGGGAACTCTGCAGTTTTATCCGCGTCCCGCGCCCAGCTTTTCAAATCAGAAAGTATTTCAGAAACACGCTTCTGAACAGAGACAATCTGCGGGTCCGTATCCTGCCCAGTCATGGAATGCTGTTTTCCTTCATTGTCAGTCTGTTATTTTAACTATTAATTTTAGTTATTTAATAGCTTATCCAAATTCAATACATATTAAAAGCAATCCCCTCACCTTCTCTCGTCTGCCCCTTTCTTTTTAACTTTCTGCCTTGTCCATAGAATGATGAATAATAAGGATGTCCACTTTCATGCTACCTCCATTTACGCACAGATTGCGCCGTAGATCATTCCTTACGGCAGCAATCGCAACTGCGGCTAACGCAACCCTTCTGTCAGCTCACAAATCAGTGGCCCAGAGTGCAGATAAAACCCTCCGGGTTGGTTACCAGAGATACGGCACACTCCTCATTCTCAAACAATCGGGACTACTGGAAAAAGCACTCTCGTCTGCCGGGTGGCATGTGAAATGGTCTGAGTTTATCGCCGGACCTCAAATGTTACAGGCCCTTTCAGCCGATGCCATTGATCTGGCTGAAACAGGGGATGCTCCCCCTATTTTTGCCCAATCCAACTGGCCTGACAGATTGGTTTATATTGGCCACAGTGGCTCTGCTCCGTTGGGAGAAGGCATACTGGTTCAGGCAGACAGTGGCATTGAAGCCGTAAAAGATCTGAAAGGCAAAAAAGTCGCCTTTAACAGAGGCTCAAACGTCCATTACCTGCTTCTCAACGCCCTGACTCAAAGTGGCTTGACGATGCAGGATGTTCATCCAGTCAATCTGACACCTGCCGCCGCACGGGCAGCGTTTGAAACCAAACATATTGACGCCTGGGCCATCTGGGACCCTTACCTTGCCGCTGGGGAAGCTCTTCCCTCAGCTAAACTTCTCACAAGCGCAGAAAACCTTTCTCCCAACCGCCAGTTTCTACTCTCGCGTCGCGCCTTTATAGACCAAAATGCAGATATTGCCCGTAAAGTTGTTACCACCTTTTCCGGGCTCGAACCTTGGGTAACCCAGAACCAACAAGACCTGATCCACACACTTGCCGAGAGCACGGGCCTTGCAGAAGGCGTTATCAAGACCGCCCTCTCGCATCTTTCACTGGATGTAGGTTTTATGGATACGACCACACAGGCCGAACAGCAAAAAGCTGCTGACCTGTTGGCTCAGAATGCCCTTATTCCTGGCGCACTCCGCGTAGAGGATATGATTTGGAAAGGTTAATCCTCACGCGGCGGAAAACGCCCTTCAAAAGCTAGTTCTGTTAAAGGCCGGCGGCCGGAGGGCGCTTCTTTCCCCTGCAAGGTTTCCGGCAGAGTAGCTTTTTCACCCTGCTGCCCGATAACGATGGCTGCGTGCAAAGCGTAATCGTCCGGCAATTCCAATCCTGCACGCGCCAAAGCATGATCAAACCCGCTAATGGGATGCGTTGCCCACCCAGCATGAGAAGCCTGCAACTGAACCAGAACAGCCGCCGCCCCAGCATCAAAGGCATGAGTAGGCGCAGGTACGGGCTCTCCGGTGCTACTGGAAAATGTTACGGTATGAGACGCCACAAATACCAGCGCAGACGCATGCTGCGCCCAGGATTGATTGAACGGAATGAGCCATGACAGAAAACGGTCCCAGTCTGGCGTGTCCCGTCGGGCGTACAGAAAGCGCCATGGTTGCCCGTTATAAGCTGAAGGAGCCCACCGTCCTGCCTCCAGAAATGCTTGCAGCGTTTCCTCTGATATAGAAGCCGGCGTAAAAGCGCGCGGAGACCAACGATCAACAATAAAAGAGTTGGCAGACGTTTCTGCCGACCGTTCAGATGCCTTTGTCATAGAGGCTTCATCCTTTTTTCAAAATGGACACTCTTACGCATTCTGCACACCTAATGCGTGCAGAAGCTCACTCCGCAACTGCTCAAAGACTGGATGAGCATGCCGCCGCGGGCGCGGAAGGGTAACAGGCAGATCAACCTTAATCCGCCCGTGTTCCAGCACCAGAACACGATCAGCCAGAACCAGGGCCTCATCTACATCGTGTGTTACCAGTAAAGCCGTGCACTGATGTTTTCTCCACAATGAGAGAACAAGATTCTGCATGTGAATGCGTGTCAAAGCATCCAAAGCAGCAAAAGGTTCATCTAACATCAGGAAAGATGGATTTCGTACAAGCGCGCGTGCCAGTGCCACTCTCTGCGCCTCGCCTCCGGAAAGGGTCAGAGGCCACGCCTCCACCCGATGCAATAAACCCACTTCCTTGAGCACCTGAAGCGCGCGTTCTTTTCCTTCCGGCCCCTTTTGCCCCAACACCACATTTTGCCAGACCCGCTTCCATGGTAACAAGCGGCTTTCCTGAAACACAACAGAAACCGCTTTTGGACGCGCCACCTCTCCATATTCTACTGAGTCCAATCCTGATAGCGTCCGCAACAAGGTAGATTTTCCGGAACCACTGCGCCCCAGCAGCGCAACAAACTGTCCGGATGGTATGTCCAGAGATAAGTGATCCAGAACAGCAGGTCCGTCTCCAAACCGTCTGGTTAAACCCGAGACATGAACCGAGCGTGTCGTGTCAACCGCACGCGGCTCGCCATTTTCCGGTTCTGAAAAAAAGGTGTTCATACGCGCTTGCCACCATCCACTTGCCACGCAAGCAACCAACGTTCTCCGGTTCTTACAACCCAATCAGAAATCAGCCCCAGCAAACCATACACAATCAGCCCGACCAAAATGATATCTGTGCGCAAAAAATCTTCCGCATCCATCATCATATGGCCAATGCCACTTTCCGCATTGACCTGTTCCGCCACAACAAGCATTAACCACGCAACACCCAGCGCATAACGCACTCCAAGTAGCAAATCCGGCAAAGCACCCGGCAGAACCACCTCTCGGATTATCTGACTCCGAGAAAGCCCAAGCGTGCGAGACATCTCCAGAAATTTGGGGTCAATACTGCGAATGCCCTTGTGCAAATTCAGATAAATTGGAAACAAAGCCCCCAGAGTAACAAGAAGAATTTTTGGCTCCTCTCCAATACCGAACCATAGGATGAAAAGGGGAGCCAAAGCCAGAGCAGGCAGAGTGCGCAGGATTTGAAGAGGGGCATCAATTATGTCCTCTCCCAAACGGGAAAGACCAGAAATCAGGGCCAGAATAACGCCAATACCCAACGCAAGACCAAATCCTATGCTTGCGCGCTCCAGAGATACCAGAAGATTAGTTGGGAGCGACCCATCCTTGATCAGCCCCCACGCCGTATGAGCAAGCTGCGCTGGAGAGGGCAATATCCGCGCGGACACAAATCCGCCAGCGCTTGCAATCTGCCAGAACAGAACCAGAAGAACGGGAGAAAGAAACCTGCGGCTCTCCTTCCAGACGAAGCTAAGTTGTCGCCCCCTTAATTTCTGGACCGACCGGGACCTAGAACCGCTTTCTGACATCAAACATCCTTCTGTTTCTGCGTCATCCACAGACAGCCCAAAACTCGAACTGGGTCGTTGTTTTTATTTTATGACTTATTTTTTTGTTATTTCAACTGCCCGTAGAAAAAATGTGAAATCCACTTCGTTCTCGTCTTATCTGCCAGTCACCTTGACCCTCCCTCTTTCGGAAAGCCAGTGCAGGTTACATTCGCATCTTCCACACCATAAAATCTAAAATTCCTATAAGTTCTTGTTTTTTAATATATTAAATAAAGAAAACAACACACATCTGAACCTCAAACCCGTTTCCACATACTTTTTCGTGTCTAATTTACAACATACATTATATTTTGTTGAATCGCAGTTTACCGATATCACATGCTGATATATTCCACATTGTCGACATATGTAATTATCTTACTCTTACGGATTAAAAATATGGATCACCTCGCCGCACCACTTCCTGCCCTTATGGTTCGTGCTTCCCGTGTGTGTTCCTTTTTTATGACTTCCCCTGTCCGGGTGAGTGCTCTCCTGACAACCACAGCATTGGTGACAACCTCTACCGCAGCTTTCGCCACCCCTATGGAGATGACGCACCAGCCTTCAGCCGCCGCAGCACATCATATCTCGGCCACCCATAAAGGGTCTGGTCATGTACATACCCATACGCATGGTGCCGTATCAGACAGTATGGAAGGCATGCATCATGACCACGGCCCCGCTCACAGTCACACTGCCGAGCAGATAACGGTAACGCATCATCATACCCCTGCGGTTATGCAGGCAGAACGCAGATTATCCCGTATTCCCGGCGGTACCAGCGTGATTGATGCGTCCGTTATGTTACGTGGCCGGAGCGCGACAAATGCTGACTCCTTCAAATATCAGGCTGGCGTATTCGCTCAGGCACCCTGCGGATCAGATGATCTGCGAATTTCCATCCGTGGCTCTGGTATCCAGACGGGCCTGAACGCCACACGGTCCGGTATTCTTTTCCTGTTTGATGGCCTACCTTTAACCACGCCAATTGGAACCGTGAACGAACTGCAGGAGCCATTGGGCATAAAATACACTGAAGTGCTACGGGGCGGAAATGGTTTTGACTACGGCTCCCTCATGCTGGGCGGCGCCATCAATTACGTGACCAATACTGGGTATGACGCTCAAACCTATCAGGCTCGTGTTGAAGCTGGCAGCTTTGGCTACGTGAAGGAACAGCTCAGTTCCGGCAAGGTTATTGGCAAACATGACTATTATCTTAGCGTGACAAATTCCTATCGTTCAGGTTATCAGGAAAACACAAAATCCACCAATTTTGGCGTTAACTTCAATTATGGCTACAAATTTAATGATCGTGTTGATAACCGCTTTTTCTTCCGGTATCGCCAGACGTCTGAAGGCAACCCCTACTATCTGACACGTGCCCAGGTCGCACAGAACCCCAAACAGGCACAGGAACCCTATCGTTACTGGGGCACAAAAACCATAGAACCCGGCACAAAATATGCTGCGGACCGCCTGAGTATCCGTGTAGATGATAATTCCAAGATTATGCTTGGTTTTGTTTACATGAACGCGCCTATGGATCATGAACTGGGCAACACATCCTCCCTGTACGATATTGACTACGCCTCCGCAGTTCTCAGCTACCAGCGGCATGACAAGCTCTTCGGTCACCAGAGCGATACAGATGCGGGTGTCTATACAACCCATGATCTGCACGCCACCATCGAAAACCGTGTCAGACGCTCGCAAGCCTATCCAAATGTGCCTTTTGGCGCGTTGGTCACCCGTTCACATCTGGGCGGCAGCGACAATATTTTTCATGTTAGCAATAATACGGAACTTTTCCATAATTTCTGGCTGACTGTTGCGGGCGCGCTGGATTACTCCCCCCGCTCTGGCAGCCAGACCTATCCGGAAAAAAGCCGTTTCAGTCAGGATGCCTTGTATTTTTCACCGCGGGCCGGTTTCCGCTATGTCATCAACCCGCATATTCAGGTTTACGGAAATGTCAGCCGCAGTGTGCAGCCTGCTCAGGACTGGCAGTATCTTTCTGGAAGCCTCTATACGTCAGGCATCGCGCAAGGATTAACCAAAGACTGGGCCATGCTGAAACCCCAGACAGCAACCACATTTGAAGTGGGTACAAGCGGAGAATATGCCGGCACGCAGTGGAGCCTATCCTATTATCACTCTGCGGTTCATAATGAACTACTCTCCGTTATGACCCCCACATCCCAGCTTTATAACAACGCAACGTACGGCAATGCTTCACCTACCACTCATCAAGGGGTGGAATTTGCGCTGCATTCAACCCTCTACCAGTGGAGTGGAAACATCATTTCTCTCCGCCAAGCCTACACTTATCAGGATTTTCGTTTTAATCATGATCCGGTTTGGGGCCATAACCATATACCTGGTATCCCGCAGCATTATTACCAAGGCGAATTGCATCTTGATCTGAAGAACGGATTTTATGCTGCCGTTGATGCAGAAGTCGCATCATCCGTTCTTGCATCTTATAATAACCAGTATCGGGCTGCCCCTTACCATATTTATAATTTTAACATGGGGTATCAGTGGCCTAAAAAGCATCGTCAAGTATATCTGAGCTTCCATAACCTTGCGAACAAGCATTATGCAACCGGCGTCGTTCCCGTTTATGGAAGTGGCAATGCACAACCTTCAGCTCTTCTTGTAGGCGATGGATTTGGTATATTCGCTGGAATATCATTTGGGTTTGACTAACTTAGAGTTCTACTTTTCTTAAAATTAAAAAACATGTCCTGCTTACTGGGAGCATCCCGAAGCAGGACATGTTACGGTATCTCTCAATAAAAAATTACTAATGATGCGTTGCGCTTAACCAAGCATGAATTTGCGATTGTGCAGCCTGCATGGCTTCTTTACGTGCGCTAATTTCACTCAATGCTTTGGCCGTTGCAATTTTTGCACCCGTTGTTTTGCCTGATTCAGGATCATTTTCCAGCTCGTGTGCAATATGTGCACTATCTGAATATACGGCAATCCCGGCCAGAAACCCATCTTGAGACCATGGAGCCAGATGCGTTCTGATATCTGCTTCATGCTGCTTTACAAGCTTCCATACCAGATCAGGATTTTCGCTACTGTCAGCCACTCTTGCTAGCGCCGAGGCAATACGTCCGTTAGGAATGGCACCGCTATAGGCTAACGCTACATTCTGCTCAATCAGTGCAGGGCTTGTGGCTCCCGCAATGGCATTAAACAGGCGCAACTTCACTTCCGTGGCCTGTGTGCTACGAACTTTTCCTGCCATGATGTCATACGTTTTCTGATCTGGGTGTTTCATGGCAATCCCCGCTACCACGCCCACAATATCCGGGCGCAGAGAATCCGGATTATCCAGCCATTGTGCGAAGCGGGTTTTAGCATCTGCCATTATCGCCGGGTCTTCAAACTTGCCCAAGGCGGAAATAACAGAAGGCCGCAGCATGGTATCCAGCACATTTTCATCTGGCTTCTGATCCCACCCAAGACGAGCAAAAACAGGTGTCAGACTTTTACGTGCGTAGACCCGAAACGCGTCACGATCTTCCGACCCTTTCAGGTAGTCATCCAGAACGTCAAATTTTCCAATAATTTCCTGAATGACTGCAATATTACTCTCATTCGCTTCCAGAATATGATCCGCAAGCGTGAGGTAAGAGGACAATTGTGCCTGCCCTGAACGGAAAAGTGCAAACTGGTCTCCCAGCAGGTTTGCCTTATCAACCGCAGAAAATGTGCTGATAATCTTTAGCAAAGCCTCAAATGCTGAGGACTCGTAACGGACACGGTAGTATCCGCTTTCCCCCAAATTCATTTTCACTGGCACATTGCATCCCGCCACAGAGAATGTCTGTGGGGCTTTACCCAGAACCAGCTTGTGGACCGGCAAACCGGGAGCCCCCGCCACAACAGGAATGTTCCATACCTGATCTTTTGGCGTGGGATCATGGATGGTAAAGCGGGATTGGCTTAGAGTGTAAACGGTTTTTCCGCTCTGGCAGGACGTGGCAACATTCACCAGCGGAATACCCGGCTGTTCAGTAAAACTACGCGCAACCGTACCGACATCCTGTCCAGATGCGCCAGACAACGCGTTCCACAAATCCTGGCTTGTTGCGCTACCATAGGCATGAGCTTTCATATACGCCCGCATACCCTGGCGAAAACGATCTTCTCCCAACCAGCCTTCCAACATACGGATAACCAGTTCACCTTTCCCATAGCTGATCCCGTCAAACGCGGAATTTGCTTCGCTTACGTTGTGAATGGTTTGCTGAATCGGGTGGGTACTGGAAAGCGCATCCGTACCCATGGTTTCTTCTCGCGTTTCGTGCTGACGGGGCCAGATCTCCCATTGCGGGTTCATCTTGTCTGTCGCCTTGATTTCCATCCAAGAGGCGAACCCTTCGTTCAACCAGATATTGTCCCACCAGCCCATGGTCACCAGATCACCAGACCATTGATGCGCCATTTCATGAGCGACCACTTCATAAATCAGTTCACGCGTACGGGGGGTACTGTTTTTTGGGTCAAACAGGAGCACGTTATCAATGTAGGTCAGAAGCCCCCAGTTCTCCATGGCTCCAGCTTGATAATTGCCAGGAATGGCCACCATATCCATTTTGGGAAGCGGATATTTCACACCAAAATAGCTATTATAATACGGCAGTATCTTTTCTGCGGCATGAAGTGCGAATTCCCCCTGCCCTTCCAAACCTGAGGGGGCGTAAACAGCCAGCGGTGTTCCATCAGCTTGCCCTCGGACCGCCTTCATGTCTCCCGCAACCAACGCCAGAAGGTAAGTGGACATACGGGGTGTGGTTGCAAACGAAACCTGTTTTTGCCCCTGCCCTTCGGTCTTGGTGGCTGTAATCGGCATGTTGCTCACCGCCACATAATCCGCTGGCAAAGCCACATTCAACTGAAAGGTCGCCTTAAAGGCCGGCTCATCCCACCCCGGAAACATGCGCCGTGCATCTGCCACTTCAAACTGGGTGACAAGCATGCGTTTTGCTTCACCGTTGGGAGAAGTGTAGTCATCCACATAGATACCATTCGGGGTTTTCAGGATGGGCCCAGAATACCTGATGGCAAGCGTATGTACGCCCCTGGCAACATTTTGGGGAAACCGCAACGTCACGGTCTCGGCTGTGTCATTCTGGCTGATATCCGCTTTGATACTGTTATCCAGAACAGCGTCAGACAGCTTTAGCCCTGCCTGATTCATAGTCATTTCCGCTGTGGCGGAAAGCACGTTGACCTTGATTGTCTCTTGGCCGGTTAGGGAGAGACGGTCCATGTCTGTTGCAACATGAATAACATAGGACAATGGAGCAACAGTCTTAGGCAGTTCTCCTGCCGTCTGCTGAAATGAAAATGTCTGCTCGGCATGAGCAGGAATAACGAGCGGCAAACCTGCAAGCAACGTTGTAAAAGATAGAAACCTACGCATAAAAACGTCTCTCTCCAGAAAGCAGGCACGACGAGGCTCTTCATGCCCCTGATTTTCAGTGCATGTATCGTGGCATAATCCCGAGGTCTCTAGAAGTGGACTTGCACTGATAATGCGCCCACTTCGGACAGAGGCACTTACGCGTGCGTCGTTTCTGCTGCTCCGGAGCCAAACAGGCGCGTCAGTGTCTTCCGTCCGGCCTCTTCCAACCACCCCAAAACCATCATATCCTTCATAATCCAGTCCAGATCAGATAGCTGGAGGCTTCCCCCGGTAAAGGTAATAACATCATTAGCTCCTCCACCGGGGAGAATCGCACGAGTTGCCCCTACGGGGAGGGTCAGCCCCCCCTCTGATACGGGAAGAGCAAGTATCCTCGCTATATTTTCTGCTTGTTCTGGTTGCTGGCAGAAAGAAAGAGCGTCCTCAACAGCACGGGACACACGGTGCACCACGTCTTCGTCTAGAGAGAATTTTCCGGATGTGACAAGGATTTTTTCAATATGATTTGGTAGAACAGTGGCTGAGCCACCTACCTGAAAGGCAAGCCCCAACAGTTCCGCCTCTGTTCCCCAAGGCGGCCCCACACAACACCCATCAATCGTTTTTTCAGAAAGAGCATGGATCATGTCTGTGGGGGGCATGACGCACAAATCAGTCTCTTTCTCCATCTCGACTTCAATACTCTCTAGAAATCGTCGCAGAATGAGAAGATGCGTTGAATACATGTGCACAACAGCCAAACGGGGCTTGCGCCCAAGGGCGGCGCGCCAGACATCAAAAGCCTGCCGCCCTGCCAATCCAGCCTGCCATACCGCACGAACCGGAGCGCTCCCCCGTAGCATAATGGTGTTACCACCCCGACTAACCCGGCCCAGAGGACGAAGCATTGTGTCAGGGCCGCGTCGCCCCAGCGCCGTCATCATAGCCAAAGGCGCGAACATGACGGCCGCATCCAGACGATTCCATGCTAGGCCATCGGCAATGTTCGCCCAGGATGGAGAAACAACAATCTCGGCTTCCAGACCATACTGTGCAAAAAGCCCCTGCTGCCGCGCCATGATGACCGGCGCACTATCGGCCAGTTTCAACACTCCGATGCGGACCGCTACAGTCATGATGCATTATCCTTCCTCTGCAATGCCAGATAGTCTGCAGCCACAACGGCAATGCGGCTTGAAGTCTGCATGGCGCGCCGCTGGAGCCAGCGGTAAGCCTGAGGTTCGCTGGCTTTCTCATTCTTCATGAAGCACCTTTTCGCCTGTTCGATCATGCTGCGTTCCGCCAGAATACGCTGAGCCTCGGTCAGTTCATTTCGCGTGCGATGGAAACGGGTATAAAGCGCAATGGCTGCCCGCAGCAGAGGCTTCACATCCCGTGGGGGCGCATCTACCACGTTGTAGGAACAGATGCCCGTATCAAAAGCTGTTTCCATCAACTCCACGTCGTCTTCGTCCACAAACAGGGCAACCGGTCGCTCCAGCGCTGATCCTGATAACGCCCGAATACTGTCCAGTGCATCACGATCTGCTCGCTCCATATCTACGAGCACAACATCAGGTCCGTGGAGCCGCACAGCCTCAATCAGCGCCATACCGGGGGGAACAGTCAGCACTTCAAGAGAGTCATCCGCCCTGAGTGTTTCCAGAAGAGCATAGCCGCGTTTAGGGTTCTCATCCGCGACGAGAACCTTAAGCGACGGACGTGACAAAGCGCCTTCAGTCATCAATAAACATCACGCAGATAGCGCCCTTCACCCGTCAGGCCTGCAACAAATGCCTCCGCTGCCTCCATGGACAGATTGCCGTGACGCACAACAATTCTGCGAAGTGCAGCATCCACATCTCGCGCCATCCGTGTAGCATCTCCGCAGACGTACACAGATGCCCCCTCACGCAGCCACTGCCAAATGTCCGCTCCTACCTGTTCCATCCGGTCCTGCACATAGATCTGCTCCGCCTGATCCCGAGAGAATGCCGTATCCAGACGTGTTAGAAAACCTTCGTGCAGGAAGGTTTCCAATTCATCGCGATAATAGAAACTCTCTTCCGCATGGCGCTCGCCAAAGAAAAGCCAGTTTTTCCCTTGAGCTTTCCGGGCGGCACGATCCTGCAAAAAACCTCTGAATGGCGCAATTCCAGTGCCAGGGCCAATCATAATGATGGAAGCAGCATCATCCTGTGGAAGCCTGAAATGTGTGGTTGGCTGCACAAAAACCGGAACGTTCATGCCCTCTTCCAGTCCGGCAAGCCAGTTAGAGCATACGCCAGGCCAAGGTGCGGAGTTAACCCCCACGGTCAATTCTACCACACGCCCGGACACGAAGGGGGAGGACGCAATGGAATAAAGACGAGGCTGCATGCGCCGGAACAGCGCCGGAACATCCTGCGTCGCCACCCGCAGAGAAGCTCCCTTCAGAAGATCAGGAAGAAAACCCGGCGCAGGGTCTCCAAGAGCAGCCAGCATGGCCGGATGAGGACGGGACAGATCAAGATGACGCAAAAGCGCCTCTTTCAATACCACCGTACCATGGCCCCGCAGAACAATGGGAGTTTCCTCGGGCAGATTAAGCGCTCGGAGGGTCATCTCCACATGAGATAGGGGATTACAGGGCCAGACCCCCAGTGCATCTCCCGGTGCCCACACCAGTTCCGTCTCACTCAGGTCCAGACCAATGCGGCGCGTGTCTCTTTCACACCCAGATGCACAGAGACGTTGATTGATCTGTAACCGTGCCATTACGGGCATGTCGCGTGTGCCAGCCACCGGTTCTGCAACACGTTCCGCAACAGCCGTCACCGCCCCGCTTTCCCGTTGGCCGAGAGATGTCAGAACCGCGCCACGCCAAGTTTCGACTACATCTTCAAAATCTGGCTCACAGTCCATTCGGTCGAGAAACGGCATTGCGCCCAACTCCCGCAAGCGGCTATCCAACATCCGCCCAAAACCGCAAAAATTCGCATAAGAAGAGTCGCCTAATGCCAACACGGTAAATCTGAGGTCGGCTAAGGATACTTCCCGTTCCCTCAGCATGGTCCAGAACGGTCCCGCACAATCTGGAGGATCACCGTCCCCAAATGTAGAGACAACAAAGAGTGCTGTGCCGGAAACGGATATGTCTGGATCAAATTCGCTTAAACATCTGGCCGTAGCCGTGTGACCTGCCTCTTGCAACCAGGCCGCCACCGTACCCGCAAGTTCTTCCGCTCTACCGGTCTGCGAGGCCCACCATACAGTTATACCGGATATTGGCAGAGAAACATCTTGCTCCCGACTGCGACTATAAAGACCGGCAAGAAGGCCATCAATCCGGGAACGTACGTCTGCTGGCACAGGAGCCGAAGGCGGCAACACGGGTAACTCTCCAGTGTGAGGGGGAGAAATTTCCAGCCCCTCAAGAAACCCGGAAAGCCATAAATGCGCTTCGGCTGGCAAAGAGGCAGCGATTGGCAACGCTGGGCTCTTCAACCCAAGGTGACTGACAAGAGCGTGCACCCCCATGGCATGGCCCCCTTCACTCCCCAGTTCCTTACTGCCACTCTCTCTGCCCGGCTGCTTGTCCACACGTTCGAGCGTTACTGCGCAGAGCTTGAAACCCGGCTGCAACGAGATGGGATCAACGATGTCTGACGTAATGGTATTGACCGTCTGGCCCTCTCCAAACCGATCATTCCAGTGAAACGGAGCAAAACATGTGCCGGGACTGACACGGGAAGACACTTCTACCGGCAGCACAATTTTGCCCCGTCTTGAGGTAATCCGTGCACTGTCACCCTGTACAAAACCGAGCGGTCCCGCATCTTCCGGGGCAATCTCTACAAACGGGCCGGGACTAAGCCGATTCAGACTTTCCACCCGCCCTGTCTTGGTCAGTGTATGCCATTGATGTTGCAAACGCCCACTATTCAGCACGAAGGGAAACTCTTCGTTCGGCCATTCATCAGGACGCAGCCACGGGCGCGGATGAAAAATGCCTCTGCCATCCGGTGTTGGGAAAACAGGCCCGTGTCCATCGGGCTGAAGATAGCGGATAGGGTGACGGGCCTGCCTATCACCAGATGGAGCAGGCCACTGTACCGGCCCCTCGCGGAGCCGCGCATGGCTTACGCCTGCAATGTCATAACCGGTTTTCGGGTTGGTAAAACGGCTCGCTTCGGCAAACACCTCGGCGGAGGAGGAGTAGGAAAAATCCTTCTTAAAGCCCATGGCTTGCGCGACACGTGCAATAATCTCCCAATCCGCCATTGCCTCACCCGGAGGCAGAACAGCCTGGCGTGCAAGTGTGATTGTACGGTCGGAATTAACCTGCACACCATCAGCCTCGGCCCACAATGCGGCAGGGAGCACAATGTCAGCAAAGTATGCGGTTTCGCTGTCAGCAAATGCGTCCTGCACAATCACGCATTCCGCGACCTCAAGCGCCCGGACAACATGTCCACGGTTGGCCACGGTCGCAACAGGATTGGTACAGATAACCCAGCATGCCTTGATCTCTCCACGCTCTATTGCATTGAACATGCCTATGGCACCATTCCCTTCGGCCTCCCGGAGGGTGCCGGGCGGTAGAGACCACTGCTCCTCGGTAAACGCACGGTCAGCGGCAACAAGCGCACTGCGCTGCCCCGGCAAACCGGGCCCCATATAGCCCATCTCCCGTCCCCCCATCGCATTGGGTTGACCCGTCAGAGAGAACGGACCGCTGCCAGGGCGGCAGATCGCCCCGGTGGCGAGGTGAAGATTGCACAAGGCGTTGGTGTTCCACGTCCCGGCAACACTCTGGTTCAGCCCCATGGTCCACAGGCTTAGCCACTCACCGGCCTCAGCTATCCAGCGCGCGGCAGTCAGAATATCGTCCACCGGCAGGCCGGTAATGTCGGCCACCCTTTCCGGCGTGTATTCTTCCACAAAAGGCACCATCGCATCCCATCCACTGGTGAAACGCGCAATGAAGTCCCGATCAATAGCCTCATTTTTTACTAAAAGATGAAGCACCCCATTCAACAGCGCCAGATCCGTTCCGGGACGAATAGGAAGATACAAATCCGCTTTTTCCGCTGTGGCTGTCCGGCGGGGATCGACAACAATCAGCTTCGCCCCCGCCCGCTTACGGTCCAGCAGACGCAGAAACAGGATAGGATGACAGTCCGCCATGTTTGCACCGATCACAAAAAACAGATCGGTACAGTCGAAATCTTCATAACTACCTGGAGGAGCGTCCGCGCCAAGAGAGAGTTTGTAGCCTGTCCCCGCGGCAGCCATGCAAAGGCGGGAATTGGATTCAATATACTGGCTGCGGACAAACCCCTTCGCCAGTTTGTTAATGAGATACTGCGCTTCCAGCGACATCTGTCCGGAAACGTAAAAGGCAATGGCGTCTGGCCCGTGTTCTTCCAGAATGGAGCGCAGCCTCGCTGCCGTGACCTCAATGGCTTCCTGCATGGGAAGCGAAACCGCCTTCCCCCCTCGCTCAGAACGGAGAATAGCCTGTTTCAGGCGCTGATCGGAAAGAAGAGGCTTGTCGCAGCTACTCCCTTTAGTGCAAAGACGACCACCATTTGCAGGATGCGCGGCATCCCCGCGCACCTTGGCAATGCGGCCGTTTTCAACCTCCATAATGATCCCGCACCCCACGCCACAATAGGGGCATACGGTGCGAATTTCCTCCTTCGCCATAGCAGCCTCAGACAGACACAAGGTCTGATACGGCCTCCACTGTTTTCGCTTTAATCTGGACCTTTCCGCCTTCCAAACGGGCATCCCATGTGCGCAGTCGGACAGCAGGATCTTCCAGACATTGACCATCCTCTAAGCGGAAATGCTGTTTATAGAGCGGAGATGCCACCACCAGATGGCCTTTCAGGTCACCCATGATCCCGCGACCAATCACATTAGCATTCGAGAACGGATCATGGTTGTCGATCGCATAGACACGAGATGACTTGCCCTCCGTTTCCGGCAGGTAGAACAGCGCAATCTGATTGCCCTCATACCAAGCCACAACACCAGATTTTTCTACCAGATCATCCTGCTTACACAGGCTGGCCCAGTTTGATGGGCCGCCAGAGGTGATGGTTTCTGGCAGGTTGTCTGCTGGCCGAACCTGATCGCGCTCGGGCACAGTGCGAATATTCGGATCAGGCCGACTGTCATTGACAAAGGTGCGAAACCTTTTAAGCTTTTCACGGTCAGTCAACGCGTTGCGCCATTCGCACTGGTATCGATCAACAACCAGTTGCATCTGCCGCTCCAGTTCCTCACAAATGCCCAGGCTGTCCTTGATGATCACATCTTTCAGATAATCCAGGCCACCTTCAAGGTTTTCGCGCCAGACAGATGTACGTTGAAGTTTATCTGCCGTCCGGATGTAAAACATCAGAAAACGATCAATATATTTTACAAGCGTGTCCGCATCGAGATCTGTCGCAAACAGTTCTGCATGACGCGGCCGCATGCCGCCGTTGCCGCAGACATACAGATTCCAGCCATGTTCGGTAGCAATCACACCCACATCTTTACTCTGCGCCTCCGCACATTCGCGCGTGCAGCCAGAGACAGCAAATTTCAGTTTATGCGGGGCCCGTAGCCCCTTGTAGCGGTTTTCCAGATCAAGCGCCTTACCCACGCTATCCTGCACACCATACCGACACCATGTGCTTCCCACGCAGGATTTCACGGTTCGTGTCGATTTTCCGTAAGCATGTCCGGTCTCGAAGCCTGCGTCGAGAAGCTCGTTCCAGATATCCGGCAGATGATCCAGTTGGGCACCGAACAGATCAATCCGCTGGCCGCCGGTAATTTTGGTGTAGAGGTTATATTTCTTTGCAACCTGCCCAAGAACAATCAGTTTTTCCGGTGTAATTTCACCGCCTGCAATCCGGGGGACAACCGAATATGTTCCATTTTTTTGCATATTGGCCATGAACGTATCGTTCGTGTCCTGCAATGGAATGTAAAGCGGGTCTGTAATAGGTTTATTCCAGGCCGACGCCATGATCGACCCGACAACAGGTTTGCAGATGTCACACCCCAAACCACCATTGCCGTACGGAGCCATCAACTCTTCAAAAGTCTGAATACCATGCACCCGGACGAGGGAATAAAGCTCCTGCCGTGTATAAGAAAAATGCTCACACAGACTGCGGTCTACAGTAATGCCACGTGCTTCCAGTTCTGTTTCGAACACACTTTTGAGGAGCGCCGCACATCCACCACATCCTGAGCTGGCTTTGGTAGCCTGTTTCAGCGCGCCAAGCTCCGCACAGCCCTCATCAATGGAAGAACAGATCGCGCCTTTGGTCACATTGTGACACGAGCAGATCATGGCCGTATCGGGGAGCGCATCCGCACCAAGCAGTTCAGCCCCTTCGCCTCGCGGTAGGATCAGTACCGCAGGGTCCTGTGGTGGTTTGACTCCATTCTGAACATATTGAAGGATGGTATCGTAATAAGCATTATCCCCCACCAGAACCGCACCAAGCACGCGTGTTCCGTCCGCTGAAAGCACAAGCCGGCGGTAGGACCCGTCTGCCTCTCCAATAAAACGATAGCTGCGACTGCCCGGTGTTGCGCCGTGCGCATCTCCAATAGAGCCCACATCAACGCCCAGCAGCTTGAGCTTGGTGGACGGTAATCCCCCCATAAAAAGAGTGGCTTTTGAATGAG
>NZ_LHZQ01000218.1 GCF_001580915.1 Acetobacter tropicalis | reverse complement strand
TCTGCTTCTGCTTCTGCTTCTGCTTCTGCTTCTGCTTCCAGGCTGGCTTTTTCACGCACCAAGGCAAGTGCTTTTTCCATATCCAACCGCAGAACGTGTGGCTTGCCTTCCGCCAGACGCCGCGCCCGCTCCGGCCCGCTGAGGTGACGGCAGGTTCCGGGATAGAGCAGACTGCCATCCGGGGCAGTATGTGGGGCGGAGAACATGCCCGCCTGTTCCCGTGCGATTTCCGAGCGAGTGCAAAAGCACGGATACAACACCCCCAGCCGGTCAAGCTCCGCCAGCGTGCGGGCATAAGCGGTCATGCGGGCCGACTGATACAGCACCGCGCCATCCGGCTTCAGGCCCAACCAGTCCAGATCTTCCAGAATGGCGGTAGCGTATTCAGCGCGGCAGCGTTGCGGATCAATATCCTCCATCCGCACCAGCCAACGACCGCCCGGTTTTGCGTATCGCCACCCGAACAAAGCCGACGCCACATGGCCAAGATGCAGGAACCCGGTTGGACTCGGTGCAAAACGGGTGACCCACATTCACACTTTCCCCTTTACAGTCTGCAACAATCCCTTCCCACCAAAATGCCGTTTGAAACGCCGGCATCTGAAGGCCGATAACCGCCCTCCGGGGCTGAAAAACCAGATGTGCCAGCAGGGTGGCTGGCATCGAAACGACACACCAAGACAATCAGCCACAAACACGCCTGCCCGACCACCCTGACAGATTTTTCAAACAGCCTCCAGATGACGCCAATAGAGAAATAATACTGTTTTATGAAATACTTGCGCGTTTTCTTGCTGCAAGCCCGGTTATCTGCAATACTGTTGACACAAAGTGATCTCGACGACGCACCTCCAACGGCGTTCCGCTCAGAGTTTATAACGCCAGTGTTGAAGCTGCGCCCTCACGAGAAACAGGGAGGCGGGTTTTGGCTGATGGCAGTACGCTGAATTTTCCGGCACTGGTCCTTAATGCGGATTTTCGTCCGCTCTCTTACTTTCCGCTCTCGCTCTGGTCTTGGCAGGACACAATGAAGGCCGTGTGTCTGGACCGGGTTTCTGTCCTGAGCGAATATGATGCTGAAGTTCATTCCCCCCACCGCACCTTCCGCCTCCCCAGCGTTATTGCGCTGAAAGACTACGTTCCAGCCGCCCGGAAACCAGCTTTTACCCGCTTCAATGTTTTCCTGCGGGATAATTTTTCCTGCCAGTATTGCGGTGACAAATTCCCCACACATGATCTGACATTTGACCACGTGATTCCGCGCTGCAAGGGTGGGCGCACCACGTGGGAAAACGTGGTAACGGCCTGCGGTGTCTGTAATCTGCGCAAAGGCCCGCATCTGCCGCATGTTATTGGCATGCTGCCCCGCGCACGGCCTGCACGGCCTACATCATGGCAGTTACAGGATAACGGGCGCGCTTTCCCGCCAAACTATCTGCACGAAAGCTGGCGTGATTACCTGTATTGGGACACGGAACTGGAAAGCTAGGGCAACAGCCCAACCGCCTTTCGGCGCTTATTTGGTATAGCTGTAACCGTATTCATCCGCCTGCTTTTGCAGGTCTGGCGCATCTTTCAGGTTCAGGGGCAGCGGGTGTGCGTTTTTCTCACCCAACACCAGATTATGGTTGCTCATACGCTGGCAGGTATTGGCTGCAAGCGGAAAGCTGAGAAACATGGGGCCCTTCATCTGCTTGCGCAGGCAGGACACATCCGTATCCAGCAGCGGCACCCGTCCAATTTCAGAAGAACAGCCGCCCAGCAGCGCCAATCCACCCAGCATCATGCCAAGGCCGAGGGTCTTTTTTGCTCGCATTCCCACCAAACTCACCATTTCCGTGCGCCATGGGGCTTTTGCCCCAGCCTTACCGGCGTCACATTGCCACGCCTGCTGCACGCAGCATAGAGCACCGGCTGGCACATCCCCCCCGTGCACACCGCATGACATGTCATGCCCAAGGAGGACTTTACTGCACCGGATGTTATCCGCACGTTCTGGCCCCATAATGAGAGCCACAATGCATCAGCTTACGTCGTACCCGGCACCCCGAATGGCGTTCTGTAGGGAAGACGTTCCAGCCCGCTGAGGGTCATACTGAATCTTCACTTCCCCGGTTGCCAGATTGACATCCGTATCCTGCACCCCATCCACGGCGGCCAGCGCGCGCTTGATGGCAGAAACACACCCGTCGCAGGACATTCCTTCGACAATGAAACTTGCCGTAGCCATAAGTCCATTCGCCTCCCATTTTGTCATGACTGCATGCAGCATACCGCACTTATTGGCCTGCCTAAAGCGGGGTCCTTACTTTCATCCCCTGTGCGCCGTGCCACAGGTGCGATAAAACCAGCCTATGCAGAAAATTCGCTCTGTTTCCCCATCGGCTTCCGCGCTTCCGTCTGCCTGGCGAGATACCGCGCCCCACCGGCTGATGCTCACAGCTTTGCTGAACATGCTGGATAACGCGCTGCTCACCACAGACAGCGCCACCCGCACACTGGAACACTGGTGCCGCACCCATCACCTTGCCGGAGGCACGCCTGCCGCACCCGCTGTCAGAGCAATTCTTGTGGATACCCCCCAGCGCCCGTGCCCAGATAGTTTACGTGTGCATCTGGCCCTTCCCGCACAAGGAGAGAAGGCTCTGCGCTATCGGCATGTGCGGTTGATGTGCGGCAGTCTGGTACTATCCGACGCAGAAAACTGGTATCTGCCTGAGCGCCTGACGACAAAGATGAACACAGCGCTGGAAACCACAGACACCCCATTCGGCCGTGCCATTGCAGATCTCGCATTCACCCGGCAGTTGGTGGTGGCAGAACGGCTATGGTCCCCTCTGCCACAGGGATGGGAAAACACCCCTATCCCCTCCGGGACAGGCGAGACTCTGGATCTGCCACCGCAAACCCTGCGCCATCAGGCCGTGCTGCATCAGCCCGATGGGTTGCCACTCAGTGCCGTGATTGAAACCTATACCAGCGCGGCCTTCCACTTTCCGCCGCCTGACATGCCGGACGACCAGACTAAAAACTGACCGCGCCCCGTCTGATCGTCTGATCGTCTGAACGTCTGAACGTCTGAACGTCTGAACGTCTGAACGTCTGAACGTCTGAACGTCTGAACGTCTGAACGTCTGAACGTCTGAAGCGTGCTGACTAGACCGGGGCCTGTGTCAACAGGCTCCGGCAGGTCTCACGTGGCTGTTTCGTTTTCCGTTCAGACGTTTTCGCCCATCCGGGTTTCGTCCACAAACTTTTCTGTCTTGTCATCCAGCGCACGGGTTTTGCGTCCACCGGGGCCGTGCACATACAGATCCTTGCGGTCGATGGATTTCACCACATCGGGCTGGATCGGCATCAGGTAACGGGCCTTGCGCATATGGTCAGCAAGCTGCAACTGCGGGTTGAAGACCGAGTTGAACTTCCACAGCATCTTCACAAAGTTGGTCTGCCCCTTCAGGAGCAGCCGTCCGGCAATGCCTGCGGTATCCTTGAGCGCCTGCCACCCCATATGCTTGGTGTTGAGCACCTGCTGGGTTTTCACCAGTTCCTCATAAAACTCAGGCAGTGGCAGCTTGGTGGGCAGAACAGCGTGCTGAATATCAAACAGGCGATAGTCACGCGTGGTCAGGCGGCGCGCTTCCCTGTGCCAGATTTCCGTGCCCGGATAGGGGGTGGTGACGGAAATATTCACAATTTCCGGAATTTCCAGACACCACTGGCGCACGGCTTCAAAGCGGCTACGGTCCCAATCGGGGTCAGCAATAATGTTGATCGCCACAATCAGACCTAGTGAACGGGCGTAATCCAGCGCTTCAAAATTCTTGTCGAGAGAAACGCGTTTGCGGAACTGCTTCAGCCCTTCCTCATCCACCGCTTCCATACCGATGAAGATGTAGGAAAGACCAATTTCGCTCCAGACCTTGAACACTTCTTTGTTGCGCAGCAGCACGTCTGCACGGGTTTCAAGGTAGTATTCTTTCTTGATGCCACGTTTCTTGATCTCATTGGCAATGGCCATGCCGTGCTCTTCATGCACAAAGGCCACGTCATCCACAATGAAGATACCCGGCTCCTTGATCTCCTCCAGCTCATCCGCAATCACCTGCGGGCTGGCGGTGCGGTAGGAGCGACCATAGAAGGTCCAGGCGGAACAGAATGTGCAGTCCCACGGGCAACCACGCGCAAATTCGATAGACGCCGCCGGATCAAGCGTGCCGATAAAATACTTGTTACGGTGCCGCAGAAGATCACGCGCAGGGCGGATATCATCAAGGGATTTCACAAAAATGGGCGGCGGGCCTTCCCCATCCATGGTGACCACACCAGGCACTTCCAGAATATCCGTACCGTCTTCCACCGCCTTCAGCAGCGTGCCAACGGATGCGTCACCCTCCCCTTTCAGGATGCAGTTGACCGCCCCTTCAGACAGCGCCAGCACATCCCGCGCGATAAAAGAGACGGAGTGCCCTCCAATGAACTGGAAAATATTGGGATAATGCAGGCGCGTTGCGCGGCAGAGATCAATAATTTCCGGTACATTGGCCAGATAACTGCCTGAAAAACAGACCGCATCAGGCTGGAAATCATGCACCAGCTTCCAGTAATCCTTATGGGTCTCAACCTGTAGATCAATAATCCGGACATCGTGCCCGGCATCACGCGCCGCCCCGGCCACCAGTTCCAGGCCAAGAGGTTCGAGCCTGAGAAACACTTTTGTGTACATCAGAGCACTGGGATGAACCGCCAGAACTTTCATGCCATTCCTTTCGGTAGCGGCAGATGCAAACGCAGCATCGGGCCGAATGTGTCAGCAAGAGTTGAAGGCGCAAACTATAAACTATTCGCCTGCGGGAACATGGAGACAACCTGCCATCACCCATGCATCTGACGGCCACCTTGCTGAAAGGTGTATCAAAAAAGACAATAATGCCTTGATTTGAAAGATTTTACTTTTGGCCGTCTTATAAAACGCACGCGCCGATCCGTGGATGCATGTCACTTATAACTTCTGCGTGCAGCACAGGCCCAAAAACAGAACAGGCCCGCACCCGGCATCCTGACGCATCATGCGCAGAATGCCCGGCCGGGCCTGTTGCTGAACCGTGCCTGCGCCCTGTTCAGGGCATCAGGCGCGGTGCCTCAATTCTTCTCAGGGAAGAATTTCGGTTTCCGCAAAGAAGAAGCGGATTTCATTGGCAGCGTTTTCTGCGCTGTCAGAACCGTGCACGGAGTTTGCTTCAATGCTTTCAGCAAACTGAGCGCGGATGGTGCTGGCTTCGGCCTTTTTCGGGTCCGTAGCGCCCATCACGTCGCGGTTTTTGGCAACGGCGTTTTCGCCTTCCAGAACCTGCAGCACAACCGGGCCGGAGATCATGAAGGACACCAGATCGTTGTAGAACGGGCGTTCCTTGTGCACAGCGTAGAAAGCGCCAGCCTGGGCCGGGGTCAGCTGCACGCGCTTCTGAGCCACAATTTTCAGGCCAGCGTCTTCAAACACGGCGTTAATCTTGCCGGTCAGGTTGCGGCGGGTTGCGTCGGGCTTAATGATGGAAAGAGTGCGTTCTGTCGCCATCTTGGGTTCTCCTCTGTGGTTCAGCCGCCAGAAACGCGGCCTTTCAGCCTGCTCCTCTAGAGCATATTCGCGCAGGCTGGTAGGTACTTCCCTCATCAAACGACACTTGCAGCAGAAACGAGAGCCCCGTTGAGTCTTCTTGTCATCTCAGACCTTACCCTCCGCATTGCAGGCCGCACCCTGCTTGATCAGGCTGACCTCTCTATAGAGCCAGGCCGCAAGGTTGGGCTTGTGGGGCGCAACGGTGCCGGAAAATCCACCCTACTGGCTGCCATTGCGGGCGATATTGCGCCAGATGGCGGGGAAATCCGCCTCTCTGCCCGCGCACGCATGGCCCGTGTGAAGCAGGAAGCTCCAGCCGATGGTGCCTCGCTGATCGAGACGGTTCTGGCCGGAGACACCGAGCGCACGGCCCTGTTGACCGAGGCTGAAACCGCAACAGACCCCGTGCGCATTGCCGAAATTCACGAACGCCTGCGCGCCATCGGGGCGGAGAGCGCCCCTGCCCGTGCGGCTTCGGTTCTGGCGGGTCTTGGGTTTAACGCAGAAGCCCAGCTTCGCCCTGTGTCAGACTTTTCGGGCGGCTGGCGGATGCGTGTGTCTCTGGCTACGGCGCTGTTTCTGGAGCCCGACCTGCTGCTGCTGGACGAACCAACCAACCACCTGGACCTTGAAGCCACGCTCTGGCTGGAAACATGGCTGATCCGATTCGCCGGTGCGGCGCTGATTGTCAGCCATGATCGCGGCCTTCTGGATTCGTGTGTGGATGCCATTGCCCATCTGGACAAAGGCAAACTGACCCTGACCCCCGGCGGATACGAAAATTTTGTACGAATCCGCACCGAGCACGCCCTGCAACAGGCCCGGCAGGCAGAAAAAATTGCGGCCCAGCGTGCCCATATGCAGTCCTTTGTAGACCGCTTCCGCGCCAAGGCCACCAAAGCCCGGCAGGCACAGGCACGGCTGAAAGCGCTTGAAAAGCTGCCCGCCATTGAAGCCGTGGTGGAAGATGCGCCCACTCGCTTTGCCTTCCCTGAGCCGGAACAGCTTCCGCCCCCCATGCTGACCATGAACCGCGTGAGTGTGGGCTATGGCGGCAAGCCTGTGCTCTCCAACATCTCGCTGCGGCTGGATATGGAAGACCGTATTGCTCTGCTGGGGGCCAACGGTAACGGGAAATCCACCTTCGCCAAACTGGTGGCGGGGCGACTTGAACCACTCTCAGGCACGCTGGAACGCAATCCGCGATTGAAGATCGGCTATTTTGCCCAGCATCAGGCCGAAGAACTGGTGCTGAATGATACCCCGATAGACCATATGGCCCGCGCCCTGCCCAAAGCGCTGCCCCCCGTTATCCGTGCCCAGCTTGCCCGCTTCGGGCTGGATGCGGACCGGGCAGAAACCCCTGTGCGCGACCTCTCGGGTGGTGAAAAAGCCCGCCTTCTGCTGGCGCTGGCCACACGGGATGCGCCCCAACTGCTGATTCTGGACGAACCGACCAACCATCTTGATCTGGATGCGCGAGATGCGCTGGTGCGTGCCCTTTCCGAATTTGAGGGCGCCGTGCTGCTTATCAGCCATGATCCGCATCTGGTGGAACTGATGGCAGACCGCCTGTGGCTGGTGGCAGATGGCAAAGTGACGCCTTTTGAAGGCGATATGGCGGAATACAAAAGCTGGCTGATTGAACAGAACCGCTCCGCCAACCGCAGCGCCAAACAGCAGGACACAGCCTCCCAGCAAAGCAGGAAGGATGACAGGCGCGAACGGGCAGAGGCCCGCAAGGCGCAGGCCCCCCTGCGCAAGATCATCAAGGATGCCGAATCCCGGCTGGCCAAACTGGCCACCGAACGCACCAAGATAGAAGCATCGCTGGCAGACCCCGCCCTTTATACGGATGGCAAGGCAGAAGATGTCACCCGCCTGAACACCCGGCTGGCCGCCATTGGCAAAGAACAGGCAGAGGTTGAAGAACGCTGGCTGGAAGCCGAAGCGGAACTGGAAGCCGCCAACGCCGAGGAAGACTGAATGAGGCAGCAAGGCGGCCTCCTATCGGGGCTAGCCCTCCTGCTGCTCGGCATATTTTTCACGGCCTCTCTTACTATCGTGCGTCCTTATCCTCACCGTCTGTTTCCGTGAGTCTGCGGCTTTCTGCACCTGTATTCAGGACGCATCCTGCAATGTTCTTCCGTCCACTCCTTGTCCTTCTACAACAGGGGCGCAGGAAAAGTCCTTGAAGTGCCAGCTCTTTCCCGCCAGACATTTCTGCAATGGTTTAGGGAATACATCCCGCAAATTGTTTCAAAAATGACACTCCCTTACGGAATATCTGACTTTATTACAGTCCGTAATGCACCCAGGGCGCCTGTTCTGCCGTTGTCTGACCTACGCCTTATTGTGAAAGAGCCTTTTTTATGACGTCCGACTCTTCTTCTTCCACTGTAGATACTGCAACAGATACGCCGCTCCCTGCTCCGAATGCTGATAACAGCCCCGCCGCATGGCTGGGCAGCATCACGCATATTCTCCGTCTGACGCTAGCCCTTGCCGTCATTGCCCTGACGGTCTGGCTGCTGGGTGATGTTCTGACCGTTATTTTTGCCGCCACACTGTTTGCCGTGGTTCTGCATGGTCTGTCGCGTATTCTCGTGAAACATCTGCACATGCGGTACGGTTGGGCGCTCTCGGCTGTCACGGTTGGGTTGATTGCGGCCGTGGCGCTGCTGATCTGGGGCAGTGGACCGGCCATTGTCAGTGAGGTCTCACGCCTGCAGGATGCGCTGCACCAGCAGGAAACCTCTCTCCGCGCAACGCTGGAGAGCAGTCCTACCGGCCAGATGATTCTGAATTACCTGCCTGCCTCTCTTGGCGGGAAACAGGGTGGCGGCAGCAGTCTCGCTTCTCTGGGGTCGCGCATTGCAGGCTCCATGACGGGCATTGTGGGCTCCGCGTTTGGCGCACTGGGCACCATTGTGGTCATTCTGATTGCTGGCCTGTATTTTGCCATGTCTCCCTCACTTTATGCCAACGGCGCGCTCCGGCTGGTGCCCGTAACCCAGCGCCCCCGCGCCAAAGCCCTGATGCTGCGCGCAGGCCAGAGCCTGTGGGCGTGGGTGGCCGGGCAGTCTCTGGACATGCTGGTGGTAGGCACGCTTTCGGGCATTGGACTGTGGTTTATCGGGGTACCTCTGGCGCTGGCGCTGGGCGTGCTGGCGGGCCTGTGTAACTTTATCCCGTATATCGGGGCGATCATGGGGGCGGTGCCTGCCCTGCTGCTGGCACTTTCTCTTGGCACGCGCGAAACCATAATGGTGGCGGCGCTTTATAGCGTCATCCAGTTTGTAGAGGGGAATATTCTCGCCCCCGTCATCCAGCGCCATGCTGTGCAGATGCCCCCAGCCATTACCATTCTTTCGCAAACCTTATTCGGTGCCATCCTCGGCTTTCCGGGTTTGATCTTCGCCTCGCCTCTCACTGCTGCACTTCTTGCCATTTTTGATGGCCTGACACCCCCGTTAGGAGAGGACGAACGCGTATAGACACGCTATCGTGACACTGGAGTAGGAAGACCGTAATCTTTTGGTAATTCGTTCCGGAGTCAAAGTTCAGGTAATGCGCATTCTTGTTATCGAAGACGACCTCACGGTCAGAAATTTCATCGCCAAAGGCTTATCAGAGGCCGGACATCTGGTAGAGCAGGCTGACAACGGCAAAGATGGCCTTGCGCTAGCCATCAATGAAAAATTTGACATCGTCATTCTAGACCGTCTGCTCCCCCATGGAGTGGACGGCCTGCACCTTATCAAAACCCTGCGCGGGCAAGGCAACCTGACTCCGGTGCTTATGCTCTCCGCTCTGGCAGAGGTGGAAGACAAGGTGGCTGGCCTTAAGGCTGGCGCGGACGATTACGTCACCAAACCGTTTTCCTTTGCCGAACTGGAAGCCCGCGTTGAGGCGCTGGTCCGCCGCAGCAGAAACGAAATCCAGCCCCAGACCCGCCTGACGGTAGGAGATCTGGAAATTGATCTGCTGTCCCGCGGTGTGAAACGGGCCGGACAGAGGATAGACCTTCAGCCGCGTGAATTCCGGCTGCTGGAATTTCTGATGCGCCACACAGGGCAGGTGGTTACCCGCACCATGCTGCTGGAAGGCGTGTGGGATTACCATTTTGACCCGCAGACCAACGTGATTGACGTGCATGTCTCCCGCCTGCGGCAAAAGATCGATAAACCCTTCGGTCGTCCGTTGGTGCATACTGTGCGCAACGCTGGCTACATGCTTCAGGAATAGGTTTTCCGTAAACAGAGCAGTCCTCCCAAAGCGGGAGTAACTTTACTCTGTTTGTTGCAACTTACTCGCATAAGCGCCGCTGCGAACCCCGCGGCGGCGCACTCTCTCCCTTATCTGAAAATACATTCGGAAACCGGCAACCAAGGTTAACTGTCTGCGCAGATACACACGCCAGATCCGGCACCCTCTACCATTCCCCTCTGCACACGGTTTCTCCCGTCCCTTTCCCGCTTCTTCTCTTCCATTCGCCGAAACAGACGTAAAAAAGGCATGCTCTCCAGATTTCCGCCATGGATGTCCTGTAATATTGAAAATGAAGACTGTTTCAGAACGTTGCGGTGGGGCTGGTTTGAAAGATCCTCTTTCCTGGCCAGTATTGCTGTCTTTGCCGCGCTATAAAATAAGGACAATATCTGCCATGAGCCGCTTCTTTTCTCTCCGCTACGCAGCCCCGGTCGCTTGCGCCATGGCCATGTTCAGCATTGGGCCGGCCCATGCACAGGACAGTAAAGCCGAAGACTCTTATACCAAACTGGACCTGACAGGCTCGGGCTCAGTGGAAGCTCCACCGGATCAGCTTACCGCCAGCTTCCGTGCCCAAAGCCGCGATAGCAGTGCTGCCGCCGCCCAGCAGGCCGTTAACACACAGGTGCATAAGGCCGCTGAACTTGCCGAGCAGGCTGGTGGCGTAACCGCAGCCATTCTGCATTATTCGGTCTCTGAAATTCGCGGCGAAAAGGAAAAGCAGGCGTCCTCATGGTCCGCCAGCCAAACCATGACCTTCACCGCGCCAGACGGCAAAACCCTGCTGCCCCTGACCGGAAAACTTCAGGCCAATGGTCTGCTTCTGGAAGGGCTGGAATGGTCCCTTTCTCCGCAGAAGCAGCAAACCCTTCTGCTGGAAGCCGAAAAAGCGGCTGTTGCTGATCTAAAAAAACAGGCCGAGACTCTGGCCGCGTCCCTTGGGCTCCATGTGGTGCGTTTTGTCACGGTCTCTGTTTCTGGCACGCCGTTTCCGCGCCCTATGTTCATGGCCGCCATGGCCGCCCGTAGCGTTGCGGATGCTGCTCCCCCGCCTTCCAGCACTATGGAAACGCAGACGGTCCGCGCTTCCGCCAACGCCACAGTACTTCTGGCCCCCTGAACTGAGAAGAACGCAAACGCACCTCTTCCCCGCTTATCCGGTAGGCCCAACTCTCACGCCATTGGTTCTACCGGCCAACCGAAAGGGACGTGCTACCAGACTTGCAGGATCTTCCGCCAAAAGGCCGCAACCAGAACTACCCCTCAACAAAAAAGCGCGTTGTGCAAGATCCTGCACAACGCGCTTTTTTATATCAGTCAGACACAAGCCTGAGAGGTCTCTGACAGGCCGTCCTGCCCCCTGTTACCGCGGTGCGAGCACCATGATCATCTGGCGGTTTTCAAGGCGCGGCATCTGCTCCACCTTGGCCAGTTCATCCATTTCCGTGCGGATACGCTCAAGAACCTTGATCCCCAGTTCCTGATGCGCCATTTCACGCCCACGGAAGCGGAGGGTCACCTTGACCTTATCGCCATCCCCCAGGAAGCTTTTCACGGAACGCATCTTAACCTGGTAGTCATTTTCGTCGATATTCGGACGAACCTTGACTTCCTTGATTTCGATAACCTTCTGCTTCTTGCGGGCTTCGTTGCGCTTTTTCTGCTGCTCGTACTTGAACTTCCCGTAATCCAGAATCTTGGCAACGGGCGGCTCAGCGTTCGGGCTGATTTCAAGAAGATCAAGCCCAACGCCGTAAGCACGCGCAAGCGCATCACGGGTGGTCAATACACCGGCCATCTCGCCGTTTTCGTCAATCAGACGAACCTGCGGTACACGGATCTCCTCGTTAACACGTGGTCCCTCGCGGGTGGGCGGCGCGGGAATAGGGGGTCTGGCTATGGTCAGCTCCTGTCATGGATTCAATAAACAAACAAAAGCACCCGCTTGGGTGCTTCCGCTCTGCACAGTATTATGTGCGCAATTCCGGGGCATTTATCAAGCGTGTCCGCGCAGAAAACGCCGTCATCCCTGCCTTGTTCCAGATCGCACCCTGGTTTTTACATTTTTTTGCGCATATCCGGCGGTGTGGCCTCTGCGGCAAGACGGGTAACGGCCTCATCAAAGCCCAGATTTTCCTGATCCGTGCTGCCCAACCGCCGCATAGCCACGGTGCGCTGCTCTGCCTCACGTCGGCCAACAACCAGAATAACCGGCACACGCGCCACGCTGTGCTCACGAATCTTGGCGTTGATCTTGTCGTTCCGCACGTCAGCCTCAGCCGCCAGACCAGCCTCCCGAAGGGCGGCTGTCACTTCCTCGGCATAGGGTGCGGCATCACTCACAATGGAGGCCACCACAACCTGCACAGGCGCCAGCCACAGCGGGAAGCGGCCCGCATGCTGTTCGATCAGGATACCCAGGAACCGCTCAAAGGACCCCAGAATGGCGCGATGCAGCATGACCGGGCGGTGCCGCGCGGAGTCCTCACCGATATAGCTGGCATCGAGTCGTTCCGGCAGAACCAGATCGACCTGCAAGGTGCCGCACTGCCAGTCCCGCCCAATGGCGTCACGCAGCACAAACTCCAGCTTCGGCCCGTAGAACGCGCCTTCACCGGGGTTATATTCATAGTCCACGCCAGCCACGGTGCAGGCTTCTTTCAGCGCGCTTTCCGCCTTGTCCCACGTGGCGTCACTTCCGGCCCGCTGTTCAGGGCGATCAGCAAACTTCACGCGCACATGTTCAAAGCCCAGATCCTTGTAAACCGCATGCAGCATGTGCACGAACTTTACAGTTTCATCAGCAATCTGGTCTTCGGTGCAGAAGATATGGGCGTCATCCTGCGTAAAGCCACGCACACGCATCAGGCCGTGCAGCGCGCCTGAAGGTTCATACCGGTGGCAGGCCCCAAATTCCGCCATGCGCAAGGGTAACTCACGGTAGGACCGCAGGCCATGGCGGAAAATCTGCACATGGCACGGGCAGTTCATGGGCTTGAGGGCGAGTGTCTTGTCCTCATCCTCAACCGTGGCCACAAACATGTGGTGGCGGTATTTGTCCCAGTGGCCGGAGGCCTCCCACAGGGCGCGGTCCACCAGTTGCGGCGTGCGCACTTCCTGATAGCCGTTGCGGGTCTGGGCCCGGCGCATATAGTCCTGCAACGCGGAATACAGACGCCAGCCCTTGGCGTGCCAGAAAATCTGGCCCACGGCTTCTTCCTGAAAATGGAACAGATCCATTTCCCGCCCGATGCGGCGGTGGTCGCGCCGTTCAGCTTCTTCAAGCTGGTGCAGGTGTGCATCCAGCTCCTTCTGGTCACGCCACGCCGTGCCGTAAATGCGGGTCAGCATGGGGTTGCGATGGTCCCCACGCCAATAGGCCCCGGCCACCTTCATGAGCTTGAAAGCGGTGCCCACATCCTTGGTGGAGCGCAGGTGCGGCCCACGGCACAGATCCAGCCATTCGCCCTGACGGTAGATGGAAATGTCTTCATCTTCCGGCAGATCACGGATCAGTTCGGCTTTGAAGCGCTCGCCTTTTTCTTCAAAGAAGGCAATGGCTTTATCCCGTGGCCACACTTCCCGCACAAACGGTTCTGCGTTGGCCACAATTTCCTTCATCCGCGCTTCAATGGCGGCAAAGTCTTCCGGGCTGAACGGCTCGTTGCGGTAAAAATCGTAATAGAAACCGTTTTCAATGGACGGCCCGATGGTGACCTGAGTTCCGGGGAACAGGGATTGCACGGCCTCGGCCAGCACGTGGGCCGCGTCATGCCGGATCATTTCCAGCGATTCCGGGTCCTTGCGGGTAATGAAGCGGATGGATGCGTCCTGTTCAATCGGACGGCTGATATCCTGCAACGCCCCATTTACTTCCATGGCAAGCGCCGCCTTGGCCAGACCGGGGCCGATTGACCCGGCGATGGTCGTGCCCGTTACCGGCCCGTCAAAACTGCGAACGGATCCGTCGGGCAAGGTGATGGCAGGCATGGAAGAACTCCAGAATACTGAAAAGATGAAAAAAAAACGTTCAGAAACCGTCTGATACACCCGCAACCGGCGGCAGGGAGAGGGCTTGGGGGCTGAAAGGATGGATTTTGAAAGCCCGATGCGAAACACCGGGACAAAAAGCCAACGCATTCAGACGCAAAAAGCCCCGCCAGACCACGCTGACAGGTGTCTCAAACAAGCCTCTTAATGACGCCACGAGAGCGCGGCTGCAACCCTATCAACAGAAAGTAGAGCCAGATCACGCACAGAAAGCACACAAACCTGCCCCGGCGCGGCCCCTAAAGGCGCGGTAAGGGCCGGATTGCTCTCGGCAGAGAACAGCACCACACAACGGCACCCCATCAGGGCGGCCACATGCATGGGGCCAGTATCATTCCCCACGGCCACTGCGGCACGGCCCAGAACACCGGCCAGATCTGGCAGGCTGGTCTGGCCGGTCAGATCAAGGGCTTGCGGGCATAACTGGCGGATCATTTCGGCAAGCGGTTTATCCGCCGCGCCCCCCACCACCACGGGCAGAAGCCCCTGCGCCACCATTTTCTGCGCCAGTTCTCCGTAACGGCGCGCAGGCCAGCGCTTGGCAGGCCGATGCGGCGCAGCCCCGGGCACCAGCACAGCGTAAGGGGATGGAAGATGCGGCCCTCTTCCAGCCAGCCAGCTTACATCCGGCTGCACAGGTACATCCTCAATCCCGGCCATGCGCAGCTGATCACGCTGGCGGGCGCGGGTGTGCATGTCATCCCGCCATGGATTGGCATGAGCCAGTGCGGCGTGCGCCACATGGCCTGACCACTCCGGCCGACCCGCCAGCCAGAAATACCGGGCCGTGCGGCCAGAGGTCTGAAGATCATAAACCCGATCATACCCGTGCAACTGCGCGCGCAGAGCCATGACCCCTTTCAGGTTGCGCCAGCGGGAACGAGCATCCACCTCGACCGCGTCAAACCACGGCGCGAGCCTGCCTAATTCCGCAAATGGTCGCGTGGTCAGGAGCGTGATATGAGCATGCGGGTGCGCCTGCCGGATGGCCTGAAACGGACCAAAGCTCTGCACAAAATCTCCCAGCGCGCCTAGCCGGATCACCAGAATACGCTCTGGCTCCGTCTTCTGTGGCCCGCCCCGCATGACACCCTGCCCTTGCGTTTTCACGGAGACTCCGCATCCGCAGCATCAGGATCTGCCGCCAGCACAGCCAGATCCTGCCGGGCCAAGTCGGCCTCATGCCCATCCGGGGCCAGATCAAGCACACGCTGCCAGTCTGTCCGTGCGCCCACGGCATCGCCCACCTGCTCGCGGATGATCCCTTCCTCAAGCAGGGCAGCAGGGTTTTCTGGCGCACGCGCAAGGGCAAGGGCCACATGCTCCCGCGCCTTGTCCAACTGGCCGCATCGCCGCTCGGCCGAGGCAAGAAGCACATAAGCCTCTGCTCCCGCTGTGGGGGTATGCGCCACCAATGCGCCCAGTTCCGCCACCACCGCCTGCGGGTTGTTCAGTTCCAGCAGGGCCCGGGCCTTGGCGACACTCAGCGCCTCATCTCCGGGGCGAATGGCAAGGGCGTAATCCGCCACCCGCACTGCATTCTGCGGCATCCCGGCGGCAAGCCACGCATCCACGGCCTCTACCGCCATGATGGCCCGCACACTGGCCGAACTATCCGGCCCGGAAAATGGCTCCTTGGTCACCAGATCATCCAGTTCCTGCGCGGCTGTCTGCTCGTCCCCCAGTTCAATCAGCGCCAGAGCATGGCAGTGCCGGGCTGCGCGATCTCCCCCATGGTGCAGCCAGTCCTGCGCGTAATCCCGTGCGCCAAACGGATCTTCCCCCACCATGGCCAGACACGCATCAGCCGTCCATGCAGCCGCTGCATGCCCTGCCCCGGGGGTGGCGGAGCGATCACCTGCCTGCCCAGGAGACGCCGCACGGGGTTGTTCATGAACATGGAGGGTGCTGAGCGTTTTATCCGCCTGCGGCAGGGCGCGGGCTGGCTGGGCCACCAGCAACAGCCCCAACCCCAACGGCACGCACAAGGCCGAACCACGCACGGAAAAAGACAAATCAGACATCACACCCGCCATAGGGAAACAAGCCTGCGTACCGGTCAACCCGCAACTTGGCAACGCAGGCACACTGCGGAGTGGTCTGTGGCGTGAAAACCATGCTAACAGCCGAACATGACTAATCCGCCATCTTCTCCCGTTATCCTGCAAATCCTGCCTGCGCTGAATCAGGGTGGGGTAGAACGGGGCACGCTGGAAATGGCGGATGCCATTACCCAGGCTGGGGCAAAAGCGGTGGTTGTCAGCGCCGGGGGGCGGCTGGTGCCCGCGCTGGAACGGCTGGGGGCCACACATATCATGCTGCCAACCTGTGGCAGCAAGAACCCGCTTATTATCATGCGCAATGCCCGGCATCTGGCACGCATCATACAGGAGCATCAGGTCTCTCTTGTTCATGCCCGCTCCCGCGCGCCAGCCTGGGTGGCACGGCTGGCGTGCCGCCGCACGGACACACCGTTTGTCACCACCTGGCACGGCGTGCATGCCAACTCTTTTCCCGGCAAGAAACGCTATAACGCCGTTCTGGCCGCAGGGGACCGTGTGATCGCCATCAGCCGCCATATCGGCCAGCGGCTGGCGGAGGAGTATCATGTGGGGCCAGACCGGCTACGCGTTATTCCCCGTGGCGCGGATATCCGGCAGTTCAGCCCGGAAGCCGTAAGCGGCCAACGTGTCCATACCCTTAGCGAGGCATGGGCGCTTCCGCCGGATACGCCCGTTATTCTGATGCCCGGCCGGCTGACGGAGTGGAAAGGCCAGCGGTTTCTGCTTGATGCCCTCGCCCGCCTGAAAAAACAGGCCCCAACCTTGCCGTGGTATTGCGTGTTTGCAGGCTCCTGCCCCGCCAAAAGCAGCTACGGGCAGGAACTGGCCACCTATGCCCAGACGCTGGGCCTTGCCGAACAGGTGCGTTTTGCTGGCCATTGTCAGGACATGCCAGCGGCCCTCGCACTGTCAACCGCTGTGGTCATTCCGTCCCTGCGGCCCGAACCCTTCGGGCGTGTGGTGGTGGAGGCCCAGGCCATGTGCCGCCCGGTGATTGTCACCAGCCATGGTGCCGCGCTGGAAACCGTGCAGCACGGCATGACGGGCCTGAGCGTGCCGCCCGGTGATACCGAGGCCCTGGCTGATGCGCTGTCCGCCGTGCTGCATGCCGCGCCAGAAGGACGGCAGGCCATGGGGCAATCCGCCCGCGCCATGGTGCTGGAACACTACACCACCCTGACCATGCAGACCGCCACCCTTGCCGTGTATGATGACATTCTGGGCACCTGCCTGGCTGAACAGTTCGCCCTCCATGTGGCGGAAGCCCAGTGGCAGGCGGAAGCGGAGAAAAATGCGTTCCCCCTCCTTCACCCCACCGCCGTTGCAGGATAAGGAAAACCCTTTGTTTTCCGCACAATCAGCCATGGGGCGACTGCCATGACCTTCAGCCCGATCCCGGCCCAGCCGCCCTTGCCTGCTGCACAGGATGTTCCGACCCGCATTGCCTTCATGGCCGCCCCCACCGAGGCCGCACGCCATGAATTTGACCGTCTGGCCCGCCAGTATGGCAACGTGCACCCCGGCGAGGCCGAAGTGATTGTGTGCCTGGGGGGCGATGGCTTCATGCTGGAAACCCTGCGCGTGGTGCTGGAAGAAAACCTGAACGTGCCGGTCTATGGCATGAACTGCGGCTCCGTCGGGTTTCTGATGAACCCCATGCTGGAGGAGGATCTGCCCCAGCGGCTGGCCACCACCCAAGCGGCCCAGTTGCACCCGTTGCGCATGAAGGCCACGCAGGTTTCTGGCGAGGTTTTTGAAGCCCTTGCCCTGAATGATGTGTTCCTGTTCCGCCAGACACGGCAGGCCGCCAAACTGCGGGTGGATGTGGATGGCATGGTGCGCATGCCCGAATTGATCTGTGATGGCGCACTGGTGGCCACGCCTGCAGGCTCCACCGCCTATAACCTTTCCGCCCATGGGCCCATTGTGCCACTGGCGGGCAATATGCTGCCGCTAACCCCCATCTGCCCGTTCCGCCCCCGGCGCTGGCGGGGCGCGCTGCTGCCCTCTACCGCGCATGTGGGCTTCACCATTCTGGAACACGAGAAACGGCCCGTTGCCGCCGTGGCAGATTCGATCGAGATCCGGGATGTTGTGTCCGTTCATGTGCATGAAGACCGGAGTTTGGCCGTAACCGTGCTGTTTGACCCCGGCCAGACCCTTTCTGAACGCATTACGGCCGAACAGTTCTCAGCCTGATGCCGCATATTCGCCCCTTTGCGGGCGGAAAATGCGTTCACCCATTCCACCCGGCCTCTTTTCTGGTTTAGTCTTGCCCGTAATGCAGAGCACCCTTCTCCCATCGCCGCGTCTCGCTGCGCTGTGCGCCCTCCTCCTGCTGCCCGCCGCTGGCGCGCAGGCTCAGGTTGTCACCAATTCTCAGGCGCTGGATGCTCTGGGCGGCGCACCCGCACAGCAGGCTGCCCCCGCGACCAAAACCCCGCACGCTCCGGCGCATCCCTCCGCCGGGCACCGGCCCGTGGCGCATAAGCCGGTCATGCAGCCGCCACTCACCAGCGCCCCTGCGGCATCATCCCAGCAGACGGCTACGGCTACGGCTACGGCTACGGCTACGGCAGTAGGCACCCAGTCATCCGACCGCACCAACAGCAATTCGGTCTCAAAAACCACCCAGCCTGCCCAACCGCAGACCACACCCGCAACTGGCACTGGCACTGGCACTGGCACGCAAGGCCACGCTGCCTCACCGGGGCACACAAGTTCCTCTGTTCCAAACGGCGGACAGGCAACCAGAGCAACCACCGCGCAACCAGCGGCAGGACGGACAACAGGGCAGAGCACCACACAGGCAGGCAAACCTAGCAACGGGCATGTGCCGCCCTCACCCACCATTCCACCTGCGCCGCCACCGGACCCCACCCTGACCCCGGCCCCGCCGGATATCGAGATCCACCCCTTCCCCGTGCCGCCGCAGCCTGCGGTTGATCTGAACGCAAAGGGTGCGGTCACCACTATTCCCGGCGGCGTAAGGCTGACCTTTGCACCGGGCTCCTCCGCCCTAAACCCGGAGACCCATCAGGCCATTCTGGCGTTTGGGCAGCGTCTGTCTGACAAACCCCATGTCCGCGCACTGATTGATGTTTACAGCTCCGGCGCTGCGGATGATCCCTCCCTGCCGCGCCGCATGGCGCTGGCGCGCGGGCTGGCGGCCCGCAGCGTGCTGATGAATGGCGGTACGCCCTCCACCCGCATCTATCTCCGTGTGATTGGTGTGCCCAAAACACCTGCTCCGGATGGCGTGCAGGATTACATGGACATTTATCAGTCTGACGCTGTCCCCTGACGATTCCCCTCTAAAAATCGGAACCGAAGAGCATGACCCGTCCTACACAGTATCTGTTCAGAATGATCGGGTTCCTCGTCTGCGTGGCGCTTGTGGCCGCCACGCTCTGGCGGCCCCTGCGGGATGCCTTCTTCAGCAACCCTCTGCTTGACGGCCTGATTCTGGGCATTCTGGCCGTGGGCGTGGGCTGGAACATGATGATGGTCCGCCGCCTGATGCCGGAAGTGCGGTGGGTGGAAACCATCCGCCAGTCCCGCGCCGGGCTGACAACTGCCCCCGCCCCCCGCCTGCTGGTGCCACTGGCCACAGCGCTGGGCTCCCGGCCTGATCATCGCGGGCAACCTATTGCGCTCTCCACACCGGCCATGCAGGCCGTGCTCGATTCCGTCTCCGGCAGGCTGGATGAGGGGCGTGAAGTCTCCCGTTACATGACGGGCCTGCTGATCTTTCTGGGCCTTTTGGGCACCTTCTATGGCCTGCTGCTGACCGTGGCCGCCATTGCAGATGTGATTGCGGGCATGTCCGTTGGCAGCGGGGATCTGGACGCCATGTTCGGGCAGCTTAAAACCGGGCTGGCCAAACCGCTGCACGGCATGAGCACGGCGTTTTCAGGCTCTCTGTTCGGGTTGGCGAGTGCATTGGTGCTTGGGTTTCTGGACCTGACGGCAGGACAGGCCCAGAACCGCTTTTTTAACGAACTGGAAGAATGGCTGGCCGAACAGACCCGCTTTGGCGCGACAGGCTCCGCATCGGCCCCCGCCACGGAAGGCGGTGCGCCCATTCCCGCCTATATTCAGGCCCTGCTTGAACAGACAGCGGAAAATCTGGAATCCCTGCAAAATCTGGTGCGGGTGAGTGAAGCCCGGCGCGAGAAGGAAAGCGCTGTTCTGAGCAAACTGTCTGACCGGCTGGAAGGCACCGCCACCCAGACGGAGACCCTGCACAATATTGAACGCCTGCTGCAAATACTGGTGCAGACTTCAGAAGAAGGCCGCACCCGCATGACAGCGGATTTGCGGAATGATCTGCGCGTGCTGGCCCGCACCATTGCGGCCGCGGCCGATAACGCGCCTCATACCCCGAAAGCACCCTGACCATGGCCCGCCGCCGCAGAAAACTGCATGCCGGGCTGGATGCATGGCCCGGTTATGTGGATGCCCTTTCCACCCTGCTGATGGTGGTTATTTTTGTGCTGCTGGTGTTCGTGATGGGGCAGACCCTGCTCTCCGCGGCGCTCAACCGGCGTGAGCATGTGCTGGAAAAGCTGGAGGGACAGGCAGCCGAACTCTCCCGCCAGCTTGATACGGAACACGCCCGCAACCATGCGCTGAGCGATACCGTAACCGGCCTGCAAACCCAGCACCAGAAAGATGCCTCGGCCCTGGCCGCTGATGCCGCCGCCATTGAAACCGCCAAAAAAACAGCCGATGCCGCCACAGCCCTGACCGTGGCCGATCAGGCACGCATCACCCAGTTGGATGATACGCTGACAGACCTCAACGCCCGTCTGGCCGCCTTGGGTGAGGCGCTTGATGTCTCGCAAAAAAACGTTCAGGCGCGTGATGCCAAAATTACGGATCTGGCCGCAAAACTGAATACGGCACTGGCGAACAAGGTGACGGAACTCAGCCGCTATCGCTCGGAATTTTTTGGTCGCCTGCGGGATATCCTGCACAACCAGAAGGGCGTGCATGTGGTGGGAGACCGCTTTGTCTTCCAAAGCGAGGTGCTCTTTCCCGTTGGCAGTGCTGATCTTTCTGCTGAGGGCAGGAAGGAAATCACCACGCTGGCGCATACGCTCAAAGAGGTAACAGCCCATATTCCGGCAGATATCCCATGGATTCTGCGCGTGGATGGCCATGCAGACCGGCAGCCCATTCACACTGCCTTCCCCAGCAACTGGGAGCTTTCAAGTGCGCGCGCCATTACCGTGGTCAAGCTTCTGGTGGCGGAAGGGATTGACCCGCACCGTCTGGCGGCCACCGGCTTTGCGGACTACCAGCCGCTCGACGCCCAGAACACGCCAGAAGCCTATGCCCGCAACCGCCGTATTGAATTCCGCCTGACAGACCGCTGAGAAGCGGCCTGCACACGCAGAAACCGGTGCCAACAGGCACAACCCGCCGCAAAGAGCGTTAGCCAAAATAACCTGTTAGTCGTCTCTGCCTCCAACACACACGAGGCAGAGACATACAAACAAATTCTTCACACAGTTCTTTCGCGCATCTGGTATTTCAACAGGATACACACTCAACAGTGTCCTTATCTCTGAGCCAGAATAGGTTTTTTATGAGATCCCATTCAAAGCGCACCGTGATTACAGCCGTTCTTTCAGTCACCACCCTTTTCAGCACCAGCATGAGCCTTCATTCCTCCGCAGCATGGGGGCAAGCCGCCACGCCGCCGCCAGCCGCATCATCCTCCTGCCCTGTCGCTGCGCACATGCCCTCTGCTCCAGAACTCAAGGACATTGCCCGCACGGCCACAGACCGGGGGTTTTTATGGCAGGTGACCAGCGACGGTCATTCCTCTTGGTTGTATGGCACCATGCATGTGGCCAAGCTGAACTGGGCCTTTCCCGGCCCCCTCATACGGGCAGCCCTCCGCCAGAGCGACACCATTGCCGTGGAGCTCTCCCTGTCTGATCCCGCCACCTTGCAGGTATTACGCGCTAAAGAAGACCCTGCCCGCCTTCAGCATCTTGTTGATACACACCGCAAGGCCCGGCTGGATGAGATTGCCGCACAGCAATGCCTGCCGCCTTATGCGTTTGATGCGCTTGCCACAGGAATGGAAGCTGCCGCTCTTGTTTCCCTCAGTGGCCGCAAGGATGGGATTTATCCTGATTACGCCATTGATTCCGTCATACAGGGATATGCCCGTTCCGTACACAAACCCATTGTGCCGCTTGAAACAGCCACTGCCCAGCGGCAGTTACTGATTGGGACCACCGCAGCAGAAGAAGATGCCCTGATTGATGACGCCCTGCATGATCTCAGCTCTGATACAGGCCGTAAGGAGCTCTTGGCCATAGCCACCATGTGGGCCAACAGTGACCTGAACAAACTTGAGCATTATCGGGAGTGGTGTGACTGCTTGAAGACCGCGCAGGAAAAAGCCCACACCAAAGCCATGCTGGATGACCGCAATATAGAAATGGCAAGGAAGATCATCCAGATGCACATCAGCGGCCATAAGCTGTTTGTGGCGGTCGGTGCCCTGCATATGAGCGGCCCTAACGGCCTGCCCGCCCTGCTGCGCAAGGAAGGGTTCAAGGTCACGCAGATAGTACCCGCACCATCAGCGACAGCAAGCCAGCTTTAAAGGCCATATGGGCAACCAGCGCGGCAGAACCGCGAGGGGATTTCGAGTCTGAAAAGGCGGATTTGATCAGATGCTGCGGGTCTGGCTGAACGAAATTCCAATGCGTTCAGCCGCAAAAGGACCCGCTTCATACTCCCCTGAAAGACGCTTCACGCTGTCTTTCAGATTTTCAGGAGAGCGTTTCTTCAATCAGCTTGCGGGCTTCCGTCGCCAGAACGTCCACACGCTCGTTTTCCGGCACGCCGGAATGGCCTTTCACCCAGTGCCAGGACACATCATGCTGTTTGGCGGCATCCAGCAGCCTGCGCCATAAATCCATATTGGCAACCGGATCACCCGAAGCATTGCGCCAGTTGCGGCGCACCCAGCCCGTGTGCCAGCGGGTAATGCCGTTGCGCACATATTCGCTGTCCGTATGCAGGCGCACCACACAGGGGCGCTTCAACGCTTCCAGCGCCTCGGCCGCGGCGGTCAGTTCCATACGGTTGTTGGTGGTTTCCGCCTCCCCGCCTGAAAGCTCCCGCTCCGTGCCCTTGAAGCGCAGCAGCACACCCCAGCCGCCAGGGCCTGGGTTCGGGCGGCATCCGCCATCGGTCCAGATTTCCACCACATCCTGCGCTGCCTCTGGCGCATTTGCCGGTGCGTTTTCAGACGCCATATCCATCCACATTCTCCGTCGCCAGATGGAAGCGTAGCCGCTTGAGGTAATCCAGCGGGTCTTTGGGGGTTACCAGCGCATCCGCCGGGGTGTTGATCCAGTCGTACAGCCGCGTCAGCAAAAAGCGCATGGCGGCACCCCGGGCCAGAACAGGCAGGGCCGCAAGTTCCGGCGCGCTTAACGGCCGAACATCCTGATATCCCTGCAAAAGCTGGCGGGCAAACGTTACGTTAAAGGAGCCATCCACGTCAAAGCACCAGGCGTTCAGGCAGATGGCAATATCGTAGGCCAGAATATCCGTGCAGGCGAAATAGAAATCAATCAGGCCGGAAACGCTATCACGCAGAAAGAACACGTTATCCGGGAACAGATCAGCATGAATCTGCCCACGCGGCAGGTCCGGGTTGCCGTCACGGCCCGGCCAGAGGGGCAGAATATGGGCAAAAGCGGCATCAAGCTCTGCCTCCAACCCCCGCTGAACGGTTTCTGCTCCACTGCGGCAGGAATTCAGCAATGGCTGCCACGCCGCAGGCCCAAGGCTGTTGTGCCGCACGGGAGCGTAGCTGCGTCCGGCCTCATGCAGTTGGGCCAGCGCCCGCCCCAATGGGCGACAATGGCAGGTACGAACCTTACGAGGCCACACGCCGGGCAGAAAAGTGGTAATGGCGGCAGGACGGCCCGCCAGTGTTTTCAGGGTGGCGCCTGTTTTATCTGCCACAGGCTGCGGGCAGGTCACCCCCTGCACCGCCAGATGCTGCATCAGGCCGAGAAACCAGGGGAGTTCACGCACATTCACCCGCTTTTCATACAGAGTGAGAATAAAATCCCCCTGTGTGGTGCGCAGTTGAAAGTTGCTGTTTTCCACCCCTTCGGCAATGCCACGGAAGGCAACCAGCCCCCCGATGGCATAGTCAGCAAGAAACGCCTCAAGCGCCTCGTCACTCACATCCGTGTAAACGGCCATATAGCAGCAGCAGCCTCTTTTTAACCGAGCGGGGCCGGCAGGCGGAAGGTCACGTTTTCTTCCTTCACCGTGCGTTCATCAATGCACAGCGTGTACCGCTTGGCCAGTTCCGCCACCATTTCCTGCACCAGCGCTTCCGGCGCGGAAGCCCCGGCCGTAATGCCCAGCGTGTCCACGCCTTCCAGCACGGACCAGTCCAGCGCGTTCAGGCGCGGCACCAGCAGCGCACGGGTAGCCCCAGAACGTTCCGCCACTTCCCGCAACCGCTGAGAGTTGGAGGAGTTGGGAGAGCCGATCACGATCACCAGATCACATTCCGGCGCAATGGCCTTCACGGCTTCCTGGCGGTTGGTGGTGGCGTAGCAGATATCCTCACGCCGGGGGCCTTCAATCAGCGGGAACCGCTCACGCAGGATATCCACAATTTCCGCCGTATCATCAACGGAAAGGGTGGTCTGGGTGATAAAGGCCAGACGGGAAGGATCAGCAGGCTGCACGCTGCGGGCTTCATCCGCATCATTGATCAGCGTCACGGCACCCGGCGGCAACTGGCCCATGGTGCCCACCACTTCCGGGTGGCCCGCATGGCCAATCATCAGAATATGGCGGCTTTCCGGGCCACCACCGGCAAAGTGGCGCTCGGCTTCACGATGCACCTTGGACACCAGCGGACATGTGGCATCCAGATACAGCAGATTGCGGCGCTCGGCTTCAGCCGGAACGGTCTTGGGCACACCATGGGCGGAGAACACAACATGGCCATCGGGCGGAACCTCATCCAGTTCCTCCACAAAAATGGCGCCCTGGGCTTCCAGCTCTTCCACCACCGTACGGTTGTGAACAATTTCATGCCGGACATACACCGGCGCGCCATAACGGCGGATGGCTTCCTCAACCACACGGATGGCGCGATCGACCCCGGCGCAGAACCCGCGCGGGCCAGCCAGAAGCACTTTAAGAGATTTGCCATGAGAGGCCGTGGCGGTCTCTGCTGTGGCAAGGGTTTGAGTTTGATCGGGCATGGTGTTCCCCAAACTTGCGGCGGACGGTATAGAAGAAGTGGCTATGACAAAGCATATTGAAAAAAGGCTATGCCCGAAACCCGGAGAAGGCACGGTAACCGTGCGCATGGCCTACGCAAAGCGCGGGGCGGATGCAAGCCGTTTTCGGGCATCGGAGCCCCACGTTTGATAGGTGTGTCTGTCTTTAGTCCTTTTTTGGTCCTGTTTTCTGCCTGTTCAACCCTTTAACTGATGAGCCCGGATTCGCACATGCCGCATGACCTTTCCCACCCACACCGCCTGCTACCGCGCGTTGCGCTGTCCGGCTTTGTGGCACTTGGCCTGCTGACCGCACTGGCCGGATGTGGAGATGAAGAAAGCCAGTCCGTCTCATTCGCGCCCAGCTGCCCGCTGACCCATATCCCCCCCGAAGCGGCGGATTACTACCAGTATGAAGGCAAAACCTTCACCTTCCCGCATCTGGTCACGCGTGCCAGCATTCTGAAGTTGCAGGGGGATTGTCTGGCCGCAGGCCGCAAGGACCTGCAAACCCGAATCGCGCTGCGGTTTGTGGTCAGCCGTGGCATGGCCGCGCATGATGGCACGGTCACCCTGCCGTGGTTCATTGCCGTGGTGCATGGCGATAAAATTGTGAACAAGCACGTGTTCCACCACACGTTCCAGTTCCCGGCCAATCTGTCCAGTTACACCACAGATACGCATGTGGTGACGGTTGATCTGCCCATTCCGCCCAAGAACACGGAATCCGACTACCGCTTTGAAGTGGGCTTCCAGTTGACCAAGGACCAACTGGATTACAATGAAACACACCTGAAAAAAGTGGACTATCAGGCCTACTAAGGCCTGATACCACCGAGCCGTACCTTACCTAATAAAGGAGGGATACGGCTCGGTGGCCCACTGGAAAACTCGCCCTCTACCTGACACTCATACGAATGTCTGACATAGCCGCCTGCCCTATCGGAGAGAAGGTGCCCTACGGACTACGCGCTCTTTGAGACAAGGTCATCGTGCATCGCATTGGCGGACAAAAGAGCCTCAAGAGAGCTTGCGCGCTCCCGCCATAAAAAAAGAGCGCCTTGTTCAGGCGCTCTTTCCCCAAAAACCTGTCAGATCCGATCAGAGGTCGTTGAGTTTACCTTTTACGGTGCCCTTGGCCTTTTCAGCATCACCTTTGATTTTCTGTGCCTTGCCTTTGATTTCCAGTTCCGGGTCGTTGGTCACTTTCCCAACGCTTTCCTTGACAGAACCCACAACCTTGTCAGCAGCGCCTTTAACTTTGTCAGTAAATTCGCCCATCGGAATTCTCCTTGATACTTTTGGGTCCGGTCAGCCAGACCCTTACCAACATTAACGCGCCATGCTCTTCCGGGTTCACACGCCTCCACTTCTTCTCGTGTTAAAAACACTCAGCCTGCTTTTTTTTTCCGGTCATGCCCGAAATTAAAAAAATGGTGCGGAACCACTCCCCATCGCTCTCCCCATAGTGCCGGCGGACGCCGCGCTCCCTTCTGGTCCATGCGCCCCGTGTGTGGGCTTTGACCACTCTCCGCAACACACACCATCCAGCAGCACGTCCAACGTGGCGGGAACGGGGTCTGGCCCCACTTTTTTCTCCAGAAGCTGACCGTTGATGCCCAACAGCGCCAGACCATGGACCTGCGCCCAGCACGCTGCCGCCAGTGCGCTGATGGCAACCGCGCCATGCTCAAACCTTCGGAACTCACACCTGCCACATCGGCAGTCATCACCCAGATTGTGCAGGCTGTTTTTACCCCAGAGCAGGTTTCCGTTGTGATGGGCGACGCAGAAACCGGGGCTGCATTCACGGCTTTGCCGTTTGATCATATCCTGTTCACAGGAAGCACGGCAGTTGGTAAAAAATTGCCGCGGCGGCCGCCAAAAATCTTACGCCGGTTACACTTGAACTGGGCGGCAAATCTCCCGTGGTGATCGAACCCGGTTTTTCCATGAAACGTGCGGCGGAACGTATTGCATTTGGTGAACTGATCAATGCCGAACAAACCTGCATCGCACCGGATTATGTGCTGGTCCATAAAGCGGATCAGAACGCTTTTGCCACAGCCTTTCAGGACACCGTAAAAAAGCTTTATCCACACGGCTATGCTGGATCTCCCGATTATACAGCCATCCTCAACCAGCATCACTACGAACGGCTGAACCGCCTGATTCATGACGCCCAGACGCTTAAGGCGCGTGTTATCCGGCTGGGAGAGGATTCACCTGCCGATCATCTCCTCGCCCCCGTTCTTGTGCTGGACGCAACACCCGAAATGGCCGTCATGCAGGAAGAAATTTTCGGGCCTGTCCTGCCTGTTCTGACATACTGGCATCCCGATGAAGCCATCGCCTTCATCAACGAACGCCCTCGCCCGCTGGCACTGTATTATTTTGAAAAAAACGCCATGAACTCAACAGGGTTCTGAAATATACCGTTTCAGGAAATGTCACGGTCAATGACACATTGCTGCATTACGCTCAGGAAGATCTGCCCTTTGGCGGCGTAGGAGAAAGCGGCATTGGAGCCTATCACGGAAAGGAAGGTTTCATGGCCCTCACCCACCCACGCGGCATTTACAAACAGGGCCGCTTCAACGCCGCACCCCTCCTCCAGCCCCCGTTTGAAAAGCTGACCGATATCATCACAAATTTTATGACACGATGAGAAAGAATAGTTTACCAGAAAGCGAATAAAAGAAATGTTTGCGACGCCGACCATTGCCTTCGTCAAAATTTAAACGTGATTGGCAATCCATGCGATCATGAGGGCTGCGGGAAGAAAAAATGCCTGTGCGATCACCGTGCCCACCAACCGACTTAGGGATATCCAGACAATAGTGCGACGAAACAGACTGGCGTCCACGCGCCCTTCAACGACATCATCTGTCATGACCGAGAGCTGGGGATCTATCAACGCAAAAAGCAGTATTGTTGCAACGCCGTTGATAACCGCGGAAAGCTGTGAAGCCGTGACGCGATAGGCGGGGTTAAGATAACCAGCATAAAGCGATGCCAAGACCCCTACCGTAATGAGCGCTTGGGCCAAAACATTGCCCAGAAGGACACCCCACCCTACCCCGCGTTCTTTCTTCATGGCACGCATATGCCCACGCGTAGGCCAGGCTATTGATTGTCTGATGGCCATCAGCCCGGCTGGGCTGGCTGTTCTCGCCAATAAGCGCGCTGTCGATCGATGGCGTTGAAAATAGCCTATGGCTTTTACAAACATTCGTTGTCCGGTCGGCACCATCACAATGCCGATAAAGACTGCGATTGTCGCACTCAATAGAACAAGACGAAAATCGCCGAGCAAAGCATCGCCACCACCCGAAGCGAGACGCATCTCGATCCTCTTTGCAAGAAATGGCCCAAGAAAACTGTTCGAAGTCCGACTGACCAAGACCAACATATTGAAAAGCGCAAAGCTCATGGCAATCCGTCCTGTCCGACCCCCCGCGATGCGTGCGGCGTACGCCAGTGTGCCGATGAGGTTGATGCCTGCCGTCAGCAGACAGATGATGACGAGTTGCTGGTCCATGCCGCAGAATACACGCATTACAGAAATCTACTCTACCTGTTTTTCTGCTCCAACATGGCGGGCTGATTTCTCGCTGCGGCTATCCTTCCCTCAGTGGAAAGAGATAGACTAAAGAACTGGTCAGGGCTGCGACCCGCGTTTCAAGATCTGCACCCCGATTTGAATTGTAACAGACCCAGAAAGCATCCATTAAATTCGTTGATTGATCTGGAGAAGCTGCGGTTACAACTTTAGGGGCAAGTAAAGAGGCAAAAATGGTCGTAAGAACGGTACGGCGCGTTATTGAAGGCTTACAATCAGGTTGCCAGAACAAATAAGACATTATGCGAAAACTCCCTCCATGCCTTCTACAATCTCGGCATCATGATCTAAAATCAACGTCAATCCGTTCACGTGCGCCTACACCCGGGCTCAGGACTGGTTGCAGCGTCGGTCTGATGTGACTTGACTGGTATCAGATAGAACGGTCCCCACTACCCGATCCGGCAAACGTATCGACAGGTAAGAACCTGTGGCTTTATTAGACACTCTGAGATTTCCTGAAGAACGTTATCAAAACCACGCATCAAGAATAGCTGGCTCAAGATAGGGCATCAGTTGCACAAGATACGACCATTGCGCGTCAAAGGCCGCCTGCTTGAGGAGGGGGCGGTCGAACATCTCCAAGACGGCGCGTCCAAGTTCATCGTTCGATGCATCATATCCGACGTGGATATCCATCGCACGCCTGTCAATCATCTTGGCCTTGGAGAGACGAAGGCAATCGAAGGTTGAGCTAATTCTGGTGACACTGTGGCTATTGAGCACCTTGTCTGCTTCCACGCCGAACTCGGCTTTCAGTTGCGACTTGAGGGTAACGCTTCTCTCCCCTGCCTTCTGATGGATGCTGGCGATATACTCCTTTCGCACTTCTAAACTATCGTTCCGAATGTGCGTATGACAGGACGAGTTTGACAGAGCGTGTCTTACATAGGCTCCAAGTTGGGCAGGCGACATCGGCAGCGCCGCATACATGATGGGGTGGTCAGGATCGCACGTAGATGTATCGTACGCCCACTGCACGCTGACAACACACTTCTTATGCCGTCCAATGCTGATGGACCGTCTCTGCGCAGGCGGCTTGTAAGGATGGAAGCGATTCAGCATTGGGCTGGCAGCAGGCCGGGCTACAACGTCAAACCATGTAAGGTTCATGAGACGGCTTTGAACCCAGGTCCTGTTTTCTCGGCGATAGGCGATTATCCCCATTGGCGGAGCGTCCTTCCCAAACTCAGTCCGGTTCAGGACCAAGGCTGGCCTACGCTTCAGGAACCAAGGTTTATATAATCTGGAGTAAGGCGCGTTTGGTTTCTGCACCGCTTTGGGGCGGATGAGGTCTCCTACGAGGTAGTCATCAAACATGCCACTACTGCTCCGCTCATGCGTCTGAACCTTTTAACAGGCTCAGGGCTCATAGCCAGAATATAATGGTTGCGCGAAGCAGATAACTGAGGAGATGGCTCTTCTATTCACCTCTTATCGGCCGTTTATTCAAACTGTAAGCCTCATATATGTATACCTGTGGCACGATGCTTTCATTTGAAAAATACTGATCTCTTCCTGTAGTCTCACGTCCATCTTACCAGCATAAGGCCTGTCGATGGCTCCCGCGCCTTTTGATCCACCGCCTTCCCCTGGTCGTTCTCCGCAGGAGGATGAGCAGCCTGTGCTCTCTGCCCGGCCCCAGAAGCAGAAGAAAGCGGCTCATGCCAGAAGCTGGATTGTTGGTGCGGCCGCAGCCTGTTGTGGTCTTTATGTGCTGATTATGGGTATCGCCCATCAGCCCGATACGTCTCCAACCCAGACATCCGCATCATCAGGCAGCTACGCCTTTCTGGATGACAATCACAAGCCTGTCTTGAACAGAGTAGAGACACCACGCCTGCGCACTCCACCAGAAATGAGGGACAAAGGTATTTCCGGTATCAGTATTGTAGGGTGCGATATTGGTGAAGATGGCAAGGCCCATGCCTGCCGTATAGAACGGGGCACCAATCCTTATTTCAACCGCGCGGGCATGGAGTATATGGCCCGCGCGGTTTTCTTTCCTGCCATGGAGCACGGCAAACCGGTTACACGGCATTTTCGTATGCGGTTGTTTTTCGGCATAAAGCCGGAGCAGGCACAGTCCTTCGCCAAATATGGACCACCGCTTTTTACCGGCGGCCCCACTCTCCTACCTTATCTTCCGTGAAAAAAGGTCTGCGAAAAACACGAGTATTTAAGAAACAAAAAATCAGATGCAGCCCATAGAAAACAAAGAGCCACTAGCCCCCCAGACAGATTTTCTTGAGTGCTCTTTGCAAAAACGGAACTATAGAAAACGTGAGGATGGTCCTGTACGCTTTTTATTGAAACGGGGTAGCCTCTGCCGGTAGCCTGTCCTCTTGCTCCGCTCTCCTGATGAGGCTGCTTCATGGCTTCTGCCCCGCCTGACCCTGATGAAACTCAAAAACATCAGCCGCCTCCGGTAGAACCAGTCGCGCACCCACTGCTACAAAAGCAGGAAGAGGCCCCCAATGCCAAAAGCTGGATACTGACCGCCGCAACGGCATGCTGCGGGCTGTATGTGCTGGTGATGGGGATGACACAGCCGAAGCCACACCCTGCGCCGCCCCCGCCTACACAGTATAATGGCTTTGTGGATGATAACCGTGGACCACACCTCAACAAACTGGCCACGCCCCCACCCTATTACCCGACGCTCATGGAGCAACGGAACATTACCGGTATGGCGATAGTGGGATGCGACATTGATGAAAAAGGGAAAGCCCATGGCTGCCACATTGAAAAAGGGACCAACCCTTATTTCAATCAGGCCGGACTGGATTTTATGAGCCACGCCGTTTTCTTCCCGGCAATGCAGCACGGCAAACCTGTAAGCCACCCTTACCACCAGCGAATCAATTTTCGCATGGGGGCGCCCCAGTCCACCCCGAAATATGGTCCCCCTCTTTTTACGGGTGAGCCAATATTCCTGCCCTTCCTCCCATAAGAGTCTGTTTAAAAACTCAATGGTTGGAAATTACTGCGGGCTTTTGGGGAATGAAAAACAGAAAATTTGGAGGCTTGATGAAACGTTGTTGGGATGCCCGCCCAACACACTCAGCCCCCAGAAACGTAGTCCGGCTGATCTGGCTGACGCTTCAAACAAACCTGCATGAAGAAGGCAGAACCCGATTGGCAGGAGAGACTGAAAGAGCACGGGCCTTTGCCGTCTCTCCTGCGGCAGATAACCCGTTACGTTATCGGCGTTTCAGGAAAGCGTGCGGCTGCCACGGCAGCTTTCTGGCGTTCAGCCAAAGCCTGCTCATCAAATTCCGCAATGATTTCATGGAACAGTTGATACCAGTTCATCTTCACCTTCAGGCGCATGAAGACTGAACCAAGCCCCACGGCAGAACGGTCCACCAGCACAAATTCGCGCGGCAGGCGAACGCCGCCCGTGCGCTGCAGACCTTCATGCACTTTTGTCAGCACTTCGCGCCCGAACACAGGGTTGCTGTCTTCCTGAATGAACCGTTCACGGTCGTCCATCAGCGGAGCGTACAGGAAGCCCGCCCATTCGTTCAGTACGTCCACCTTTTCAGGCGTCAGGTTCGTAAAGCCCCAAGCGGCGTAAGCCTCCGTCGCCATGGCTTTGTCGCCACTCTGCAAGGCCCGGTAGAGGTCAATGTTCCCCTTGATAAAGGACGGCTGGAAAATACGGATCGCCCCGAAATCCAGCAGGTTCAGCCCGTAATCATCGCGCAGGGTGAAGTTGCCCATATGGGGGTCACCATGCACCACGCCATATTGATACAGCGGCAGATACCATGCACGGAACAGGGAGCGGGCAATCTTCTTTTTCTGCTCCTCGGTCAGTCCGGCTTCAATCGCGGCGTTCAGACTGCGGCCGCTCACCCACTCCATGGTCAGCAGGCGATGAGTAGAAAGTTCATCAATCGGCGCAGGAACCGTGATCTCCGGGCAGTCAGCCAGAATAGCGCGATACAGCCGCATGTTTGCGGCCTCCCGCGTGTAGTCCAGTTCCTCCCGCAGGCGTTCGGCCAGTTCCTCCACCACATCATCCTGCCGGATGGCGTTATCCAGCCGGTGGTAGACACCAATGGCCATACGGAACTGCCGCAGGTCAGACTCCACGGCGGCTTTCATGTCCGGATATTGCAGCTTGCACGCCACGCGACGGCCGTCTGTCAGCACGGCCTGATGCACCTGCCCCAGACTGGCAGCCGCCGCAGCTTCCCGCCCGAAGGAGCGGAAATGTTTTTCCCAGCCCGGGCCGAGTTCCGCTGCCATACGCCGGCGCACAAAGTTCCAGCCCATGGGCGGGGCGTTGGCCTGAAGTTCGGCCAGTTCCTTGGCATATTCCTCCGGCAGGGCACCGGGAATGGTGGACAGAAGCTGGGCCGCCTTCATCAGCGGGCCTTTCAGCCCCCCCAGCATGGATTTCAGATCTTCCGCGTGGGACGCGCCACCAGACCGCAGGCCTATCTTGTGTCCGGCCATGCGGGCGGCAATGCCGCCTACCGTGCCCGTGGTCTGCACCATGCGGCGCAGTTCCCCGAACATGCCGCTGTTATCAAGATCACGTTCTGCCATTGCTCAGGCCTGCTCCAACTGGTCAATAAAGCCGGAAATCACATCCAGCCCCTTGCGCCAGAAATTGGGGTCGGACGCATCAAGCCCGAAGGGGGCCAGCAGTTCCTTGTGGCGCAGCGTGCCACCGGCTTCCAGCATGGCAATATATTTGTCCTGAAAGCCCGGAGTGCCATCCGTGAACACACCATACAGGGCGTTCACCAGACAGTCCCCAAACGCGTAGGCATACACATAGAACGGTGAGTGGATGAAGTGCGGAATATACGCCCAGAACACATCATAGTCCGGGGTAAAGTTGAAGGCCGGACCAAGGCTTTCCGTCTGCACCTGCCGCCAGATCTCGCCAATGCGTTCGGGCAGCAGTTCACCGCTCTTGCGTTCATCATGCACGCGGGTTTCAAATTCGTAGAACGCAATCTGGCGCACCACGGTGTTGAGCATATCTTCCACCTTGCCAGCCAGCAGGGTGCGCTTGCGGGCAGGGTCCTGCTCCGCATCCAGCAGGGACTGGAAGGTGAGCATTTCACCAAACACACTGGCCGTTTCAGCCAGTGTAAGCGGCGTGTTGGACAGGAAGTAGCCCTGCCTGGCTGCCAGAACCTGATGCACGCCATGCCCAAGCTCATGCGCAAGCGTCATCACATCCCGCGTGCGGCCATGATAGTTGAGCAGGATGAACGGATGCGCGGACGGCACGGTGGGGTGCGCGAACGCACCCGGTGACTTGCCAGGTGCAGGTGGCACGTCAATCCACGGATGGGTGAGGAAGGTGTTGATCACCTTGCCCATGCGCGGGTCAAACCCATCATAGGCTTTCTGCACAATCTGCTTGGCTTCGTCCCACGGGATCTTGCGGTCTTCACAGCCGGGCAGCGGTGCATTGCGGTCCCAATGCTCCAGCTTGTCCAGCCCCATCCATTTGGCTTTCAGCGCGTAATAGCGGTGCGCCAGACGCGGGTAATCCTGCCGCACGGCGGAAACCAGCGCATCCACCACCTCGTCTTCCACCATGTTGGAAAGATTGCGGGAGGATGTGGGCCGCGCATAATGGCGCAGACCATCAGAGATAGCCTTATCCTTGGCCAGTGTGTTAGTAATCAGCGCAAACAGGCGAATATTGGCTCCGAACACGGCCCCAACGGCCTTGCCTGCGCGTTCACGCACACCGCGGTCAGAATCGGAAAGCCGGTTCAGCGCATCGCCAACCGTCACCTCCTCGCCATCCAGCGTGACACGCAAGGCGGCAATGGTCTCATCAAACAGGCGGGACCAAGACTGCGCTCCGGTAACGGATTTTTCCAGCAGTACCTTTTCCACCTCATCAGAAAGCTGATGCGGGCGGAACAGGCGCGTATCACGCAGGAAAGGCTTCCAGTGCGCCAGTGCGGGGTCCTGCAACTTCTGCTCCAGATCCGCATCTTCAATGCGGTTCAACTCCAAGGTGAAGAACAGCAGATAAGCAGAGATATCGGTCAGTTTTTCATTGATGGACTGACTGAACCGGCTAATGGCGGCATCGGATGAATTGGCGGCAAACAGCAGGGAGGCGTAGGAGCCTGCCTTGCCCAGAAGCTCCTCAATGGCTTCCCCTTCCGCAATGGCCTTGGCCAGATCCGCGCCGGACAGATCTGCCAGCTTGCCCTGATACCGGGCAGCAAAGGCTTTGGCCTGCTTTTCAGCCGTAGCCAGATCCTGCGTCAGGGCGGGATCATCCATCCCGGCATACAGCGCGGAAAGGTCCCACCGGGGGAGCGCCGGAGCCTCGGCAGAGGCAGGAGAAGACACAGCCGTTTCAGCGGCCAGAGCCGGAAACTGCTGAAAACGGGGGAGAAGCGTCATGTGTTGCATGGGGCCACTGTAACGCGCAATTTTGCTACGCGCGACCCCACAGAATGCAAGACGGATCACACTGCAAACAGAACGGGCGGGGAGAAGGCTTTCGCCCCCTGCCCCGCCCGTTTGCGGCTGGCCTGTTCAGTGTGCCTTGCGGCCTGTTCAGGCAGACTGTTTCTGCGCTTCCTGCGGCACCTCAAAGCCGATAATCCGCGCATAATCCTGCGGAACAATCTGCCAGAAGCGCGGCAGAACCTCATCCCACTTGTGCAGCAGCATGGTGGCGTAGGGGGAGCCCGTTTCTTCAACGTGGCGTTCCACCAATGCTTTCAGTTTATCTGCCCATTCGCCCTGTGCAACGCGCGTCCAGAGCAGAGACTCCGGATTCACCTTGCGTTCAAAGCTGTTGTCATCATCCAGCACAAAGGCCATGCCGCCGGTAAAGCCCGCGCCAAAATTGTCACCAATGGGCCCAAGAATCACCACTGTGCCGCCTGTCATGTATTCACAGGCGTTAGACCCACAGCCTTCAATCACGGCAACCGCGCCAGAGTTACGCACGGCAAAGCGCTCACCGGCCTGACCTGCGGCGTAAAGCTCGCCCGCCGTGGCGCCATACAGCACCGTATTGCCGATAATGGCGTTCTGGTTGCACACCAGCAGCGAGGACGGAGACGGCCGCACGCTGATGGTGGCGCCGGAGAGGCCCTTGCCCACGTAATCGTTGGCGTCCCCCAGCACTTCCAGCTTGATGCCCTGCACCGCAAACGCCCCCAGAGACTGCCCGGCAGACCCGCGCAACCGCACCGTAAGGTGGCCCGGCGCCAGCGTTTTCATGCCAAACTGCCGCACAATCAGGGAAGACATGCGCGTGCCAATGGCGCGCTGCGTGTTCTGCACATTATAGTGCAGTTGCATTTTCTCCCCGTGGTCAAACAGCGGCTTGGCATCACTGATCATCTGCGCATCCAGCGTGTCCGGCACCTCGTTCCGGCCATCCAGCGTGCAGTAACGGGCAAACGGCCCCGGATCTGCCTGAGAGAGCAGAGAGTTCAGGTCCAGATCATCCAGATAATCCGCACCACGGGAGACCTGCCGCAGCAGATCGGTCCGGCCGATCACCTCGTTCAGGGTCCGGAAGCCCAGAGACGCCAGAATATTGCGCACATCTTCCGCAATGAAGGAGAACAGGTTGATCACCTTCTCCGGCGTGCCTTCAAACTTCTTGCGCAGTTCTTCATCCTGAGAGCACACACCCACCGGGCAGGTGTTGAAGTGGCACTGCCGCACCATGATGCAGCCCATGGCCACAAGGCTGGCCGTGCCAATACCAAACTCCTCAGCCCCCAGCATGGCAGCAATCACTACGTCACGCCCGGTCTTGATACCGCCATCCGTGCGCAGCTTCACACGGTGGCGCAGACGGTTGAGCATCAGCACCTGATGCGCTTCCGCCAGACCCAGTTCCCACGGCAGGCCCGCATATTTCACGGATGTCTGCGGGCTGGCCCCTGTGCCGCCGGAATGACCGGAAATGAGGATGGCATCAGCTTTCGCCTTGGCCACGCCCGCAGCAATGGTGCCAATACCAGACCGCGCCACCAGCTTGACGGTGACAGTCGCCTCCGGATTGATCTGCTTCAGATCATAGATAAGCTGTGCCAGATCCTCGATGGAATAGATATCGTGATGCGGCGGCGGAGAGATCAGCGTCACACCCGGCGTAGCATGGCGCAGTTTGGCAATAAGCTGCGTCACCTTGAAGCCGGGAAGCTGCCCGCCTTCACCCGGTTTAGCACCCTGCGCCACCTTGATTTCAAGCTCACGGCAGTCATTCAGATACTGCGCGGTCACCCCGAAGCGGCCGGATGCCACCTGCTTGATGGCGGAAGATGCGTTATCACCGTTCGGGCGCGGCTTGGCGCGTGCAGGGTCTTCCCCACCCTCACCGGAATCAGACTTCGCGCCAATGCGGTTCATGGCGATGGAGAGCGTTTCATGTGCTTCCGGGCTCAGCGCGCCCAGCGAAATGGCAGGCGCAATCAGCCGCTTGCGCAGCAGAGTGATGCTTTCCACTTCATCTACCGGAATAGGCGTACGCCCTTCACGGAAGTCCAGCAGATCCCGCAGGGCCACAGGGGGCTGCGCCCGCACGGCATCCGCGTAGCGTTTGTAGATGGTAAAACTGTCCGTTGCCACGGCGGTTTGCAGCATATGGATCAGCGTGCCATCAAACGCGTGCTGCTCCCCACTGCGCCGCATTTTATACAGGCCGCCCACAGGCAGGGCGAGGGTTGTGGCATCCCATGCCTCGCCATGGAAGGTCAGCACATTGCGGGCAATACCGGAGAGGCCGATACCCGAAATACGAGACGGCATGCCGGGGAAGAATTCCGCCGTCAGCGCGCGGGAAAGACCGACCGCTTCAAAATTGCACCCGCCACGGTAAGACGCCACAATGGAAATACCCATTTTGGACATGATCTTGAGCAGGCCCTTGTCCACCGCCTTGCGGTAGCGTTCCATGCATTCACGCAGGCTGAACGTGCCAAACAGGCCCCGGCGATGCCGGTCTGCAATACATTCCTGCGCCAGATACGGGTTAACCGTGGTGGCCCCTACCCCGATCGTGACGGCAATGGCGTGTACATCAAGCGCTGTGGAGGTCCGCACGTTCAGGGACGTGAAAGTCCGCAGGGAGGTGCGCACCAGATGCGTGTGCACCGCGCCGGTGGCCAGAATCATGGGAATATAGGCACGGCTGGGAGACTGGTTCTCGTCACTCAGGAACACATGCGTGCACCCGCCGCGCACGGCTTCTTCCGCTTCACGCCGGATACGGGCAATGGCTTCGCGCAGCCCTGTCTCGCCATCCTTTACCGGGAAGGTGCAGTCAATCACGCAGCCAGAAGCACCGCAGAACGCCCGCAGAGATTCATACTCGCCAGAGGTCAGAACCGGGCTGGGCAGTTGCAACATTTCACACTGGTCAGCAGACTGATCCAGAATATTGCCCAGATTGCCCAACCGGGTGGCAAGGCTCATCACCCGCGATTCCCGCAGGGAGTCAATCGGCGGGTTGGTAACCTGACTGAACCCCTGACGGAAATAATGCGCCAGCCCCCGATAACGGGGAGAAAGCACGGCCAGCGGCGTATCATCCCCCATGGAGCCAATGGCTTCCGTGCCATTTTCAACCATGGGTTGCAGGATGGTTTCCAGATCTTCCAGCGTGGTGCCAACGGCCAACTGGCGGCGGCGCAGTTCCTCGCCCTGATAATTCACAGGCTCCGTCACATCGGAGCGCACAATGGAACCAATTTTCTGGATACGCCCCACCCAGGAAGAAAATTCCTGACGGGCGGCCAGAAGATCCAGCAGTTCTTCATTGCCATACAGTTTGGGTGCTTGCAGATCCACGCCGATCACGTCACCCGGCCCAAGGCGGCCACGCTTGACCACATTGGCTTCGGGCACCCGCACCATGCCGGTTTCAGACCCTACAATCAGCAGGCCATCAGCCGTTACGGTATAGCGCAGGGGGCGCAGGCCGGAACGGTCCAGCCCGGCGATCACCCACCGGCCGTCCGTGGCGCACAGGGCGGCGGGGCCATCCCACGGTTCCATCACGGCGTTGCAGTAGGCAAACATGTCCCGGTGGGACTGCTTCATGGAGGAATTGCCCCCCACGCTGGCAGGCACCATCAGCGCCTTGGCCGCAGGCGCATCCCGGCCAGAGAAGGTCAGCAGTTCAAACACGTTATCCAGAATGGCGGTATCAGACCCACCCGCCTGCACCAACGGTTTGATATCCTCCATCCACGGGTCAAGCTCTGGATGAGACAGCCGTGTTTCATGGCTTTTCATCCAGTTGACGTTACCGGAAATGGTGTTGATTTCCCCGTTATGGGCCAGCCGCCGGAATGGCTGCGCCAGCTTCCATGTGGGGAAAGTGTTTGTGGAATAGCGCTGGTGATAAATGGCAAACCGGCTGACAAAGCGCTTGTCCAGAAGATCCGGATAGAACTCGGTCAGATGCTCGGCCAAGAACATCCCCTTATAGATGATCGAACGGCAGGAGAGCGAGCAGATATACAGGTCCACCTGCGCCGCAATGGCCGCTTTCTCGATCTTGCGCCGGATGACGTACAGATCACGCTCAAACGCATCTTCCGCCTTGCCGGGCAGATTGCGGATCATGATCTGTTCAATTTCCGGCCGGGTGGCGTTCGCCTTTTCCCCAATGCAGGACGTATCAATCGGCACCTGACGCCAGCCGTAAATGCCGTAACCAAACGCCAGAATCTCGGTTTCAATAATCTGGCGGCACTGTTCCTGCGCGGTCAGGTCCGTCTTGGGCAGAAACACCTGCCCCACAGCAATAATGGTGCCGTCTTCCGGCTGATCACCCGTGCTGGTGATGGCATCGGCAAAGAAATCCTGCGGAATTTCAACGTGAATCCCCGCGCCGTCACCCGTTTTACCATCAGCATCCACCGCGCCGCGGTGCCAGATGGCACTCAGCGCCGCAATGCCGGCTTCCACCACATCACGCCGGCTTTTGCCATCAAGGGCGGCAATCAGACCAACGCCGCAGGAATCACGTTCATCCGCAGGGTCATACAGCCCTTCAAGCGCGGCAACGTTGTTGTCCCATGCTTCCAGAAAAGCCTCGGCGCTTTCACCCATTCCGGTGTTCGGGAGCTTGTCCATATCCATTACCCCTGCTCCGCCACGGCATCGGCCGATGCGTTTGCTTTAATCCATTTATGAATGCGTTCGGCGGCATCCCGCCCATCCCGGATGGCCCACACCACAAGGCTGGCGCCGCGCACAATATCACCCGCGGCAAACACGCCCGGCAGGGTGGTCATGAAGCTGTCCTGCCGCACCTTGAGCGTACCCCAGCGCGAAACTGCCAGATCAGGCTGTCCCCACAACTGCGGCAGGGGTTCCGGATCAAACCCAAGCGCCGTGATAACCAGATCGGCATCCAGCGTGAAAGAACTGCCTTCCAACGGCTCAACGGACTGACGGCCCGTAGGGTCCGCCATGCCCAGCTTCATGCGGGTGGCGCGCACGCCTGTCACATGGTCATCACCCAGAAACGCTTCCGGGGCGGCCAGCCAGACAAACTCCACACCTTCCTCTTCCGCATTTTTCACTTCCCGTGCGGAGCCCGGCATATTGGCCTTGTCACGCCGGTAGAGGCATTTCACGGATTTTGCCCCTTGCCGGATGGCGGTGCGCACGCAGTCCATGGCGGTATCCCCACCACCCAGCACCACCACGTTCTTACCTGCGGCATCCAGCCCTTTGGCGTCCTCAGGCAACGTATCACCCAGAGAACGACGGTTGGAGGCGGTCAGATAATCCAGCGCGCGTTCAATGCCGGGCAGGCCAGCACCGGGGCCACCAATTTCACGGGCCTTGTACACGCCAGTGGCAATCAGCAGGGCTTCATGCTTCTTGCGCAGCTCCGCAAACGGGATCTCGCCCTCCGCATCTCCAACACCCTGCCCCAGATGGAAGGTGACGCCACTGTCTTCCAGCAGCCTGTGGCGGCGGGAGACAATGTCCTTCTCCAGCTTGAAACCGGGAATACCATAGACCAGCAGGCCGCCTACGCGGTCATATCGATCATACACATGCACCTGATACCCAACGGCGCGCAGGCGTTCCGCTGCAGCAAGCCCTGCCGGGCCAGCACCCACAATACCAACGGATTCCGGCCGTTCGCGCAGCGGGCGGGTGGGCTTGACCCATCCGTTCTCAAACGCGGTATCGGTAATGTACCGCTCCACAGCACCAATGGTCACGCTTTCAAAACCGGGCTCAATCACGCAGTTGCCTTCGCACAGGCGATCCTGCGGACAGATGCGGCCACAGATTTCAGGAAACGTGTTGGTGGCGGAAGAGACCTCATACGCCTCCTCCAGCCGACCGTTTGCGGTCAGCATCAGCCAATCGGGGATATTGTTGCCTAGCGGGCAATGCACGGAACAGAACGGCACGCCGCACTGGGAGCATCGGCTGGCCTGTTCCGCTGCCTTAACCGGTTTGAAATCTTCATAAATCTCATCGAAATCGGCCCGCCGGTTCTGGGCGGTCCGTTTTTCAGGCTGCTGCTGCGCAACAGAGACAAATTTCAGCATCGGTGTGGTCATGCGGCAATTCCCGGAGAAAGGGCGCGTCAAGACAGACCTCGCCCCCAGACAAGCGAACCTCAGGTAGCGCCTTACCCCATGCAATGAAAAGACAGTATTGCTGTCCTTTCTTTCTTTTTTACCGATTCAGATCAAAATAAACCAAAAATCCTATATGATTTAAGTATCAAACCGGACCTATATGCCCCTAACCTCTTATTCTGGAACCATAACACCAGATCGACCACCGCCAGCCCGATATCGGTCCAGATAGAAGGGCACGGTGTTCTCAATACTGCGCGGCGCGATACCGAGTTCCTCAAATCCCGGCTGGCCGGGGGGCACCACATTATCCTCGGACAACATCCGCAACTGATCACGCGTGATCAGCTTGCCCGGCAGCCGCTCAAAAATACTGGCCTGCAAGGATGCCAGCGCAGAAGGCACAGTAAACAGCAGGCGGTCACGCTGCGTTTCCTTGAGCACCCACTGATAAATCTGCCGCATGGTGAGAACTTCCGGCCCGCCCAGAGACCAGATCTTTCCCGCAAGCGTGGTATCAAGCGCAATGCGGGCCAGTGCCTGCGCCACGTCTCCCACAAAAACCGGCTGCACACGGGTATTGGCGCCATAGACCGGCAAGATCGGCAGATAGCGGGCCATCGTGCCGAACAGATTGAAGAAATGATCTTCCGGGCCAAAGATAATGGAGGGCCGCACGATCGAGGCGTGCGGAAGATGGCGTCTGACAGCATCCTCCCCGGCAGCGCGGCTACGCCCGTAAGCGGAAGCGGCTGAGGGAGATGCCCCCAGGGCGGACATCTGAACAAAACTGTCCACACCGGCAGCGGCGGCAAGACGCGCCACACGCTCAGCGCCCAGCACATTCACGGCCTCCAGCCCCTGCCGGGATGTGGAGCCCAGCACACCTACCAGATTGACGACGATGGACGCGCCTTCCACCACGCAGGCCACGGAAGCATCATCCAGCACGGAGGCATAGAAAGGCGCAATCTGCCCCACCCGCCCCAGGGGGCGCAGAAGAGTCGCACGGTCGGGCCGCCTGCTGGCCACCCTTACGGTATAGCCGGCCTCGGCCAGATTCTGGACCACATACTGCCCAACAAAGCCATTGCCACCCAGAACTGTTGCAATCTTACCTGTGCTCATTCCCAAAAAACCTTCTACTTCCCTCATCAGGACTGGGGGCGTTCAGCACGCCTTAATCTTTTAGTGCGCGCCGTCACGTTTCGGTCCGCCCTCTGGCTCCTGCCCACCCCTTTGAAATACGGCCAAAAGCCTTTGGCAGGCGGGCGTTTCAGACTGTGTTCCATTCCACTCCACAGGGCCAGAGCGCTGCACCACACAAATCTGTCAGATATTTTTCATTTTCTCTGTTGACGGCCCCTTAAAGGCAGAGTAAATCCCCCTTCACCACCCCGGAACACTCCGGGTTGCCTCTGAGCCCAGATGGCGGAATTGGTAGACGCGCAGGTTTCAGGTATCTGTGGCCGCAAGGTCGTGGAAGTTCGAGTCTTCTTCTGGGCACCAACATATCGCAGTTTACTGCGAATGTTTACAGGGTTTGGTGTAATTTGGTCGAGTGACTGGCTCACTTACCAAATTACACCCACCCCCTCTTATTTTACAATTTTGATTTCGTAAAATGTGCGTAAGATACCCTTCGCGCCTCTGCGTGGTTGACTTTGTCAGGGTTAACCTGTCCCGCGTAAGTCAATGACAGCATAGCACTCTCCAACCCAAGACACTGCGTAAGACTCTGTCAGGTCAACCAGAGGCTATTTTGTTACCGCTTAGAAGCGCCAGCTTTCCCTGATGCTTTCCGGACTCCAAGCTCTCAACTCCTGTTTTTCCGCCCACAAAATCCAGCCCCTCTTTTTACGGCTGATTTTTCACACAGACTCCGGCACAGAGAGACGTAAGTTGCCTACTCTGAACACCCTTCCGGCTATGCTGACAGTGCAGATGGAATATTCATAATAAAAACAAACAAAAATAACGGCTCTGCTGACATTCCGCGTCATTTCCCGATATTCTTGACTATGTCATGAGAAATTTAATCAGTGTTTATCCATAGTGAATATAACGGAAACTAATTTTAATATTTTCTTTACTCTTTCTTTACCTGCAAAATATTGCCATTTTTTCATGAAACCCTAATATTCAAAGGTCATCGCGTCCTCTCCCGCCTATCCACACAGAGCTGAACATGGAAAATATGGAAAAAGCAGCCGAGACATATGCCAAGACTCTTTTTCCTGCCTTGAATACGGCCTCTCCCATTGCGCTTCCTGATATGCAAAACGCCATGCTTGATGCCACACCAGACTGCATCAAGGTGTTAGCGCTCGATGGCACTCTTCTGATGATGAATCGCGCAGGATGTCAGGCACTGAACGTTCCGCAACATACGGGCTTTGGCATGCCGTGGCTGTCCCTTCTGCCACCCGAAGTCCATGAGGAAGGAGAAAGGGCGCTCAAGAAAGCCGCACGCGGTGAAAAAGCCCGCTTTCAGGGCAAAAGCCGTGTGGAAGATGGATTTATGTATTGGGATAATATTCTCATCCCCCAGATTGCTGCTTCTGGAAACACGGCCACTATTTTATGTGTCTCCCGTGACATCACGCAAACCACCACACTACGGCTGAAACTGGAGCATGCGCTTGAGCGGGAACGCATGCTGACACAGGAAATGCATCACCGCATTGGCAATCTTTTTGCCGTTGTAAACGGGCTTGTCACCCTTTCTGAAGAAGAAGCCTCACACCCTGACGCCACGGAAAGCGCAACCCATATTTTAAAAAGAAAACTCTGTGCCCTTGCCCGTGTCTCCTCTCTGGCGCGCCATGCAAAAGGGGATGATCCGCTTCAGGCCGAGGCCATGGATTTACACGGCATTCTGCAAGCCGTGCTGCAACCTTACGGAACACGCTGTGCACTGCATGGAGCCCCCATCAGCGTTGCCAAAAATGAAGTCACCCGGTTTTCCCTCATTTTTCATGAACTGGCAACAAACTCCATGAAGTATGGCGCTTTGAGCAGTTGCCATGGCCTTGTCTCCCTCGAATGGGCGCAGGAAGACCATCACCTACGTTTCAAATGGAAGGAAACGGGCGGCCCACCTGTTTCTGCCCCTCCGCATGCAGTCGGCTTTGGCAGTGGCTTGCTTGGGCGCCTTATTTCTTCTGCAAAAGGAGAGGTTACAAAAGACTGGCAGCCGAAAGGGTTGATTGTCACTCTCTGCTTCCCCCACCAACCTACGCTCCCCTCCGCAGAGCACGTCTCGTCGGAGGCGCTCTGAACACAGGGACCAATACGCTTTCAGGTGCAGGGACCATACCTCCCTTCCGATCCCGTTTGCACGACAGATTTCAGGTTTGCAGAAACCACCGCGCCAACGCACTCCCTAGCGCTGGGCACGCCAGCCTGCCCGAACAGAGCAGGCAGCTTTTCCACTTATCCCCAGATTCTGCGGATGGTTGCGTGGGTAAGCCTGTGGATAGCGGGTACAGTTTTGGGGGATTATGTCAGCAGCTTAAAACCGCTCCCAGAAAAGCAGCATTCTCAGCCCTCAGCTTTTCCAGATCATCCCCTGTTGGGTAAAGGCCGCCCGGCAGCATGAGTTGCGGCCATAACACGCCATGCACTTCCATCAGGCGGGAGCGCAGCCAGCGCCATGTGCATTTCTGGCGCGTCCCCCACGTAAGCAGCGTGACCAGATCATCATCCGCCGTTCCGGCATAATCCCAGACCAGCACACAATGCCCACCCCAGGAACCGGGCCGCTGGTCTCCCGGCGTAAGAGTGTCCCACACGCCCGAGGCCTGATCAGCCAGCGCCAGTTGCACCCCCACGTAGGCCGCACCAAGGCCCGCAACAATCAAGCGTAGGGTGTTAAAGTCCCCCTCCTCCGCCGTGCCCCACAAAGGGTAGAACGTCTGCGTGGCCAGTCCGTATCCGGTACGCCCGGCACAGGCCAGAACATCCACCTCCACTCCCCCTTGATCCGTTACGGGGCGGGAGGGGTCATAGCCTGTAGAAAGACTATAGAAACGAAGGGCATCCTGCTCTGTTACGGCCACCTGAAATCCGGCAAGCGCTGCCGTGGCCCGAATATGGTTGGCCAGCCCGACCGATGTGCAGTCCCCCACCCGGTCGTTCCCCAACAAGAGAGGGGCCGGATCAACATGGTCACGCACCAGACGCGCGGGAGCCTTTCGCGCCATCATCCGCAAACCGGACAGCCGCGGTTGCCCAGCCCGACGCTCCGCAGGCCGACATCCCAATTTTCTTTGCATAGGTATCCTGAAAAAAAATAACGCCGCATCAAGTGTCAGGCTGACATCTCTTTGCGGCGCAGAATCAGACAGGCAGCACACCTGCCTGTCCGGCTACGTTTCTCTGATAAAAACGTAGTTTAAAAAGCAAAAATACTCTCCGGACAAGGAAAGCATGGTCACACTTTCAAGGGCCTTATTTATTCCGTAGTGCCTTGGCCACCATCATGAAGAACACGGCCAGCGCCACGCTCACGGACACAATAACCCGCGCGGCTGGTTTCTGCCGTTTCTGAAAATCTTCAGAGAGTTTTTCCATTGTCTCATTCCTTGTTGCTATCATGACACAACGTTTGCCTGCACCTGTTGTTCCCGCCCCTGCAATCACATCAGGCATCCGGCCATTGCTGCTGACGCCGACACAAGACAAACAGAACAACCAGCATGGTCTGGCCACCCAATACCTGCCAAAGTACATAGCAAAGCATGCAGCCCCATCACAGGCGCACTCCGAGCACAGCAAGGGCTGCGCTCTCACTCATACGCGGCACTCTTTCCTCTGCCCGACTGCTCATGCTCACCATGGCCTGCATGAGAGACACAATGGTTTCCGCCGCAGTCACGCCAAGGGCAAGTCTGCTCTGAACCGTGGGGGAGGGGTGTCCCTTCACCTGTGCGTGCAACAGCGTTGTAGCAGCCGTAATGACGGTTTGAAAATCAGCCAGAATGGACTGAAATGCCTGTTTGACAGAGGCCGAATTGTAAGAAACAGTCAGGCTTCCATGCGCCTCTTTTTTTAGAACATCCAGAGCAGCCAGAACATTTTTCGCACACACTTCTACAACTGCAACGGCGGGTGCGCCCAGCGCCTGCGCCACATTGGGCACAGCCAGAACCATCTGTGCAAAATTATATCCAGCCTGCGCATAGGCCTCCACTTTGCCCACATCCAAAGTCAAGGATGTTACAGCCCCTTTGGTGGTCACCGTGCAGGCTGTCAGCACACTCCCCAGGCAGGCCAGACCACCTGACCGTATCACCCCGCGGCGTGAAATCTGCTTCATACATCTTGCTCCATAAAAAAAGCCGCCCTGAGGCGGCCTGTTATTGTGCATCTGAAAAAGGAAAACTACTGTCTGGCTTTGCCTGACGTATCAGGTGCCTGCGGCTGCGGCACCGTATGCTGCCCCGCCGCAAGATGGTTGGCGGCCCACCCAAAATTCAGGCCGATAACAGAAACCAGTTTATAGGCCATCATCCAGCCAGACCCGGTCTGCGGCGCGGGTACCGCCGTGGCAATGGCCCCGCAGATAATCACGATTGTGCATAAAACTGTATCCCACGGTCCGGGAACTTCAGAAACCAGAAGGGGAACAAGCGCAACAATACCGCTGATCTTCCCTCCGGTGACAAGAGCCTGCTTCATGATCCATCCCCCTTAAGGCCCACCCGATAAAACGCGTGATGACCAATTGTTTTTCTGTAAAACCTGCCACGCGCCCAGAAGGGCGGTGGTGTACGGCAATCAAAGTAATGATCCGCGCCATCTGTCAGGTCCGGCAGTTGCCCCAGCTCCATCTGAAACGCCAGTAACAGGGCTTCATGAAACTGTGGATTTTCTGCAGTTACGGTCAGAAGTTTTGTCCGGTTTGGGTCCTGTGTTCTCCAGCAGGAAAACTGGGATGGCGCACGGCAGACAGAGATTACATCCCGCCCCCACCATCCCGGCTTGGCCACGCGATTATGCACCACGTTCAGTACGGCCTGCATACCCTGCGCGCCCTCGCCTCTGGCTTCCCCCCATGCCGTACGGGCGGCAATATTCACAGGCGTCCTCATGCACCACCTGCCAGAAAATGCGTCCAGAAACGCCACAGGGCATCCCCCATCTGCGCCCAACTCAGCAATGTGGTTGCGCCTGCAATCACCGTTACAGTAATCCAGTTTGCCAGACGGATTCCGCCTTCTATGCGGGCAAGCCGATCAGAAACTTCCGCATCGCGCCGGTGTGTATTGCGGCTCATGGCATCAACACGGCTCATAATCTCCTGCCGCGTGCAGGCCGCATTATCATCTACAGCCTGTGTCAGATCCCGCCGCAATTCAGAAAACTGGCGTGAAAGGATGTCCAGACCATCGCGCAGATGATCATGGCCGCCTTCCACCCGCGCCACACGTTCACGCAGAACAGCGACTTCCTCCGCCGTTGCGCATCGATTATCTTGCATGATGTCTATCCAGAAACAGAAAAACCACCCCGAAGGGTGGTTTCAAAAACAGAAGTGTCTGTAACAGACATCTCCCAATCTGGTTCTGTCCTAAGACTGACCACGCGCGGGCTCAAGCTTATTGTTGAAATTGCTCGCACGGTGGGGAGACACCTCCCTGGAGCAACACGGCAGGGGCCGGGGGGCGACTGTCAAAAAGAAAGGCTGAACAGCCGCCCGTAACGTATGCGCCTGATACTGTCTTCCCGTTTTTTACAAATCTGCCGTGAAGGAGAATTTGAATGTTCTTGGCAGGCCCTGCAATAGATAGCCATTGAACGCGGATGACCAGTAACGGGTGTTTGCAATGTTATCCACGCCAAAACGCAAGGTAAGCGGTTTATGTTGCACCGCAAACGTATAACGCACGCCCAGATCAAACCGTGTCCAGACAGGCAGATGCAGCGTATTGGCGGTATTGACCCACTGTTTGCCGGTATTGACCACCCGCCCGACCACAGTGCCCCCTTTCAGGAAAGGCAGATCATATTCCAGATTACCGTTAATGGTATAATTCGGCACACCAATGGCGCTATGGCCATTATTTTCTCCCCCTGCCGTACGCCGCAACTGTGCATCAATCAGCGTTGCACCACCGTTAAACCGCAGGCCGGGCAGTATCTGCCCGTTAATATTCAACTCCACCCCACGGTTGCGTTGCAGGCCGTCTGCACGGAAAATCAACGCCCCCTCATTCCCATACGGTTCCGTGTAGGAATTGGGCTGGGAGGTTTGATAAAAAGCCAGTGTGGTCGTGAAACGTCCAATATCGTATTTAGCCCCCACTTCATACTGCACGCTTTTGTAAGGCGGGAAAATCTGCCCCAGATTGACAACATTCGCGCCGGTGGCTCGTGGCCCCTGCGCCAACCCTTCTATGCGGTTGAAATAAAGGGAGGTGCGGCGTGTTGGATGAATCACCAGGCCGACAACAGGCGTAATGGCACCACGATCATAATGGGCGGTCAGCCCACCGCCATTATAGGCGTAGCCGTTGATCAACATGTTCTGATACCGGAAGCCCGCCGTAAGCGCGATGCGATCATGCCAAAAGGACATGGTGTCTGAAAAATACAGGCTGTAGAGGCGTGTCTGGCTGTTGCGTTTGGGATTATTGATGTCCCCACCCACCAGATTCTGCACCAGTGGCGCCGCATAATTGGGATGATACAGATTGGTCGCCACGGAGGAGCCCCACGCCATGGCATAAGCAGTGTCAAACTCCTCCCACAAGCCAGACCCACCGGCATTCATTTCATGCTTGACCGGCCCTGTAGTGAAATGGGCCCGCACCCCGGCGCGCGTACTCTCATTGGTCTGCACAACGGGCACATACATGCTGCCGCTGGTGCCTGCGCCGGTCCGACCATCAGAAAGAGTGAGGGAAGAATAGTCCCCCTTTTCGTTCCCTCCCATGCCGCCAAAAGCAGCATAGGCTGTAAGATGTTTTGAAAAATCATGCTCTACGTTCAGCATGCCGAAAATGTAATTGAGTTCGTTATATGTCCAGGCCTGCCCATAATTATGGGCGGGAGACGGCGCGCGGGGCACATGGGTTACGCCACTGCCCAGAAACACACCGGGCCGCCCCCAGTCCACGCCCTGATTCTGGTAATTCATATCCACGGAAATACGGGTGCGATCATCATGCCAGTCAAAATCTGCGCCCACTGCGGCGCTGTGTCTGCGTTCATGATCAATGGATGTCTGGCCGGAAAGCCCGGCCACGTTCAGGCGCAGCCCATAGGCTTTATCCTGCCCAAAACGCCGCCCCACATCCAAACTGCCGCCCCCCGTGGCCTTGCTGGTATAATCTCCCGTTATGCGAGTAATGGGCGTATTTTCCGCATGTTTGAACATGAGGTTAATGTTGCCACCAATGCCAGTGCCGCCGGGGGCTGCCCCGTTCAGAAACGCACTGGCTCCGTTGAGCACCTGCACCTGATCATACAGTTGCGGAGAAACAAGCTGACGCGGCGTGATGCCATACAGACCATTGATTGCAATATCATCACCATACACAGGAAAGCCGCGTATAATGAACATTTCAGAGAAATTGCCGTAGCCGTAAGTGGTGCGCACGGACGGATCATTCTCCAGCACCTGCCCCAGTGTCTGCGATTGCTGGTTGAGAATAAGGCTGGACGTATAACTGCGGATATTGAAGGGCACATCCAGCCCCTTCTTGGTGCCCAGAGCCCCCAACTGACCGCCGCTGATAACTTCCATCTGGTTCCGGCGCTTGGCCTTGACCACAATCTGCTCGTCCGCACTGGCGGAGGATGATACACCGCTCTCTCCCTGCGGGGCACCTGCGGGCGCGGGCGGAGGAGCTATGTCCGATCCTGCGGGCTGCGAATTGCCCGCATGGGAAGGTGTCTGCGCTACAGCAGGGATTGCTTTGCCCTTGGACGCTGGCGTTTCCGCCGCGCCCGCGCGGGCAGTTCCCGCACCTGTTACAATGATAGCAGTCGCCAACAGGAGGTGACGCCTATACCGGCCAAGGGAGAACAGGCATCGCGTCATGATCATTCAAACCTTCACAAAGAGCATCTTGATTGACCCCCTCATACGCAATTGATAGCTATTCGCAAAATTGATTTATTGTCATACACTCCACAAACCCTGTCCTCCTCCTTTCAAACGCTGTACCACACCCCCATGCCAGACGCCGTCAGAAAGCCCGTTTCCCGCCCCGCAGCGCCTGCTGCGCGGAGGCGGATTGAAAAACGCCATGCCGTTTACAAACGCATGGCGCAGTTGGCCACTGCTGCCGTGCTCGCCTATCTGAGCGCTCATTTTATTGTCATGCATACGGTGCTGCGCGACGGTGTGGAAAACAGGGTGGCCATTACAGTGGCAGAAGCGGTTGCCACGGCAGCGTTGCCGCTTTTGCTGCTGCTGGGGTATGGCGCACGCACCCATGGGTGGGGGCTGTGGATTTTGTTGGCGCTGTGCGGCCTGATCGCTGCGTGTAACCTCATCATGCCATGAAAGACACCGTTCTTCATGCGTGACACATTTCGGGTTCATATGGGATGGCTGCACAGCTGGGTCGGGTTTCTGGCCGGGCTGGTGCTGACATGCGTGTTTGCCACCGGCACGCTCAGCGTGTTTGACAAAGAAATAACCCAGTGGATGCAGCCGGAAGTCTCTCTGGACAAACCGCCTGCGCCCACTGCCGTGGCGCTGCAACGTGCAGCAGAAACCATGGTGACGGAGCAGGAGAAAGACCTGTTTGCCTTTATAACGCTCCCCTCCCGCCGGGACCCGGTTATCCGGGTGCTACATTATGATGGGCATGAATTTATTGGCCCGGTGCTGGACCCTGTGGATGGTCACCGTTTTCCGGCACGCCAGACAGCAGGCGGCCAGTTTTTCTTTGATTTTCACTACGCCTTGCGCAATGGCCCGGTACTGGGCTGCACCATTGTCACCCTGCTGGGCGTCTGCCTTCTGCTTACGGTAGGTTCTGGCATCGCCATTCAGATCAAGGCCATGTGGCCGGATCTAATCCTGTTTCGTCCCTTTGGCGCACGCCCCCGTGCGTGGCTGGATGCTCACCTTGTGACCGGCGTTCTATTTCTACCTTTTCTGATCATGATCACCTACACAGGCACAGTTATACGTGCGCGCGATATCCTTCCGCCGCACCCCTTCCTGCCTGCGCAACAGGCGGCTGTTCCGGTTCCTGCGCCAGCCACACCCCCGGCAAAAGGAAACACCCCGGCTCCCACATCGCGCACAGGCCCCATGCCGCCCCCACTGGGGCCGTTGATCAGCCGTGCGCAAGAGATCATGCATGCCGAACGGTGCGAACTGATCATATTTTCCAAAGACCAGATCCGTATTTTTCGCAATGATGACGCCAGTCTGTTCCTGACACGTGATCTGGTAACATTCAGCCGTACAGATGGACATTTCATCAGTTCCCTTATTCAGAAAGGGGCAGCTGTCCGCACGGTAGAACTCCTGCACGGCCTGCATTACGCCCGTTTCTCCTCGCCTCTCCTGTCCTGGCTTTATTTTCTCTCCGGTATGGCCTGCACCGTGCTTATGGGCAGTGGGCTGGTGCTGTTCCTGATGAAGCGCCGCAAAACATCCGGACAGATGATCCTGTTCCAAACAGCGGAAGGCCTGACCATAGGGGTTCTGGTTGGTCTTCCGTTAGCCATTGCAGGGTTGTTATGGGCCAACCGCCTTTTGCCCGCCCACATGCCAGACCGCATGCACGCGGAAATTCAGGTATTCTTCGCACTCTGGATGCTTTCTGCCCTTCATGGGCTTGTCTGCGCGTTCAAAAACACGGCCTCCTCCTGCTGGCGCACGCAGCTTACAGGGCTGGCCTTTGTGGCGCTCGGCCTGCCGGTGGTTGACGTTCTTACCCACAGTCATGGCTGGCGGCATGATGCAACACGCTATTACACGCTGGACGCGCTGATCATACTCATGGGGCTGGTAGCATTGATCATAGCCAGAAAACTGCACAGGCACGCGTCATGATCAGCCTATATGTGTTTGTTGCGTGGGCCTGCGCATTCTGGGCGCATGAACGCCTCCAGCCCCGCACCTGCAAGCTTTTTCCGCTCGCCCAGAGCCGGAGAAAAGCGTATCAACTTCTCCGGTTCTGCTGGCCTGTTCTCGCACTTTTTCTGTGTCTGTATCGGGACTTTGAGAAAGGTCTTCTATACTGGTTTGGTTTGGGAGCATTGGCAGGGCTTGCCGTCAGCGTCCTCATGGCCATCCTGAAGCACACGCAAAGCAGGCTACCTTAACGGAAAGAGACGTCTACGCCCCAATCTCTGGAGACATGCGCTCTCTCCTTTACCACATCAGATGTCAGGCACGCAGGGTAGAACGCCACAGCCGTAAGCTGACACCGTACCTTGAAAGCCGCAAAGATCATAGGAAACGCCGCAGCGAGACGACTGGTTAAGACAAGCCACTGCTTTCACATATAAAAAACCCGCCAGACTGATCTGACGGGCTTTTTCAAAATAGGCTGAACGGACTATTTTATTTACCAGCAAGCGGTGAGTAGGTGCCGGTAATGAACTTAGCCACGTTATCATGCAACTGGGCCAGAGAGTCCTGATGCGCATAGACCATGTGCCCGGATTCATACTGCACAATCTGAATATTCTTGCTCAAATCATGAGAAATCGGCAGATGCCGCATTTCATAAATCCCCTCGAAATACGGGGTTCCCAGATCATAATAGCCCTGGTTGAGCATCACTTTCAGGCTGGTGTTATGCTTCATGGCCGAGGCCAGATCAGGCAGCACATTTACAGCCCCATGAATGGGGAAATCCGTATTCGGCTGCGCGTGTGAGAAATCCCACTTTGTAATGGCGTCTGAGAAGAATTTGTATTCCTGATACCCATCACCCACCACGGAGCTATTGCCGTAATGCAGCGTGTTGCGCGCGTAATCATTAAACGCAGCAATATAGGCGGAAGACATGGCCGAAGATTGCGGATCATAAAACGGATATTGGGAAAGCTGGTCCATGGTGGGGCCAGAGAAGCGGCTATCCAGACGCCCTGTATCAACCCCTTTATCCCCAAGAAGGGTTTTTTCAAATTCTCCGCCGTTTACGCGCAGATCTGCCTTTTTGATGTAGTCCACAGGCAGGCCGGTATAGTCATGCAGTTTCTGGGCAATGGCATCCCGTTTTTCTGGCGTGATGCTGTTTCCATCCTGCAGGGCGGCCGTATAGTCCGTTAGCGCAAAATGCTCCACTTCCTGCAAGAAGCCCTTCAGATCGTTCGGCTGATTGGGAATACGCTTGTGATACCACGCCGTGGCGGCATAGCTGGGCAGGGCCAGCACATAAGGCTGATCCACCGAGGGATTCATCTGCGCGGCATCAATATCGTTATCGTAGTTCAGAATTTGTGAGAGCAGGATAACGCCGTTCAGATCAATGCCTTTATCATCCGCCAACTGGTTGGCAACAATGGCGGAACGGGTGGTGCCGTAGCTTTCCCCAAACAGATATTTGGGGGAATTGTAGCGCCCATAGCGGGAAAGAAACTGGGCAATGAAGTCCGTAAAGGCACGGGCATCTGCATCCGTGCCAAAGAACGTTTTTTCCTTGTCCGTGCCGGTCAGACGGCCATAGCCGGTGCCGGGCGCATCAATAAACACAAGGTCAGATACATCCAGCAGACTGTCATTGTTGTTCACAATGGCATAGGGCGCGGCAGGTGTGTGTGCATCATCCGCCGTAACAACCTTTTTGGGGCCAAACGCACCCATATGTAGCCATACGGTGGAGGAGCCGGGCCCACCATTATAAATGAATGTAATGGGGCGATTTTCCGGGCGAACACCTTTCTTGAAATAGGCCACATAAAAAATGGAAGCCGCTGCTGGTGTTTTTTTATCCTTGTCCTCATCAGGCAGAACGGCGTCATCCCAGCCTTTGGGATGCACTATCAGCGTGCCGGAGACAGCCTGATAGTCAATATGCGCCCCATGCACCGTAACGGAGCCGGTGGAGGTCACGCTCTGCGGTTTGGTAAAAAAGTCTGCCGCGCCATCCTTGGCCTTGGCAGTTTCAGCGGCGGGTTTGGCGTCTTCAGCCCATGCGGCTGGCTGCGCAACCAGCATACCGGCCCCCAGCACGGAAACGCTGGCCAGAAGGGAGGCCAGTTTTACGCCGGCACGATAGCTCTGTTTCATCTCTTTGCATCACTCAGTCATGTTATAATATTTCATTTTATAAACAAACCGAGCCACCCGCCAAGAGGGTTCCTTTCCGTTTGGTAACAATTTTCCCGTTGTCTTTTACCCCAACCCAACCCCGGCGGAGGCAAAATACCGGTTGACCGCGTTACACATGGCCCCCGCCACCATGGCCCGGTGCCCGGCCTGCCGCAGCGCGGCTTCATCCAGACGGTTGGACATGAAGCCCATTTCCACCAGAACAGATGGGATCTGCGCCGATTTCAGCACGGCAAATGCGGCGTGCCGATGTGGGTGCGGCAACAGCGCGATGCGGGTCTGGAAGGAAGACACCACGGCACTGGCCATATGGGCCGAACCCCGGCGCGCCTCTTCCGTCACCAGACTGGCCAGAATCTGCTGCACTTCTGGCGATGCCCCCTGCACCAGCGGGCCGCCAAACCGGTCTGCACTGTTTTCTGTCTGGGCAAGGGCCGCAGTCTGACTATCAGATGCGCCATGGGAATGTGTGTAAACGCTTGCCCCCCGCACGGAGGCATTATGCAGCGCATCCGCATGCATGGAGATAAACAGGGACGCCCCGTGCTGTTGCGCCAGTTCCACGCGGCCATCCAACGGAATGAAGCGGTCAGACGTGCGCGTCATCGCCACGCGGTAGCGGCCCGTGCCCACCAGTTGGCGTTGCAGTTCCGCCGCCGCTGCTTCCGCCACGTGTTTTTCATACGTGCCAGAAAAGCCAATGGCTCCGGGGTCCTTCCCGCCGTGGCCGGGGTCCAGCATGACAAGAGGCAGGGCTGGCTTGGCCTTGCCCACAATGGCAGGGGCTGACAGCGTATGCTTTGCAGCGCCGCTACCACCATGCGCGGCGGCCTGCGCTACAGAACCAGTTGCCCCCAACATCACCAGACCTGCCCCGCCCCTGATGAGCCCGCGCCGCGTGGGCAACAGAAGGGAACCTGCCGAAAAACCGGCCTTGGCATGATATGGGAACACGCTGCTTTGCTCCTTTGGCTCCAGCCCCGCGGCATCCCCTTCAGCAGAACTGCCCGGAGAGACACCAGTGGCAACCTGACACAAACCGCCCTCTGCAGCAAAGGGGCCTGCGGCCTCCCCTGCCTGGCCTTTCAGCCCGGATGCCGTAGCCCTATGGCTGGCCCACACAGGGGCTGGCGCTCCCTCCACCGTATGGAACGTGGGCATGAAGAAAGGCTGTAATGGCTGGTGCTCTGGCGGCATGATTTCTCGCACCCTGAAAATTGCGACGATACTGAAGAAAGATAATGTCCAAACCATGACACCGTAGAAAGGTCTAAAAAACAGTTATTCTGAATGGCTTGCGGTTTGTTGCACTTTGCGTCATGGTGAGTAGGCATGGCCCAAGGCAGATTGCCCGTCATGCATCCTGTTTCCGCTCCTTTTCACGTCAAAGGGCGCGGCTGGCGTTACAGCGCCGCCCCGCGCGGATGGGAGCAGGAAATTTTGGTTGAAGGATACATGACCATCGCCCGGAGCCTATACGTTGAGCGCATGACCAGAGGGGAAACAGACTCCTGTTTTCGTGCCTCTGCCGTCACCTCACTGTCCGGGTTGGCCGCTGCCCCTCATTATGTCGTAAATACCTATTCTCGCCTGCCGGAAGAGCCCCCGTTCCGTGCCCACCCGCCCAAGCGGACGCACCGGACAGGCCGGCCACCGGCACACCGGAGTTTTTCTTTTTATGTCAAAGCGTATGCTGATCGATGCGACGCACGCGGAAGAAACGCGCGTTGTCGTTATGGATGGAAACAGACTTGAAGATTATGATGTTGAAGCGGCTGCAAAAAAGCAGCTCAAAGGAAACATCTACCTTGCCCGCGTTGTTCGCGTAGAGCCCAGCCTTCAGGCCGCCTTTGTTGAATATGGCGGCAACCGCCATGGTTTTCTGGCCTTTAGCGAAATCCACCCGGACTACTACCAGATTCCGGTTGCCGACCGTGAAAAGCTGCTCGCCCTGCAGGCTGAAGAAGAAACCCTGCTGGATGATGCCGACAACGGGACCGATGAGACCGAAGCCGAAACGGATCTGACGGAGTCTGACGAGTCCGAAGACGCGGAAACCGAAGCCTCCGCCGAAGGGAACGAAGACGCTCCCCGCACCAATGGCCGCAGCAAGACCCCTGATTATGTCGGCGGTGAAACCGACACTGGCGAAGAAGCGCTGATCCAGAAGCGGATTGCCCGCTTCATGCGCAACTACCGTATTCAGGAAGTCATCCGCCGCCGCCAGGTGCTGCTGGTTCAGGTGGTCAAGGAAGAACGCGGCAACAAGGGTGCGGCCCTTACCACTTATATCTCGCTGGCTGGCCGCTATTGTGTGCTGATGCCCAACGCGCTGCGTGGCGGCGGGGTGTCCCGCAAGATTACATCCGTAGCAGACCGTCGCCGCCTGCGGGATATTGTGTCCGACCTCAACCTGCCCCGTGGCATGGCCATGATTGTGCGGACGGCAGGCGCCCAGCGGCCCGGTCCGGAAATTACGCGTGACTGCGAATATCTGCTGCATCTGTGGGATGATATTCGTGAACTCACGCTTCAGTCGGTCGCTCCCGCGCTGATTTACGAGGAAGCAAGCCTTGTAAAACGCGCCATCCGCGATGTGTACACGCGTGAGATCAATGAAATTCTGGTGGATGGAGAAAGCGGGTGGAAAGCCGCGCGGGACTTCATGCGCCTGCTCATGCCCCAGCACGCCGAGAAGGTGCGCCTGTGGAACAAGGAAAACCAGCCGCTCTTTACCCACTATCATGTGGAAGGGCATCTGGACGCCATGTTCTCGCCCGTGGTTTCCCTGCGGTCTGGCGGGTATCTGGTCATCAACCAGACAGAAGCCCTTGTTGCGATTGACGTGAACTCCGGCAAGGCCACAAGCCAGCGCAACATTGAAGAAACAGCCTTCCGCACCAATCAGGAAGCGGCTGATGAAGTCGCGCGCCAGCTCCGCCTGCGTGATCTGGCTGGCCTGATTGTGATCGACTTCATTGATATGGAGTCCCGCCGCCACAACACCATGATCGAGCGCCGCCTGAAAGACGCGCTGCGCCATGATCGCGCCCGCATCCAAATGGGCTCCATCTCCCATTTCGGGCTACTGGAAATGTCCCGCCAGCGGCTGCGCCCGTCCGTGGCGGAAGCTGCGTTCACGCCCTGCCCGCACTGTCAGGGCACCGGCATGGTGCGTGGCATTGAAAGCTCGGCCCTGCATGTGCTGCGCGCTGTGGAAGAAGAAGGGGCACGCCGCCGTGCGTCCGCCATTACGGTGCATGTGGCCGGAGAGATTGCGCTGTATGTGCTGAACAACAAGCGCGACTGGTTGGCGGAAATCGAAAAACGCCACCACATGGAAATCCTGTTTGCGGCGGATTCCTCCCTGCCTATCCCGGAAATCCGGATTGAGCGCCGCCAGCCCCCGCGGGTAAACCGTGCGCCAACCGTTCTAGCACCCATTGAAAATGTGGTGGCAGATGAAGCGCCGGTGATTGAAGCTCAGGCCGAGGCTCCTGTCGCTGCCGCTGCTATTGCAGAGACAGCCGCCGTGCCGGAAACGGCTGCCGCAGGTGAGGACGAGCCGCGTCGTCGTCGCCGTCGCCGTCGTCGCCGTGGTGGCAACGGGAATCGGGAGGAAGCTCAGCACAGCCAGGATCAGGCACCTGAACAGATTGCACCGGTTGCCGCAGCGGAACAGCCTGCCCCCACACAGGCAGATGCCGACTCCGAGGCAACAGATAATCTGGTTCCGGGCCGTCGCCGCACACGTCACTCCCGCGTGCAGCGTGAAGAGCAGCCCCAGATCCGGGTTGCGATTGAGGAAGGTCCGGCTCCGCGGCCGTCCCGTCCCACATGGCAGGGGCCGACCCCTGCCAACCCGTTTGGCGGCAGCATCGATATTTTCGATCTGATCGAAAGCAGCATGGCCGAGCCGGAACCGGCTCCACAGCCTGCCCGCACCCCGGCCCCTGCCAAGACGTCCGCTCCGGTTGAGCCCGTAAAGGCTGCCCCGGTCATTGTGGAAACGGAAGCCGTGGTGGAAGCCGAAGCGCCTGCTTCAGTCTCCGCTGCCCCGCAGGTGGAAGAAACGGTGGAAACCGTTGCTGTTGAGCCGGAAGAGGCAAAGCCTGCCCGCAGACGGCCCACACGCCGCCGCCGCACGGCAACGCGGACCGCAGAAGAGGAAGCCCCCGCAACTGCGGCGGAGGCTCCGGAACCTGCTGCTGAAAGCGTTGACGCAACTGCCGAGGAAGAAGCCCCAAAACCGCGCCGCCGCCGTGTGACGCGCAAAAAGGCCGACCCCACAGCCAAAACCGAAGCCGCACCTGAAGCGGATGCCGAGGAAGAAGCCAAGCCCCGCACCCGCCGCCGCACCACGCGGAAAAAGGTGGAGACGGCTTCCGTTGCAGACGCTGCTGACGCTGAAGCTCCGGCTGTAGAGGCCGAAAAGCCGGCAGCACGCCGCCGCCGCACGGCAGCCAAAGCGGCCTCTGTCGCCACAAAAACCGAGGCAGCTCCGGCGGAAGACAGCAAGGACGCGGCTGATCCTTCCGTGGTGCAGCCGATTGTCATTGATGATGAGCAACCAGCTTCCCGCCGCCGCACTGGATGGTGGCGCCGCTGAGCTTTCTGCCCGGAGAGACGCATTAAGTCTCTTCGGGCAGGTGCTCTGCCTTTGATACCGGGCCGCCTTGTGCTAGGAGTGCCGCCGTCACGCACTCTTGCCCCTGCTGCCCGACCGGAGTTTTCATGACCGTGCCTCAGCCTGACCTTCAACCCGTACGCCCTTTGGGCACGGAAGAACGGGCCCCCATGGTGCTGGCTCTCCCCAAAGGCCGTATCCTGAAAGCGGTTACCCCCCTGCTGAAACAGGCAGGGCTGGCGCCCAGTGATGATTGTCTGGGCGATAACAGCCGCAAGCTACGTTTTCCCACGCAAGACCCCTGCGTGGATGTTGTGCGCGTGCGCTCCTTTGATGTGGCAACCTTTGTCGCCTCTGGCGGGGCGCAGGTAGGCATCTGCGGCGCAGACGTGCTGATGGAATTTGACTACCCTGAAATCTATGCCCCGCTTGATCTGGGCATTGGCGCATGCCGGATTTCCATTGCCCAGCCCAACACCCTGCCGCATGACCCCGCCGAATGGGCGCGCTGGTCCGAGGTTCGGGCTGCCACCAAATATCCCGCCGTCACCCGCCGTTATTTTGCGGCTCGCGGCATCAACGCCAATATTGTCCATCTGCATGGCGCGATGGAACTAGCCCCCATGCTGGGCCTTTCCCGCCTGATTGTGGATCTGGTGGATACCGGCTCCACCCTGCGCGCCAATGGCCTGCGCGAAGTGGAAACCATTGCGCACGTAACCAGCCGCCTGATTGTGAACAGAACGGCGCTGAAAACGCGGCCTGAAGAGATTTCAGCCATTATCAACAGTTTTCGCACCGCCCTTGAGGCCAACGCCCGACAGACCGAAAAAGCTGAGGCAGAACAGTCTTCATGAAACGCCTTGATATCCGTGACCCCGGCTTTGAAGCCGCTTTCTCCTCCCTTCTGGATGCGCGGGAAGAACAGGGGCAGGAAGTGCATGCCCCCGTTGCGGACATTCTGGCCCAGGTGCGGCGTGACGGAGATACGGCCCTCTGCGCGCTGACGGAAAAATTTGACCATCTTCCCCTCACGCCCGAAAAACTGGCGTTTACAGCAGAGGAAGTGGAAAAAGCCCGGACGCAGGTCAGCCCGGATCTTCTGGCTGCGCTGGATGTTGCGGCAGACCGCATTGAATCCTTCCATAAGGCCCAGATGCCACAGGATATCCGCTACACGGATGATGTGGGGATGACACTGGGGCTCCGCTGGATTCCCTTGGATGCCGTGGGCCTGTATGTGCCGGGTGGCAAGGCGGCCTATCCTTCCTCCGTGCTGATGAACGCCATTCCCGCCCGTGTAGCCGGGGTGGAGCGTCTGGCCATGTGCGTGCCCACACCCAACGGTGTGATCAACCCGCTGGTTCTGGCCGCGGCACACCGCGCCGGCGTGACAGAAATTTACCGTGTGGGCGGGGCACAGGCCGTAGGGGCCATGGCGTTCGGCACCAAGACCATTCGCCCGGTTGACCGTATTGTTGGCCCCGGCAATGCCTATGTGGCGGAAGCCAAGCGGCAGGTGTTCGGCCATGTGGGAATCGACAGCATTGCCGGGCCGTCTGACGTGGTGGTGATTGCCGATTCGGCAACAGACCCGCGCCTGATTGCACTCGATCTTCTGGCGCAGGCCGAACATGATGAACTTGCGCAGGCCACGCTGATCACCCCAGATGCCGCGTTTGCTGATACCGTTATTGCGGCAGTTGAAACGGAACTGCGTACCCTCACCCGGTCTGCCATTGCGGGCGCAAGCTGGAAGCGTAATGGCGCTGTTCTGATTGTGCGCTCGCTGGAAGAAGCAGTCACATTGGCCAACCGTCTGGCCCCGGAACATCTGGAACTGATGGTGGATGATCCGGAAAGCCTGTTTGCCCGTGTACGGCACGCTGGCGCGGTTTTCCTTGGCCGTTTCTGCCCGGAAGCGGTGGGCGATTACGTGGGTGGCCCCAACCACGTACTGCCCACATCACGCACCGCGCGCTTTGCCTCTGGCCTGTCTGTTTTTGATTTCATGAAACGTACCACGTTCCTCTCTGGCGGGCCGGATGCGCTGCGGCGTATTGGCCCTGCCGGGGTGGCGCTGGCACATGCGGAAGGGCTTGAAGCCCATGCGCTGAGCATCTCGGCCCGGCTGGATGTTCTGGCAAAGGGAACACCTAACGCTTGACCGGATACGGTCCCTCACCCATATCTGCTCATCCCAACTGTAACGAGGCTTGAAAATGAACGAAGGACGCCATGTCTAAAGAAGACATGATTGAATTTAGCGGCACAGTGACCGAACTGCTGCCCAACGCGATGTTCCGTGTGAAACTCGACAACGAACACATGATTCTGGCACACACCAGCGGCAAGATGCGCAAAAACCGTATCCGCGTTCTGGCTGGTGACCGCGTGAACGTTGAAATGACACCGTATGACCTTTCCAAAGGTCGTATCACTTTCCGCTTCAAGTAAGACGATGACCGCCTCCGGGCCTGCTGGCGCGGAAACAGCGGTGCGTCCTGCATTTGTGCTGGCTTCGGCATCGCCCCGTCGGCTGGACCTTCTGGCCCAGCTGGGGCTGACGCCAGACCGCGTTTTTCCCGCCAATATTGATGAAACACCGCAGCGTGACGAACAGCCGCGCCCATACGTGCGCCGTATGGCGGCAGAAAAGGCCGCGGCTGTTGCCCATCAGATAACAGAACCTGCCCTTGTGCTGGGGGCTGATACGGTTGTGGCCCTTGGCCGCCGTATTCTTCCCAAGGCGGAAGACCGGGAAACGGCACGCAAATGCCTGACCCTGCTTTCCGGCCGCCGCCATACGGTGCTCACAGCCTTGCGCTGCGTGCCTACTGCTGCGTGGCCTGATGGCCGCACGGGAGAGCGCGTGGTGGAAACGGCTGTCACTTTCTCCCGCCTCACCGACCATCAGATTGAGGCCTTGCTGGATGCCGGAGACTGGCAGGGCAAAGCGGGGGGGTATGCTTTGCAAGGGCATGCTGCCGGGTTTATCCGCTTTATTTCCGGTAGCGCCTCTGGTGTCATCGGCCTACCCCTGTTTGAAACGGCGCAACTGCTCCGTGGTCAGCCGGGCCACTGGCTTCCGTGAGCACCGTTCTCCGCGTTGCCTTCTTCCCCGGCGAGCTTCGGCTTGCCGTTACCCAGCACAACACTCTTCTCGACTACGCTCTGTGGCGGCCTGCCGCCCCTGATGGGGTAGGAGACGTGTATCAGGCCCGCATCAGCGCCCTTATGCCCGCCATGGGTGGTGCTTTTGTGGATCTGGGCAAAGGGGAAAGCGGTTTTCTTCCCATACAGAACGGAAAGGACCCCGTTACGGAAGGCCAGATGCTTACCGTGCGCGTAACCCGTGCGGCGCAAGGCGGCAAAGGCCTGCGTGTGCAGGCACAGGAACCACCTGCCACACCCCTGCCAGACAAACCCTGCCTGCTAACCCGTGGCCCGACACCACTTGAGCGACTGGCAGACCGCTGGCCACAGGCGCGCATCACTGTGGATTCCGCTGCTGCGGCGGCACTGATCCCCCCAACCTTGCGAGACCGTCGTGAGCAGGCCCTCAGCCCTTTCCCTGAAGCCATAGCCCACGCCTGCGATGCACTGGCGGAGGCAAGCGTCTCCCTGCCCGGCGGCATGACGGCGAGCATCACGCCCACCCCTGCGCTGATCGCCATTGATATGGACGCGCCCCCAACGGCAACAGGCTGGACGAAACAGACGGCCCAGTTTGCCGCCAACCGGGATGCTCTGCCCGCCCTGTTTCAACAGATCAGGCTACGCAACCTCTCCGGGGCTATCCTGATTGACCCTGCAGGCCTTTCCACCCGCAAGCGTCAGGCCCTGCTGGAACCCATTAAAGCGATGCTACAGGCAGACCCATTGCGCCCACGCTGCCTTGGTATTACGGCGCTGGGGCTGGTGGAAATTGTCCGGGCCCGTATCCACCCTTCCCTGCCGGAACTCCTCTCCTGCCCGCATGGACAGGCTCTAGCAGCCTTGCGCATTATTCTTGCCAATCATCCCGACGCGACCCAAATTCGAGGTGGGCTGGGGATCATCACCGCGCTGGAAAAAGACCCGCAGGCACTGGCGGACTGCATTACCCAGCGCGGCAAGGCTCTGGCCGTAACACTTGACCCTTCCCTGCCGGATTTTTTCTGGACGACTGACCATGACTAAAACAGCTTCCTGCCCCGTGTGCGGCAAACCTACCCAGCAGGCCACACGGCCGTTCTGCTCCCAGCGCTGCGCGGATATTGACCTCGGGCGCTGGTTTACCGGGCAGTACCGCATCCCCGGCCCCCCGGTTGACGAAGAAAATATGGAGAAAGACGAAAGAAATGACGAAAGGTGACTTGATCCCGCACGCAGGCTGAGATAAACCCCCTCTCACGCCGCGAGGCTGCGGTGCCCAAGTAGCTCAGTTGGTAGAGCATGCGACTGAAAATCGCAGTGTCGGTGGTTCGATCCCGCCCTTGGGCACCATTTTAGACTCCCCCTAGAATCGTGAAGCTTTGATGTGTATTTTCACAGATGTTTGTGCATCTGGCAGGAAATACTTCCTCAGACTTTGGGCCATAAGCGCGTCGCACAGACACAGTCTGTTTTTTTGGTGCTCTTCCAATGGCGGCATCTCTCATGGAAAGCGCATAATATTCTCAGGCCAGGATGCACGCCTGAAGGCGTCCCATAGCCCTCACTTCGGGCGTTCCCTCTGACCATCAGCAGGAACGCCGCGAGGTCACGCCATCTGCGGAATCGTGGCGCTATTTTACAGGTGTGTTCAGTTGGTTGAGGCTCTTCTATTCGTGTGATGCGAAAGCCGGCAGAAGCAACGGCATTGAGATAGTCTCCGATAGTCCTTGGAAAACGAGGGACAGAGAACGGCATTACATTCTCATCTTTGGGGCGATCCCCAAATTTCCAGTTCTCTATAAAACTTTGTTTGCTGAAATAGCGTGCAACGCAGAGGCCGGTTGTCTGACCGTGGTCATCCTTCTGCCATTTCAAGCCCGGTGTAATAAAACAAGGATGCAGCACACTGAATGCAATGAACCCGCCCGGACGAAGCAGAGCGTCTTCTTGATGCTCCAGCCCAGCTTCATGCGTCTTACCGGCGCATGTTACCTTGCTGCCCCTCTGTCTGCCTGCACATACGCAATTATATCACTCCTTCTGCACAATGCCTGACCAGCAACGTTCGCATCTGGAGTTGCGATGATGAAATCTGAAAGAAAGCAGATTTTATAAACAATATTCTTGAATACTCCCGCCTCTTCAATTACCGGAAGCATCGTGCCCTTGAAAAAACCTGGGTGTTACCATGATCAAAAAGAACAAAAATGTTTGACCAAAAAACATAATATGCAGAACTTTGAAAATTGGCATATCTGTTGATTGCGCCTTTATGGCCTGCAATAACACCATGAAAATCCTCATCTGGAGGGTTCTAAAAACCCCTATTTTAATTTTTATAATAGTAGAAATATCAATGGGTTACGATTTTTTATACGGGCGGGAAAGAAGGGGTTTTGAAACCCTCCATCTCCTCTGGTGAAGCCTATAAAATCAGGACAGACAAAATATCGAATCTGTTTTCGTAAATAAAACCCATTCGGAAAATTAAATAAATAACGAGAAGGTTATAAAAATAGTTGAAACGCTATGGCAGAGTAAAAAACGTTTCTCATAAGACCTGATCAGGAAAACGTTCTCCACCCACAAAACATTCAGGCCAGCATGATACAAACTGCTCCAAAAGTGCTGGTATTTGTTCCTACCTAAGAAGAGCGACCTTAGCCTCCCTTTGCAGCTATGCGCTTGTAAGACAGAAAAGAAGGTGAGCTACCCCTGTTTAATAGTAATGGAAAACCGTGCACTCACAAAAAAGGGCGTTCGTGACCGAACGCCCTTAGGATAAAAAACAAGGCGATGCGAACTGCTTCACATCGCCCCTCTGTGGCCTAACGCATTATCAGCATTCTGAACAATTCAACCAGAATGGGTTGCACAACATATTGAATACCCAGCAACACAACCATGGGGCTGAAATCTATTCCCCCCGGCATGGGCAACAGGCGCCGCACGGGTTCCAGCACCGGTTCTGTCAGGCGATTAAAGAACACGCCCACCTTCCAGACCAACTGGTTACGGCTATCCAGAATGCCGAACATGCAAAGATTGATGAAAATGCAGGACAGGAGCAGAATCCAGCAATAAATGTTCAGCAACCGCATCAACAGTGAAAAAAGGCCAAACAGCAAGCGGCAACTCCTTTGAATTCAAAGCATTGAAGGCGAACACCTCCATGCCAAAACCATGCCACAATACAGCTTGACACGCTATTAGTAAGCCCTATACACCCAAAAACCATACAGGCGGGGCTGTAGCTCAGTTGGGAGAGCGCCTCGTTCGCAATGAGGAGGTCAGGGGTTCGATTCCCCTCAGCTCCACCATCGCCTGTCTTAATTCTTTGATTTAAAACGTTTTCCCTGAAAAATTGTAAACTTGACCGTCGTGTTTTTAGTGATGCCCAAGTTCTTTGGCTTTTTGGGTGACTTCATTTTAATGGGGATTATAGTGCAGCACAGAAGCAGTGGGCGGCCCTTACTTTAATTTCGCAATAAACGAATAAGCTAAGCTCTGTTCTCGTGCGCGTTGAGATTAAGAACAGGCTCGAAACCACCTGCTATAAAAAATGCCTGCATGGGCGGTCCCATACAGGCATGATGTCAGCCCGTTGCAGCAGGCCACCTGAAAAACAAATTCAGGCCTGTTCAATATTGTCCTGCTTCACGCCGTGTCCTGCATAGGCCCCCATAATAATGCCGGGCAACACGAATGCGGCTGTGAAAGCAGCAAAACTGATATCATGCAGCCCCAAGCCGAACAGAATAAGATCCACCCCGAAAAAAATGATAGCGCCGTACAAGCCCATATCCATGCCTCCAATGTGCGCCAGTGGGAAAAGCGGCTTTTTTCACCAGCCTTTTTGGCCACAGGCAGCATAAAAAACATGAAGTTTCCGCGCCTCCATCTATGCAGGAAACGCAGTAACCTCTGTTTTTGGAGGCTACTCTTTTTTCTTGATACGTCAATTCTGTATTTTATACCTGAAGTAACAGAACAAATTTGGTCTTGTTTTATATCACACTATATTGAGTTATTTTATTTTTAAATAATTCCTATTTATTCGTTTTTTGGATTAAATTCTGTTTTTTTAGCCGTTTTCCTTCCAGATCAGGCGGGAGCATCATTTTATCGCTTCCTCCACAAATGCGCCATTTTATCACCACATATCCCTTCCTATCATGGCTCTATGGAAAGGTGCCTGCACGGTGCCTCTCCCTTTGATGACGACATAAGGCATTTGGAATGAAAAAAGCTTTGCTGGCCACGGCCCTTACTTTTGGAATGTTCACGGCGGCAGGCTCTTTGGCCCGGGCTGATGAAACTTCCGCGCCGCCGCCACCTCCGCCGCACCATGGCATGTGCCACCCGCACGGCCACATCCTCTCTCTGGATGGCGTTAAGCTGACATCTTCTCAGAAAAAGAAGATCAAGGCGATCATGGAAGCAAACCGTCCAGACCCCAAAGCGGATATGGAACAGGAACACGCCATTCATGAACAGATCCGCACACTACTGACCACACCAGGTCAGGTTGATACCAACCAGCTCACAGCGCTTACGCAGCAGTTGGATACCCTGCGCACCAACCGCGAAACCCAGCACCTGCAAAAAGAAGTGCAAATTCATGATGTGCTGACCAAAAAGCAGCTTGCTCAGATTGCTGCCAAGAAAGAAGAAGCACCCTGCCTTCCGCCGCCCCCGCCGCCTGCCCCTACTGCCCCCGCAGCGGACAAGTAAAACCACAAGAAAGGCTGCCTCTCGGGGCAGCCTTTTTACTGGCAAGCAGGCTTCCTATGCTCCACGGTATCGACGCGAACCAGACTAGCGCGTCTCTTCCATATGAATATCCTCCGCATGCAGATCGGGCATATCGTCTTCTTCCGGCCTGCAGGGAATAGTTTTAACGTTTCTCTGGCTCTGCGCGGCGTCCTCCTCATCCTCAGTAGGCGGTTTGTGCCGATCAAAGCCATTCTGACGGAACCCATCATCCTGCCCCAGGGAATGACCGGGACCGCCTGTAAAGCCACCCATGGCCTGCTGCATACCCATACCGGCAAGGCCACCCGCCACACCCCCTACACCGGGTATGGCATTCAGGGCCATTGGCATGGCACCCCCAACTGTTTTTCCTACACTGCTGAGAAATGTGCCGTGCATGCCATGACGGGCCTGGCCTGATGGCCCTTGCTGGCAGACACTCTGTGCGTCATCATGCCGATGAGAGGCGCATCCCGCCAGAAACAGGCAGACACACGCAAGGCCCACGGCCGGATTTTTGATCATTCACACGCCTGACAGTTCGTTTTTGTGCCAGATCGACGTGCGGAAGCATTGTGACGAAAACAGGGCTCTTTCTGTCAGACTACGCTACAAGACGCACATATTTGCCGCAGGAGTATCTCCCCTATGCCAGAAGAGAACTGGACCGAAGAAAACCCCGAAGATGCCGAAGCGGATGCGCGGGCAGACGCCATTTTCCGCGAGGCAGGTATTCCCGCACCCCAGCCAACAAACCGGAGTTTTCTGGTGGCGGTGATCCTCCCCGTTATTGTGACAGGCGTTTTGCTGATTGCCGGATTATGGATGTTTGCTGGCCCGCTTGGCCTTTATAATTGACGTGGGCTTCCTGATTTTTTCATCCCGGCCTTTATTGCCTCTGGTTCTGCCATAAATTTTTCGTTTTCCTACCGGATGCTTCTTTTCCCATACGCTTTTTGGAGATGTTATTCGTGAAACCGAAAGCCCTCACTGCCCTTGCTGCTCTTCTGGCAACGTGTACTCTGGCCGCCTGCATGCCTCCGCCCCCTGGAGGCGACAGAATGGGTGGTCCTGGTGGCCCCGGCGGAGGGGGAAATGGTGGCAAACATGGCGGACATTACAGTGGCCGGGAAGGCGGCGGCCCTGGTGGCGGCTACGAAAACCAGCAGGGCGGCAGACAGTCTGGCCCCTATGGCAGCATGGGCGGCGGCGGTTACTGAAGCAGTATTTCCACAAAAAAGCCTGCCCTCCAGCACGGAGTGGCAGGCTTTTCCACACGATTTTCAGGCTAGCGCAGCCGTATCAACGCCCTACCTTTTTATCCGGATCTTCCTGTGAGGGCGGATCACTGGCCGGAAAACTTTCTTTCAGAGACTCATCAAGTTCACGCTCTTTCTTCGATGGTTTCTTCTCTTTTTCAGTTTTCGTCATCACGATACCTCCCGCGTTTTTAACGCACGGAAAGTCATCCTGCTCCACATTAGCGCGTACACACTTTTGCGAGGCCTTTTTACCTCCCCTTGAAACAACCCTCACAAAACGGGCGCTCTTACGTCACACAGCAACGTACATGCCCCATTCTGTCCAAACAAGCCTCATCAGGCCGTTGTGTGTAACGTAAATATGTCTGCCCTCCCGGCCTATAATCATAATTACACCATGGTTCATTTGCTGGTTTTCAAAACATCCTTTGTGAATAGCTGATATTTTCATCCAGCCCTTTATTAAAATCATCCTGATCCATAACGTCCGCCTGAACGCTGGCAAACAAATTGGCCAGCGGAAAGGATATTACGAGATGAAAAAAGCACTTATCCTCGCTGCGGCCTTTGGGCTTGCCCTGCCTGCCATGGCACAAGCTCAGGATGACTCTTCCTATCAGTCCCAAAACGGTCATTTCTCCCATAATGGTGAATCTGGTGAACGCGGGCATGGCACTGGCAGCCAGTATGGTGACCGGGGCCCGATGAACGGCATGCAGGATATGCAAAGCATGGGGAGCAATTCTGATAATCGGCGGGGCGGCAACATGGAGCGTATGAGCAACATGCGCGGTAATCGTGAAGAGGGAGACAGTAACGGTGGCAGCCGCCGGGAGAACAGGAGAGAACGGGGTAGCCACAACCACCAGTCTCGCAGCGATAACGACCAGCAGGACGGCAACCAGCAGAACTGATCTACTCCTCCAGAGTTTCCCTCAAGAAAGGCGGCTTTACGGGGCCGTCTTTTTTTAATGTGATTTGTATCAAAACAGATACACCGCAATCAGACCGATACGCGGCAAATACTAAACGCAAAACATGCGCTTAGGGCTCACAAAAACACCCACTGAAGGCAGCGACACCTATCCTTCTATGTTGGAGGAACTCCATGCTGCAACGCCACAATACAGCCTCAAAAACAGGCCACCGTTTGCATGAGGGCATTTTCCCCCTGCACGACAGAATGCTCCCTTATGCGAAGGAAAAACGGGTGAAAACACAGTCTATTGCGGCATTTCTGGCAACCGGCATCCTGATGCTTGGTTCGCCTGCTTTGGCGCAGCAGTTTGGTCCAGGTAACCAGCGCGGAGGCTTCTATCAACAAGGCGGCCGAGACATGCGCGCTACTCCCCCGCCCCCACCGCGTGGTGGACCGGGCGGCCAGATGAGGCATGGCCCCAGAGGCGGCCGAGGCGATAACTTTGATAATTATGACATGAACCGCAGATGGCAGCGCGGGGACCGTTATGACGGCCCATACAGTGACCGCTGGGTTGTTAATAACTGGCGCGGGCGGCCCGGTCTGTGGGCTCCACCTTCCGGTTACCGCTGGCTCCAGTATGGCAATCAGTTCCTGCTGACCAGCATTGCCACGGGTGTTATTGCGGGGGTGGTGAGCGGAGCCATTGCATCTTCCATGGCTCCTTAATTTTTTCTCTCCCACAAAGGCTACCCGCTCCGCGCGGGTGGCCTTTGCATCATGGCCTGTAAAAGCAGGAAATAAAAAAATCCTTACATATTCTGGTGTGTCAGGCTACCGCCTTCACCAACCAATTTCATATGTCATCTTCTACTGTGCGTTGTTTTTGTAATTCTGAGATCATTTGAAGATGCTGTTTATACTCCTCATAATGCTCAGGGGCCTCGTGGACAAAATGCGGGTCATCCATATGCGGCACACGCCCATGATGCCCGAAATTGACCAACCGTGCTTCCATAAGATGAATTTTGCCCAATATATCCGCCTGAATGGCGATAACAGCAAGAGAAGACCCGATAAAAGGGCCTAGCAGATAAATCCACAAGCCATTCCAGTTACCTGCAAACAGATCTGGTCCGAACGAACGCGCAAAATTGGCACTGTTGCCGGAAATCCAGGCGGTAAGTGGGTTCATCACAAAAAAGAAGATCCCTCCAATCCAAGGGGTGATCCACTTGAAACGCGGATGCGCCGCCAACCAGTATAGTGTGGCAATCAACAGACCCGTAACCAGTATTTCAGAACCAAGCGCAAACCAGACAGGCACGCCCGTATAAGGCACGGTCGCGCCGTAATGCACGGCCAGCGCATGCACTTTCCATGAAGAGAGAAAATATCCTGCGCCATAAACAAGCGCTGTTCCCAAAACAGCACCGATAATCTGAGAAATGATGTAACCCAGCGCATCAATCTACACGATTTTTTTTGAGAGCATGAAAGCCAGTGTGACTGATGGATTAAGATGCGCCCCGCTGACCTTGCCAAAGGGGGTCATTGCCGCGACTGTTCCAGCCGGCCCGAAACATAATCCGCACAATGCCGCCTGAATGGCAGGATGCAGAGCGAGATGATCCCCTATCCATGAATGGGGTGCTGAGAGCAGAATAACGCAGGCAAGCCCGACCACCATGAGCACCGCAGTGGCAACCATCTCACACCCATAAAGCCGCCAGTGAAAGGGGCGTTCAGGATGCGGCTCCCCCGCCAGCGGTCGATCATGAAAATGAATGTGGAAATGCGGCCAGTGAATGTGGGGTAATCGGATATGTGGAAGGTGGAAGTGCGGCAAATGAAGATGCGGCAGAACGTGGGACCAATCTCTTTTCTTCTCGTCTTGTGGCATCTTGCATTCCAGTAATATTCATACAATACGCACATTCTGAATATCTGCGCTGTGCGTGTCATGCTCAATACAGAATGTGGCCATTACAATCATAAAATTCAACATAACGTTTTGTTGATAAACATTATAATTACAATACTTATTTAACATTATTATTTATATGGAGAACCTTGATTATTCTGACCATCTATTTTTCGGGACTTATCCTGCTCAGAACTCTTCATGCACGCTTATGCGGCATACGTTAGGCGCTTGATGTTCACGTGGAGGATTTGCAGTCCCTATCCCGGCTTTTCTACCCGCAACTATATTAACAGATTGTGATGCTAGTGTGACTTAAAAAAGAAACACCTTGAGAGACCTCAAGACAGCATAGTGTCCAGTCGGCGTTGCCGCTCGTCCCGTTGTATTCGATTTGCGCCACTCGTCCCTACTGCAACCGCGCAACGAGGTGGCAGGGGCCCCGCCCACCGATATCAAGCTCCAGACTAAAAGGGGTCTTGATGTTAAGCAGTCCCTCTAACTGCTAGGTCAGGTTGAATTGCCCTGGGTTTTGTGGAGACAGCCGGACCCGATAGGTAAGAGATAATTATGAGTAACAAATCGTAGCGTTTTCCGCCTGAATTCCGCGACAGTGCAGCCCGCATGGTTCTGGAAGAAGAGAAAAACCATCCGTCCCGTTGTTCAGCAGTGATGATGATAGCGCCAAAGCTGGATATTCATCCTGACACGCTGTCAAAATGGACCCGTCTTCATGAACGAGCAATGCACCTGCGGTAAGTGAGCTTCCTGATCGGGAGAGATCAGGCAACCGGAGCGTGAGAACCGCGCATTGCGGCAGGCCATGACACGCTTCATTGAGGAACACCGGCAGACATATGGTGTCGGGTCAATCTGCAAGGTTCTGCCGATTGCGCCATCTGTCTATTATGCCCCTGTAGCCAGGCAAAAAAATCCCTTTGTGTGCAACCAGAAAGACAAAGAGCTGTGTCATGAAATCGGCAGAATATGGAACGATAACTTCCGTGTCTACGGAGTACGCAAGGTCTAGCATCAGCTCAGACGCGAAGGCAGGACTATCGCCAGCTGCACGGTAAAGCGGCTGAGGCGCCAGATGGGACTAAAAAGTGTTATTCGTGGCAAAGGGACCAGACCCGCAACGTCCCTGCCGATAGGATCTGTTTCAGCGTCAGTTCCATACACCTGCCTCTGACAGGCTCTGTGCCAGAGGTAGCCTGAGGGAAAAGTGATCCATCATTCCGATAAGGGTAGTCAATATGTGTCTATTCGCTACACGCAAAGGCTGGTTGAAGCAGGCCTCGTTGCCTCTGTCGGAAGCGTTGGGGATTTTTCTATGATAACGCCTTGGTGGAGACTATCAACGGCTCTACAAAACCGAACTCATCTATCGGCAAGGACTATGGAAAAACAAGGAAGCTGTTGAGCTGGCAACGCATAAGTGGGGCGACTGGTTCAACAATCGGCAGCTCCTGTCCTCCATTGGAAACATCCCGCCAGATGAATCACACTTTTGTGCACAACAGAAATCACATGCATTAGCCGCTTAGTTCAGATAAAAAACGTCTCCACAAACCTGAGGCAATTCATCTTCCGTATGCCCATCGACAATGGACCGCAGGTCATCATCCGACGCGGAGGCATCAGCCTCGCTCATGTGCCTGTTATGTGTTTTTAGGATACAAAAAAACCGCCCAACGGCGGCAAAAGTCATCGTCAGACGGTCAGGTTTTTACCCGCTGTAGCCCCACTGCTGATCCAACCAGGATATACGCCGATTAATCCAGTTCAGGATATAACCGATCTTTGCCTGAACATTCGTACCCCACATGGTGTTGTCAGTCTCAACATCATCAGGGTCCATCAAATGGGTTGTTTCAAAGACCATTTGAAACAAGGATGTCTCAGAAATAACACCTATTTTTCTAAGACTGGCATACCTAAACCGAATAACCTGCGCAAAAAACTGGTTGAGATCGTAGAAAATACCATTGGTAAAACGGTTTACGTTGCTCACAAACCCCATCCCCTCTGGAGTGTTTAGTGTGCTTGTTCCAGTGTTTCCAAATAATATCCCGAAAGTTTCATCCAGATCATAAGCGCATAGATGCCAAAGTCCTGATGTACTGGTAGCATCCCATGAGGCGAGCATGACATTATTCATGAACGCGTCGTTACTTCCAACAACTTCACAAAATAGAATATAGTCTATCCATGAAGAAACATTGATATACTGCTCTGCATTGGCCAGAGTATCCGCCCCAGAGTAAACATTCCCAAAATATGTAAACAGCCTGTTTATGACAGCAAACTGTTTTGGAAATTTCTTTGATATGTCATCCTGGTCATCATAACCCTTGAGTTTCGGACTACTAATGGCCCACCCGCTACTATCAAACTGATACCAGGAATTAGCACCCGTTCCATGAATGTGCTGCGGCTGTAGCAGATAATGCATAGGATTTTTCTCATCAATGAGATAATCCTCATTAGGAGCCGTGGACCGGAATGTATAAAGACCGTAAAAATCCGAACCAAAATACAGAGCACAAGGAAACCCTTCTGTGGAAAAAAGGGCGCCGGATCTTAATCCATTATCGTTTACCTGATCGTAGGCCCAGGCGTGCAATGGCACGATCATATTGTCCGGAAAAGAGCTTGCACGCCGAATTGCGCGCCATACTTTCCCGGCAGTCGTATCCCGCACCATGGACCGATCAGAATTGCCATAATTCTTGTTGGGACCCTGACCATAGGCTTTCAGGTCAATCTTGTTCGTAGGCACCCACGAGCCAAGTTTGACGGAAAATTTGTCCTCTGTTGCCTCGGTTTTCAGTTTCAATTTGAAATTGTGCTTTGGGTCAGCCATGGAAGACTGACCTTGCCATGAGATATCAGCAGCACACCTGAAAAGCATATTTTCACCCTGCATCAGAGCACATTTCACACTTGTTGTATCACTGGATGATGCAGGCAAATCTCCCGTCAGAATCATACGAAATTGCCCTGACGGACGCGGGATCTGCACAGAGGTCTGGGCGCTGTTCAGCGCCCAGATTGTATTGTCAAGAATATCGCTCATACATCACCTCAAGCGGCTATAGAAGACGTGGATTTGCTTTCCAGCGCAGCCACACGCGCCTCAAGATCAGCACGTTCCAGTTTTTCACAAAACAGACCAAGAGAAAGCAGTTCAGCATATCGAATGGTTTCTTGAGTTGCCTGGGTCTTACCATCGGTCTCGTAAACAGGCTCGATAGACATTATTTTCTGACCATCAACGGCCTTGGTGACAATCTGCTTTTTGGGTGTGGAACACCACACACCAAAGTCAGCAGCATCCAGTCCCTCCGCCTTGAACGCAGCGGCCACATACTGTGCAATGACACCAATATGCTGTCGGCCGGACTGACCGGATTTGAGGGTATAGACGACACCAGAAATGGACGCCCATACGACACGAAGCTTAGCAGTTACATCCGCATATGTAGCATTTCCAAGCGTGCCGATGATATTTTTGTCATTCAAGTCAGAAATGACATCAACAGCGGTCTGAGACGTAATACCAGACCATGCATTATTAGATGACCCAAGGGTCATTGTATTAGAGGACAGGGGTTGAAAAGCCGTCCCCTGCAAAGCGCAAGTCCCATCCGTATTGCCTGTACCATTCATACCGATAAAAACAAAGTCTGGGTTGGCCGCGACACCTGTCCCTGTATAGAACTGAAACCTGATCCAGTCTTTAAGACCCGTATGGCCAATGGAAAAAGATCGTGCTCCAGAGTTGCTGGCACCCACAGCCATATTTCCAGGAACATTGGCATTCCCTGAACCATCCAGCGCAGCATATCCGCCAGCGATGTTAGCACTGCTGGACGTAATTGCCTTGCTGGCCTGAGACAGCGCCTCTGTAGCCTGCGCTGCTGCGGAATTGGCTGTGTTAAGCGCAGAAGCAGCATTGGCTTTTGCCGTTCCTGCATCAGTCGTATTCGTCACGACCTGTGCGGCCAGATCAGCCAAGCTGCCAGCCGTCGTTCTGCCAGTTGGTGTCACAGTGGCGGCGGAAGCATCACCACCAACAGTTTCAAAAACAGGATTACCAGTTGCTACAGACATAATTTATACTCCAGCGGCGCACAGGACGCCGTTATTGTTCCAGGTATTGGGGAAATAGATGGTACCGTCGGTCATGATGACGCCACCATTTGAAGTAAGGCCTGTCGGCAGAGCAGTTGCGCCTGCCATGTAAACATTGCCGTTCAGCGACACGTCATCTGGTAGCTCACCTACCTGACGCGCCAATCGAACAACATCGTTCTGATCAACGTAATATGTGCCTGACGGCAGTTGATCGGCCCGCGCCAGCACATCGGATAAAGTCTTGCCTGTGCTGCCAATTTTTGTGGCATCGTCTAGCGGGATATCAGGCGTAAGCACCGCAGGCTCGGTGTCAGTCGCGGCCTGGCCGCCCTGCTCCGCAGATACTGCAAATTTCGCAGCAGCAGTCACGCCGCCCGATGTCACAACGCCAATGACCGTATCCGTCACTGAGACGGAGGATGCCAGCGGCAATGCAGGGATAGGTGTCCCTGAGGACGTGGTTGTCCTCGACACTATGGTGTTCCGTCCATATGGACGCCTCCAGTTTTGAGTTGAGCATCAGACACAAAAAACTGGCTACATAAAAGCCGGTTTTCAAGAAATCCTGACAGGATATGTCCTGAGTAAGGATGACCACGCGTGCAAACAAGGACATTTTTAGAACATCCACAAATAAGGAGCGTGTCTGCATCTAACGTAAAACGCAAGGTAATGCGCACCAAAGAGGCAACAGAGTACCTTGCGTTGTCAGTAAGCGCATTTCGAGCATTGGCGATAAAAGAACTTGAAAGCATCAAGATCACAGAAGGCCGGAAGGAAACGCGTCCAATTAGGCTCTCTCGAATTTCTAATCATCCAATGGAAAAAATCTGATGAATACCTAAACTTGAGGAAAAGCACTCAGGCCGTGTATAATCTGTTCTTGCAACGCATACGCTCAAACCCGGCTGGATGCGGTCCTTTTGCTGAAACGAAAGCTCAGCATGCGATGGCCACAATCAACACTCTTGGCGATGCCACCACCACTCGAACGCACATCCGCGACTTCTCAGCCAGTTGATGCTGTTCGCTATTGGCAAAAGCTGGCGAGAGGATGATCCAACGGTATCGGTGAAGGTTAAACGACAAAAAAGCGAAGGTATCCATGCTTGGACAGATGCAGAAATAGATCAATACCTGCAAAAATGGACGAGTGGAACGCAGCAGAGGCTAGCGCATGTCTCTGGATACCCATCCACTCAGATCTGAAGGGATGAGCTAGGGTCAATCGACATTCAGGATTCCCAAATAGGCTAATCGCTGCTTCATAGGTCTCCGTGTTGATGGGGAGAGCATGCGATGGGGATCAAGCGATACGAATTGAGCACAGCGCAGTGGGAGCAGATCAGGGTTCTGTTGCCTGGGAAAGCGAGTGATCCTGGGCGGACTGGATCGGATAACCGTCTGTTCGTAAAAGGATGTTTAGGGGTCTTGCGATCTGGCGCTCACTGGTGCGACCTGCCTGAACGCTAAGGAAACTGGAAGACGGTCCACCGGCGCTTCAGTCGTTGGTGCCATGCCGGCGTGTGGGAGCGGGTACTCACTGCGCTGACCGCCGATCGCGACAATGCGCATCTGATAATCGATAGCACCATTGTCCGTGCCCACCAGCACGCGGCGACCGGAAAAGGGGGGCGCAAGATCAGGCGCTGGGGCGTTCCCGAGGTGGATTGACCATCAATATCCACATGCTGGCCGACGCTCTGGGTCGACCGTTACGGTTCATTATCACCGGCGGTCAGGTTCATGACGCCACCCAGGCACCTGCATTGCTCGAAGGCCAGGCTGCGAGCGCGGTCATCGCCGATAAGGCTTATGACAGCAATGGGTTCCGCGAAAAGATTGCCGTCATGAACGCAGAGGCTGTCATTCCGTCAAAACGGAACCGCAAGGTGTTCATCTCGCACGACCTGGCTCTTTATAAAGACCGAAACCGTATCGAACGATGCTTCAATCTCCTCAAACATTTTCGTCGTTTCGCAACGCGCTACGATCGCAGAACCATCCATTTCACCGGCTTCATCTATATCGCAGCAGTCATGATTTGGATCGCATGAATGTCGATTAGCCCAGGATGCTTGGAACGGACGCGACCAGACTGACCTATCGCGCATCAGTGATGGGAAGCCATATGGCGTGAATGGCTTTTTATAATGTCTTCAAGGACTGGTGCGCTGCGGCGACACTCCCATTGTGCCGCTCCCCGCATCAAAATAGCTGCGATTCTAGGCCACCGATCCCTTGCCAAAGTCATGCGCTATACAAAATCAGTCGAGCAAAAAAAGATGGAGCTTGAAGCTATGGCAAAATTTGAGAAAGTGTCTAACGCCAAAAACAATAGCGTCTAACACCATGAAAAAATGGCTATAAACTGCGGTTTTGTTCCATAGATGGCGGACCCGAAAGGATTCGAACCTTCGACCTTCGCCTTCGGAGGGCGACGCTCTATCCAGCTGAGCTACGGGTCCACGGGCCTTTCCCTAGCGCAAAGGCGGGATGCTGCCAAGCCTGTATTGCGGACAAAGAGACAATTCCACCAGAAAAAGCATCTGCCCGTAGTGCCCTTAAGGTTAAGAGCACCAGCAAAAGGCCGGCTTTACGTTCTGTCGCGCAATGAGGAAGGAATATATTCTCCTGTAAAAAGTGAGTGATACGCGTGCGGCACTGCCACAAATAGCGGGAGTGTGTTCCGGTACCCAATCAGGGCCCTGCGAGTGTGTCCATCTGGGCGGGGAGGAAGAGCGGCAGAGTGTTTTTCCCCCACCCGTTTTCTCCCACGCCCTGCGCCAGCCATGCGGCTGTGGCACTATCGCCACCAGAGGGCAGCCATGTATTTGGCGTGTTCATCCATCCCAGCATGTCCTGCATCACCAGCTTGCCATTGCGGTCCCGCAGAAGCAGATGGTGGCCACCGGGCACCAGATCCAGCCGCACATGCGCGGGCATGCTGCGCCAAACTTCCGCCATGGCAGACGGCGGCACCAGTTGGTCCTTGTCTCCGTAAACGCACAAGGTGGGGCCATGGATGTGCCGGGCGGCGCGGGCGCTCTGCTTCATGAGGGCCACCAACCCCTGCAAGGCTTCCAGCCGCGTAGCACGCAGGGTAAGTGGGTCATAATACAGACGAATCAGCGCGGCCATATTGTCACTGGCCACAACATGCACGGGCAGTTCTCTCCCTGTTACCAGATTTCTGGGAAAGAGAGTGGAGAGCACCCGCAGCGGAATATCGGCCCCCGCCCCCAGATTCCATACGGCAGGCGCAAGCAGCATCGTGCCGGCCACCCTTGGCGCTTCCGACTGGGCCATGAGCAGAATCAGCACAGCGCCGCCCATACTTTCCCCCGCGAGATAAAGCGGAGTCTGCGGATGTATTTTCTGAATTTGCGCTACTTCCTCACGCACATCCGCCACCATGCGCGCTGTTCCTGCCCAGCCACCACGGAGGGGGGCCTGCCCGAATCCCCGTTGATCTGGCGCGATGACCGTAACACCGTGCTGAGTGAAAAACGGGGCCGGTGCCTCCCACGCGTCCCGGCTGTCATTAAACCCATGCAGGGCCAGCAGGACTGCGTGTTCGTGCTGCTGTGCGGGCCAAACGCGCGCAGGCATACGCGCGCCATCAGAAAGAACAAAAGTGTGATCTGGCGGAACAAGCCGCGCTGCAGCCGCGAAACGGGCAGGCGGCCTGGGTGGTGGCGGTAGGGTTGTTGTGCATCCAGCCAGCCCGACAGCAAGTGCTGCCAAACCCACCCTTCCCCGCAAGATAGCGCAGGCGACACCCGCGTGGCTTCTGGTGCGCCAAAACCTGACACTCAGAAGGCGCGTCAACCGGGCAAGACGAGCGTGAACACAGGCAAACTGCGCCACACCTCGCACAATCGCAAGAAAAGAGGCCTGCCTGAACGGAATCTGCCCCAATGGTGCCCTATCAAACCGGGCGGCCCTGCATCCCGAAGGCACATGCATCCTTACAGGGGCCACACCAGCCCCCTCTGTACGGTGAAAGACCCTACTGACACGGGGAAGAAACGGTAGAAAAAACAGCATGCTCACGCGGATGGGATGAGAGGGATGGTAGGAACTCGACCCTCAACCGCGTATCATCCCCGCCATATCAGCGCCAGTCATGCCCATGTGAAAACCATGCGGGGGCTGAAGGCTGCACGAACAGGCTGGCCGCACACCTCATGAAAAGAGTACCGTGCGCCAGAGGGAGGATTTGCGGAATGCTCATTCAGCCAACCAATCCGGTGCCTCATCCCCGGCTTGGGCATGTGGAAACCATTGTGGTGGATAGACGCAAGATTGCCTGCGATGGCGGCCTGGGCGCGCTTGGGCACCCGCGTGTCTGGTTGAAAATTGGTGGTCACCAGACCGTCTGCCCCTATTGCTCTCGGCTGTTTGTGCTCCAGCCCGGCGCGCATGACGACCACGGACATTAACCCGGCCTCCTGCCTGTCCACGCCTGCCAGCCCTTTTTATACTGCCACTCCTCTGTGTGCGTGACGATCTGACGCCACCTGTTTCCCGGTGCCCTCAACGGACAACGGGGTAAAGCATCAGGCTGGCAGGAAAGCAGAAAAGGTCCTGATCCTTCTCATTGAAGGAGACGTCACACTTACCAACTTTCTTGCTGTGTGTTCCAGTAGAAGGAGAAGATGAGAACCTGTCGTGTCGATGGGGCTTACTGGTGCGTTCCTTCGATGTCTGCCTATAGACATTCTAGATACCCGAAAAATAGTTCTATCGTGCCAGGCTGGATCTGCCAGAAACAATCTGTATCCAAAGACATCAGATTAGAAAAACCGTTCTTAAAGAATGAGTTTTCAGGAGAAATCCCTAATCTGGAATGCAATACACTTTTTGCGTGTGAATAGAACGACTTGCCCCTATGCCCATTGGATTTTGGTAGGGAGTGTCACCTCACGCGCTGCAAAGAATAGAGAAGAACTGAATTTTTTTATTGTCTAACTTACAAAAAATATTTTCGGACATCCCTTTTACGCAGAAGCCACACTCTGCGTAAAAGGGATCTTGCCTGAAAAATCAGGACGGCAGCAGGAAGGAACCGTCATCCAGTTCAATGCCGCGCTGGGCAGCATGGGCACAGGTTGCGGTGCGCTGATCCTTGCCAAGGGTATTCAGGTCAAGCAGACGGCCACCGCTGCCAACCAGCAGCAGTCCTGCCCCACCACTGGGGTATGTGGCATCAGACTGAACATCACCGCGTTTGGCCAGAGAACGGCCAAGGGACCGCACGGTTGTGTCGTCATCAATGTCGCGGGCATAGCAGTAATACATCAGCCCGGCGATATTGCCTGCGGTGGCGTTGTCAACCGTGGGCACACCATCATGATCCAGCACGCCGGATGCGGCGTTTGATGCAGTCATGGGGGCTTCACTCCCCAACGTGGCGGTTGGTACAATAGCGGCTGGCGCGGGCGCCGTGTTCAGTGCTGTCTGGGCGTGTGCAGCGCCAGCAAAAGCCAGACCGCAGGCTGCCAGCAGGGCAACGTGACGAAACCCCTTCATGTCAAACCTCCTGATATATGTTTGTGCGCACTATCAGGCGAGGCCGCCATGCGGACAAGTGAGCTGCATGCCGGTCTGTTATGCGTGCTGTTTTCAGGAACTTATCGGTCCTGTTTCATGAAATTATAAAATTCATGAATGTCTGATTTCTGCAAAACGCATTAGGCAAAGGTGCTGTGCTTCTGCATCCTTACGTCACAGCGTGGAGAATGACTGACGGAATACTCTGTCTCCCCTACGCTATAAGGAGCGAATTTCATGTCTGATCTTGTTGTTCTGGGGTTTGACCATACCAATGACGCCACACTGGCGTTGGAAGAATGCCGGAAACTACAGAAAGAATACCTGCTCGATCTTGAAGACGCCGTGGTGGTGGTGCGTGATGCCGAGGGCAAGGTGCATTTGCACCAAAGCATCAACCTTGAAAAAGCTGGTGCATCCTGGGGCCTTTTTTCCGGCGGGTTCTGGGGCGTGCTGGTGGGGCTTCTATGCCTGAACCCGCTGGCCGGGTTTGTAGCTGGCAGCGTGGTGGGCGCCGGGGCTGGCGCACTGGCGGGCAAGCTCTCGGATTACGGTATTGATGATAATTTCATCAAATCTCTGAGCGAGACCATTCCGCCCAATACCTCTGCCCTGTTCATTCTGGTGCGCAAAGCGCAGCCTGAAAAAGTGCTGGCAGATCTTCAGAAGTTCAAGGGCCACGCCCGTGTGCTGCAAACCTCCCTTTCCCCTGAAAGTGAAGCTCAACTGAAAAACGTACTTGAAAAAGCCGCTGTGCCACAGCCTGCCGCCTGAAACCCCACAGGCCAGGTAAAGACACAACAGGAATAGGGTGACAGAAGCGGTGCCCTATGCAGGGGCATGAATCCTTTTGCCAGCACGGGAAGGGATTCATGCCTGCTGTTGTTTTCCTATGAATAATCAGAAATTCTGCAAAACCTTACCTTTTGTTTCCGGCAGACACATCACAATCAGCAAGACTGCGCCATACGCGCAGGCGGCAAACAGGCAGATGGCCCTGCCCAGACCCATGCTCTGGCTTAAAAAGCCGATAAGGCCGGGGAAGAACGCCCCCATGGCGCGCCCAAAATTGTAGGCAAATCCCTGCCCGTTTGCCCGCAACGCCTGCGGAAACAGTTCGGACAAATACGCCCCCAGACCGCTATAGATGCCCGATGCAGAAAACCCGAGCGGGAAGCCTGCAATCAGCATTTCCATATTGGTAAGCGGCAGCAGCAGGTAGGCAATCACGCTGCACAGGGAAAGCACGGCAAAAAAGGAAAATGTGGGTTTTCTGCCCCAGGCATCAGCCAGAAACGCCCCGCACACATACCCCAGAAACGAACCGATAATCACCACCATCAGATATTCACCCGTATGGATGACAGAAAGCCCATGCTCCCTTTCCAGATAGGTAGGAAGCCATGTGGTAATGGCGTAATATCCACCCTGAATACCAAGGCACAGCAACGCAGAAAGCGCGGTTGTTCTGAACAGAGCGGGGCTGAATATGGCCCAGAACGGCTGAGCCTGCGCTTTCTGCCGCGTGGCCTGTAGCGCCTGGAACCCCGCAGGTTCCGGTACATGACGCCGCACATACAGCACCAGAAAGGCGGGCAGAATGCCTACCCAGAACAGGCTGCGCCACGCCAGATGGGGCGGCAGCACACTGAAGGCCAGCGCATAGAGCGCCGCCGCCGCACCCCACCCCACGGCCCAACCACTCTGGATCAGCCCGACCGCCTTCCCCCGGTGTTCGGGCCGCACAATTTCCCCCACCAGAACGGAGCCTACGGCCCATTCCCCGCCAAAGCCGATACCTTGCAAGGTGCGGACAATAAAAAGCTGTGTAAAATTCTGGCAAAACCCGATAAGGCATGTGCAGGCGGAAAACCACAGAATGCTGGCCTGAAGCAGCCGCACGCGGCCAAACCGATCTGCCAGAATGCCTGCGCCCCATCCCCCAATGGAAGAAAACAGCAACGTGACTGTCACCAATGCCCCGGCAGAAGCCGCGTTGATGTGCCACTGCGCAATAAGCGTGGTAATGACAAAGGTGAAAATCATGTAGTCAAATGCATCAAGCATCCAGCCACCAAAGGCGGAGAGGCAGGTTGCTTTCTCTGCACGGGAAAGCCCGGTCAGCCACGTCATACTGTTTTCCAGTTTTTCTTATTATTGGAACAGACGATTTTAAAAAGAGTTTTGCTACGGGTTCAGTCTGGCGTCTTTTGCGCAAAACCGTAGAGCACCGCAGGGTTCCGCACCAGAATATGGTTGCGTGTCACATCATCCGGTGCCCATTCCGCCAGCATGGAAAGCAGATCTGTGGTGTCTGGCATGTCACGCACGGCCACATGGGGCCAGTCACTCCCCCACACCATGCGCTCCGGGTTGGCGCGGATCAGCGCCTGTGCAAGCGGCGTGACCTGCCGCATGTCCTCAAGGTTTTGCACCAGACGGTACGCGCCGGAGAGTTTTACCCACCAGCCTTCCTCCGCAACGCATTTTTCAAGTGCCCGCAGTGCCCCAACATCCTGCGCAACGGAAGGCGTAAGATAGCCCATATGGTCTATCACCACCCCGCACCCAAGGCGCGCAATGCGGGGCAGCAGTTCCAGCCCGCGCGCGACATCAATCAGAAACTGCATGTGCCAGCCAAAGGGCGCAATGCGTGCGGCAATCTGCTCCATGCTGTCCAGCGCCACACCACCACGAAACAGGGCGTTAATGCGCACGCCCCGCACGCCTTCAGCATGCATCTGCTCAAGTGCTGCATCGCTGACAGTGGCATCAATCACAGCCACGCCGCGCAAACGGTCTGGATGGCGCGCCAGCACATGACGCATATAGCGGTTGTCCGTGCCGTAAATGCTGGGCTGCACCAGAACACCACGCTGCAACCCCAGCGCATCCAGCATGGCCAGATAGGCGGCCTCCGGCGCGGGCGGCGGCGTGTAGCTGCGGTCTGGCGTGAAGGGATAACGGGCGGTATCCTCCGCAATCACGTGGGCATGGGTATCACAGGCAAGATCAGGCACCACAAACGTGGGACGCTGCAACGTTGCAAAGGGTGCCGGGCAGGTTACGGTTTCATCCACAGGCGCAACAGAGGAGGGCATGGGCAGACTCACTCAAAAAAATCGAGCGGATTCAATCCGCTTTCCGGGTGTTATGACACAGCAGCTTAACAAGCGTTTCCCGCGCCACCGTTTTTATTTTCCGTAACAACGGCGTGAAGATCACCCCATCCGCATGCAAAAAAGACCTGTGCCCAACCTGCCCACAGCATTCGGTCCACTATCCGCCCGTTTCCGTCCGTTACAAGGATTGACGGCAGCCCCCTGTCTCAGCCTACAGTTGGTTTCTTTTTGTACCCTTTTCTGGAGCATCTGTGCATGGTTGCGTCACGGTCTTTTTCCGCCCTTATGCTGGCAACCACCCTTACGGCTTTTTCCGGCACCGGTGCGGCCCTTGCGGCCCACCCCTTACCGCAAGTTGGTAACGCGCAGATTACCGCCGTTGCCCACCCCTACGCCGCACCGGAAGAGGCCCCGCAGGCCGTGGAAAACGCCTTTGCCGCAGCCCGCAAGACCAACCGCAAGGTGCTGATTGATTTTGGCGCAAACTGGTGCCCGGACTGCCGCGTGCTGGCAGGTGTGCTCAGCCACCCGGCCATTGCGCCATGGGTGCAGGAAAACTTTGTTGTGGTCTCAGTCAATGTGGACCACTTCAACAAGAACATGGATATTGCCCGCAAATATGGTGTGACAGTCAAAGCCATTCCGGTGGCTCTTATTGTCACGCCAGAAGGCAAGGTGCTGAACGCGGATACCACGTTGGAACTGGGCAATGCCCGCACTATGTCCGCGCAGGCCGTGGTGGACAAACTGGCGGAATGGTCCAAACGTTCGTAAGCCTTCTTCTCTCCGGGAGGCAGCGTTTTCCCGGCAGCTTTTTTGTTGTTAGCCAGCACAGATCCAAAACGGTGCTGGCAGGCTGCATAGGGGGCCTACTACCCCACCCACCATTGGGTCCATCCAGGGCAGCGCGCACGCTTCAAAGCTATTGCACATGAGCCTGCGCGTATGCGGCCAGTTGTTGGGCGCGCTGCACCAGTTCCGGCACATTGAACCCCTTTTGAGACGCCGCCACATGGCTTTCCGTCTCCACCCCCGTTTCCACCAGTTCGCCCCAATAGGGTAGGTTCATTTGCATGGCCAGCGCCAAATTGCAGGGGTTCTGATGCTGCTGGGGCACCAGCTCACACACCACCGTGCCGGGCCGACACCATGCCAGATTGGCCATACCCGCGCCTAACGCCCCCACAACCAACCGCGCTCGCGCAAACAGCCGCATCTGACCGGCCACACTCAGGGTTTCCGGCCTTACAATGGTAAACCCGGCCTGCGCCAAAGCCTGTGCCAGATCACCCTCATTGGGCATCAGACGGTTGGCGGCACCTCCGCGTTCAATAAACAGATCAAGCGTTCGGGCCTCCTGCCCTGTCACCCCGGCCTGCGCCGCCAGCGCGTGATAGGCCTGACGGGATGTTGGTAGAATGGAAAAATCCGCTGCGCCGCGCACGCAATCTGTGTAAATCACTTTGCGGAAAGCATATTGCCGCCCTGGCTCTGTCAGGGTGGCACGGGCCGGATCAAACCCGTTCATCCGCACGGTTTCCTCCTGCCACTCTGTCAGATGGGGCAGGATCAACCCGCCTCCAAACCCGCTTTGGCGCAGGCTGAACAGGGGGGGCACGGTGTGCACAACCCAGTGGTAATAATTGGTGCTCCAGTGGTCAAAACAGGCGGCCATGGCGGGTTGCCCCGGTGGTACGGGCACCAGATCCTCCTTCCGCACGGTCAGCTCCGCCACGGCCTGCTGTGGTTGCAGATAGGCGGTATCCATAATGGGCCGTCCATCCTTGAGAAACACCATCAGCGTGCGGTCAAGCACCACATCTTCAAGCTCGTACTGCCGCAGAACAAGAGGCTCTGAAACCCAGCCACGGAACAGGGAGCGCCCCCCCTCTGGCAGGAACCCATCGTCCACCAGCCCGGCTGGCTGTGGCTGCGCATTATCCAGCACCCGCACATTGGACGCCGCTTCCGCCAACGTAAGAGGCGCAGAAACGGCTGACGCCACGGAAGCCTTGCGGCGAAACAATCGGGCAAAAGAAAACATAGGTACTGCTTTGGCTAAATGAGACGCACCAGCCCCACGAACGAACTGGCACCCCGCATATCAGGCGGGCTGACCGATTTTAGGCCAGCGGAACACCAGATAACAGCCCCTCTCCCTGCACAGTATAAGCCTATGAGAGGCCGAGCATGGCCCTACTGCCGGTTCTCTTCTGCTAAGGGGGGCTCATTATCCGCAACTGTGGCATGCTCGTAACAGTCGGTCCTGTTGCCTGCGTGGCGACATCCTACAGCCGGCGCTGAGAACCGAAAGGACCCGCTTGAACAAGACACGGCACGCCGCCTGTCTGCTCAGACGCGTTTAGCCCCCCCCAGTTAGAAGAGCAGGATGTTCCCCGCAGAGGAAGGGGCCCCAATGGGGCCATTCCGCCATGGCAGCGCCACGCCCCGCAGACCGTCCGTGCAGCGTGTTTACCATGCCCCCAAGCCTGTGCCATTTGCGCAGCCGCGTTATCTGCACCAATTTTGTACGCATCCTCTGCCGTCCCTGGCCCGTTCTGGTCTATAAGAGAACCACATCTGTTTTTTTCCTACTCGAAAGTCCGTGCATGCCTTGCCGAGCCCTGCCCTGCTCTGTTCCGCCTGATCAAACCGCTGCCCCGCGCACGCGTGCTGTGTTGCGTAGTCTCTGGGCCGCAGGGGCCTGTGCCCTGCTGGCTGCGGTTACCATGGTGGCGGCAGGAGCCTATCTGCCGCAGGCACAGGCGGCGGAAAGCGCGGCAGTCAGCACCGAGCACAGCGTTGCCACACTGATAACCGACAGTGACACGGTAGACAGCAGCACGCCCCTGCGTGTGGCGCTACGCCTGAAGTTGCAACCGGGCTGGCACACATACTGGCAGAACCCCGGTGATGCCGGAGAGGCCACGGCAGTCACCATAACGGCGGAAGGTGGGCTGACGGGCAAAACCGACGCCATCCAGTGGCCCACACCTCAACGCATCCGTGATGCCTCACTGATGTCCTATGCCTATACGGGCGATGTGGTGTTGCCGCTTTCCCTGTCGTTGCATGCGGCAAAAGAGGCTGCTTCTGCCGAAAAAACCTCCGCCACAGGCGCAGGTTCTGGCACGGATGCCCCCACCACGCTTAAAGCGCACGCAAGCTGGTTGGTGTGCGCCAGTGTCTGCGTGCCGGAGGAAGCAGACCTCAGCCTGCCTCTGGCCGCAGGCGCACCACATCCTTCCGCTCAAACGCCCCTGTTTGAGGCCGCTATGCAGGCCACGCCGGTTCCTTCGCCTTATACCGCTACCCTTGCCGCAGATGGCACGCTGCGCGTGAGCGGGCAGGATCTCTCGCCCCGCGCGGTGAAAGAAGCGTGGTTCATGCCAGACAAGCCGGGCCTGATTGATCAGGCGGCCCCGCAGAACGAGGCCGTGCAGAACGGCGCTGTGGAACTGCACCTGAAACGCCTGCCCGACCTTGCATCAACCCAGTCCCTTTCCGGCATTCTTGTTCTGAAAGACGCAGCAGGCAGCGAACACGCCCTGTATCAGACCGCCAAGCCCGCGCCGGGTGCCGTAGGCGGAGTGGCGCCTCGTGGGGGAAGCGCCACAGCCGCCAGCAGCCTGACACAGGCCGGGTTTGGTCAGCAGGTTGTATTTGCGTTTCTGGGTGGGCTGATTCTGAACCTGATGCCCTGCGTCTTCCCCATTCTGGCCATGAAGGCTCTTTCCGTCGCCAAACTGGGCAAGGCGGAACGGCGCACACAGATTACCAGCGCCGGGTGTTATGCGCTGGGGGTGATGGTCACGTTTCTGGCCCTTGGCGGGTTGATGATGGCGCTGCGTGTGGCCGGTGCAGCAGAAGGCTGGGGCTTTCAGTTCCAGTCTCCGGTGTTTGTCACGCTCATAACATGGCTGCTGTTTGGCATGGCACTGAATCTGCTGGGTGTTTTTGAATTCATGCCGGTATCTGGCGGGGTTTCCGGCACACCCAAGCACGGCCACTGGCATGATGTGCTGACGGGTATTCTGGCCGTGGTGGTGGCAACGCCCTGCACCGCCCCGTTCATGGGGGTGGCCATTGCCGGTGCGCTTTCCGGGCCGCCGGTTGCGGGGCTGGCGGTGTTTGCCGCCATGGGGTTGGGGCTGGCCGCCCCTTACCTGCTGCTGACCGCCATACCGGGCCTTGCTGCCCGCATGCCGCGCCCCGGCCCGTGGATGCAGTATCTGCGCCAGTTTCTGGCCTTTCCCCTACTCGGCTCCTGCGTCTGGCTGCTGTGGGTGGCGGCGCTGGAAGGTGGGGCCTCCGTTGTGCTGCTGCTTGCCACTGGCATGGTGCTGCTGAGTTTTGCCGCATGGCTGTATGGCGTGGCGCAGACCCGCTTGATCCAGCAAGGGCACACGCGCACCAATGCCGCCCTGCATGGGCTGGCGCTTCTGGGGTTATTGGGCGCACTGGCGCTTATTCCCGCCCTTCTGCACCAGCAGGGTTCGGCAACGGCCAGCCCACAGACCTCTGCCCTGCCCAAAGGCGTGGAGCCCTTCAGCACCGCCCGGTTTGAGGCCCTGAAGGCCGCAGGCAAGCCAGTGTTTGTGGACATGACCGCCGCATGGTGCATTACCTGTCTGGTGAATGAACGGGTGGCGCTGGATGTTCCCGCAACCCAGCAGGCATTTGCAAAACAGGGCATTACCATGCTGCGCGGAGACTGGACCAACCATGACCCCGCCATCAGCGCTTTTCTGAAAGAACGCGGGCGTGATGGGGTGCCGCTTTACATCTACAGCCCCGCCCACGGGCCGGAGGTCACCCTGCCGCAAATTCTGACACCGGGGCTGGTGATCAGCACACTCGAAAATCAGACAAAATAAGAAACAGTGGGACGCGGCGGGAGGGGGTAAACTACTCTCTCCCGCTTTCGCCTTTAGGGGTTTCTAAAAACCCTCCTTTGGGGAATGGGTGACAAGCATAACCCTGTGGTAATCCTGCGCTTGGGAAATTCAGAATAGGGTTTTCAGCGCCTTACCCCTTCCACTCTTCACTCTTCACTCTTCACTCTTCACTCTTCACT
>NZ_LHZQ01000116.1 GCF_001580915.1 Acetobacter tropicalis | reverse complement strand
CCTCTGGCGTTCGGCTTCCCTCTCCCGCTCCATCCGCTGACCGATCTTCCGGGCCAGACCGACCGCCAGCCGGGCCTTTTTCTCAAGGCCGGAGAACAGCTCCTGCGCCTTTTCCACGGCCTTGCGGGCCGTTTCCAGAACCCGGTTCCGCTCGCGGATCTCCGCGTTCTGCTTTCCGAGATCCGTCACAGGATCTCGGCCGGGGATCTCGCGGGCTGCCTGACGCTCCAGGGCGGTCGCTGAAACCCCCATATGTCGGGTCGGCTCCTGTTCCTTCCCCTGGCGCTCGAAGCTCCGGTGATCCACCCGCTGTTCGGCCTGATGCCGTTCCAGCGCCGTGTTGACCTGGCGCGCCCACACACCCCGCATATGCTCGATCTCGGCCGAGGCGGTGCTGGCCACGTCCAGAACCCGCGTCTTGGCTCCCAACCCTTCCGCCCCGACCGTCCGGGTCGTGGTCAGGATGTGCGCGTGATGATTCCGGTTGTCCCCTTCCCGGCCGGGTTCATGGATCGCCACATCGGCCACTACCCCGTACCGCTTCACCAGCTCGACCGCGAAATCCCGTGCCAATGCCGCCCGTGCGCCCGCGTCCAGTTCAGCCGGTAACGCCAGCTCGTATTCTCGGCCGGTCTTGGCGTCCTTCCGCTTCTCGGCCGCTTCGGCTGCGTTCCAGAGGGCGTTCCGGTCCTGCGCCCAGTCTACGCCATCCGGGGCCACGATGAACGCGCCTTCCACCCCCTGTTTGCGGGTGTAGTCGTGCGTCAAGCCTTGCCGTTCGTCCGTCAGTTCCTGACCAGTACGATAGGCAGCAGCAGCCACAACACTGCGACCAGCCGAGCGAGAGATGGCTTTAACGGACAGATGATAGATCGCCATATCAGCACTTATTCTGGAACTGGACAGCCGTATTTTTTGAGTCTGTCTCGTGCAACAGCAAGCTGCTCATCCGTAAAGAGAGCAGACCACGGCTTTTGCAGGACAAGATACTCAACGCTCTTCTTCAATCCGTCGTTTTGTCCATGAAGAAATAGCTGCGTAAATCCTTCTGATGGATCAGAAGTGGAAAGTAACTTTTCAGCAGCTTTTTTCCCACCAAGCTCGCAAACCATTTGGCGATATCTTGTTGCCCTATATGGCTTAGGAAGCCTCAAGCCTTCCTCATAAATATTCAACATAGCTTTGTGAAAATCTTTTTCCACTTCCAAATCCTAAAGCACGCATTACGCAGTAATGCTAAAGTGCGCCCTTAACTCCTTCGTCGCAAGGGTTGTTTGCACCACACGAAGAATCAAGGAAACTTCCGAAAAATCGGGTATCCTCAACAGGGCCACGCGGGAATGGAAATCACAACAGACCATTGCACCCACTTGGTGCGGGAGGAAAAATGACACCCATCGAGAAGGCGAAACAGCAGGTCGAACAGGCCAAGGCCCGATATCAGGCTTTGCTCGCCAGACAGAACGCCGAGGAACGCAAGCTGGACACAAGGCGCAAGGTCATTCTCGGCGGGCTGCTGATCGACGCGGCCGGGAAGGATGAACGCTTCGGACGGGTCATTGACGAACTGATGAAACGCATCACCCGCGACCACGACCACAAGGCGTTCGAGGGGTGGCAGAAGCCGGAACCTGACAAGTCATGACCGACGAACGCGAGCTGGATGACGGGCTGGCCGCGTTCGACCAGCTCGGCCGGGAAATGGCGGAGACAAACCGTCTGCTCCGGGCCGTCCGAACCGATCAGGCCACCCGAAATCGGCAGGAACAGGCCCTGTCGGACGAAATGAAGGCCGCTCTTAAACAGGCCACAGGAGCCTCACAGGAGGCGCTACAGGCCAGTCAGACCGAAATACGTTCATCTCTACTCTGGACGGGTCTGATGGCCTTCCTGATCGTTCTGGTGGCGTTTGGCGGGGGTTATTTCTTCGGCCAGCGGTCTGGATGGGACACCGGACACGCGGACGGATACCAGAAAGCCCGGAATCAGGAGGCCGCCGCCAGTTGGGCTAACACTCCGTCCGGACAGCGGGCCTATGGCCTCGATCAGCTTGGGAGCCTCGATATGCTAGCCCTGTGCAAGGGGGATGGCTGGACCATGGAACGCCAGAAGGGTCGGACGGTCTGCTTCCCGAAACTGGACGCCAAAGGGAACCTGAGCGGCTGGTATATCCCCTGACCATCACCGGAAAGGGAAAGCCGGCCAGCCCTTCATCGCTTCCTGAGCCATTTTCTCTTGCCCGATTCTGCAGGCCTCACAGGGTCCGGGCGAGCGCGGAGCGGGAGCGGCGTAGCCCGCCCGCAGGGCGCCGGAACAGGTTCCGAAATGGCAGTTTTCCACCGAAAAAAGAGAGACCAACAGAGAGATTAGATTCTTTTCTCTTTCTTAGGGATCGCCACACCCCGCAGAGAACCAAGAAAAACCGCTTGTTTTAAGTGCCGGAATCCGGCACCTATTAGTGCCAGAGCCCGGCACCTAAAAACAGGTTCTCCACAGGGAGCAGACTATGGCCCAGATTGTGCGCCTCACCACCAAGCCGCAGCGATCCGAACGAGAGGAAGCGGCACAGGCGGCCGAGCAGCTCTCGCTCCTTTCCGATCAGTTCCTGAAGCATTTGCCCGGAGAAGCGCGTTTAGCCATCTCACGGGCTACATACGCGCTCCAGAAAGCCGCGCGACCAGACACCACCGAAGGGCTTTGGCCGGGAGGTTTCACCATGTTGAGCCGCAACCAAACTATTGCCATCTGGGATGCTATTCGCGCCCTGCCATCCGACGACCGGCCTCATCAGGTCCGTCATGTTTTCGATCTGGTATTGGTTAATCTCCGACAGGATACAGGCGAGGTTCTCCTCACCCGCGACCAGCTCGCCGAGAAAGTCGGATGTACCTCGAACCACATCAGTCGTATGATGGGTACTCTGGAAAAAATGGGCGTAATTCGCCGCGAACGCCGCAAGATTGAAGGTGTGCAGGGTCGAGGGGTGGCCGTGTATTTCATCAACCCACACGTGGCATGGAACGGCTCGCTGGACGTCCGCAAGGCACAGGCTGCGGAAACCCGGCCGCCCATGCAGCTCGAACTTCTCCAAGGAGGGGCGTCATGAGCAGCACCCTTTACGACCATGATTTTTACGCATGGACCAACGAGCAGGCCGGACTGCTGCGCTCCGGGAAACTATCCGAGGCGGACCTTGAACACATCGCCGAGGAAATCGAGAGCATGGGAAAATCCGAGAAGCGTGAACTTATCAGTCGTCTGACTGTGCTGCTTCTTCACCTGCTCAAATGGGAGTTCCAGCCTATGCGCCGTGGTGCTTCATGGCGTCTCTCGATTGCCAACACCCGTGACGCGCTCGCCGATCATCTGGCCGACAATCCGAGCCTGCGGAGCGTGTTAGAAGCCAGCGTGGAAACCGCCTATCGCCGCGCCCGTCGTGACGCTGCGCTGGAAACCGGTCTGTCAGAAAACACCTTCCCAATGATCTGTCCGTGGTCATTCAGCCAGATGATGGATGAAAACTTCTGGCCGGAAGTCTGATTACTGGACCACATCATGCCCGGCACTGACAGATGACACATCATGGCGCTGCACCGCTCCCCGCAAACTGGGTCGAGAAACTTCTGCCCCGCGTTGATTTTCGAGAACGGCATAGCATCGATATTACTGCTTCTGCAGGAAGCATTCTTGATCGCGCAGCAGACTACCGATTGAAAAACGATCCGTTGGTCCGCTGTGCCATAGCATTACGGGAACTTCCGTTACGCGTGCTGGGACGAACTGTTCGTCCCCCGTTCGATCGGGACGATTTTACTTTCTTGGGGCGTGATGGGGAGAATGCCCTTGCTTTCGGCCTAATCGGTACATTCTGGAAAGCCGATTACGGATTGCTACCATGCAGCTCAGTAGAAGATTTCCTGAGCTGCACAAATCTGGACGTTTGCAAACTTGTACTTTCCTACACGATCCAGCCACTGACACGTAGAAGACAGCGCCTCACGACCGAGACATGCGTCTTCTGTCCTACGCCCGCGACACGGCGACATTTTGCGCCCTACTGGTATCTAATCCGCCCCGTCAGCGGGCTGATCCGCAGGCGCATGCTAGCCTCTGTGCGCACACAGGCTGAATCCTGACATAAAATGCACTCTTGGTTTTTGTACCACTCATCCTCTCTCGTTATCAAAATCCAATACTTGGCCCCCGGTCACGGGAACGCCTGACTGTTGGCCTGTCGATCTCTTTGGCGAGTTGCTTCTGCCTCTCCATTTCGGCGGCCTTACGGGCTTCCTCGACCGCCCGCTGCTCTGCCTGACGCTGCATTTCCCGCCTGATTTCTTCCTGACGGACCCGCTCCTG
>NZ_LHZQ01000189.1 GCF_001580915.1 Acetobacter tropicalis | reverse complement strand
CTGACGGATCAGTTGCGCGGTATGTGGCTGCTGGGTGGGTCAAAGGTTGAGAAAAAGACGCGCCTCGCGCCGCGGCAGGTGCGGCCATGAAACGCCTGCATACCCTGATGCTGCTCGGCCCACTGCTTCTCTCCGGTTGCGGTGGTGCGAAGGAAGCGCCCTCTGCTCGAGATGATGCCCAGTGGGATCAGGCCATGACAGCAGGGCAGGATTCCTTTGATCTTGGCCGATATAGCGTGGCGATAACCCAGTATCGGAAAGCGGCAGATCTGGCCCTGATGCGTGATGATGGGAATGCTGCGGCTGAGGCTGGCTACAATCTGGCGGTTGCTCAGCTTGCGGCAGACCAGCCTGCGGATGCAGTGCGCACGGTGCAGGCCGCCCGGCAGGCAGCGAGTGTCCGGGGAGAGAGCGCACGCGCCGCATTTGATCTGGTAGAAGCAGCAGCCGACTACCGCCTGAAGCAGTATGCTCAGTCCGTTGCTCTGGCAGAACAGGCCATGAGCGCGTCTGACCCCGCTTTGGCCAGCCGTGCAGCCTTTGTCGCGGGGCTCTCCGCTGATGAGGGGGGAGATGCAGCAGGCCTGCAAAGGGCCAATGCGTATCTGCAAGGCATGAAGCCACCGCTTTCGCGCTCCATGCAGGCAGACAAGGCCGAGATTGCGGCGCGGGTTCTGTTGGTGTCCAACCCGGTACAAGCGGCCCAGCTTGCACAGAACGCGGCAGATCTGCGGCGGGATGATGCCTCTTATCGGGATATGTCACGCGCCTTGGCGCTGGCGGCCACCGCAACGGAGCGGGCCGGAGATCACCAGAAAGCGGCTGCCCTTTGGGCGCGGGCTGCACAAAGTGCGGCCACTCAGGCAAATGCCGCTGGTAAAGTGGATGCAGCAACAGTGGCCCATGGTGCGCTGGCCAAGGGCGGCACCCGCACGGCAGAAACGGATGCCGAACAGTGGGCTCGTCTGGCGGGCGGAGCTTCCCTGCATCCGTTTGAGGCTGACGACACCAAGCAATAGAAAGCGCGCAGCACTCAGTCGCTTTTGTCATCGCTCCTACTTTCTCGCGCCTTGTCAGGATGGGAGCGATAACAAGCCTTTTTTAAAACGATGGCATTAAGCGTCTGGCTGAGAGCGTTGATGTACGCACTGGCCGTTCACCCACGTTGCTTCTACGCAGCGGTCGTCTCCCAGTGTCATCAGCACAAACAGCATGTCCGCAACAGTTTTGCTTTCACGGGTACGCAGGGCCAGCAGTGGGGTGGCCTGAGGGTCCAGCACGCACAGATCAGCTTCCATGCCGGGCGCAATACTGCCAATCCGGTCTTCCAGATGCAGAGCTTCTGCCCCCCCTCGGGTCGCCAGCCAGAAGGCCTGAATAGCGTGGAGCCGTTGAGGCGAGGCCATGAGGGAGACCTTGTAGGCTTCTCCCATGGTTGCCAGCAGGGAAAGGCTGGTGCCAGCGCCCACATCCGTTCCTAGCCCAACATGCACGGGGCGCTTGGCGGCTTTGGCATCAAACAGTCGGAACAGACCGCTTCCTAAAAAAAAGTTGGATGTTGGGCAATGGGCTAGTGCGCAGCCGGTATCATGGCAATGCTGGAAGTCATGCTCATGCAGATGGATGCCATGACCGAAGATGGCGCGCGGGCCAACCAGACCGGCTTTATCATACACATCCAGATAGGAACTACTGTTGGGGAAGAGGCGCGCAACGGTGGCGATCTCTTCCCGGTTTTCGGAAAGGTGGGTCTGCATGAACAGATCATCCCGGCTACGGTAGAGGTCTCCCGCCAGTTCAAGCTGTTCTGGTGTGCTGGTAATGGCAAAACGGGGGGTTATGGCGTAAAGCTGCCGCCCTTTGCCATGCCAGCGTTCAATCAGGGTGCGGGACTGTTCATACCCGGTAAGGGCGGTATCACGCAGGGTATCGGGCGCGTTGCGGTCCATCAGCACTTTGCCGGCAATCATGCGGGTGCCAAGCCGCTCAGACTCTTCAAAGAATGCCTCAACGGATTCAGGGTGTACCGTGCAATACACAGCGGCGGTGGTGGTGCCGTTGCGCAGCAGTTCGGAAAGAAAGGATTTGGCAACCGCTTGTGCCACCTGCTTGTCTGAAAACCGGGACTCTGCCGGGAAAACATATTGTTGCAGCCAGGCCAGCAGTTCTTCCCCCCAGGATGCGATAACGGGCAGTTGGGGATAATGAACATGGCTGTCTACAAACCCGGCGCTGATCAACTTGCCGGGATAATGCGTAACGGAAACGCCAGCAGGCAGGAAGGAGCGGGTTTGGCTGTATGGTCCGCAATGCGTGATCTTGCCATCCGTAATCAGGATCAGGCCGTCCTCTTCCACATGAAGCGCTTCTTCCGGTTCGGTCAGGAAAGGATTGGCGCGAAACGAGAGAACGCACCCGCGTAAAGCGGCGTGACGGGCAGAGGCAGGCATACAGGCTCCTGGATAATCAAAGAGGGTAAGGTGTGATCTCACTCTTGTTACGCGGGTTTTCGCAACGGTTCCATGCGTAAATGGCCGGAGCCGCGCAAAAGCTGCGGGTGTATCACCATGCCTGCGCGTGGCCATGGCGGGAACATGGCGGCTCCGGCACGGGAAGAGCGGACATGAAGAGCTTATGGCAGCGGTTGAAAGAGAAACGCGAGGCAAAACAGGAAGCCCGCTACACCAAGCTGGATGAACTTCCTCCGTCAGCAGGGGGAGGGCAGAAGGGTGAGAAGAAAATTCATTTCACAACCAAGGAAGCCGTCAAGCGCTTCCGGGCGCATGCGCTGGTTGAAGAAAAAAGCCACCGTGATGTGGTGCGCGTCGGGCTGCGGGATAGTGTCTGGACAGACCTCTACCATCACGCGCTGACTGCAAGCTGGGCTGCTTTTACCTACACCGCTGTTATTTCCTATTTTTTGATCAATCTGTTTTTTGCCGTGCTGTACTGGTTTGCGCCAGAACAGGTGACAGGGGACGGACAGCACACCCTGCTTTCCCTGTTTTTCTTTAGTGTGCAGACCCTCTCCACCGTGGGGTATGGGGGCATGGCCCCCGTTGGTTTGTATGCTGATACAGTTGTCTCGTTTGAAGTGCTGGTGGGCATGATGATCAACGCGCTGGCAACCGGGGTTGTCTTTGCCCGTTTTGCTCGGCCGCGTGCGCGTATCATGTTTAGCAACACCGCTGTTATCAGTAATGAAAACGGTGTTCCCGCTCTGTGTATCCGGATTGCCAATTTGCGGATTAGCGTGATTTTGTCCGTAGATGTTGAAATTGCGCTCTCACGTCTGGTTGTGAGCGAAAATGGTCACCTGGTGCGGCGGTTTGATCAACTGCTTCTGGTGCAGTCACACGTACCCGTTTTACGGTTTGCCTTTGTGATGGCGCATGTGATCGGGCCAGAAAGTCCGTTGCATGGCAAGACAGTTGCGGAACTTGAGCACGAAGAAGCTGAAATTGTGGTGACAGTAACCGGAACGGATGAAGCCTTGGGTCAGACCGTCTTCGCCCGGACGGCCTACCGCTTTGACCGCGTGCGCCATAACCATCGGTTTGTGGATATTGTTGCATCGCGCCCGGATGGTCGCATTGCTGTGGATTACACGCGTTTTCACGATATTGAAGAGCACTGATGTGTGGTGATTTATCAAAGATGTAGGGTGGAAAGGGCCGTTTTCGTTTCTGTATCTCTTTACTGAGTATTGACAGTATTCTTCAAGAGAGGGAGGCATAATGCGGCAGGCCTCCCTCTTTTTGCCACTTAGGCCTCTTTGAAGAGGCTCATTTCGGCCATTTGAAGGCTTGCTGAAAGATATAAAACAGAGCACGCGAATGTAAGGCGCCCGCCCTTTTACGGCATGGCTTTGCTGTACAGCATCATTTTCTTAAATTGAGGTGCGTAGAATCCTGATGCCTAGGGTATTTTCTGGGCAGAAGGAACATGAAAGCGTCTTGTGGTGTCAAGAAAAACGGCATTTTGAGCTAGTTCCTTGCGCATGACTTCCAGGCTACTGACGGCGCGGGTCAGTTCAAGGTGCGTTGAAAGATTTTTTTCTTTCAGTGTCGCGGCCAGAAGTTTTTCCAGAGCATCAGAGGCCGTTTGCGCAGGCGTGAGGGAATACCCACGTAGATGCGCAATGGCGTGCAGAACAGCACGCAAAGGCTGTGTCAGTTCTGGCGGTAAATCCTTGTAAGCCAGAACATGATGCAGCCGCAGGACCAGTAAACCGACAGACATGAGCCCCATGGCCCCCGCCAGATAGGCTTCCGTTACGGCATCCGGTTTTGAGCCAGCATGACGGATGATCTGCGCCAGTCTGCCACCAGAGCGTGCAATCCAGTCAGATGTAGAAAAAGCCGTTTCAGAGGCAGCAAGAGCACGGAGATCCCTCACCAGTTTGCGGCGGATACGCCACCGCTCAGCCGCAGCATCAAAGGGAAGCACCAGCCGGAACGCCCACACGCCCAGCCCAATGCCAAACACCACGGCAGGCGTTGTGTTGAACCACATGATCTCATCCATGCGGGTGTGATTTGCCGGGCCAACCATAAACGGCAGAAAATTGTTATAGGCGGCAGCGGTGCCCGTAGCGTTTGGCGCACGGAGGGCTAACCCGCCAACCAGCATGGGAAAAAACAGAGACGCCAGCAATGTTTCATTACTGGCCTGTTCTGGCAAAACCCAGAAGACCAGAAAGAAGGATACAAAAGCAGCCCATAGGGCCCCTTTCAGAAAGCCGCTGGACGCCTGAACCGGGTTTTCAAAAGAGGAAAAACGGGTGCTGGTAACAGCCACAAACATGGCAACGGTCGAACCCTCAGGCCATGCTGTTATCTCCCATAACAGGCCGCCTATACAGATGGCGGCTGCGGAGCGCAGGCCGTTGTTCAGGGCGAGTGTGAAATCCTTTTCTGGGTGACGGTCAAAACGGAAGTGATCTTTGGAAACGGGCGTTTGCGTGGCAATAAAATGCGCAAGCGCAATATCCAGTTCCAAAAGCAGTTTGGCCAATGCGGCTTCCAGAATACGGCTTTCCAGCAAGTCCCGCATGGCCTGTGTCGGATGGTCTGACTGAATCCTGAGCTGTTCAAACGCGATCAGATCATCAACGGACCGTTGCAGGCAATCTGTGCGGTAGCGGGTAAATTCCTGCCGGATGGCGATAGCGGCCCCAACAGGGTTATCACTCTTGATCTGGTTTGGAACCTGACTGAGTAACAGAGACAGTTTGCGAAGCAGGGTTTGGAAAGTGTCAGGAAGCGGGGCTGCGGCCTGCATATGAATGTGTAGTGTAAGGCCGCGGGAGAGAAACGTGGAAATGGCCCCAAGTGCGGCACGCGCGTGATCTCCTGCGTGAGAATGCGGCCCCATTTCGATATCACTGAACTCGGTTTGATCCGCCAGTGATGGTATGCTCCCCATGAGGGCCTGTGAGCGAAACAGTCCGTCCTGCTGGCCCAGCAGAAGGTCTGTCATACTACGGCAGGCCCCGCACAACGCATCCTGAAGCCGCGTGCATATTTCCTGTTTGGCTACACGATCAAGCCGTGGCGCAAATAACAAGGCCAAAGCGCTCTCGCACAGAATACCCAGCGTAATATAGGTGGTGCGGGAGAGCGCGATCATGAACACATTGTCAGGCTGGTTGGCAGCGCTCAGTACAATAATGGTGCAGGTAAAGGCAATGAGAACCAGCGCATAGGAGCGGAAGTTTCGCAAAAACGTGGCATAGGCGCAGCACAGGCCTGCCCCAAAGGCAAGGCTGGGAAACAGTAACCACGGGCTTTGAGGAAAAGCGGCCAGAAACGTAACGCCAGCAATAGCACCGATGCAGGTGCCGGTAAGACGCCACTTGGCTTTTGATAGACTTTGCCCGCGAGAGTTCTGCGCCACAATCCAAGCCGTCATGGGAGCCCATTGAGGGCTGTCCATTTCCATCCACAGGGCAATCGTCAATGCCAGTAATGCTGCGCATGTTGTTCTGACGGCAAAACCAAGATTGCTGGGAGAAGGGGCAACAAGCCATGCCAAAGGGGCTGTTTCTGGCAAACCTTTCAGGCCATCGGTTGCTTTGATGATCCATGTCCGCAAACGCAGGGGCAGGCGCTTAGAGAAAGAAAATGCGTACACGAACCAATCAGTCCTCCTTCCTGTTGTTATAACAGAAAAGTGAGTGCCCGGCGCATATTAAAATAGTTTTTCAAAAACGAGGGAATTTCAAAATAGGGGGCGGCAGATCTGAAAGGGTATTTCACGTTTGCCGGTGTAAAAACAACGCGCCTGCAAAAAATACGTTACGGGCGCAACTATTCAGGCGCGTTGTTCTGATAGACTTTCAAGTGCTGCTTCACACAGCACGGTAAGGCTTGGACGCATCAAGGAATACCGCGTTGGCATCCAGCTCATGTGAGACCACAATCAGATAGGCAATTGCGCGTGTCAGTTCGATACGGGTGGTGATGTTGGGTTCTACGGCTTCAATGCGTCGCAACGTTTGTGTGGCAATGCGGGCAGAGCGGGCAGTGCGGCCGTATTTACCGGTAAAACGGCTCATCCGCTGCATGACCAGTTCAATGGGGCGGCGGGCTGAGGGGGGTATCTGGTTGCGTTCCAGCAGAACGCGCAGGCGGATGATGTTCAGCCCGATGGTCATGGCGGCAAGTGTGCCTTGCAGGCAGCCTTCAATGGTGGGGCTGGGGGTAGGGCCTGCGTGGCGGATCAGCCGGGCAAAGCGGTCAATATTGCGGCCAATCCAGTCCCGTGTTTGCGGTATGGGCTCGGCGGAGGCCAACGTGCGAAGGTCTCGCAGCAGTGTGCGCCGCATGCGCCACCGTTCCGCACCGCTGTTAAAGGGCAGAATGGCACGGAACACGATAACCGCAAACGCCACCCCAAGCAGCACAGCGGCTGTGGAGTTGAACCATGCAACCTCATTCTGTCGGCCCTGGTTGAGAGGATGCACAAAGTTGGGCAGCAGAAGGGTGTAGGCGGCGGAATGCAGGGCGGTTGCCGCATTACGGGCAGCCAGTCCACCCGCAATCATGGGTAGGGCAAGAGTGGCCACCAGCATTTCATAATCTGCCTGAGTTGGCAGGATCCAGAATACCAGAAAGAAGGACACAAAAGCCGCCCATAGACCTCCAACCATGAACTGGGTGGTGGCAACAACCGGGTTTTCCCGCGTGGCGAACAGGCCGCACACAATGGCGACAAACGTGATAAAGCCCAGCCCCGCGGGCCACGCCGTGACCTCCCACACCAAGCCCGCAGCCGCAATGGCCACGGTGGCGCGGATACCGTTATATGCAGCTTCACGTTTATCAACGTGAGATTGTAAACGAAAATGGAAGTGATCCCCCCGGATCACATGCTGGCTGGCATCATATTCCCGAATGGCCTGCTCCAGCTCGCCCAGAAGCTCATCCAGCGCATTGTGCAGGATACGGCCATCCAGCAGAACCTGAATGTTTTCAGCCGTGCGTTGCTCATACGGTGTGCTGATTTCAGCCGTCAGGGCATCGACAATCTGCTGCCGACATCCGGCGCGCAGAAGCTGAAGATCACGCAGCAGCGTCTGGACCGTCTCATCTGTTTCAAGTTGAGGGGCCAACCCCGTCAGAAAGGTGCTGACCCGCGTGGCTGTTTCCCGAAAGGCGGCCTGATCTGTATCCAGCCATTGCAGGCGTACGGCCATGCCCAGCCCGCGTGATAGCAGGACGGAAACGGCGGCCAGCGCGGCGCGGGCGTGATCTCCCTCATGCCCGTGCGGACCCATTTCCACTTCTGAAAATTCGATCTGGTCATTGATGGACAGCAGCGGGCCGAACATGGCGCGGGACTGCACCAAAGCTTCATCATCACCAGACAACAGGCTTGCGACAGAGTTCGAGACGTTCCCCAACGCGGTGCGTAGCTTATCACGGATGTTTTTCCGGGCGGTGGCGGCCAGATTATGTGCGAACAACCCCGCCACAGCACTTTCACAGACAATGCCCAGCACAATGTATGTGGCGCGGGACATGGCCGTCATGAACACGTTGGCGGGGTTGGGGATGGCCCCAATGGCGATAATGGCGCAGGTATAACCGGCCAGAACCAGCGCGTAGGAGCGGAAATTGCGCACAATGGTAGCCAAAGTGCAGCAGACACCTACCCAGATGGCCAGTGCCGGGAAGAAAAGCCACGCCTGCTGGATGAAGGCGGAAATCAGGGTGATGGACATCACCACCCCTATTGCCGTGCCTACCAGACGCCACCGTGCTTTGGAAAGACTTTCCCCGCGTGAACCCTGCGCCACAATCCAGACGGTCATGGCGGCCCATTGCGGGTCATCCAGTTCCATCCACAAAGCGATGACCAGAGCAATCAGCGCGGCTGCGGTGGTGCGTACAGCAAAGCCCACAGCGGAGAGGGATGGCGCGAACAGCCATTGCAGACGCCCTGCGCCCTGCTGCCCGGGCCGCCGGAGGGGGCGGAAATGGCGCAGGGGGCCAATGCGATCAAGAAGGAAGAGCGGAAGGCTTGGCAAAGCGGATACTTTACTGGCTACGGCTGGAAGGTGCGTGTCTGAGAAGGAAAGTAGCGCGATTCCCGAAAATTTCCTTGTAGTGTCAGATGCATATCAGCCAACCGGCTTCTTACGGTCTGCCGCAGGATGGTCTAGCTATCGCGTTTATAGCTCTCGCATATGTCTGCTATTTGGTCCATGATGAAATGCGCTGGTAGGTGCGGAAGCGTTCTACCGGGCAACGGGTGCAGAAATACAGACAAGCGGAGAAAGTCTAGATGTCCGATTTCCTTTCTAACCTGGTTGGCAAGGTGGAAAGCGCGCTGGGGGTGGATTTGCAGGGCGCACTGCAACAGCAGCTTCAAAAACTGCTCCAGCCGGAAAACCTTCAGGCTATTCTGGCACAGGCTGATCAGGCCGGGCTGGGTGACAAGGTGCGTTCCTGGATTGGGCATGGCGAAAACCTGCCAGCTACGACGGATGAAATCCGTGAAATTCTAGGTAGCTCTGTTGTGCATGATCTGGTAGCCCGTACTGGCCTGCCGGCTGATACCGTGCTGACCACGCTCTCGCACTATCTGCCGGAAGCTGTGGATAAAACCACACCCGCAGGTGAAGTTCCTGCCGAGGTGCCCCCCGCCAAGGAAGCCTGAAAAACATCTGCCGTCCGCTTTTAAAGCGATGGGCGGCAAGGACCGTTCTCAAGGTCTGAAAAGCAGGGGCCTCTCGCGCTACGGCTTCCCGTCGATACGATCTTTCCAAGGGGGGATGGTGCCCTTCTTGCGTGGGGTGAGGGAGCCGATAGGGCCTGTTTTGGTGCCGCGTATGAAAAAGCTGGGAGTTCTTCTCCTGAGAGGGGAGAGTGATGTCGGAGGACGTATCCTAAATGGGTAGGGACGGCCCGGTCGAATTCAGAAGGTGCGTTTGTCTTCATATTCCGTTATGATGATGAGATGAACCTAGGCGAGCGTATTACCCGAGTGGATAGCTGGCTGCTGGATGATGTGTGCCAGCCTCTGGCTGACCGTCTGCCCGAGCGGCTTCCTGCTCTTGAAGTGGGCATGAGCTTTCAGTTGGGCTCCCTCCTGTTTTCGGCTGTTTCCATCATCGCGGTTTTTGTTCTTGGCGGCATGATGGACTTCACCAACATGGCCTTCAATGTGCTGGTGTGGTGCCTGTGTGTAACGTTCTTCATCGGGCTGAGCCGCATGCGCGTGCTGGTCAAGCCGGGGCGGCCTAATCCTTTCCGTTACATGTTGCAGGGGGTGCGGCTGGTTTCCATTCCGTTCACCCTGTATGTGCTGTATCAGGCATCCACGACACCGCCGCCTTTTCGCATCGCTATGTGGTTCAATGCGCTCTCCAATCTTGTGTTTGTTGTGGGGCTGTATTTCATTTCCTGTCAGCCGCGACCGCCGAAGGCCCGCGCGCGGGAAGATATCTGGGCCAGAGCGCATCTGCGTGAGGTTGGCACGGGTTAGGGCGCAAACACCGTTCTCATTCAAGGAAGGCCGCACAGAGGTGCGGCTTTTTTTGTGCCTGCTGACAGGCGCTTGATCCGGCGCGTCCAATGCCTGTGCGGTTCTCAGGAAAATGAGGGGCTGAAACGATCTGCCATGTTGGGGAGGGCTTTTCGTGGCGGAATCCTTTGGGTTTTTCGTTCTGATGGCCACCGTGCCAAGCTGTCACGTTCGCTTTCTTAGCCTCAAAAATTTCTTGCCAACCCACAATGCCTTCTGACGTTTTGGAAGATCTCTAAGGCAGGATCGTAAGAGGCAAAGCGCGCGTCGGAGAGGTGGGGGCGGTCCAATCTGCTGGCAGAAAGCGCGCGTTGGCAACGGTGGGAAAGAAAACTGCTCTGACGCTGCTATGCCCTTGCATAGAGGTTTCCTCGTCCGTGCGTGGGTACAGCGTCTTGGGCTGTTTTTCCGGGATGAGAATTAGGCAAAGAAAAAGCCGGGATACCATAATGGTCTCGGCTTTTTGGTCTGCTGCTAGGGCTGTTCCGCTGTGGGTGGCGGCTCAGGGGTTGTCCTGATCGTGCTCGCCTTGGGCAATGCGGGCCTGTGCGGCCCCACGCCACGGGGCATCCTTGGGGGCGGCGTCCAGTGCTTTGCGGAACAGAGCGAGAGCCTCTGGCGTTACGTGGCCGTTTGCGCGGGTAAGAGCTTCCCCGGTGCGGGCGGCAATTTCGGGGTCAAAGCTCAGATCGAGCGCATGCTGCCACGCCGCTGCGGCTTCTGCATAATGTTCGCGAGAGGCTTCAGCCTGCCCCAGAAGCAGGTAACCCTGCCGCAGATTGGGGTCGTCCGCTGGCAACTGCGCCAGTGTCTGCTTCAGTTTGTTCAGAATGGTGTCATTCTTGGTGTTCTGCTCATGCTGTGCCACCAGACGCGGGCCAAGAGGCTGGGCTGGTAGGGATGGCACACCGTTGGTCAGATAAAGCCCTACGGCCACCAGGGGAATAAGCCCAAGCGCGACCCAGACCAAAGCGGGAGAAATGGCGTCCGCTGCCTCTGCCGGTGCGGTATCCGCCACCAGAATGCGGCGCTGGATTTCCAGGCGGGCAATATCATGTTCGGCTGGGGCAATCAGGCCGATGGCAAGATCACGGTCAATTTCAGAAAGCTGGGCTTCGTGCAGGGCGAGGGCCGCGCTGCGTTCATCCCGCACCTGCCGGGTGCGCCGCCACAGCGGTATGGCCGCGGGGGCCAGAGCCAGCAGGCTTAACAGGGCAATGGAGAGCCAGATCATGCGCTCAGTCCTTTGTCAGCTTGGCCAGACGGGCCTTTTCTTCGTCTGAAAGCGGGGGCGGAGCCGCAGGGGCAGCGGCACGGCGGCGATAGGCAAAGAATGCCAGTGTCAGGCCAAGCAGCAGGGCCAGAACCGGCATGCTCCATAACAGCAGAGTGCCAACAGAAAGCGGCGGGCTGAGGCGGATGAAGTTGCCGTAGCGGTCCACCATCCAATCCATGATCTGCTTGTTGGTTTCGCCCTTGGCCACATGTTCACGCACCACGCGACGGAGGTCCCGCGCCAGTCCTGCACTGCTGTCTTCAATCGATTCATTCTGACAGACAAGGCACCGCAACTGGGAGCCAATGGCTTCCGCGCGGGATTCCTGTTTGGGGTCCGGCAGCATTTCGGAGGGATCATCCACCGCCATCACCAGAGCCGGGGCCAGCAGCACACTCAGGCCGATCAGAAACGCCGGGACAAGGCGGCGCAGGGAGGTCAGGCGCGGGCGGCTCATGCTGTTTTCAGCTTTTCAAGCAGAGGGGCGAGTGTGTTGCGGATGGTATCAACATCCAGTGGAGAGGCCGTGTGCCAGCGGATAATGCCGCCGGGGCCAATCAGGAAGGTTTCAGGCACACCCGAAATACCCCATTCGATCCCCACGCGGCCTTCATGATCGCTACCCAGACGGGTGAAGGGGTTACCGGAATGTTTCAGGAAGTTGGCGGCGTTTTCAGGCCGGTCCTTGTAGGCAATGCCCCAGAGGGTCACATCGTCTTTCAGGCTCATCAGTGTAGGCATTTCAGCCAGACACGGAATGCACCAGGAGGCAAAGAAGTTCACCAGAACCGGCTTGGTCAGACTGCGCAGATCCTGTGCGCTAAAGCCCTCGCCGGGCGGCTGGTCTGGCAGGGTGAAGTCTGGCACCGGGCGGTTGAGCACCGGCGCATTGATGTCATGCGGATTGAAGGAGCCATGCTGCATGCCCGCCAGCATTTTCCAGAACCCCACACCCAGCACGGCAGCCCCGGCCAGAGGCAGGCCCATCATCAGCCGTCGGCGGGTGAGGTTCTCGTTTTGAGGGGAGGTGCTCATGCTGCTGTTACCGTTTCTGCGGAAAGTTTGGCACGGCGGGGCGCGCCCACGCGCATGCGGCGGTCAGACAGGGAAAGCGCACCGCCAATGGCCATGACCAATGCCCCCAGCCACATCCATGGAGCCAGCGGATTGTAATGCAGCCGCAACACGTATGTGGGGGCGGCATCCGTGCCGTGCTTATCACCTAACACACCATACAGATCGGCCAGCAGATTGGTGTGGATGGACACTTCCGTGGTGGTCTGGTTCTGGCTGTTGAAGCTGCGTTTTGAGGGATGCATCACGGTCACAAGTTTGCCGTGGTGGCGGATTTCAATGGTGGCAACAAGGGCGGAATAGTTGGGGCCGGGCTCCTGCGTTACGTTGGTCAGGGTCCAGTCATAGCCCGCAAGATGCTCGGTGGTGCCCACTGGCACTTCCACAATTTTATGCTGGGCCTGAGACATAGCTGCCAGCCCCAGCACGGTGATGCCCACACCGGCATGAGCAAGAGCCGTGCCAAAAATGGAGCGGGGCAGCATGCGGGCGCGTTGCAGGCTGCCAGCCAGCGGCATACGGAACAGGCGCACGCGCTCTGTAATATCCGTAACGCTGGCGGCAATGATCCATACCGCGACACCACAGGAGAGCACAGGCAGCAGACCGGACACACCAAACGCGGCCACCAGAAACGCAATGGCGGTGACAATGGCGGCCAGCCAGAGCCGCTGGAGCACCGGCCATAACTGCGCGCGCTTCCAGGGCAGCATCGGGCCAAAGCCCATGAAGATGAACAGGGGCAGCGCCAACGGAATGGTGGTGGCATCAAAGAACGGTTTACCAACAGAAATAGTGCGGTCAAACAGCAGGGACATGAAGGGCGGATACATGGTGCCGGTGACAACCACTGCACAGATGGAGCACAGCAGGATGTTGTTCAGCACCAGAGCCCCTTCACGCGAGACCGGGGCGAACAGGCCACCCGCCGTGAGCGATGGTGCCCGATAGGCGAACAGCGCCAGAGAGCCGCCGATGACCAGCGCCAGAAGCCCCAGAATGAAGATGCCGCGGGCCGGATCATTAGCGAAGGCATGCACGGAATTCAGAATGCCCGAGCGCACAAGGAAGGTGCCGGACAGAGAGAATGAGAACGTGGCGATGGCCAGCAGAACGGTCCAGATTTTCAGCCCCTCACGCTTTTCCACCACAATGGCGGAGTGAATCAGCGCGGTGCCGGACAGCCAGGGAATGAGGGATGCGTTTTCCACCGGGTCCCAGAACCAGTAGCCACCCCAGCCGAGCACGTAATAGGACCACCAGGAACCAAGGGCGATCCCGCATGTCAGGAAGCACCATGCCGCCACGGCCCATGGGCGCACCCAACGGCCCCATGCGGCATCCACCCGGCCTTCCATCAGCGCGGCGATGGCGAACGCGAAAGGCACCGCAAACCCCACGTAACCCGTGTAGAGAATGGGCGGGTGGAAGGCGAGGCCGGGATCCTGCAACAGGGGGTTCATGCCCTGTCCATCCATGGGGGCTGGCCACACGCGGGCAAATGGGTCTGACGTGGTCAGGCAGAACAGTTCAAACCCGGCGGCGACGGCACCCAGAACGGCAATGACGCGCGCCCGCAGGGCAGAGGGAAGGTTCCGCCCGAAGGCCGCAACCGCCGCGCCACAAACGCCCAGAATAAGCGCCCAGAGAAGCACTGAGCCTTCATGGTTGCCCCATACACCGGTGATTTTATACAGAAGCGGTTTGGTGACAGCGCTGTTTGCCGCCACGTTCTGCACGGAAAAATCATCCGTAACAGCAGCGTTCACAAGACATAGGAAGGACACCACAAGGGCAAAAAGCTGACCAAGGGCAAGCCCCGGTGCCAGCATCATCACACGTCTATCCCGCCGATGTGCGCCAATCAGAGGCAGGATGCCCTGTGCAGCAGCAAAAATACAGGCAAGTGCCAGGGCATAATGTCCGAGTTCGGGGCTCAGCATATCAGGGGGGTGACTCCCGGTGTTCTGGGTAACGGTATGAAAAGAAGGGCTTAGTTGGTGGAGGGCGCTGCGTGTTCTTTGGGAGAAAGATCTTTTTTCGCGTCCTGCACGGTCATGCTGTTCCAGCTTGCGGCACTGGGTGGCGGCCCGAAGCGGGGGTCCCATTTGCCTGACTTCTTGAGGGCTTCGGCTACTTCCTTGGGCATGTAGGTCTCATCATGCTTGGCAAGAACCTCGCTGGCCACAAAGCCCTCCTTCTGCATGGTGCCCACGGCCACAACGCTCTGCCCCTCCCGGAACAGATCAGGCAGAATGCCTTCATACCGCACGGTTACGGCGGCCTGCCCATCGGTTACGTCAAAACGGGCAACGGGTGTTTCACCGTGCTTTTCACGTTTGACAGAGCCAGCCACCACCATGCCGCCCAGCCGCACGGTGCGGTCAGCCGGTGGCGGTTTGGTTGCAACCTGAGAGGGCGTGACAAAAAACACGATATCGGAGGAAAACGCCCGGAGCATCAGGGCCGCGGCGGCTCCAAGGCAGGCAACGCAGGCAATGATAAGCCAGAGGCGGCGGGTCTTGCGGGTCATGGAGTAAGGGGGGCTCCTGAAGGCCGGGAGGAAGTGCGTTCAAGCGTGGCAAGCCGGGCACGGGCTTTTTTGAGGCGCAGGGCCGCACCAACGGACAGCACAAGCGCCATGCCAGCAAACAGCCCGTAGCTGGCAAGAATATAAGGAAGGTGTGTCATGCAGCGCCTCCACGGCGGCGGGGGCTGGAGAGCAGGCTGCGGATACGGTTTTCCATGACAGCCGCGCGCAGGCGCGCCACCACGATGGCAGCAAACCCAAGAGAAATGCCGATCATGGAAAGAGCCAGCGGCCACAGCATGCTGCTGGACATGGTGGGGGCACCTGTCAGCGTGATGCTGTCTGGCTGGTGCAGAGTGTTCCACCACTGCACACTGAACTTGATGATGGGCAGATCAACCGCGCCAGCCAAAGCCAGAATGGCGGCGGCCCGGTAGCCACGCTGCGGATCATCAAATGCGCGGATCAGGGCAATATGGCCCAGATACAGGAAAAACAGCACCAGCACGGAGGTCAGCCGGGCATCCCACACCCACCAGGTGCCCCACATGGGTTTACCCCACAGGGAGCCCGTGGCCAGACAGAGTGCGGTAATGCACGCGCCTACCGGCCCGATCTCCACGGCTGCGAGGTCTGCCAGTGGATGCCGCCAGACAAGCGAGAGCAGGCCGCACACTGCCAGCGCCGCATAGCCGCTGGATGCCAGAATGGCGGCGGGCACATGCACATACATGATGCGCACGGAATCGCCCTGCTGCCAGTCAGCCGGAGAATAGAACAGTCCCCACCCAAGCCCTGCGAGGGTGAAGAGCAGCGCGGTCCATGTCAGCCAGGGCTGGATGCGTGCGCCCAGCTTCAGAAACCGGCCGGGATTGGCATACCGGTGAAAGAAACTACCAGTACGCGCGACAAGGGTCGGTGAGGCGCTCAAATGTCAGTCCGTTTCGTGTGTCACAACCAGATGAGCCGCAACATCATCCGGCTGTATGGGGGGCGCGGATAAGTGTGCTCGGGCTCTCTCCTATATCATTATAAGCCTCTTGACACGAGGCCGTTGTTCATGGGCGTCCTGCCTCTACAACACAACGGAGGAAGACATGCTGTTTGCCATCATCTGTACAGACCGCCCCGGCGCGCTTGAAACGCGTATGGCCACGCGGGAACAGCATCTGGCGTTTCTGGAGCAGTATAAGGCACGTATTCAGTTTGGCGGGCCGCAACTGGATATTAATGGCAAGCCTTGCGGTAGCCTGATTCTGATAGACGTAAAGGACCGTGCGGAAGCCGAAGGTTTTGCCGCAGCAGATCCCTATGCAAAGGTTAATCTGTTTGAAAGCGTGATTGTGCGCCCGTTGCGGACTGTGTTCCGTGATGGCGCGCTGGCGGAATAGCCATGGCCTTCTGGTTGGTGAAAAGCGAGCCTGACGCCTTTAGCTGGGACGAGCAGGTTGCGAACGATGTCGAACCCTGGACCGGGGTTCGGAACCATCAGGCCAAGAAAAATCTTGCCGCCATGAGGGTGGGAGACCGCGCGTTTTTCTATCACTCCAACGTGCAGCGGGCCATTGTGGGTGTGGTTGAAATTGTGCGTGAAGCCTATCCGGACCCCACGGCGGAAAGCGGGGCCTGGGTCTGTGTGGATGTCAAGGCCGTTGGCCCCATGCCTCGGCCCGTTACACTGGCGGAGATCAAGCAGAGCCCTGAACTGGAAGAACTGGCCCTAGTCAGGCAGTCCCGGCTCTCTGTCTGTCCGGTGTCCGAGGCGCACTGGCTGGTATTGTGCCAGATGGGCGGCTGGCAGGAGCCAGCCTGACAGGCTGTGCCTATTATCCGTTAAGCCATAAAAAAGGCGGCCCGTGCGAGGCCGCCTTTTTTAACGCCGGATTTTATCGGCCTGAAGAATGGCTCAGCCCTGTGTGGCGAGAGTCCACAACTGGCCAGCACGGTTGCCAGAGCGACAATAGCTGAAGACAGGCCCGGGCAGGGTGTTCAGGGCTTCCTGCATTTCAATCACGGCATCGGAAGACGGCGCATGGCCAGCCGCAACCGGAATGGAAATGAAGGCCAGACCGGCAGCGCGTGCGGCTTCGCCAATGGTTTCAGCAGATGGCTGGCCGGGTTCTTCACCATCAGGCCGGGTGCAGATAACGGTTTTGAAGCCGGCATCCTTGATGGCAGGAATGTCAGAGGTGGAAATCTGGGGGGCAACAGCAAAATCGGCGGTGAGGCTACGGTAATGGGTCATGAATACGACTCCTTTGCAATGAATGGCCCTCCCGCTGTGGGGAGGGGATGACAATCAGACTCGCGCCCTCAGCGATGAATGAAATACAGGTCTGAATACAAGTTTTTCAGGGCAGCCCTGTTTGCAAGACAACGGCGAACCAGATGGGCACGGAGATCAACGGCTGCTTTCTGCACCATCGGGTCAGAAGAGGGAGCGTTGAAGGCAGGGTAGCGGGTTATGCAGGCCTTCAGGTCCGGGTTGTTCATGTCCACGCCCGCTTTGATCTTTTCCATCAGGGCGTCATATTTTTCTGTAATTTCCGTATCCGGGTGCCATTCGGCCAGAGCGGATTTGGTCACATTATCGCGCACCAGATAGGTAAAGGTCAGAAAGCCTGTTTCCGGCGCGGCATCACCAATTTTTACACTCAGGCGGCAGGAACGCTGGCTATAGGGCGGTACGCTGAGTTCCGGCATGGCTGTGGCACCCGTTACAGTTACTGCGGGCAGGGCGGCTGCCTGAACCTGCGTTTTATCCTGCTGACCGTTGCCTTCTGTGGAATGAGCGCGCTGCCATGCCTGCGCCAGAACGCTATCATACCGGTTGGAATAGCAGAAGTTCGGGTCTGTCTGCGCGGTTTCCAGGGTCTGCTGATAGGCTTTCTTCTCAGGTGACTCCGCACAGCCCGCAATGCCCAGCACGGATAGGACCGAGATGGCGCGCAGGGCAGCGCCCCACTTGAATGACGTTCTGGTAGGGGAGGAAGAACGCACCGTAACTGACATTGCTCGACTCCTTGATGGCGCAGCCTCTGCGCAGGCGGGAACTGGTGCCTGCTGTCTAAGTCTTTCAGGCACGTGTTACAACGCTGTGTTTACCGGGGCGGGGGCAACTTATGCCCGTGTCAGGCATTTTTATAGGCAGATGCGTGATGCAAGCACGGCTGGGGGGCTGTCATGTCGCTTTTCATGGCCGGTATGATAATTATGCTTCCTATCAGTAAAGACAAAAGGGCGCGTACAGCGCCACGGCCCTGCGCGTTATGGTCAGGCAGGGCGGATACAAAGCGGAAAGGGCACAGATGAGCACAGTAGATAGGCCGGGCAGCGATATTGTCTCCCTCAAGCTGACCGGACAGGATCTGGGCGAACTTGAGCAGGCGCTGGCACAGGTTGAATCCGGCAAGGGCGTGCTCGTCAGGCTGGCGGACCTGATGGGTGGCGCGGTTGGGCATGCCGCGCGGCTTGGACTGCGTGGGCTCGGCATGGCCCCCACTATGGAAGACAAGCTGCGTGGGCTGGCTGAGGCCTCCATTGCGCGGGCGTTTGATGTCGCCATTCTCGGCCTGCGCCCGACAGAAGATGCCGCCGTGGAAACCAAGGCATGGCGCACACCGGCCCTTCAGGCAGCGGTTGCTGTGTCCGGTGCTGTCGGCGGCTTTGCCGGGCTGGCCGGGCTGGCTCCGGATATCGGTTTCACCACCTTGACCATCATGCGTGAAATTGGCCGTATTGCGCGTGAAGAAGGGGAAGATCTGTCTGACCCGGATGCGCGTCGTGCGTGTCTGGAAGTGTTTGCGCTGCGGGCGTTCCCCAATGTGCGGCAGGGCGATGAGAGCGAGCTTGGCTATTTCTCCGCCCGCGCCCTGTTGCGGGGCCGGCCTGTTGTGATGCTGATTGCGGAAGTGGCTTCTCATTACGGGCTTGCACTGGGGCAGAAAGTTTCCCTTCAGCTTATGCCCGTTGCGGGTGCTCTTTGCGGGGCCTCTCTGAACACCGCATTCCTGAATCATTATCGGGCTTTGGCGCGTGCGCACTTCACCATTCGGCGGCTTGAGCGTGAGCATGGGCCCGTTGTGCGGGATACGGCAGTGGCGCTACGGGAGCAGGTTCATGCACGGGCCAAACCGGAATAAGGTGCTGAACAAGGTGGCCAGCACTTCACTGGCAATGGCTTGATAGAAAAAGGCCGCCCGGACGTACGGGTGGCCTTTTTTTAGTTGAAGCGTTCCGGAAGGATGATGATCCTTTCAGCGCGAAAGATTTATTCCCCAGACAGGATTTATGCCTGTTCCTGCTTGGCTTTCTTGGGCGCAGGTGGGGTTTCATCCAGAATGACGGTGGCAACCAGCGCGATCAGTAGCATGCCGCCGCCCACAATCTCTGCTGTCAGATGATAGTGGGGGGCGTAAAACGCCAGCAGAGTGCAGACGCCAATACCAATCAGGCAGACCAGACGGAGGGTAAGGGGCATAGTGGCGGTTCTCAGGCGGTAACAGGGGTGGGGAGAGGCTTGCCCGCAACAAGCGCAGCCACATTATCAAGTGCGAGCATGCACATGGCTGTGCGGGTTTCAACCGTGGCGCTGCCCGCATGGGGTGTCATGAACACGTTCGGCAGAGCCAGAATACGTGGGTCAGGGTTGGGTTCGTTCTGATAAACATCCAGCCCTGCACTGAACAGGTGACCAGAACGGAGGGCATCAATCAGAGCGGTTTCATCAACCAGCGCACCACGGGCCGCGTTCACCAGCACACTGCCACGCGGCAGGAGAGCAAGCGTGCGAGCGGTTATAATGGGTCCGCCAGACGGGGCAGCAGGCAGATGCAGGCTGAGGATGTTGCATTTGGGCAGCATGTCCTCAAGGCTTTCATAGTAGTTGGCCCCTTGCTCGTGTTCCGGGTCCAGCCTGCGGCGGTTGTGGTAGAGCACGTTCATCTCAAACCCGCGTGCGCGGCGGGCCACGGCCTGCCCAATGCGGCCCATGCCAATAATGCCAAGCGTTTTACCCGTTACGCGGTGGCCCAGCATTTCATCCATGCCGAGGGTATGCCCCCAGCCTTTCTTCATGAGCGTATAATATTCCGCAGCCCGGCGGCAGGCGGCGATAATCAACATCATGGCAAGGTCTGCGTTGCAGTCTGTCAGCACATCCGGCGTGTTGGAGACGGCAATGCCACGGGCCAGCAGGGCGGGAACATCCAGATGGTCCAGCCCTACGCTTACGGTGGCGACCAGCTTTACGCTTTCCGGCAGGGCTGCAACATCAGCGCCTTTCAGCGGAGAATGATGAGTGACCAGAATGGCAACGGGTTGAAATTCATGCGCCAGTTTGAGAATGGCGGCGGTATCAAGCGGTGTAGTGGGCGGCGGTGGGGCAATGAAATCTGTCTCGATACGTTTTTCAGCAGCGTTCAGCAGACGGACGGAGCGAAGAATACGAGGTTTGGTATCAGACATATGGACAGACCTTGCTGATGAGACAGATTTGAGTTTCCGTGCAGGCAGACTAGCATGAACCCGGCGGAAAACCATGAGGTGCTCAAAACGGAATGCAAAGCACTGAGTTGTGCATGCCTGTAAACATTTGAGTGACTATCTGCCGGGGGTGTCTGCTTCTGTCCGGGTGTTCGGGCTCAGGCCTAACTCATCCCGTCGCAAGCCGTAAGGAGAGCGTTCAGGAATGTCTGATCAGGGTTTAACGCCGGAACTTATGTTGGGAGCTTATGCCGTGGGCTTGTTTCCCATGGCAGCGAATGCCGAGGATGAAGACCTGCAATGGTATGATCCCGACCCACGAGGCGTTTTGCCGCTACAGGCGTTCCACCTTCCCCGCAGATTACGGCGCACGGTGCTTTCTGGCCGGTTTGACGTTACGGTCGATCAGGATTTTCCCGCTGTCATGAAGGGCTGCGCTGCTCCCGCGCCGGGGCGGGAGCAGACATGGATCAATAGCGAGATCTACCGTCTGTTCTGTGCCCTGCATGAAATGGGATACGCCCACAGTGTGGAGTGTCGCCAGAATGGGGAACTGGTTGGTGGTCTGTATGGCGTGGCCCTTGGCGGTGCATTTTTTGGAGAAAGCATGTTCAGCCGGGTGACTGATGCATCCAAGGTGGCGCTGGTGCATCTGGTGGCGCGGCTCAGATTATCCGGTTTCATGGTGCTGGATACTCAGTTTGGCACGGATCATCTCACCCGTTTTGGCGGCGTGGAAATACCAGCAGCAGAGTATAAAACCACATTGGAGCGCGCTGTCCACATGCCGCTATGTTGGCAGGCTAATTTCACGCCCCAACAACTGGAAGCCGAGATCAGAACCATGCGGCAAGGCAGCTAAGGCTTTCAGTAAATATCAGGTATCAGCCCATAGTGTGTTGCCTGACACCGGATAGGCTTTTGGTCCCGTATGGGGTGCCCTGAGCGCGAAAGTCCATGTTCTTCGCTGTTGGTAGCAAAGGTCCGTTCTCTTCTTCAGAAACGTTATCAGCGAACACGCCTTGTCGCTGTGCAGCTACCCTCCAGTAAAAAGCTGATCTTCCAAATTTTTATCGTGGCGATCACCTCTTGGCCGCAATTCTCACTCTTAATGGGCAACATACCCCCACGGTGCACAGGTTCTCTCCCAAGGGGTATGTTTCTCCGGCTGGTGGGGCTGGCAGAGACTAGTGAACACGGTAGTAAGACAGTTATGAGACAGAGACGGAAAGAAAGAAGCGAACGCATGATGACTCGCCAGCCGGGCCGCATACTCCGCCAGCTAACCTTGTGTGGCCTGCTGGCTGCAACGCCTCTGGCATGGAGTTTGTCTCTGGCGTCTTCTGCCCATGGGGCTGATCAGGGTGCCGCTGTTCAGCCGGATCATCCGCGGCTTACGCCGGGGCGGGATGCCGTAATTGATTATGTGTTTCAGCCCAAACCCCCGGCTGATCTAGTTCAGGCGGGCAAGGTGCCGCCCGGTCCGTTGCCAGAACGCCATGTGCAGGTTCTGTTTTCAGGCGATGGCGGCCTGATGCGTATCCGTTACATGAAAAGCATGGAAGGGGATGACAGCCGGGGTTCCGTGGTCATTAACCGTGCTGCGCAGGAAGTTCTGATTATTCTGGATGACAGAAAAATCTACACCCGGCTGGTGCAGCAGGAGGTGGCACGCAGCCCGTTCCTTCTGGATATGTCCATGCAGTTTGCGCGCAAGGGGACGTCTCAGGTTACAGGCCAGCCCTGCACCATCTGGAGTGTGCAGTCCACGGAGGGAACAGGCTCTGCCTGCGTAACGGATGACGGTTTTATTCTGGAGCAGGATGGTGTGGATGTGGATGGTCTGAATGGCCACCTGAAAGCCACGCATATTTCCTATGATGATGTACCGGCCAGTGCTTTCATGCCTCCTGCCGGATATCAGGAAATTACGCCACATTCTCCACGTCCCGGTTCAGGAACTGAGGGAAATTCCGGCTCATTGGCTCCCAGCGGGCCTTCGGGGAGCCCCATCCCGGGTGTTGGCCCCACAACGCAGGTTCCGGCAGGCGATGGAGCCTCAACGGCACCTGAAGGGAGCAGCGCCCAATGAGTTGTGTTCGGCACTCCCGGCGGGGAGAAGGAAGAGCATTGCCTGACAGGAAGAGTATGAGCGAACGCAAAGCACGGGTTCTCCACGGCGCGGGCGTGACCCTTCTACTGGGTTGCGTAGGCCTTGTGTCTGTGCTTCCCGCTCAGGCTCAGGCTCAGGCTCAGGCTCAGGCTCAGGCTCAGGCTCAGGCTCAGGCTCAGGCCGGAGGAGGGAGCATTGGGGATGCTGCCCAACAAGGCGCCTCACAAGATGCCCCTTTCATCACCCCCTCAACGGATGTTGATGTGCTGTATGAAGTGACCTCTCCCATGGGGGATGCTGTGATGAAGCAGCGCATGCGGTGGCAGGTGGCCTCTCTGCGCCAGCGGCTGGACCCTCAGAACTCTGCTGTTTACATGATCACATCCTGGCCAGACCACACCTTGACCGTAGTGGATGAGGCCCGCCGTCGGCAAAGTGTGATGCCAGCCCCCAGCCAGGTGCTGACACCGCCTGGTCATACAGCCATGACGGGCACCTATGCGCGTTTGGGTGGTTCCGTAGTGGCAGGAGAACAATGCACATTATGGCGCACGAAAGATACAGACGGGCATGCCAGTGATGTGTGCTACACGGCGGATGGGCTGCTGTTGCAGGTTGCGCAAGGCGGCCAGATTACGGTCAGGGCCCTAAGTGTAAACAGGGTATCGCAACCCGATACGGTGTTTGCCGTCCCTGCGGGGCTGAAGAAGGAAGCGCCCGCTACGCCATAACCTTGCCCGCCCTGTTGAGAAGGAAAGGGAATGGGCATGACGCCACAAAACACCAGAGTTCTGGCCTATGCATTGGCCGGTCTGGCAATAGGCGTGCTGGGTAGCACACCGTCAGGCACCGGGTGGGCACAGACTGGTAAGCAGTCCTCTGGGGTGGCATCTTCTGGTGCTGGTGCTGGTGCTGGTGCTGGTGCTGGTGCTGGTGCTGGTGGGCTGGGTGGCGTTGCGCCGCCCCTCAACGGGCAGGGCGGTGTGGATATCTGTTTTGCGCACCAGAAAAGCGATCATCCTGATACGTTGATGGTCATTCCCTCCGGCACGGTATTTGTGGCGCGCAGGCCAGCGAATGGCCGCAAAGACCCTGCTCAAATGGAAGGGCTGGTGACCACGGAAACCGTAACCCTTACAGAAATGCAGCCATGCGGTATGGCGGATGCCTCAACGCTGGTGTCCAGAACCCGGCACTGGTTGATCAATCCTGTCCGCCCACAGGTGGACGTCACATTCCAGCCCGTGGGGGAAGTGAGCGGAAACGGGGTTGATACGACCTTTGAGGATGAAGCATCAGGTTTTCAGGCTGCGGTGAAGGCAGGCATTATCACCGCGCATGTGGAAGGCCCGCTACATGACACCGTTTATCTGAGCGAAAGCCCTGCTGACATTGAAGACCCGGATGCCCCTTCCGCAGGGACAGGGCCGGAAACTCCCTGATTTTTTCGGGAAGTGGGGCTTCTAGAACAGCTTGCGCAACATCCCGGGCAGGAAGATGGAATACGGGTTCACGTGAAGATCCGGGTTGTCAAGTTTGCCGGAAATGCCAAATTTCATGGCAACCAGCCCGCCATCCTTTTCCGGGCTGAACAATCGGCCAATAGCGGGTAGCTTGCCCGGCAGTTTGTTGAGAGCAAAGGCAGGCACCACCGTACCGTTCAGATCGAGCACATTGCGGTCCAGATCGACCTTGCCTTCCAGTGTGGCCCCCAGCGCATCATTTCCGGCACGCCCCTCCTGAATGCCCAGAACGCCATCTTTGAAGGTCACAGGCATGGTCAGGCGGGAAATTTCAAATTCCGGCGCTTTGCGGGCGTTGATCCATCCGTAAAGGGAAAGGTTGCGGGCGATCAGCACCGTGCTGGGTGTTTTTGTCAGAACAAAAGGTGTGATGTTCAGCACGCCCTTGAAGGGGGCTGAGGGTAGGGTGTCGTCAAAGTTGCCCTGAAGGGTGGCCTGTCCGCCTTCCACGTTGGGCAGAATGTTGAACGCTGCCAGAAAAGCGCCCATGTCGGGAATAGCAACATGCAGGCTGCGTTTGCTGCCGTTGGGTGTGAGATGCATGGCAACCGGCGAGGGGCCGCGCATGGTGAAATGCACGCTTTCCAGCCGCATGCCGTTGTCTTCAAAATGGGCCTTCACACCTTTCAGGGGCTGCCGGGTCTGGTTGTAGAACAGAGAATCCGCCTGCAGATCAATAACCCACGCATTTCCCGGCGGCCCGTGGATGGTGCCGGTTGCCGCTTCTGGCACATGGTATCCGGTGCTGGCGGGTTTGGGGGCTGTGGGATCTCCTTCCATCAGGGGAGAGAGGTCCAGCGTGGAGGCATAGACGCCAACGCGGATGGTTTTGTCTTGTGCAGCGTATGGGAGCACCAGCCGGGCGTGCCCGGTGGAACGATCAATCCGGAAAGAGGAAATCAGCAGTTCAGGCGGGCGGTTGGGGCGCAGGCGGGCCTGTCCGCGTACATCCAGATTGGGGCCTGTCGCCAGCAGTTTGTTAACGGCCGCGATATGCCCATCCACCAGCGCCAGTTGAGCCGAAACCTGTGCCTTCCGCCCTGCGGCCTTGTGCCAGAGCGGGATAAGGATTTTTGCGGGTGTCAGGTTCAGATTAAGCCCAACGGTCCCTGTGTTGTTAGCGAGGCGGGTATAGTCTGTCTGAAGCTCTGCACTGCCGTAAAAATGGTCTCCCACGGCAAAACCTGCCGCAATAGCGGTTGGCGGCGTAATGTGTGTGATGGCATGGGCTTTTTCTGCAACCTCTGTGGGGGCGAGGGAGCGGAAATCCATAAAATAGCTCACGTCAGAAGGCAGGCCACCCAATGCAGCATGCCCCGTCAGGTTCAGGTTTTGCGCCGTGGCGTCTATCTGGATACGGCCGTTGGTAATGGCCCGGCCCATGACAACATTACCCAGATAGGTGTGGGTCAGATCGGCGTGGGCATTGATGGTCATCTGATCGGTCGTGACATCGCTCTCAAGCGGTAGGGTGAGAGAGAGCATGACAGACGCATTGCCCGATGGCTTTGTAAAGCTGATCGGGTGGCGTGAGAGAAGATGCAGCCGCGGTTCGGCCAGTAGAGCCAGAATATCGCGCAGATTGCCGCGCAGGGCGGTCTTGATCGTGCCGTCCTGATCTTTTTTGGTGAGCCCGGTGATATCCATGGAGCCCGGCCCGGCCTCCACCCGGCCAATGCCGGTCGCGCCCACATTTTTATCCGCACGGTTCACCAGTTGGTAGGCGTGGTCAAACGTGATGTGGAGCTTATCCATCCCATCCACTTCCAGATGGGCATTCATCCCCTGTAAGGGGGAGATGGGCCGCAACCAGTGGACAGTCAGGCCCGTAGCGTCCACGCCGCCGGTAATGCCCGTGACATTCAGACCATTCCAGCCTGTATCACTATGCAGGCTGGCAGCCACATGTAGATCATGTGCCAGCCCCTGCGTGATGTTCTTCTTCACCCACAGTCTGCCACCCTTGGCGGCTTTTTCCGGCCAGAACTGGGCAATATTGGCAAAATCAATCTGCGGTATTTCAAGGCTTGCCTGCCCGGAAAGCGCCTGAGGACTGAACAGGTCAGAGGCGCTGAGCGTGGCATGACCGTTGACGGTAATACCTTCTGCGGCTGCGTCAGGCTGATTGGGGTCAAGCAGATCAAGCCGCAGGGCGGTGAGGGAGAGCGTTGCCGGAATATGAGACTGTGAGGCGTGGTTGAGGTCCAGGTGCACAGCTGCTGTGCCATGGTTCAGCAGGTAGTGCGAATGGGCGACAGTCAGCGGTCCTTTGCCAATATCTGCCAGAAGATCCAGCGCATGTGGCAGCAACCAGAAGCTGTGTGGCGCGGGTGCAAAAATGGCATCGCCGTTCAGGCTGACCGTATTCCCCACATCTTTCAGGGCAGGGCTCAGCTTGGCAAAACCCGCCGGTTGGGTTGGGGCAACAGATAGATGCCACGTGACCGTATTTTCAGGTGTGCGGGTGCCCGATGCAGTCAGATCCAGCCGGGCATGGGTTTCCTCCCCGGTGATGCTGAACGTGACAGTGCCCGTCACGCCATTTTTGCCCGCTACGGGAAGAAGATGCAGAGTGGTGTCAAACGGCGTGGCAAGCCAGCGGGTGCCGGTAAGCTGATCATTGACCGTTACCCGGGCGTTGTGAACGCTCAGCCGCTCAATGCCTAGCGGATCAAGTGCATTGTTCTGTGACTGATCGGGTGGAACGGAGGGAGCATTCACGTCCAGCCCTACGCTGCCATCCTTGCCCCGGCGCAGCGCAAGACGCACGCCCTCAATATCCACTGTCCGCAAGGCAAGAGAGCCATGCAACATGGCCAGCGGTGCCAGTGTGATGCGGGCATCTTCAATTGTGTCGGGCGGGGTGCTGTCTGTTTTGAGAATACGCAGGTTATGCAGATCAAGCATGACAGGCGTGCTCCAGCCATCATGCAGACCATTCCAACGCAGTTCCGCCCGGCCAAGTGTAAGGCGCGCGGCAGGCGGCTGGTGGGGGGCTCCCGGCATGACGGTTACCGGCAGGAACGGGCGGGCCAGAGGTGTGATGTTGACCGGCCCGAATACCATGCGGAGCATAAGTCCCGCCACCACCAGAAAGGGAAGAAGCAGGACGGCCAGCGCCAGAACAGTTAAAACACGCAAAACCCGCTTATGCAGCGGGCGGCGCAGGTCTTGACCTGTGGAAGTCAACGCAGCAACCCTTCGTCCTTCACCAGAATGGTCAGACCATGACGCCTGTTATTCAATCCCAGTTTAAACATGTGCCCCAGTTCAAGGATGTACGCGCCCGCCGTGGCGAGCATCGCGTCTGGCCGGATGCCAGTTGGCCCGCTGCGGCGGATGCGCAGGCCGCCCAACATCTTGAGGACGACATGATCACCCTTCTGCGGGATGTGGGCCGGGGGGAGGTTCTTGAACTGCCGGGGGCCATGGAATTGGTGGCCTGCCTTGGGGGCAACAGCCCGTATCTGTCTGATCTGGCCCGGCAAGATCCGCTCTCCTTTGCCGCCTTGTTGCAGGACGGCCCGGAGGCCTGCGCGAAAGACGCGTTTGCGGCATTGGCTGCGTGTGACATTACATCTGGGCGAGAGTATGTTGCCGCCACACTCCGGCGTGCCAAAAAACAGGTGGCCCTGCTGTGTGCCGTGGCTGATCTGGGCGGGTTCTGGCCGCTGGAAGACGTAACGCAAACGCTCAGCCGTCTGGCTGAGGCCGCGTTGGAGGTCTCGGTCAGGCATTTGTTATGGGTCGCCCATCAATCCGGTCAGCTTCAGTTACGTGACCCCAAACGCCCGACATACGGTTGTGGTTTTTTTGTTCTGGCAATGGGAAAGCTCGGGGCACGGGAACTGAATTTCTCCTCCGATATAGACCTGATGGTGCTCTATGACCCATCAGGCCACAAGCAGCCGGATGCCGTGCGGCGCGTGTTCATTCGTATGACTAGCGATCTTGTCAGCCTCATGGAAGCGCGGGATGCGAATGGCTACGTTTTCCGTACTGATCTTCGGCTCAGGCCGGACCCGTCTTCCACCCCTCCGGCTGTCTCGGTTCAGGCCGCCATTCTGTATTATGAGAGCCTGGGCCAGACGTGGGAACGCGCGGCCATGATCAAGGCGCGCCCTGTGGCGGGGGATATCAAGGTGGGGCGTGATTTTCTGGCAGCTATCCGCCCGTTTGTCTGGCGCAGGCACCTTGATTTCGCGCTGATTGACGATATCCACACCATGAAGGCGCGGATTGACCGCTACCGCAATGTGGGCCGCACGGGCCTTGCAGAGATGCCTGACAGTGTTCTGGCAGATCCAGCCGCCAGCATGCAGTGGCTTCTGGGGCATAACCTGAAGTTGGGGCAGGGCGGTATTCGGGAAATCGAATTCATTGCGCAGGCTATGCAGCTTGTATGGGGTGGCCGCGTGCCTGCCCTGCGTGAGAAAACAACTTTCGGTGCGCTGAAAAAACTGGTGGGCTCAGCTTACATCCCGCGTGAGGAAGCCGAGGTTCTCGCCCGCACCTATCGTCTGCTGCGGGATGCCGAGCACCGGCTGCAAATGCGGGCCGACCACCAGACACACTCCCTGCCCGAACAGCCGGAGGCCTTTCACGCGTTTGCCGTGTTCATGAACTATGCAGACGGTGAAGCACTAGCGCTGGACCTGCTGCCGCGTATGCGTGAAGCCAGACGTATTTTTGAGCGGCATTTTGTTAGCCAGCCGCCTGAGGCGGAAGAAGCGGAAACGGCTCTGCTGGCTATTGCGCCAGAAGATGAAAATTCGCCTGCATTGTTGCAGAAACTTGGGTTCCCGGCAGATCAGGCGGCAGAAGCCGCGCAGGTATTGGCCCGCTGGCAGGGTAATAGCCTGCGGGCGCTGCGGTCTGAACGGGCGCATGCGTTGCTGCGGGTTCTGTTGCCTGCGTTGCTGGCCAGTTTTGCCGCGCGCAGTAACCCGCTGGCCTGTTTACGACGGTTTGATGCCCTGCTGGCGCGCCAGCATGCAGGCGTGCAACTGCTCTCCCTGTTTGAACGTAACCCGGCTTTGATAGACCGGATTGCGGCGCTGCTTGATGCCTCGGCTTTTCTGGCCAACCATCTTGCGGATACGCCCTCCGCCTTGGAAGGGCTGCTGGAACCAGAACCGGAAGAGGGACGCAATGTTCAGGCCCGTCTGCGGCAGTTGGCGAGCGAGGTGGAACATACGGAGCTGCTGGTAACGGCCCTGCGCCCCCTCCTACGCGGGGAGGAATTTCGTCTTTCCGTTGCGGTGCTGGAAGGCCGCATGAGCGAGAATGAAGCGGAGCGTGCCCGTACGGCCTTGGCAGACACCATCATGATTGTGCTCAAACAGGCGGTGGAAAGAGACCATGTGCGCCGCTATGGGCGGGTGCCCGGTGGGGGCATGGCGGTTATTGCGATGGGCAAGGCAGGCTCCAGAGAAATGATGCCCGGTTCAGACCTTGATCTGCTGCTAGTGTTTGATCATCCGGAGGAGGTGCAGGCCAGCGTAGTGCCCAAAACGCCGCCCCAAAAAACGCCGGAAGGGTTTGTGCTTCCTGCTGCGCGCTCTGTTGCTGTGGCGCAATACTATACCCGTTTGGCCCATGCCTTTATTGCGGCCTTGACGGCGCCCGGCCCGGAAGGCCCCCTTTATGCGGTGGATATGCGGCTGCGGCCTTCAGGGGCAGCGGGGCCTGTTGCCGTGGCCCGCCGGGCTTTTCTGAAATACCACACGGAAGCCGCATGGACATGGGAGCGTATGGCGTTGACCAGGGCGCGTATTATTGCCGCCCCGGCTTTTCTGAAACGGGACATACAGGACGATCTGGGTCGCATTCTGGATGGTCAGATACAAACGCTTACGCCGCAGCCTGAGGCAATACGTGAAGATGCGCGGGCCATGCGGGCCCGTCTGGCACGTGATCTGCCAGCCTCCAGCCCTTGGGATGTCAAACGGCGTGTGGGCGGGCTGATGGAGGTGGAGTTTGTTGCTCAGAGCTTGCAGCTTGTTACGGCTGACAAGGGCGTGCGTGATCCCTGTACACGCAGGGCGCTGGCGCGCTTGGGCAAGGCTGGGCTTCTAACGCGTGAGGATACGGCGCTTCTGCTGGAAGCGGATGCAGTATGGCGGCGGCTTCAGTGTCTGCTGCGTTTGCTTTGTGGCCCGGTGCCTCCCCTTGATCTGGAAAAAGAACTCGCCCCGCCCGCGCTGGCCATGCTGCTTCGCGCCATGGAGATGGATAATATGGCCACGCTTCTGCTGCGTACCACGGCTTTGGCACGAACTGTGCGGGCGTGTTTTGCCCGCGTGATCGGTCCTGTTGCCGAAGGGGATGCGTTTGCCGAAGTGATGGTGGAAGCAAACCTTCCGCACGTCCGTACGTAGGGAAGAAGACCGCGACGCCGCGCCATCAGACAATGAGCGAGGCGCTGCCGCAAGCGTGTCTTTCAGTTTGCACGGTCTCTCGCTACGGTTGGTCAAATGCGCGTGTGAGCCGCGTGTGTCAGAACAAGGAGAACCAGCATGCCTGATGAACAGCTTTTACAGGACGGGAGTATCGCTCCTGATTTTTCCATGGCAGCCAGCCGGGGGCGTCATGTCAGTCTGGCAGACTTTAAAGGCAAGCCTTTTGTGCTGTATTTCTACCCCAAGGCGGATACGCCCGGCTGCACCAAGGAGGCCTGTGGCTTTAATGAAGCCCTGAAGGCATTTGAAGGCGCTGGATTGACCGTAATTGGTGTGTCCCGTGATCCAGTGAAAAAGCTGGACGCTTTTGCGGATAAATACCATCTCACGTTCCCGTTGGCCTCTGATGCACAAGGGGACGTGACGGAAGCGTATGGTGTGTGGGTGGAAAAGTCGCTTTACGGCAAGGCCTATATGGGCATTGACCGTACAACCTTTCTCATCGGAGCTGATGGCAAGATTGCCCGGATATGGCGGAAGGTGAAGGTGCCGGGCCATGTAGAAGCTGTTCTGGAAGTCGCTCAGGCCCTGTAAGTCAAACGCAATTCTTGCGGTGTGAGGGGGCCTTACCACGCAGTCGTTTGTATTCTCTCAGGCCCGGCCAGATTTTGCCATCAGCTTGTGGTGCAGGATGGCCCCAGCCGGTCTTGATGGCTGGTGGCAGTGAAACCGGCAGGGTGTTACCAGCCGGAGTAATAAGCACCCGGTGCGGCATAATAGCCGGGAACAGGAGCGACTGGCACCGCGGGAACAGCATACACTGGTGGCGGAGGGGGGGGGGGGGGCGCATAAGCTACGGGCGGCGGTGCAGCGTTGCCCATGGCAGCTCCTGCCAGAGCGCCG
>NZ_LHZQ01000058.1 GCF_001580915.1 Acetobacter tropicalis | reverse complement strand
TATACCCTTCCCGGGTCAGTTCTCGGTGAAAATCAACAGCCCCTTCCGTTCCTGGCCTTTCTCTACTGGGATATTCGGACAACGGAACATGCCGGGCAGGATGGCAACTGAAAAATTCTGCTCTCAACCGTCTTACTGCGAATATCGCAACGCCTCGACGAACAGCCTGAAAGCGAAGGGTGCCTGCCACCGGTTGGCGGTGGTAAAGGTGATACCCTGGCGGGGTATCACTCATTCCGGAAGGCCAACCTCACGCTCTCAGCAAAGCCTTTCCATTCGTCATCTGTGACCTGGCGGGCGACTTCAGGTCCTGAGAATTCCTTCCGCAGGCCGTTGCTGACGATGAAGTTGTTGGATTGCAGGCTTCGAATGATGCGGTCGGCATCCTTATCCGGCATGTCCAGCACGGCCTTGATCAGCCCGCGCGCCGTATAGTGACGCCGGAGATAGTCAGCCTCCTCCTGCATGTGCTCGTCCATCGTAAGTCTGATAACGTGCCCAAGATAGTCGACATGCCGGGCAAGGTCCGGATAGCGCCACGCTGGCCGGGCCGTTCCATCGCCAGTAAACACAAGGTTGGACTGAATACCGTCCGGATAGGTTTTGTTTTTCGACGCGAAAGACACATGCGGACGCGCGACCCTCATCAGAGGGTTTGAGACGCGTTCAAGGATCGCATCGTAGTGACGCCTGCTTGTCTTGTCGGCCATAATGGCAACGGACACCGGAATGATGACACCATCCGGGATAGCGTTATCCCGGCAGAGAATGTCATTGATGAGATAGCGGTGTGTCCGACCATTCCCGTCTGCCAGGGGATGAATGTAGACAAAGCCGAAGGAGACGACTGCAGCACGCAGAATGGGTGACTGCCCCCGGGTTTTTTTGAGGAAGGCTGCAAGTCCATCAAGCATATCCTTCAGGTCTTCCGGTGGCGGCGCTACATAATGTACGACTTCCCCGCGTATCGTGTTCTCGCCTACAAAAACCGGTGATTTTCTGGGACCGAAACTGCTGATGAACGTTTTCGGGCCGATGATATCCTTCTGCAGCTCAACGAGCGCCGGACCGATAAGAGGGATTGCACCCTTGCCGGTCCTGGTTGCCAGCACATGGCTGAAGAGGGCAATCTTGTCGGTCTGGTCTGCCTCGCCCTCAATTGCAAAGCTCGCCTTGCTCTCCCGATTGGTCAGCCAGACTGCTGCCCGCGCAA
>NZ_LHZQ01000100.1 GCF_001580915.1 Acetobacter tropicalis | reverse complement strand
CCTGCACACCGCACCAATCCCGCGCAGCGGGTTCGTTCTTCCCCCCATGTCGGTCACTCAACAAAGCATTATGCTTTTTCAATAGCGAACCATGTCCCGGTTTTCCTTGACGCACAGCACCAGAGAGGCCAGCGGAGGGGTATGGATACGATCAGCCTCCTTGCCCTACTGCTGACACTCTCGGCGGGCTTCAGCATTCTCAATCACCACACGCTTCGCCTTCCTGTCACGATTGGTGTTCTGGTCTTTTCATTGCTGGCGTCCCTGCTGGTCATGATCCTGAATCCACTGATTCCGGTCTATGATCTTCAGGCTCTCCCACGATCTGTGCTCGGCGCCATCAATCTGCCTGCGGCACTTCTGAATGGCGCTCTGTCGCTTCTTCTGTTTGCCGGGGCCATGCAGGTCGATGTAGGGCATCTGCGCGCCAGGCTGGCATCGGTCACGGCCCTCTCTGTCCTGGGGACCGTGCTGGCTGTCGCCTTTCTGGCGATCGCGGCATGGTCTGTCTTCCCGCTGCTGGGCCACACCTTTCCCTTCGCATGGTGCATCGTGCTGGGTGCCATCCTCGCACCCACCGACCCGGTCTCGGTCGTGGGTATGCTGAAGCGTCTGGGACTGCCGGGGCCGCTTCAGGCCGTTTTCGCTGGCGAGAGTCTGTTCAACGACGGCGTGGGCGTTGTCATTTTCGGTGTGACGATCGGACTGGCGACCGGAAACAGTCAGGGCGTGACAGCTTCGGAGATCGCGTTCAGCTTCTGTCGTGAGGCGGTTGGTGGCGGTCTGCTGGGTGCACTGACCGGATGGATCGCGCTCCGTGTGCTCAAGGCGCAGCGGGATCCACATATCGATCTGCTGACATCGCTGGCTTTGGCGACCGGAACCTTCAGCATCGCCAATCAGCTTGGCATGTCAGGCGCGATCGCCGTCGTCGTGGCCGGTCTCTGTTTCGGAACCAGCTACAGCCATTCCGTTTTCGATGAGGCGTCCCGCAAGGAACTCGACATCGCCTGGAACCTCATCGACGAGGTACTGAACGTCCTGCTGTTCATGCTGATCGGCTTTGAAATCCTTGAGATCACGCCGCATCTGTTTACGGTTCTGGCGACGCTTGCCGTGATCCCGCTCTCCATTGCGGTAAGGGCATTGAGCGTGCTGTTCTCGACCCTTCCGGTTCATCTCCGGCAATGGGAGCGTGGGCGCGTTCTTGGCATCCTGACCTGGGGCGGCCTGCGTGGGGGCATCTCGGTCTCACTGGCGCTAGGTCTACCGCCCGGAGAATTGCGCAACCTGCTGCTGCCGGTCTGCTATGGCGTGGTGGTGTTCACCATCATCGTGCAGGGCCTGACCATGGAACGGGTTGCCCGAAAGCTCTATCCTTCATCCGGCATACGCGCATAGCAATGTCTTCTCCTCTTCTTCCTGTCCCGATTTCCGCCCGGCGTGTTTTTATTCTCGGACTTGTCGCCGGGTACGTCGATGCTCTGAGCTTTGTCGATCTGGGCGGTGTCTTTGCCGGCGCCATGACCGGCAATACCACCCATATGGGCGCTTCGCTGACTGATGGAAACTGGCGGCACGGGCTGCTTCTGACGGCTGTGCTGGGACTGTTTTTCCTTGCCGCCATAATGTCGAGTCTCGTGCGCCTGTTATGGCTGCCGGCCCGCGGGGTCATGATCATGACCCTGCTCATGGTGCTCGCACAGATCGCTCACGGATCTCCCCTGCGGTATTGGGGAGAGTTTCTGATTCTACCGGCACTTCTCGCCGTTCAGGGAGAGACGATCGCGAAGTTTTCCGGCACGCCCATGCCCACGATCGTCGTGACAACAAACCTGCTGAAGGCCGCGTCGGGAATCGCAGAATGGGCGGCGTCACGCATTGCGCCTCAAACGGTCAGTCGGCCCGTTGCGGGCAGCATCCTGCTGCCGCTGCTCTCATGGATTGCCTTTCTGGCAGGCGTCATGGCGGCTACGGCAGGGCTGGCGCGGCATGGTAGCTTTCCCTTTTTATGGCCCCTTCCGTTCCTGGCCTTTCTCTGCTGGGATATTCGGACAACGGAACAGGCCGGGCAGGATGACAACTGAAAAATCCTGCTTTCAACCGTCTTACTGCAAATATCGCAACGCCTAGACGAACAGCCTGAATGCGACGGGGCCTGCCGCCGGTTCGGGTAGTAAAGGTGATACCCAGGCAGGGTATCAGCCATTCCGGAAAGCCGACCTCACGCCCTCAGCAAAGCCTTCCCATTCGTCATCTGTGACCTGGCGGACGACTTCAGGTCCTGAGAATTCCTTCCGCAGGCCCTTGCTGACGATGAAGTTGTTGGATTGCAGGCTTCGAATGATGCGGTCGGCATCCTTGTCCGGCATGTCCAGCACGGCCTTGATCAGCCCGCGCGCCGTATAGTGACACCGGAGATAGTCAGCCTCCTCCTGCATGTGCTCGTCCATCGTAAGTCTGATAACGTGCCCAAGATAATCGACATGCCGGGCAAGGTCCGGATAGCGCCACGCTGGCCGGGCAGCTTCATCGCCAGTAAATACGAGGTTGGACTGAATACCGTCCGGATAGGTTTTATTTTGCGACGCGAAAGACACATGCGGACGTGCGACCCTCATCAGAGGGTTTGAGAAGCGTTCAAGGATCGCATCGTAGTGACGCCTGCTCGTCTTATCGGCCATAATGGCAACAGAAACCGGAATGATGACACCATCCGGGATAGCGTTATCCCGGCAGAGAATGTCATTGATGAGATAACGATGTGTCCGACCATTCCCGTCTGCCAGGGGGTGAATATAGACAAAGCCGAAGGAGACGACTGCAGCACGCAGGATGGGTGACTGCCCCTGGGTTTTTTTGAGGAAAGCCGCAAGTCCATCAAGCATATCCTTCAGGTCTTCCGGTGGTGGCGCTACATAATGTACGACTTCCCCGCGTATCGTGTTCTCGCCTACAAAAACAGGTGATTTTCTGGGACCGAAACTGCTGATGAACGTTTTCGGGCCAATTATATCCTTCTGCAGCTCAATCAGCGCCGGACCGAGAAGCGGGATTTCACCCTTGCCGGTCCGGGTTGCCAGTACATGGCTGAAGAGGGCAATCTTGTCGGTCTGGTCTGCCTCGCCCTCAATTGCAAAGCTCGCCCTGCTCTCCCGATTGGTCAGCCAGACTGCTGCCCGCGCAA
>NZ_LHZQ01000176.1 GCF_001580915.1 Acetobacter tropicalis | reverse complement strand
GCGCATCACACACGAAGAACAATCCGTCCTCTTGGCGTATGCAATAATCATCAAACTGCTTGTCCTTGGCAGGACCCGCAAAATGCATGGCAACGGCTTCCTGTGATTGCCGGAGAATACTCACACCAAAGCGCCCACTATGCTCAATAGCCCGGCAGGTGGAACTTCTACGATTCAGGCAGATGAGAAGCATAAGCGGGTCAAGAGAGACAGAACTCAGCGCACTGATCGTCGCGCCCTGCTCGCCTTCCTCTCCCCGCGCCGTCACGACGGCCACACCGGTAGCGAAATGAGACATTGCGCGTCGAAACTGATCGGACGTCAAGGATGTCATGCATTGTCTCCATGCCATAAGGGTCCCACGTCCTTGCGCATCTTCCGCACGGCTGCATCGAACATCTTGTCGGCAGCAGACGTGCTGGACAGAACCCAGGCGGCATCTTTGGCACAGGATGCGCGGATGGTGTCGGAAAGCGGAACGTCAGGCCCGGGAAGCATGCCGGCATGACACTGTATTTCTGCTGCACGCTGCACGGTCCAGAGGAGAAAGAAAGCACGAGCAACATCGCTTTCTCCAACCGCCACACCATGGTTGCGCAAAACCAGTACATGCTTGTCGCCAAGGCTTTCCAGCATGCGTGGACGCTCTTCTTCATACAGGGTGATACCTTCAAACGCGTGGTACCCGACCCTGCCAAACAACTGTGCACCGTAAAAATTGTCGTAACTGAAACCGGCCTGCTTCATGGCTACCGCGCTGACTTCGCTGGTATGCGTGTGGATGATGCAATGAATGTCATCCCGCGCGGAATGAATAGCACCGTGAAGCGCGAAGCCCGCGGGGTTGGGCTTGCCTTCCGTGTCGCCCACAAGCTGGCCATCTGCATTCACAACCAGCAAGTTCTCTGGTGAGATCTCGTCGTAATTCAGGCCGAACGCATTAACGAGATACCGACGCGGCTCACCCGGCAGGCGAAGAGAAATATGGTTGAAAATCATCTCGGTCCAGCCGAAATAACTGATAAGGTGATAGCACTCGGCCAGCCGGACCCGAAGCTGCCACTCTTCTTTCTGTGTATCCGTTGTCATATGCGAATGTCTCCCTATCGGCATTGCGCGGCCTTAAACCGCGTTAGCCTGACAAGCGTGTTGATTGTCGGTGTGGGCACCCCATACGCCCCAGCAAGGCTTGTTACTGCCTCCCCCATCGCATCCAGTTCCAGCAGACGGCCAGCACGAAAATCCTGCAACATGGACGTCTCGTGTGGGCCAGCACTTGCAATGACATCTAAAAGCGCAGAGGTGGGCGGCAAACCAGTAAGGCCGCAAGCTGCGCCAACGGCACGTACTTCCGCGAGCACATCAGAGATAACGGCGCGACTGTCTTCCGCCGTTCCCATTTTTTCCAGCGTAGCCTCACACAGGACGGATAGTGGATTGGTCGCCAGATTGAAGGCCAGTTTCGTCCATATGGGCTGCCGGATATCCGTACTCAGTTCCACGGCAATACCCGCTGTGGACAGCATGTTTCCAATCTGTGCCAGACCGGCATCTATGCGCCCCTGCTGCGCAGCGCGCCCCAGCACAAGCTTCGGCTGACGGTCTGACCTGACAACAGCAGGCAAGGGCATTGAGGCGAAAGCATAGGCTACACACCCAATCACCTGCGCGGCGGGAAAAGCAGCCGTCAGCACACTTCCTGGATCGACCGTTTCATGAGCGGACTCAAAGGGACCATCCACTGTCATCCACCATGGAATGCCATTAACGATGGGAAGAACAGGTGTTCCTGCGTCCACAGTTGCCTTTACAAGGGGCACCAGTGTTGCAAGCTGATGCGCCTTGACTGCCAGCACCAGCAGATCCTGCCGGGTGTCCGGTGCCCGCTCTGCCGCCGCAACAGGAGTGCAAAACGTGCCTGCAGGCCCCTGCAACTCCAGCCCTCGCGCCCGAATAGCCTGTAATGTAGCTCCGCGCGCCACAACAGATACGTTGGCACCGCTATGGGCCAACATGGCAGCAAATGTGCCACCAAGCGCCCCAATCCCTGCAACACAGATTTTCGGGGCCTCCACCATCAGATATCAACCACCAGCAAAGGAGAATGGGACCGTGAACAGCAGAGGGCAATCTGGTCTGTCTGTTCGTCCTCAGTCAGATACTCGTCACGATGGTCCGGCTCGCCTTCCAGCACATTGACCACACAGGTGCCGCAAATACCCTGCTCGCAGCTCAATGTGACTTTCACACCCGCTTTGCCCAGCACCCCGGCAATAGTGTCATCTGGCCCTACCTGAACCCGCACGCCAGATTTCGCTGCCAGAACCTCAAACGCGTTTCCACCAGCAACAGGCTGTGCCGAAAAAGCCTCCCGATGAAGCTGATTTTCCGTATAGCCAACAGCAAGACCGGCTTCAAAAACAGCGTCCATCAACCCGAGGGGACCGCAGGTATAAACACGCGTCGTCGGCTTCAAACACCCAGCCAGCACACTGGCCGGATCGAAACGTGGCGCGTCTGGGCGCCCGCGATCATGCACCTTCACGGCCTGCGCAAAAGGAGCCTGTTGCAGGAGCGCCGTAAAGACCGGGTCACGCGCCACGTAGTGCAGCGTAAAAGACTGCCCCTTGTCATACAGTTCGTAGGCCATGGCAATCATCGGGGTAACGCCAATGCCGCCGCCAATCAGAACCGAATGTTCTGCTTTCTTATCCAGCGGAAAAAGATTGCGCGGTGCACCAATTTTCATGACCTCACCCACTCGGACAAGATCATGTACCGCCCGAGACCCTCCACGGGATGCTGGATCACGGAGAACGGCCAGACGATAGCAGGAACAGTCGCCCGGATCACCGCACAGTGAATACTGCCGGATCAGGCCATCACCCAGAAATAGGTCCACGTGCGCGCCCGCTTCCCATGATGGTAAAACACCCTGCAGTGGCACAAGATCGAAGGACAGCACCTCGCCAAGACGCTCCGCAGCAGCCACTCTGACGTCAATCGTATCTGCAGTTTCGGCATTTGCATTCATCGCATGTACAGCCCACTGTTAATGTCGATGATGGAACCGGTAATGGAGCCCGCATCGGCACGCGCCAGTTCTGCAACCATGCGGGCCACCGTCAGCGGATTTCCCACCTCTCCGGTAGGCAGGTTGGCCATCACGCGCGCCGCATTTTCTGCACCAATCGTCTCGGCGACTGATGGCAGATCAAGCGGCCCTGGTGCCACGGCATTGACCGTAATGCCGTGTGGCGCCAGATCCCGCGCGAAAACCTTGGTCAACGTATGCACGCCGCCCTTGGAGGCCGCATAATGCGCTCCTGTCGCCGTGCCCCCGTTTTCACCTGCCAAAGACCCGATATTGACAATACGTCCCCCGGCTTCTTTCGCCCTGAGACGCCGCGCAAAACGCTGACACCCAAGAAAAGTGCCACGAAGATTGACAGCAAGAACAGCGTCGAACGTCCTGATCTCGATATCGAGTACCTTCTCTGCCTTCATCACAGCAGCATTGTTGACGAGCAGCCAAGGCAGCCCAAATACCTGTTCCACAGCATCCAGCATACTTTCAACAGAGACTTCGCTAGACACATCCACCTGCACGGCAAAAGCTGCCTCTCCAAGCGTCTCTGCTGTCGCCTGGGCTGCTACAAGATCAATGTCACCGACCACAACGCGATAGCCTTCCGTGACGAGATGTCCAGCAATGGCAGCACCTAGCCCTTTGCCACCACCTGTAACAAGCGCAACCGGCTTCACAGGATGTAACTCACAGCAGTCAGAGCTTCGGTCGAGGTTAGCAACCGTACAATTTTCTGGTTAATCCGGAGGCCATCTTCCGTTCTTTTAAGACGAAACGTGACATCCGCTGCATAATAGCGCTCTCTACCCTGCCGCAATTCTGTCAGAAGCTGGGCACAGCGCAGTGTGCAGCTTTCCGTCCCGGTTTCCAGCATGCGATAACGGGACAACAGCCGGACTGTTCGGGCAGGTGGCGCAGCGGAAATGGACCGGCCACCAAGAAGTCGTTCAACGCGCTTCTCACGCATTTCTGCATTATCATAGGCATAATTGAGTATTTTCCCGAGGTCTTCCACTTTCGCGTCGGGATCTATTGGCACCGCGTAGAGGCTATCTGCCGTGTACAGTTTTAACCACTCACGGAATTCACTGTGATCGAGCATATCAGCTTCAAGCGTAATCAGTTCGATCGCTTCGTTCAGCGTGATTGTCATACGCCTGTCTCCGCCGCTGCCATCTCATCCGTCATTGCCGCAAGCCATTGCCGGTAAGCAGCCCGCATGCCGGTCTCCGCACTCACGTCGCTGAACAGATTGCCATCCTCACGTTTCGCTTCATGCCCCAGACCACGATTGAGAAGAATGGCAATGTCACGCCCGGCCAGAGAGCCACGCTGCACACGGTCCCACGCCTCTGCATCGTCAGGCGTTCCAAAACCCATCGGCCCCTGAAAATGCTCGTGCAAACGCAAACGGGCTTCGTTCGCACTTTCCGGACCACCATCCATACCAATCGCAATATGACGGATTTCCGTCTCGTTCACACTCAACGGGCGCAGCACACGGAAAAACGCCATGGAGCACGCCAGGTTTGGAAACAGGTTGAGGTTAAAGCCTGTACCACCAACAGCCCGAACAATCTGACGCACTTTCTCTGGCGGGTAATCCTTTGACAACTCTTCTGCCAGTTCAAGGAACCTTTCGGGAATAGCGGCATCAAGATTTTCGTCAAGATCCACAAGTTCCGGGATCATCACCATCACAGAATGTCCGTGACCGAGATCTTCCACAAACCCCTTACCACCGACAAAATCGAACGTATTCTGTGTTTCCTCGTCCACGGAATCCAGAAATGATTTATGAACTATCGGGAAGTGATAAGCGTCTGTCGTATTTTCAAGCTGAATCTTCCAGTTCCCCGGAAAGGTGAACTTGTGTTCACCCATCGTCTTGACGGGCCAACCCGCACCCTGCTTCATAAACAGATCGATCCACGGCTTGGCGCGTCCCAGCCACGCATCCAAAGACATGATGCTTTTATCAAATGTCGCGAAGATCAGCCCGTTATATTCTTCAACACGCAATGATACGAGCGGATATTTCTTCTTATCCAGTTGTCCGGAATATCCTTCCTGGTAAGGCACACCCCGCAACGCACCATCAAGACCGTACGCCCACCCGTGATAAGGGCAGACAAAACTTGCACCAGTACCACTTTTGCGTTCGCACACTGTTGCACCCCGGTGGCGGCAGCGGTTGAGCATCACATGCACATCCCCCTTGCGGTCCCGCGAAACAATAACGGGATGCGGCCCGACAAAGGTCGTGATGAAGTTACCCGGCTCAGGCAAGTCACTACGATGTGCAACCCAGATCCAGTTATGCATGAAAATACGGTCCATTTCCATGTCATACAGCTCAGGGTTGCTGTAAATTGACCCGTCAGCATAGTCCGCATTCACGAGACTTCTAGGGTCTGGAAGATCCTGCATATGTCGTCTCCTCAATCCAGTATTCAATTCAGAGCGTAAGACTCAAGAATGTGCGCTCTCACGGGTAACCGGGGCGCCCCCCACGGCCGAGGGATACACGGCCTGCAGCTTCATAATTTCCACGCGCCATAAAGGCGTGCTGTGCCACCACGGCACAATCCTGAAAACAGCGCCCGAGAATGTGGTCCGTCTGCACGGCAGCAATACCGCCAAGGGTGAAGCACATACGGGCAACCTCAAAGGCTTCCTGCGCAACATGCGTCGCAGCCAAACGAACCCGATTGGCATCTTCCTCGGAAACGACATCTCCTTGAGTTAGAAGAGACCATGTACGCACTGTTGTATCGTAAAAAAATGCGCGAGCAGACGCCAGTTTTGCTTCGGCCTCACCCACCACAGCCTGCACATAGGGCCTATCAGCCATGGTCGGGGCTCCCGTAATGGAGCGTCTTCGCTCCGCCATTTCCCGCACTTCATCCAAAGCGCGCGAGGCGCAACCCAACCCCACCACAGTGAGAACCTGAGCTGCTAACCCAAGTGAAGGATAATCATAAATCGGTGCTTCGATATTCGGCTTTCCACCCCGGATGAATGTCCAGTCTTCCGGCACGAATACATCTTCTACAACCACATCATGGCTGCCGGTACCAGCAAGACCAATTGTATTCCAGGTTGGATCAATATGCACTGCTGAAGCCGGCATTACTGCGGTACGAGGCAGTCCACCGCTCTCACCATCCACAGCGATACCGACGCCGATAAGAGACGCTCCGGGGCATCCGCTAGCATAGGGCCAACGACCACTTACCAGAAAACCATCGGCACTTACCTTGGCTTTTTGCGGTGGAAAGATCGCACCTGCGAATACGACGTCGGGTCCGTCCCGATAGATTTTTTCCAGCGTAGGTATAGGGAGCGCCGCAAGGTAAGTGGCGGATACACCGAAACTGGCCACCCATCCGGCAGAAGCATCGGCATGAGCGATTTTTTCAATCAACTCCAGAAACATCATGGGAGACACTTCCATCCCCCCAAACTGCCGACACACCAGAGCTCTGTAGACTCCAGCCTTTTGAAAACCGACAATAATATCATCGGGAATACGCCGTAACGATCTGAATTCCAAGGCACGATTCCGAATCGTGACAAGAAGTTCCTCCAGAAACCCTCCCGAAGAAAACAGATCTGCGGTAGAAGGGTTTTCTTTCAGCATGTTCATTTTACCCGCCGATTTGCGAGGGCACGCATGTGTCCCCGTCGTTTCGATCAACACCCTCACCCAACCAACTCCGAAGCCTGTTCAAGGCGGACTCCCCAGCTGGCTCGACAAGATCAAAACTACCCCATATTGGTTTCCTTTTCAACTATTATGGGGTGGTTTTTTATTTCAGATAAAGTCCTCAGAAAGACACCCCACCCTGAAAGTACCACTGCCGACCACGATCAAACGATTTCTGGTAGTTGCCGAAGCTGCCTGAATAGCTACCCCACGCCATAAATTTCTCGTTTGTCGCGTTATCCAATCCAACCATAAAGTTATACCGCTCATTAGCGCTCATCCACCGGGCGCTTAAGGCTACGGTGATGTATTTTGGCTGGATAAGCGTCGGATACATGATTGCATTGAGATTTGCGTTGTATTTCGAGCGGTACGTTGCATCAACACGCGGCGTCAATGAACCGTATTCACCCAGGTCTATTCTCTTCGCCATACCCAGATTGGCGGTCCATTTTGACACAAGCACAAAGCGACTATCCAAAGACAATCCCTGCACAGATGCCCTGAGCTTGGTATAGTGCGCGTCTGTCATGCCCAGAGAACCATAGATGCTCCATCCATTACCGATCGCATACTGGGCTTCCAGTTCAAAGCCGGGAATATGAGCCGTGCCAGCATTGGTGTAATAGGGACCGATATTAGTCTCATCCGCCACAAGCAACTGCACGTCATCATAGAAAGTATAGAACCCTGATGCACTGACACGCAATTTGTGGTTTAGCCCATAAAATTTCAGCCCCCCTTCAAAAGACGTCACTGTTTCAGGACGAAATGAGGGAGGGGCATTCGTGATATTAGTCAAACGTTGCGTAAAGCCACCACCTTTAAAGCCCTGAGAGAAAGTAGCGTAAGCCATCAGTTCTTCATTGATCTGATAGGACACGTTCACCATTGGTGTCCAACGGGCATTATTATTGTGGTAGTTTTTATATGGAACAATCCGCGTGCCAGGAGGAATGGAAACAATAGGAGCACCGATCGTCCAGGTATAATACTGATCAGGCGAGAATGTCTTATTGTCTTCGGTATAACGAACGCCTGCCGTCACATGAAGTTTTTTAGTGACTGCATAGGTCGCCTGAGCATAACCAGCGTAGTTGATATCTTTGAAAAAGCCACCACTATTCAAGTGAAGAATATAGAACTGTGTCGGGTTAACGTCTGCACCAGACTGGTTGAAATAATAAAACCCAGCAGAATAATGCAACCGATTTTTCAGCGCTTTCCCATTGACCTGGAATTCTTCAGAAAACTGCTTACCAACATAGTCATCATAAACATAGTTGATACCAATTGGTGAAGCATCTCGATCTTGAGCAAACTTACCAAGGCTCTTGCGATAAGCCGTAATTGACTTGAAATCGAGATAATCTGAAAGCTTGTAATCAATGGTAGCAGAGGTCGACCAACTTGTCAGATTAGAAAAAGTATTTCCAGTTCCGTAATTGGTGTTCTTGCTGTAATATCGAGAATTATAACAGGATGCGGCTGTACAGTTTGTCAATGTACCTCCTGCAATACTGTTATTAAGCGCGATCATACTGCCGGTGGAGCTGGGATTGACACCCGTTGTCACAAAAGGAGCACCGTTACTGCGGTCGCGCGTCCAGTCACCTCGAAGAACAATGTCAAGTTTTTCCACCGGATGCCAGCGGAGCGCCCCCTTGAACACGCGCGTATCCTGATTCCCTAACTCCCGCTGATTTTTCTGATAGGGAGCATGCACATACCCATCCTGCATGAAACTGCCGACCGAAAAATTTGCATACAGGTTTTTGGCGATTGGCGTATTGATAAAGGCTCGGGCGTTAATACGGTTTGCAGTCCCATATTTCACATCTGCCATACCAGACAAACGTTCATTCGGTGTCAGAGAAGAAACCGATACAGCGCCACCAATGGTATTCCGACCAAACAAAGTACCCTGGGGGCCACGCAACACAGAAACATTGGAAATATCGACCATGTTCAGCACTGCACCCACCGGGCTGCCGACATATACACCGTCAACATACATGCCAACGCCCGGATCAACACCAAACGAGAAATCTGTCTGACCGATCCCGCGGATAAAGACGGCGGCGGCATTCGCAACGCCAGAGTTGGAAGCAACATTACCAAACGAGATATTAGGCGCAAAATTCTGAATTTTATCGACCGAAGTGATACCACGTTCCGTAAATTGCTTACCTGACATTGTTGTCATCGAGATTGGTGTGCGCTCAATACGCTCGGAACGACGACGCGCATTGACTGTCACCTCTTCCAATCCCGTACTATGAGACAGTTTCCGCGACCGCCCTTTTGCTTTTGAGGGAGCCTGCTTGGTGACAGATCGTGCCTCATTGGTTTTTTTTGCCTGCTCCGTAGACGTAGCGGCAAAAGCTGTACTGTCCATAACCAGCGATAGCGCTAGTGCTGAGCAGCCTGACCACAGAGTGAGATTGCCAAAAGCCATAATTCGGCTCTGCACTCCTCTCTTGGCCTGCATGCGTACCTGATTCATCCGCATATCTATCTTCCCTGATTTCCCGGACTCATTGCGCATTTCCAGTCAGGTTTTTAGTTCGGTATAGCAACGTTATAGTGCGGCACGTTCTGAGCTGCATCTATCTGACGCTGCTGGCCACCTCCCCCTGAACAAAAATATTATGTGAATATGAAAGTGATATGTCCAGTATAATCGTTTCGATTCGGAATTATTTATCTTTGGTAGTGCCTGCTTCATGACTTGAAGAGGAAACTGAACGTGAGATCAGGAACTGTCTTATTTCCTCTATTCCTTTGTGAGATATCTCTTTTCCGAACCCGACCATGCCGTAGTTTGTCAAAGCACCATTACCCACCACGCTGTAAAAAGCCGTACTATCTTCCAGTGCTCCAGACCAACGTAGATCGGGCAGAACGCCGCCCCCAACCGCATTATCTCCATGACATGCAAGACAGTAGCGCTGATAAACAGCATAGCCTTTCTGGGCCTTATCAGGATCAAAAGACTGTCGAGATTTTAAAGGTATCTGCTGGTCCCGGATTTCTGCAGGTAAAGCAGCTTTACCGTCCAACGCAAATACGAGCATCCGGGAATGATTTGTGGTTGTATTGTGCAATCGTGCCAGAGCGCCCCCCATAAGAGGAAACACCCCACCCCACCCAACTTCCACCGCCACATATTGTCGACTGTTCACCTCGTAGGTAACAGGGGGTGCAACAATACCTGTATGAGCGTCAAAATTGTAAAGTGCCTGTCCGTTTCGAGCATCGTAGGCTTCAAAACCACCCGTTGCGAGCCCCTGGAAAACAAGCCAACCACCAGTTGCCAGCACACCACCGTTCCAGGGAGTGGTATGTGGCACCCGAAATGCCACTTTCCCCGCCACAGGGTCCCATGCTTCCAGCCAGCCTTTAACCCCTTTACCGACTTCTTCAAGCACCTTCGGATCATCAGGCAGACCGGCCATGTCTATACCGAGATTAACGCCCATCCGCCCCATTTTAAACCCTTTTTCGGATTTGAATGGCTCGGGTAATTGCTGTGCAGAAATATAAACATAGCCCGTTTGAGGGCTGTAAGCCATAGGGGCCCAGTTGTGACCGCCCAGAGAACCGGGTACGCCAAGCCACGTCTCACCTGTCAGAGACCATAAGGCCTCGGGCACCATCTGCGGACGACCCGTTTTGGGGTCCAATCCATAGCACCAGTTCACATCTGTATAGGGATGACCCGAGATAAATTCACCTGTTTGGGCATCAAGAAGATAGAAAAAACCATTTTTTGGCGCCTGAGCCAGAACATGCCGCTTACGACCATTTAACATCAGATCCAGCACCATGATCGGCTGTGACGCCGTGAAATCCCATTGGTCCATTGGGGTTTCTTGAAAGTGCCATACATATTCACCTGTTTCAGGCCTGATAGCGACAATGCTACCAAGAAACAGGTTGCTACCTATCCCCTTTGAGCGAACCTGATAGTTCCATGGAGATCCATTTCCTACCCCCAGAAACAAAAGGTCCGTTTCTGGATCATAGACTATGGAATCCCATACTGTTCCACCTCCCCCTGATTCCGTCCACCCACCCGTGGGGCTCCAGGTTCGATACGCCTTCTTCTGCAAAACCTCATCCGACGCGGCCCCGTCTGGACGATTATCAGGCGCTGGCACGGTAAAAAAACGCCATTTCAGTTTTCCTGTCTCGGCATCAAAACCCGAGACAAAACCACGAGCGCCAAATTCGGCACCTCCATTACCGATAATGACCGTTCCTTTTGCTACGCGGGGCGCACCATCCACCGTATAGGAACGAATTTTTCCCAATGACGCGTCATGCGGAATTGTGTCCACACTCCATTCAAGATGGCCACTTTTCGCATTCAGGGCGATAAGACGACCATCAAACGTGCCGACAAAAACCTTGCCTTTCCAGTAAGCCGCCCCACGATTGACGGTATCGCAGCACCCCCGGACAGCAACGTTGCCCGGTACGCGGGGATCATAACGCCACAACAGTTCGCCGGTAGCCGCGTTCAATGCCTCGACCTTGCTCCAGTTGGTCGTTAGATACATAACGCCATCAATAATGAGCGGCGTTCCCTCCTGCCCTCGCAAAGTGTCAAAATCTTCATACCAGGCAAGGCCCAACCGCTTTACGTTCTCTGTATTGATTTGCGAGAGCGGGCTATAGCGTTGTTCTGCCGCCGTACGCCCATGCTGCTGCCAGTCGGCTGGGGAAATATCATCGGCATTCCCCTTGCCCACTGTAGCGATAAGGCACGCCGCACATAAAAGGAGGGAACGAAATTGAAGATTCATTACCCTGTCCTTTTCAATACCGGATGCAAATAGATTTGGTTTCTGTAAAGGCATCAAGCCAGTCAGTGCCAAAATCACGGCCAAGACCAGAATCCTTTAGTCCTCCAAAAGGAAGATTAGGATCAATCATGACATGGCTGTTGACCCAGACAGTTCCAGCCTGAAGACGAGCAGGCAGATCAATGGCCGCTTGCAGGCCGGTCGTCCAGACGCTTGCGGCAAGACCAAAACGGCTGTCATTCGCATAGGCCAAGCCTTCTTCTGCATTACGGACGCGCGTCAATGTCATTACCGGTCCGAAGACTTCTTCACGTGTCAACGGCAGAGCATCATTCGGGTTAAGGACAAGCGCTGGACGCACATAATACCCCCCGTTCTCCGGCACATCTTGGCCCCATACAATTTCAGCTCCCTTTTCAAGGGCCGTCTGCTGGTAGGCGTTTATTTTTGCTTGATGGGCGGCTGAAACAACAGGATTAATCTGTGTTGTCTCATCCAGCCCTGATCCAATGCGCATGCTACCAATTGCTGCGGTAAGCCCGGCCGCCACTTTATCGAACAGCGGGGCTTCGATATACACACGCGAACACGCCGCGCAAACCTGTCCCTGATTCAGAAATCCCGCTAACGCAAGCCCCGAAACAACCTGATCGACATCAGCATCTGCCAAGACCAACGCCGGATTTTTGCCACCCAACTCCAAAGACACACGCGCCAGACGTGCGCCGCAGATTTCGGCAATTCGTTTACCGACCGGTGTGGAACCGGTAAAACTGACTTTTGCAATATCGGGATGACGCACCAACGCTTCACCAGCACCAGTTCCTCTTCCCGTCACGACATTAAAAACACCATCCGGCACACCAGCTTCCGTCGCAAGCTGAGCAAGATAAAGCAGCGTCAGGGGTGTTGTTTCAGACGGTTTGGCAACAACCGAACAGCCTGCTGCAAGTGCTGGCAATATTTTCCATACAGAGATGAGGAGCGGAAAATTCCACGGCACAATCCCAGCCACAACACCAACAGGCTCTTTACGTGTAAAAGATGTATAACGGGCACCAGGTGGCAACGGTATAGAAACATCCATGCTTTTACCGGTAAGTTTTGTACTCAATCCAGCAACATACCGTATCCAGTTCTGTGCACCTCCAGCTTCAAGAATACGAGAAAGAGTAATGGACTTGCCCTGTTCAAGTGTTTCAAGCTGCGCAAGAATCTCTGCGTCCCGCTCTATCAGGTCAGCTAACCGCAGCAGCACCCGCTCACGCGCACATGGTGTCAGGCCACGCCAAATCCCACTATCAAAACTTTGCTTTGCAGATTGGACAGCTTGATTGACATCCAACAATGAAGCATCGGGCACGGAACTGACTGAAGCACCTGTTGCAGGATCAAAAACCGTCAGTCGGTCCGAACCAGATGCTTCCTTCCACTGCCCTTGAATATAAAGGCCATGCTGCTTTTCAAGAAATGCCAGAACCTTTGGCAAGATGACAGTAAGAGTCATGTAAACTCCTTTTCTGATCAAAGAACATGGAGAACGCAATCCAGAAAACTAAACCGGAACCTGATAATTTTCCTCTTGCAGGTTCTGAATTCTGTCTGCGCCCAGAAGAGACATTCCTGATTGAAGGCCCTCGTGAAAATACGTGAGCAGATCGCGCACTCCCTTTTCACCGCCCGCCGCAAGCGCATACGCCCAGGGACGACCAACCATAACGGCCCGCGCACCCAACGTGAGCGCCCTCATAATGTCGTTACCGTAACGAAATCCGCCATCGACAAGAATTTCAAGGCGCCCGGCCGCTGTGGCCACGTTCGCTTCGAGCGTTTCCAGAGCGGCAACAGCTCCGTCCAATTGCCGACCGCCATGATTAGACAGAATGACCGCATCCGCACCGATACCGGCAGCGCGCTCCGTATCTTCTGGATGTAATATCCCTTTCAATACGAATTGCCCCTTCCAAAGCTGACGGAGCCACGCCACATCCGCCCACCCGATAGCCGGATCAAGACTGCGGGAAATGGTCGCAGCCTGCTCAAACAGCGTCCGCCCCATGGAATAGGGGACAAGATTACCGATCACTCGGTCAGACCTCTGCGCGACACCGAGCGTCCAGCGTGGCCGGAACGCCATTTGACAGATCTGCCGACCAGAAAGACGTGACAGTCGCCGAAACCCATTACGGGCGTCTCGCTCACGCAAAGGCGTCACAGGTGTATCAACAGTCAGAACAAGTGTCCTTACCCCCGCATCCCATGCGCGTCGCACCATGTCTGCCGTAATTGCACGATCACGGAAGATGTAGAGTTGAAACATCAGGCGCGCCGGATCTACGGTTCGGGCTAGATTTTCAATAGAGGCAATGGAAAAATGCGACACACACATTGAGAGAGCAGCATCTGCCGCAGCACGGGCAGCAGCGCCCTCCCCAGCCGCACTCAGCATCCCTCCCATCCCTACGGGGGAAAGAATGAGAGGGAAGGCGTGCTTTACCCCCAGCACTGTGGTGGTTGTATCTGGCTGCGCAATCTGACGCAGGACACGAGGCAGAAATGGATGCTCGTTGAAACAGGAGCGGTTGCGAAGCAACGTCGCTTCTGCATATGAGCCACCGTCAACGTAATCAAATAACCAGCGCGGAACCCTCCGCCGCGCTGCCGTCCGGAAGTCGTCAACCGAAACGATCACGTCCACCCCCGCGCTATCCTCTCGGGTTCGCAGGTTATCTGAGAACCGATTCGATGCTATAACGCAATAGTGGATATTTCAACTTATTTTTCTTACGCCACGTGGGGTCGTTCAGTAGATATTATCATAAACTTTCTTCATGATCTTCATGAACGCCTCAATCTCACCGTCCTCAATGTCATGAAACGCACGTTCAAAAATCAGTCCAGCCTTGACCCGAACCTGATCCACGCCTGCGTGCCCCTTCTCGGTAAGACTGACTTCTGTAACGCGCCCATCCTTGGCTGACACACGTGTCGAAACCAGCCCCTCACCTTCCATGCGGTAAATCAGCTTGGTCATTGTGGGCATCCGGATCACAGCAAGATCCGCGATGGTGCTTATCGGGGCGCATTCATGCTCATATAAAATATTCAGCACGCGCCACCGCGGCACATCCATCCCAATCGGCTTCAGATGCGCGTCCATGCGGAGATGATACAAGCCGGTAAGACGTGAAAGGTGAAAAAAAGGAGATGTCTCAGGCGTGAAAGCCGGATTTGTCGGGTTTGCCTGACGCCAGATCTTGCCTCGTCTCAAAATACATCCTCAGCTCTCTTGAACGGACCCTAGCTCGAAATCACGCGACTATAGTGAAAGTGCGTCATTGCAAGCACCTGACAGCGCTCCTCATATTCTCAGGTACCAGCCGGCTCCCCTCGGGTTTCATGCCAGAAGAACTAGCCCATCTCGCTAGCAGCGGAAAGAGACTTTTGACTGAGTGAACAAGGGAAGAACAGCGCAGCGGCAGAACAGATTACCAGTCCGAAAGCGTACACTGTAACCGCCTGCACGCTCCCCACCGCGTGATACAGGAAAACTGCAACAAGCGGGGAAAGACCGCCTGCCAAGATAGCCCCCACCTCATGAGCAAGGGCTACACCGCTGTATTGCACCTCACGCGGGAACAATCTTTCCAGAAGAAAGGGTTCAACCGCAATTGTCGGGGCATGGCCGAGCGCAAGCAGCAGCACAAACGCACTTATAACAGCGATCGCACTCCCTGCCTCAATGAGTTTAAAAAACGGTCCTATCAAAAGGGCTAAAGCCAGAATGCCTGAGAGATATGTCCTGCCAGCCCCCCACCGGGCAGCCAGCCATGCAGCAGCAGGCATGGAGACCCCGTCTGCCAGCAAGCCTATCATTAAAGCCAGAAGTAATAATGTATCAGGCACATGCTTCTCATGACCGTAGGCCAAGCCAAATACAGTAATGAGATAAACGCCTCCGTTCTCCGCTAATCGCAGGCCAATTCCTCGAACCAGCGGTATTGGATAATCCCGCATGATCGCCCAGACAGGAAAGCGGGGCGTGTGCTTAGCGGAAGATGTTGTCTTGAGATCGGTCATTGCACTACGCAGCCATACACCCAGGACGACAGTCGGTAACGTTGCCAAAAACGGCACACGCCAGCCCCACACCAAAAAATCTTCTGGCGAAAGATGAGAGACCAGCCAGAGCGCCGCCGTCCCCAGGACCATACCGATCGCGACCCCTGATTGGCTCAGGGCAAGAGCCACCATTTTACGAGGACCATCAGGCAGCATTCCACCGACAACCAGAATGCTACCCGCCCATTCACCGCCTGCCGCGGCCCCCTGCGCCAGCCTAAGCAAAAGCAGCAGCATCGGTGCCAGACTTCCCACCATGGCATAGGTTGGCAGGAGGCCAATTAAAGTCGTAGCACCCCCGATGAGAAAGAGAGTCCAGCGAAGGGCCACCATGTGCCCGTGCCGATCTCCTAACGCCCCAAAAAAAATTCCTCCCAAGGGCCGCGCGATGAAACCTGAGGCAAACAGACCTATGGCCTCGATCTGGTTCTGAAATGCGGGGATGTTTGAGGAGAAGAAGAGCGACGCAAACACCAGTGGCGTCGCTGCGGTGTAAAGGGCAAAGTCATACCATTCCACGATATTACCGATCATGGCACTCAGTAGACCTATCCGCGCAGCTCGCATGGAATACCCCATATTTTACAGGTCAATCATAAATGATATTTCACGTGAATATGCAAATATAATACATAGAATCGAAATAAATATTTGGTTGGATGACTAAGTCAGCCGATACAGAAGAAGCAAATAAAATTGCAATCCCTTACGACAGATGCCCGACCGGCCTCTTCTCTGCCATTCATCTCGCTGCAACCGCCTTGCTCGGGTTAACGCCATAAAGAACGTCCACCGGCGGTTGCGGGATTGGTACGAAAGCCGCATTATTGAACGGATTTGCTGGCATGTGGCTGCCGATCACGACAATGCATACATGATGACCGACAGCATGATTATCCGTGCACATCAGCACAGCGCTGGAGGCCTCAAAAAGGGGAGAGGGATCAGGCCACCGGGCGGTCCCGTGGCGGACTGACCACGAAAATCCATGCCATTGTCGATGCCGCGGGAAAGGCTGCGGCTCTTTCCCTGACGCCCGGACAAAGGGCCGACATCACTGAAACAGGACTACTGCTCAATGAAGTCGGTCCCAAGGTTTTCATCGCCGACAAATCTTATGACGCCGGTTTGCTTATTGAAAAGCTTGAGGAATGGCAGATTCCCCGTTTCCTCCTTCAAGAAGAAACAGACGCAATCCCTGTGGAGTCCTGTTCTCTCTTTATAAACAACGAAACATCATTGAACAGTTCTTCGCCAGACTAAAGCAGCTCAGAGGCATTGCAACGCGTTACGACATGCTGAAGTCAACATTCCTCACAGCAGTACACTTCTTCGCCACAATGCTCGCGCTTAACTGACGACACGCCCTAGTACGTGAAGCTAACTTCACCAAGGAACATTCTTCCTGCTGAAGGTGTAGAGCGGTTAGAAAACAGGCTTTGATAATTCAGGCGATTTGCCAGATTGTATCCGTTCATGGAGATTTTCCAGTGCTTGTCAAAGCGGTGAGAAATAACGGCACTGAAATCAAGGTTGGCAGGTGCCCGGAAGGTATTGGCAGCATTTAGCCAGACATGCTGCCGCCATGTCACCCCGCCCCCAAACGCGATGTTATAAGGCGTATTTGCAAACGCATTATAGACTGACCACAACGTTGCCTGATTGTGCGGAACGTACTGAACGTTTTTACCACGATTGGCCTTTGTGGCGGAGTAAATCGTATCACTATCATACAGCGCGTACGTTGCCGTTACATTCCAGCCCGGCAGGATGATGCCGCCTACAGACAATTCCAACCCTTGGTTACGCTGGCGGTCTGATGACCCCTGAACCTCGCCCGTTACAGGATCTGCGTTAATGGCATTCCCTTTATCAAGGCGGAACAAGGATGCCGTTGCGCCGATACGATCATGAAACAGGCTGTATTTTGCACCCAATTCATAGAGTTGTGCTTTTTCCGGGCTCGCAAAAGAATTTGTTCCCGGACGGATGGGCACAGACCCGTTGGTAACATACATCCCCATCGGGGTTGTTGAGCTTGCCCACGTGAAATAATAAGTCTGATGCTCATCTGGTGTCGCTACAAGACTGACATTCGGATTGAAAACGCCACTTACATCATGAAAATGCTTATCCGGATTGGTGGCAATATTTCCGCCTGTCAGATTGTAACTGGTCTGCCACCGATCCCAACGGAAACCGCCTTTGACGGAAAGCCATTTTGTCAACCAGATCTGATCAAACAGGAACAGGCCTGTATCAAACCCATACCCACTGCTATGCGGTTTAGCCCCCAGGGAACCCAGTGTCACCAGACCGGCAGGGTTGGAATCCCCCGGCACAAGGTCAAGATTACCAACATACGGGTTCGGGTTAACAAGACTGGCGTAAGGTTTTGCTTTTAAATACGTTGACTGAGACCGCACGTCATTCACACGTTCGATATCAAAACCCGCCACCAATTGATGCCGGAGAAAGCCGGTATTGAAATTGGCAACCATTGACGCAACATTCTGCACGGACCAGCTTCTCTGCTCATACGGTAGAGGGGCCATATACGTGCCTGCTCCAGTGCCATTTCCGGCACCCTTGGGGCCAGACCGCGCGACGAGAGCAGCCGCAGGATCGCCGTTAAAATAATTATTGACGCATGTTGTGTCACATGTGGCTTTGGATGCTGCAAAATTACGGTAGTACTGTCCGCCCCGCAGATCATCATACACCGTAATATGGTCGTTCACCTTATAGGTGAAGCGTGCCGTTTCCATATTATCATTGGTTGAATTCTGATCGTTATTTGTTCCGTACCAGTTTGTGCGGCGAATGCCATATTCTGTAATGGGTTGGCCATAAGAGGCTCCCGGCTTTGTAACAACCGGCACCCCGAAATCCGGAACAGAATTTTCCTGTTGGTGCATATATTGCAACACCAGCGTTGCCCGTTTTCCAAGCCCGAAAGCAATGGAGGGCGCAATACCCCAGCGATGGGAATAGATGTAATCACGGCCGACAACGTTATGCTCATCGCCCATGCCGGTAAGACGGAAGGCTGCTGCGTTATCAAGTTTCTGGTTGATATCCAGCGTCCCGCGATAATAGCTGCCTGATCCACCCGTAAAATCTGCGGAGTAGTGATTCTGCAAGCCGGGTGTTTTTGTCACCATATTAATGGCGCCACCCGTTGTACCATTTCCAAAAACTTCTGATGAAGGCCCTTTAATGACGGACACAGAATCAAAATTGAAAGAATCACGGGAATAAACCCCGAAGTCTCTCAAACCATCTTCATAAATATCATTCTGCGCCTGAAAGCCACGAATAAGGAACTGATCCCCGTTCATACCCCCCGCGCCTTCACCAATGGAGGCGGTAACACCCGGTACGTTACGCAGGGCTTCATCCAATGATTTGACGTTCTGCTGACGCATCAACGCTTGTGGAACAACGTTGATGTTTTGCGGCGTATGCATCACGTCCTGCGGCATACGCGAAAGCCCGACAGACTGGTGCATGGTGTTAAAGCCATGACCCGTTACCGTCAGGCGCTCTTCGTCTTCTGAATTGACGCTCGCAACATTGGTTACGCCCTGTGCATCCGTCCGCAGCCGTTTGCTCTCACGCTTTGGGTGCTTCTTTTCATCATGAGATTCTTGCGGTGTCGAGGCTAATGCCTGAGCTGAAAGAAACAGAGCACTGGCAACGGACATCGGCGTAAGATACGTCCGATACACTTTTTTGGTCATTCACCAAACTTTCAGCAGAACTTAGGAAGTCGTGCCTATACACTGGAAATGACAATCATTCGCAATAATTGGAATAAACATATCTGATATGATGTTATTGATTAACTCTTAATTCCTCCTGATTACATCTAACATCTACTCGTTTTTTGATAATTTATAAATATTTATTTAATTTCTCCAACAAAGGAAGGTCCGTGCGCGTTGCTGATGTTGAGATCGCCGGGGAGCGATAACTCATTCTGAGGCCTTATGCCGGATGCGTCTTGGTGGAAGTAAGAAAACAGCTTTTATGGTCAAAGTTCTCACGATTTAGCCCTTAAACCACGATAGGGCGTGCAAACATGAGATGCGCATCACGAACTGCCTGTCTTTATGCGATTTTTCGGCTTTGAGAGGCTGACTTTATTCTTCACACGGCAAGGGTGAGGGTTCGAAAAACCCAATTTCTCGCTGTTTTGGGAACAACCAGAAATGCCCTGAACATATTCTCGTATCATTATCAGTGCGAGAATACAGATATACGAGGAAACCCTCTTTCCCAAAAGATACTGTTCTTCATATCTTTTTTGAAAAAGAGGTTGATTGATCGGGTATATATGCGGCTTAGAAGGAAATATCTCCACGCAGGTAGTAAAACCCGCCGTTCATACCAAGCTGAGAGGTGCTCATGTAATATTGGGGCGCGCCCAGATAACGGTTGTTATCCGGCACACGGCTGGGCCGTGCATCAAACAGATTGTTGCCCCCCAGCGTTACCGCCAGATGTGGATTGACCCGATAGGTTACTTCCAGATTTGTTATGAATTTTGGTGTGTTATGGAACTCTCTGTAGTTGGTGCTGGACAGGGAGCTCGTGTTTCCGGCCCCGCCATAATAGGACAACTGGGAGGTAACCTGCCCGTACCGGATTTCATGCACGGCAACGGCCCATTTACCACTGGTAAAGCGGCCACCGAAAATCATTTTGCTACGTGGGTAAGCCGTGGTGATATAGGCAATACTCTGCGCGTTCAGCAACGGGTTGCCATTGGTGTCCGTAGCCTGATGGGAAAGGCGCGTACGGTTGAGATTGATGGCAACATCCCAGTCAATCCGGCCAATGTCACCCAACCTGGTAGGATAGGTTGCTGTCAGGTCAAGTCCCTGTGTGCGCGTACTGGCCACGTTGGCGAACCAGTGTGTGGACAGAGATGAAGCAGACCATGTTGGATAGCTATCCGGTAATGTAAAGCCGTTCATGACCAGAGCAGAGGCTGCCTGTGCCCCGTACACCTGCCCACCGGGCATGATCTGGTCACGCAAATTGATCTGATACATATCAACGGTAACATGCAGTTTCTTGAACGGCTCCATGACAATACCGCCACTAACGTTTGTGGAGCGTTCAGACTTCAGGGCAGACGCCCCGTTTGCCAGTGCACCAGCGGAATTCACTGCAATCAGCCCACGTGCTGCTGTAGGGGAAATAGCCAGAGCGCTATAATGTTCCTGCGCCAGGGTGGGAGCGTGGAACCCGTTGGATATGGTCGCCCGGAACGCCAGACGCGGAGAGACATCATACCGGGTGGAAACCTTGCCCGTTTCTGTATCTCCTACATCTGTGTAGTGTTCATAGCGCCCTGCCAGATCAAGCTGCCAGTGGCGGGTAAGATGTGTGGAAACATCCACATACCCCGC
>NZ_LHZQ01000210.1 GCF_001580915.1 Acetobacter tropicalis | reverse complement strand
GCTTACCTATGCCAGCCCCAAATATTTTTGCTCTTTAAGAAGGTGGGTGTGGGAAGAAAATGGCGTATTTGCCATATTGTATGAAACTTGTGACACTGTCCGGTGTTCAAGATGAAGGAGTTGACGTCTTGGTAAAAGCTTCAACTCATCAAAAAGAATAAAAATGGCGTAGGAGGACGAAATGGCAGGCCTTCTCCATTTTTTCCAGCATCATGCTTGGAAAAATTACGTGGAAACAGAGTCCGATTTAGTGTCGGGCTGGGAAGACATTGATCCTCCGGTCTCCCGCCGAGGGAAAAGAGACAGTACTTTGAAAGCGGCGTCTTCTCCTCTCTTTGAGACAGCCCGCCTAACCATGGCGCGCAATCTGAAAGAGAGCTGACAAGAGCAGGGTAGCGTAAGGTTGTCCGCGCGCTTATGCTGATGGCATGACACATCAGGCCGCTGAAATGCTTCCCCGCTGCAAGTGGGCACAGACAAACTCCCTCTTATGTACCTATCATGATGAAGAATGGGGTGCGCCTGTTACAGAGAGCCGGGCGTTGTGGGAAATGCTCATGCTTGAAGGCTTTCAGGCAGGGCTTTCATGGCTGACGGTTCTCCGTCGACGTGAGGGCTTCCGTCAGGCTTTTGCGGGCTTCGACCCTGAACGCGTGGCAAATTTCGATCAGAGAGATGTAGAACGTCTCATGGCTGACCCCGGTATTATCCGTGCCCGTTCCAAAATTGAAGCGACTATTGGGAATGCGCGCTCGTATCTAGCTATGCAGGCGCGTGGAGAAGACTTTGCCATCTTTACGTGGGGAATGGTGCCCAATGCTCCACTCCGTAATACTACCGGCCAAGTTTTAACCCAGTCCCCTCACTCGCAGGCGCTTTCAAAGGCCTTGAAAGACCGTGGGTTCAAGTTTGTTGGTCCGGTTATTGTGTATGCTTGGATGCAGGCTGTGGGCATGGTCGATGACCATGACCCAACCTGTTTCCGCTATAAAAAATGTGAAGAGGGTTAATTAAACAGGGTTAACATCCTTTGCCCAAGGCATGGATACAAAACCGGGTAATGCTTCAATTCTTTTCAACCACTCCTGAATATGAAGGTAGTTTTCTAAAGAAATGCCGCCTTCTGGTGCGCGCGCTGTATAGGCATAACAGGCCAGATCAGCCAGCGTAGGGTGGGGAGTGGCAAGAAACTCCTGCTGGCCCAGATGCGTATTCATGAAGGTAAAAAGAGCATGGCTTTGCTCTTTGGCGTTCGCGGGTTCATTTTCCTTATGAAAGAGACAGACCATCCGAGCCGCTGCTGGTCCCTGACGGAGTTCTCCTGCTGCTATGGAAAGCCATCGTTGCACATGCGCGGCTGGAACAGGGTCTTGTGGCAGCAGGCTGGAGCCGGGAGCGTAGCGTTTAACCAGATAAACCATAATAGCGTTACTATCTGACAGGATTATACCGTTATCTTTTAGAATAGGAATCTGTCCAAGGGGGTTCATGCCTAACAGTTCAGATGAAGGACCACTTACAGCTTCAAATTGATAATCCAGTTTCAGGATAGATAAAAGCAGGCGGACCCGGTGCACATGGCCTGAAAGCAGTGTGCCGTATAAAATAATCATTCAGATTGATCTCCCTCAGTTTCTTATAATCTTTTCAGTATTTTTCGTTTTTGACGAGTGACTCTTCCAAAACGGCACTCCGTACCTTTCTGCATCAAGTATCAGCCGGACTTTTGCGGCCTTTGAATATAGACTGGAAGCCCTCTGCGTGAGTGTGCCACCTAGGCGGGTAGCGCCTATGAATTTTGGAATCAGGTTTGCCAAACAGGCCAGAATGGTGATGCTGGAATAACGGGCGTTCTTTCTTATCAGATGATAAATGAACTGCGGGTAGGAAATCTGTTTCAGGCTCTAGAAAAAGAGATACTTCTTCATATCCTGTGCAACTCGTGACGTCCGGTCTGTTGTATCCACCTTCTGTCTAACTGTCTGAATGAGGGCTTTTGTAAAGCGCGTGGTGTGCTTTGATAAACGTTTTTCAAATGATGGACGTAGAAGAATAGTTGGCTGGTGGGCGGCCATCATGCTGGCGGGTTTGTCTGGATAGAACCTGTAGCAAAGGCGAGGCTGGATGCCGCAATCAGGGACGCATAATAAGCATCTGATTTGCCGAGTTGAGCATCAAGCAGCCCTGTTTGCGCCATGGTGGCTTGCGTGATGGAGCCAACACCGTTGCGGTAGGCCGCAAAGGCGGCATCAAACGCAGTTTGGGATGCGGTTAGTAGTTTAGTGGCTGCTGTGTAGGCGCTTAGACTGGCATGTACGCTGTTTTCAGCCACAATGATTTGTTTGACTGATTGATCAACAGTTTTACGTAAAAGGGTTTGCGCGCTGTCAGCCTGATTTTTTACCTGTCGCAGAACAGCCGCCCGCATGCCTCCATCAAAAACCGGAACGGTAATGCCGCCCAGAATAAGGCTACTGAAATTGTTGGTGGAGAGGTTGAGAGTGGGAGAAGAATCAGACCCTACACCCGGTACGGAGGAGAGCGCCAATTGTCCCGTACTATAAGCCACATTTCCTGATACAAAAACCTTTGGCAGAAACTCCGCCTTTGCTGCCGCTATTCGGCTTTGGGAGGCTTTGGCCGAGGCATAGGCGGCGAGAACATCCGGTCTTTGGGCCACAGCCTGACGCACCATGTCGTCTGTCAGCCGGGCATCCGCCATTGTCAGGGCGCGGTTGGAGACATTCGTGGTTTGTAAACGGGTGTTGGGGGAAATACCCATAGCTGTCATCAGATCAAGGTAGGTGTTTTCCGCTGCGTTCTGAGCCTGCACCAGCCGGAGTTCTGCCTGCGCCGTCATTTGGCGGGCCTGGGTAACATCCACAATGGTGCCTTGTCCTTGCTTCAGGCGCATTTCAGCGGCGGCCTGTACCGAGTGGGCATTGGTTACGGCCTGCTGCACGAGCACTACACGGGCGGCTGCCGCAGCGTGGGTGTAAAACGCCAGTGTGACGTCATAAATCACCTTCTGGTGTGCGGCGGTAAAGAGAATGTTGTTGGCAAGCTGGGCTTGTTTTGCCGCATTGATAATGGCTTCCCGCTTCCCGAAATCGAACAGTAGCCATTCCATACTGAGGGTCTGGACTTCACCAGAACCGGAATTCCGATTTCTAACTCCATCTGTCAAACCTTCGGCCTGATTAATAAGGTCGTTTGCACCTTCTCCAATTTGTCCAGCGTTGCTCAGGCTGGGGTTGCCTCCATTGTTATGCTGGTGCGTGTAACCGCCCACAACGGTTGCACTTAAATGCGGGAGATAGGCTGTGCGGGTAATGCCAACGGCTAGGGCTGCGTCACGGGCAGTATTCCATGCAATCCGGGTTGTGGGGTTGCTGGACTGTGCAATGTCAATCAGTTCAGCCAGAGAATAGGGATGAGTGCTGTTGATCTCTGCATCTGGTGCGCGCGGACCAAGTGCCTGATTGGCGGGTAATGTGAAATCTGCGGGTATTTTCAGCCCATGGCCGGTCTGGCTTTTTCCTGGCAGAATTTCGCCTTTTTCTGAAACATTGGGCTGCCATGGTGTATCTGCCCGCTCTGGTGCGGTTTCAAGAGCCTGTGTTGCACAACTGCTCAGCAGAAGGAGGGCGAGAGGGTGCCAAAGAGTGGAACAGGGGCGGGAAAAACGCATCATTTTGGAAGTCCCTGCTCAAGCTGTGTGATCTGATGAGCGGTCTCGGAGGAAAGGGCTGGGATCAAAACGTCTTCTGCCAGAAGGGCAGCCTGCTGAGTGGCGGTGTGGTAAGTGGCCAGAAGCGGCATATCCGCGCGCATGTGTGGTGGTTCCATGCTGGCAAATTCAATGGTCCGCTCGGTCGTACCAAGCGCGGTCTGAACTGCTGCGGCATGGACAAGCTGCTGCGTCCGGGTTGGGGCAATGGCAAGCGCATCAAGAGCGTGAAAAACGTTTCTCAGCGTATCCCGGATTTTATCATAGGCGCTGGTAGGCCAGATGCTGGTAAAAACGGCATAGGTGATGAAATTTCCAAGAAGAATACCAATAATACGGTCACGGGCAGTGGTCATGTCCGTGGTGGGGCCGTAACCTTTCAGGTCAGAGAGGAAAAAGGCCAGCCCTATTTGTAGGCCCGCATAGGCAATCCGTTCATCGCCTGTTTTGATCCAGCAGGCCACAAGCGCGCCTGCTGCCATCATGGCCAGAAATGCTGCACTATTTTGCAAATGGGGCATCAGGATAATCAGAGAGCCAATCCCCATGGCCCCCCCTACCAGTGCGCCTGCAATACGAAGTGTCAATTTGGAAATCATTTCTCCCATTGTGGGGAGAGCTACAATAAAACAGGTGATGACGCAGGTATGGATACCCGGCCATGCTAGAACCTTGAACAAAAAATAGCTGAGCATGACAGCCGCAGTGCCTTTAACGGCAAAGCGCACATGTTCCGGGTTGGTGAAGGCATCGGGAAAAAAGAAGCCGGCTGGACCACTCTCGTCTTTTTCAGCTTCTTTCTGTTGATTTTTTGGAGCCGGGGTTGTGAACGTGGAAAGCAGAAGCGCAAGTTCTTGCAACGCAGGGGATGTGCCTGGAGCAGAGGGCGTGCTGATATCCGTAGGGTAATCGCCCTTCTCAAAAATTGCCGCCATTTCAAAGAGTGTCTGAATCAGAGAGGAGGCGGAATGTGGTATGGAGTGGTCTCGGGTTGCTGCGTGCGCCAGTGCCAGTGCCAGTGCCAGTGTTGCCACACTGCTGTAAATGGCCTGATGCAGACATTCCAGATCATGATCGCGCCAGAGTTTTTCCAGCTTAGCCATTTTAAGGGATTTCAGCATGTCGCCTGCACCTTCGCGCAACATGGCGGTGGCCTGTTCCTGAACAAGAGCATCTGGTTGCTGAAGCAGGCGTGCACTCAGGCGTAGGCGTGCTGCAATGGCATGAGTGAGAACGGTTTTGGGAGAGGGGCAGATCAATCCGCCCACCACAACCATGACACCGCCTGGAATGAGAATGAACAGATCAGCATATAGTAGGGCGCGGGTGGCGAGTTCTCCAACCGGCGCCTGATCTATGGCGATCAGCGCATACACAACAATCAGCGCCAGCATATAGGCAACCGGTTTCAGCTTGCTGGCCGAGCCAAGGAAAAAGAAACCAAGTGAGAGCAGAGCGGTGGCGGCAACCAGACTCAAAGGATGATCAAGTGTGAGATGTACCAGCCCGAACATCAGTAAAATAACCACTGCAAACAGAAGATTGACGCCAACGCCAGCCAGCACATTGGTCATGCGGTCTTTCTGCCAGAGCGCCATGGTGACAAATGCCGGGAGTGCTGTTTCGGGAACCTGCCAGATTTCACAAATCAGAATGACAAGAGTGCAGGCGCACGTCATGCGTAGGCTGTAGCCCAGTCGGCCGGGTGCAGGATCACACACCAGCCGCCAGAACCGGGCCAGTGTCAGGTGCAGGGTATCAGGGACAGGCAGCGCCATGGCGGATCTCGACTGTGGCCGTGGCTCCCAGACGGAGCAGGCGGGGGTCTGCCGCTTCCAGCTTGATTCTGACCGGGAAACGCTGCGCCACATGCACCCAGTCCATCTGGCGCGGCACCAGCGGCAGAGTGGCGCCAATGCCTGTGGAATCGGCGGAGAGTACACCCCAGCCAATGCTTTCCACATGCCCACGCAGGGCTGTGTGTTTATCAATCATGGAATACACCGTGGCGCAGGCGCCCGGTTGCACGGCCTTGAGCGCAATCTCCCGGATGTTGGCTGTAACGTACCAGGCATCGTTAGCGATCAGTGTGAAGAGCACCTGAGAGGGAGCAAGGATTTCTCCAGCCTTGACCCGCAGGCTGGTTACGTACCCATCTGTGGGGGCAATGACAGTTGTTTGCCGCAGGGCGTAGCGGGCCTGATCAAGTGCGGCTTGTGCTGCCTGCTGTGCGGCAATGGAGCTTTTCAGATCTCCAATGGCAATCTGCGCAGCCTGTTCCTGCTGCTGGCTCTGGGAGAGCGAAACCGTGGCGTTGTTCAGGGCAACACGTGCCTGATCATACTCCTGCCAGGGAATATAGGATTTTCCGGCAAGCGGTTTGAGGCGCTCTACCGTGCGGGCTGCGAGGTCATGGTTAGTCTGGGCTCGTTCCGTCTGACTTTTGGCAACGGCAGCGTTGGCTGTTTTTACGGCAACCAGTCGCTGCTGGTTTTCCACCTCGGCCGAGGTCAACGCCAGATTGGCTTCAGCCTGACGCACGGCCAACTCATAGGGTTCAGGGTCCAGCCGGTAGAGTACGTCTCCCTTTTTCACAGCCTGATTGACCCGGACCCGCAAATCAACCAGTCGCCCGCCGACAGTGGAGGCCATATGTACCAGTTCAGCGTCTAATTCTGCACTATCGGAGGAGGGATAGGCGCTATCCTGCCGGGAAACATACACCCCAAGCGCAATGGCACCAACAACACAGATGCCCGCGATAACAACACCCACAGGCCGGGTGGAAGACAGGGGGACTTTTTTCATAGGATTACGGCCCAAACCCTACCAGCCAGACCAGTAGCGCGGCGATGATACCGAGTGAGACATATGTAAAAAGACGCAGGCTCAAAATAGAATCGATCCCGCTGACAAGAAACAGCACGCGCAACCCCACGGCTACGGCCACGCCAATTATGCCGCAGAGCATCCAGTCTGGAAAATATGCGCCGAAAATGGAAAAGGATGGCGCCCCTTGCGCGGTACAGCCGCTTAGCAAAGGCGTGGCAAAGAAGCCAATATGGCGGCGGGCAGACGGGCGCAACATCTGGTCAAATTGGGCTGAATGAGTCTGGCCTGTCAACATGGCGTGTGGTGCCGTGTCTGGGCGAGGCCAATCAGTGGCGGTAACAGGCCTGCGCAAGGTGACAATCCGGTGGCTTGCGTGGACCAGCATGTGCCGCGTGGCTATGATGCAAAGCGTGTTATGCAAAACGGCAAAGGTGCGGCATAGGCCGCTTTTGCCTTGTATCGGGAGAGAATGAAGAACAATGGCGCGGTCTGTAGCCCTGTATGGCATCAAAACCTGTGACACCATGCGCAAGGCCCGTGCATGGCTGGATGAGCACGGCATTGCCTATGCCTTCCATGACTACAAAAGTCAGGGAATTGATGCGGAGCATCTAAAAAAATGGATTCAGCAGGTTGGATGGGAAAAGCTGCTTAACAAGGCCGGAACTACGTTCAGAAAACTGCCGGAAGCAGACAAGGCCAATTTGACGGAAGCGCGGGCGGTGGCTCTGATGGTAGCTCAGCCCTCTATGATCAAGCGCCCGGTGCTTGAGGCAGAGGGAGCATTGGAAGTGGGTTTTAAGCCAGACGTGTATGAGCGTTTTTTCGCAAAATCCTGAAAGGTAAACTGCCGGAGAGAGGTAGCCTCCACAGGTGTGGAGGCTACGGCAGCAGGATTATTCCTGATCAGGAGCAGCAGCAGAGTTAAGCTGAATGTAGCGCTCAATGCCAATCTGCTTGATGAGGTCAAACTGACGATCCAGGAAGTCTTCGTGTTCTTCTTCGTTTTCAAGGATCTTCAGCAGAAGATCACGGGAGACGAAGTCACGCACGCTTTCACAATAGGCAATGCCTTCCCGCAGGTCGGCCATGGCCTTTTCTTCCAGCTTCAGATCGCATTCCAGAATTTCTTTCACGTCCTGACCGATCAGGATGGTGTTCAGGCGCTGTACGTTGGGCAGACCACCCAGATACAGAATGCGTTCGATCAGCGAGTCAGCGTGACGCATTTCCTCAATGGATTCTTCGTATTCCTTTTTGCCCAGCAGGGTCACGCCCCAGTGGCGCAGCGTGCGGGCATGAAGGAAGTACTGGTTGATGGCCGTCAGCTCGTTTGTAAGCTGCGTGTTCAGGTGTTCAATAACTTTTGGGTCTTTAACCATGATATGTCTCTTTGCTGGTGTGGGAGGAAATACAGTTTGCTGTCTAGCTGAGTGTAAAACGCGATGCAAATAAAAAACAATGATATATCAACATTTTATGGGAATTAATTCTTACTATCAACATCGCATTTCAGCCATTTTTCGAGTGATTATTAACTGCGGAGGGAATGGTTTTTGCAACGCGTTTGCGTCTGATCACGTAAGCACTTGATCGTCTTGAGCTTTATGGAGCGAAAGCCTACAAAAACGCATGGCCTCTGCCGGATGCTATGCGGGGGAAACCCGTTTTTTCATTGTCGGACCAAAATATCATGATGCTGCATATTCCCGAGGTTCTTACCCCTGAAGAACTGGCGCACTGCCGCTCAGTTCTTGAAAAGGCGGACTGGCAGGACGGGAAGGCAACCGCCGGGCAGCAGTCGGCCAAAGCCAAATACAATCTGCAACTACCGCTGAACCACCCGCAGCACCGTGAACTGGCAGAACTGATTCTGCGCGCTCTTGGCCGGAATCGCATCTTCAACAGTGCCGTGGTGCCGTTTCGCGTTGTACCGCCCCTCTTCAACCGGTACGATCCTGGCATGGGCTTCGGCGCGCATGTAGATAACGCTGTACGGCCAATTCCGGATTCCGGTGGCATGCGGGTGCGGACAGATGTGTCCGCCACGCTTTTCCTGAGCCATCCGGAGGAATATGACGGCGGGGAACTCTGTATTTATGATGAAGCCGGGATGCAGGAAATCAAGCTGCCTGCGGGCGATATGATCGTTTACGATACAACGGTGCTGCATAGCGTGGCCCCGGTAACACGCGGTAGCCGCTGGGCCTCATTTTTCTGGACGCAGTCCATGGTGCGGGATGAAAGCCGCCGCCGGGTGCTGTACGATCTGGATCGTGCCATCATGGATCTGCGTACCCGTCTGTCCGATCATGACCCCGCAGTGCTGCAACTGGTCAATTGTTATCATAACCTGATGCGCCAGTGGTGTGATCTCTGATCTGACATGATGCCTCACGAGTGGTTAGGTATTTTTCCGTCCTGCTGGACTCGTGTGGAGCCTTCAAACCGACTTTTTCAACGTCAAAAGCCTCTCGCCAGCTCTTAGCTGCACAGAGTTTTCAAACGAAATCTGTCAGGGCAATTTTGCGAGATCATCGTCACGTTGGGGGAGTGAGTTCAGGCGCTCCTGCAGGGCTGCATATAATTGGGGCGCTTTGTCTGGCCCCAGTTTGGTCAGGGAGCGATTCATGGCCAAAAGAATATCGGAGGTAGCGTTCGGGAGCGCCTGCGCCCACCATTGAAGAGCCTCTTGGGTTTTGCCAGCTTCCGCCAAGGCGGTAGCGTAATTGTGCTGGCCCCGATAATCCCCTCCTTCTGCCGAACGTTTATACCATGCCAGCGCGGCCTGTCGGTCCTGTGGAATTTCCCACCCTTCTTCAAGGAAGCGGGCCAGAATGTTCATGGATTTGGCATGGCCGTTCTGGGCTGCCGTCTGAAAGAGAAGGAGGGCCTGTTTCAGATTCTGGGGCATGCCCATGCCTCGCATGGTCAGAATACCCAGATTATACCGGCCCCATTCATCTCCCAATGCGGCGGCGGCTTCATAATGCTGGGCCGCTTTTTGCAGGTTTTTTTCACATCCCCAGCCAAAATGCGCGCAGCGGCCCAGCATGTTGTGGGCGGGCCCATACCCGGCATTGGCGGCAATGGTGAACCATATTAAAGCCTGGTCCGGGTCTCTGGGCACATAAATGCTGTTCAGTAAGGTCTTGCCCCAGAGCACCTGCTCCAGATGATGCCCCCGGATGGCTTTCTGCCGAATGGCTTCAATGGCGTCCGGTAACGGCGGGTGCGCGATGGTGCGCGCTTTTTCACGCTTTCCAAACAGCTTTCCAACCACGTTTTTCGCCACCATCTCACCCTGAAGTCTTATAGGCTGTTTTTGAGAAGGATTATTATTAGCGAATGGCAGTGCCGGGAGCAATCATGCGTGGGCGGGCATCTGCCCCGCGTGGCATGTCAGCGCCAGTGAGTGGAGGGCGTTCAGCCCCAACGGCCAGTAATCTACGCCCGAATTATTCCCGATATGGCCTGTATAACCGGCATCCAGCAGGGATGCGCCCCATTTGCCAGCCAATTGATGTGCGCGGGTGGGGGTTAACCATGGGTCATTCTGGCTGAAAATCACCGTGCTTGGAAATGGCAGCCGTTTGTCTGGCAAAGGTAGGAAAGAGGCAAGGCGTGCGGCATCTGGGCCACCACTTTGTTCACCGTCTGCGGGGGCAACCAGAAGAGCCCCTGCTACTGGAGATGCCGGGTGCTTCAGCCCGTGATGCGCACTCAGGATGGCACCCAGGCTATGGGCAATCAGCAGCACGGGCCGGCGGCTGGCCTGAAGTGTCTGTTCCAGTTTGGCCTGCCACTCAGACAGGGTGGGGTGAGACCAGTTTTTCTGCTCTATCCGTTTTATGGAAAGCCCATGTCCACGGAACACATCCTCCCAGATAGATTGCCAATGATCTTCATCAGACCCAAACAGCCCCGGCACCACCAGCATGTCGAACGGGGAGAGCGCGCGGACCAATGCAGGGGAAAGCCGTGGGGTTGTTGCCAGAAAATCTGCCGCGTGGGGATGAACAGCAGAATGACGCAGAGATGTTGGCATCAGACAAAACTCCTCTTCCCTATGGTCAGGCCCCGGCTTGGGCTTGGAACGCCATAAGGCACTATCAAGTGTGGTGATACATTATAAAAAACAAAAATATAAGTTAAAAAATGCGATGAGATGGGATTCTGTCAGAGTCTTGATCTGTGAGGCTACAGGCGCGTGAAGGGTTTGCAAAAGGGAATATCATATATCTTATTGTAAAATAATAATAAAATAATTATACAACCATTCTGATTGGCGTGAAAATTAAACACGAAATGGAATCGTTTTAAAATATTGACACTGCCTAAAGAACCGATCATTGTTGCGTTGTTCCGGCATGCGGTCGGACGCTGATGAAAGGAGAGCTTTCATGGTGGATATCAAAATGGGCGCAGGCCGATGTTGCCGCTTCCGAATGTGGTGTTGTGGCGCATCTGAGCATGCGCTCTAAAAGTTGCCGGTAGTGAGACTGCCGGCGGATACGGCTTTTACAAGCCTTGTGTTCGAGGGTAAGTCATTATGTTGGATTCAAAAGTTATTGAAATAGATGGCGTTTTTCTGGGAACAGCCATTCAGGTCAAAGGGCATGGCGGACGGCGTTTCTACGCTGCGCATGAAAGTGTGCGAGTCTTGCATAACGCCGTAAAGCCTGACCTTGCCGTTATGGCGCGGGTTGTGGCCAGCCAGTTCCGTAAAAGCCGCGTTGAACGCCTGGCTGCCTGATAAACAGGTATTTCAGGCGGGTTTATCCGTTCTTTGTAGGGTAATTGAAGATTGGAGAAGAGAAACTGCGGCTTGAGGGGGTCGCAGTTTTTTTTATGGCGGCAGTCATCACGCTCAGAGAGCTGAGCATTGATTACGGGTGCTTTTTTAGAAGTCAGCTATCGTTGATGCAGCGCATAGACTGGAACCCAATCGATTGGTGTCTTGCTTCATGGCGCGCATCAGAGCCTGAAAACCCTCTCTCAGCCTCCTAGAAGACGTCCAGATCCAGACAGCGGAGCTGAGCCAGAAGAGCTTCCAATGTCACCTCACTTTCTGGCGTGCCGTCTTGTTGCGCAGAGGCAAGATCCTTGTTCAATTTGGCGTAGAGCTCTGCTCTCTGGAGGGCAACGGCGGAAGGGGGTGTGGTTTGTTCCAGCCACCATACGCTGGCGGCACCAGCCATTTTGCGGAGTAGAAATAGGATTTCCGCACTGATGTTCAGGTATTCCGCACGGCGAAGTCCTTCCACACGGGCCTGTTGATACTGGATTTCCGCCTGCGTGCTGGTTGTGCCCGCTGTTCTGCGGGCGCGTTCAATATGAGGCCAGTCCACGGGTTGCGGGTTTGTGGCGAGAGCGGCGTATTGCATGTTGGCTTTAAAAGCGGCGGCAATCAGTGTGGGTAACGGAGGGCTGCGCCGTTCCGGCCAAAGTAGAAGGCACGCGGCCAAGCCAACCAGGCTGCCTATAATGTTGTTGATGGACCGTGCTAACGCCACATCCCAGCCCAGAGCAGGACTGACAAGGTCTGTCACCAGCACAAACAACTGGGTCATGAACATGACACACAATGTGTAATTCACGCTGCGCAGAGCGATAGTGGCGGCTGCCAGGGGAAACACCAGAAGCAGAATGCTCCACATGGGGAGCAAAACACCCATAATGGCGGCCAGAAGCCCCCCTGCAATACTGCCTGCCACGCGCTCAATGGTACGCGGCAAAGTGGTATTAACCTGCGGTTGCGTGACGACCACCACGGCCATCATGGCCCAGTAGGCATAAGACAGCTCCAGCTTTAGGGAGATGGCATATGCTACCATAACGCCAACGGAAAGGCGTGCCGCATGGCGCAGGAAAAGCCGTGTTGGCAGGGTAGCACGGGCTGGCGCACTAACAGGGCGGGTCTCCGGTGCTGCTGGGGTAGGCTTTTGCCACGCCGTTTGTAGATCCGTGAGGGCTGTGGCGCATAAACGGGCTCCCTTGGCAAACAGGTCATCTTCCCGTTCGCTCACGACTATCAGGAAACGGATTTGTCGTTGCAGTGCATCCGGTCGGGGCTTGGTCGAGAGGATTTCCCGAGAGACGCGTTGCAGGGTGGAGGCAAGAAGCCGAATGGTGCGGCGGGCCAGAGGTGTGGGGGCGGGCGAGCCAGACAGGATGGCGTGTTCAAAAGCCATTACGGCAATAAAAATACGGTCGGCGGCCTCTACTGCCGGCAAAAGGGTTTTGCGGGTGTGGCTGGTGAGGGCGCTGGCAGACAGAACTTCTATTTTTGCACGTGTCTGTTCAATCCGGCTGCGAATGTCCCGGCGGTAGGCGCTTATGGTGTTCTGCTGCATCAGGCTTTCCGGTTTGGCGGCCATCCCAACTTGAAGCAGGCGGCGTGTCATGCGGGCTTGTTCCCGAAAAATGGCCGCACATGCCTGACGCTGAGGGGCGTAGGGATCTACAGGCCACGCCACCATGCAAATAAGGGTGGCCCATGCGGACCCCATGATGAACAAACCGGAAAGATGCAGTGCTCCGAAAGGAGTTTGTGGGTAACATACGGCCACTACGCCAACAATGGCTGCCAGTACGCTGATCTGCGTGGCAATGGCCCCACGCATACGGGCCAGTCCGCACAGAAAGGAACACAGGCCGAGGCCAATAAACGCGGGGAGAGTACCATACCCGGCTGCAGCCGAGATCATCCCCGTTATGAGTGTTCCTGCCGCAGCGAAGGTAACCATGGTTTGAAGGCGACGCCGCAGAAGGCCACCCGGATCAACCAGACACGTCCAGAACGCTGCAAAAGCGGCCCATGCCATAAGCGGCATGCCCAGATGCAGCGCCAGAATCATGACTGTCCCTACGGCTACGCCAGCCCGTAACCCTTCCCGTATAGCAATTTGCTCGGGTGCAATGGCAATGGCACGTACTCCCAGCCAGTGGGCAAGGGCGGAGGGCATGATGCTGCCGGAAACTGCACGCAGCACTGTGTGTTTGCGGGAAAGAGGAAAAGACAGGCTTTTTTTCATCGGGCGGGGCAGTCAGTTCTGGGGCAGAGAGGGGGCGGTGAGGGCTGCAAGGACAGGGATAATGGATAAGGAGAGCGAAAGAAGGGGTCAGTTTACGTGTCTTAAATGAATAGAATAGGGTGTGGTTCTGAAGAGCATCGCAGAGATATCACTCTCGTGAAACTCAAATCCTGTGTACAGACCAAGGCAGGATGAGGAGGCTGCAAAGAACAGGCCGGGAGTGACATTGGCTCTGGGCGCTCACCAAAGGAACAATAACGTGAAGGAGCTGGCCGTTCTGTCATGCCTGTTCGCACAATGCAATAAGTTTTGTTGTAACAAGAATAATGTGGCGAAAATGGCTGTTTTTTGCGGTTTCAAGAAACTCCAGGCCTGAGGCATGGCAGCGGTTCCTTGCCACGGGCTTACCACAAACACCATGAGAAGAGCGGCAGAGAGTGGTCCAGAATAGAGTGAGGCCTCTGGCTTTTTAACAAGAACCCGTGGTCTGGCCGGGAGTTGGGTATTCCTAGAAAATAAGGCTGCTGTTACACTCGTCGCGCCCTGTGCCTTTGAGGCGCGTGCAAAATGTTGGCCATGCGTAAGGGAAGCAGACAAACAAGATGAGTGCGGGGTGGGCACCCTGCACTCATTCATTCGGCAGTTCTGAAAACAGGATCAGAAGGAGATCAGGGCAGTCACTTTGAAGGTTCTGCCAGGCTGTGTGTAATAGGTTTTGGGCAGGGAAGAACTGTCTGGAATATCAAGTGCATTATAATAGGTTTTGTTGAAAACGTTGTACATACCCGCTTGCAAGCGCAGTTTTTTTGCAAAAGAGGGAGAATACCATCCCGTCAGGTCAAAGAGGACATAACCGGGTGTTTTATTCTTGCTGGAGGTTGGGTCCTGTACCTTGTCACGCGCAGCCGCAAAGGTGCTGGACAGGCTGGCCCCCCAGTTGGTCTGTTTGTAGCCAAACCCGATAATGCCACGAAAAGGGGCAACGGAGTTGAGGTGTACGTTCTCATCAGTATCCCGGCCATTTGCATAGGAAAGAGAGGTCCAGGCCTGCCAATGTGTGTCAAATGTCCAGTGGGCGCTGGCTTCTACACCGTAAATCCGTACATGCTGGCGGTTGGCATATTCAAATACGCCCATGGGATAATACCCGCCAATCCCCGCAGCGGCTGATGTGGTGGTAATGGTATCAATAAAATTATGGTAGTAGTTATCATAGAAAGAAATAGTAGCACCTTTGTCAGAATTTCCATACCGCGCGCCTACTTCCCACCCTCGGCTGGTTTCAGGTTTAAGGTTGGCATTGCCAATATTTACGTAACTGCCGTTACCGCCATAGGTAAGATAAAGTTCTGTAGCGGAGGGGGCGCGGAAGGCTTCCGAATACTGGCCATATAAGGTCAGATTCCGTAAGATTTTTGCTTCTGCCAGAACCTTTGGTGAGAAACGGGAGCCGCTAGAGCGGCCAGGCTCGCCCATATATGCGGCATTGGACGTGTAGGAGGCCGTTGCCTGCGGGTTGCGTTCATACCAATCAAACCGGAAACCGGGGGTGAGGTGAAACCATTCATTTCGGCCTATGCCCATGCGGTCCTGTACAATGGCTCCTAGATCATTTCCATGAACCCGTGGCATGTCAGACTGGTTCACATGCAGGAAGTTGCAGGAGAAAATGGCGGGGGAGCAATTATCTCTTCCGGCTGCATACTGGCTGGTATCTGTCATATAGGCTTCCCCACCAAAGGTAAGGGCGTGGTGTACCGGGCCGGTGAAAAGATTGGCAGTGGCAGAGCCTGTTACCCCGTAGGACTGCACGGAAAGATCTGAATTCCGGTCATATTCCCCGCGTGGGGCCGCCAGCCTGTTGGACGAAGTATTTGTAATCATGTTCATCTGTTGCCAGTAGGCCAGAAAGTGGCCTTCGCTGAACAAAGCCGTCGGGCTGGGGGTTTTATAGTCATAATTGGCGGATACACGGGAGCGTTTGTTTTCTTCGCGCGTGCGGTAATGGCTGTAGGTGGACCCAACACTGGTGAGTGTATTTTCATCAGAATTGCGGTCAAACCACTCGCCTGTCAGGCCAACTCTGTGCCCGCCTGCAAAATAGTGGCGGATTTTACCAAGGAAATTTCCTTGCTCATAAGATTGCGGGTTCTTTTTGGAACGGGTTGTGCCACTTCCACTTGTTTTGCCCATGTTCCAGATTTCACTACCATTCTGGTAGCCGCCCTGAACCAGAAATACGGTATTCTTATATCGGCCAGCCAGAGCCTGATTAAGGTAGGCACTCTCGCTGGATCCATCATATGTCAGTTTAGACAAGCCACCAAAAGTCTTGCCCTTTTTTAGAATATCTTCCGGGTCCAGTGTGCGGAGGGCAACCACTCCCCCAAGAGACCCTGTGCCGAAGAAGCTGGAATCAGCACTTTTGACAATATCCATTGCGCCAAGTGAGTTGAAGTCAAATGCAGCAACCCCGCCTTCCACGCCGCGTGCGCCATCATTGGCCCATACGGTTCTGACACCATCAATGGTAGTCAGGAGCCTGTTCTGGTCCAGTCCGCGCATGTTGATGCTGAAGTTGCTGGCATTGTAGTTTACTGCGGCATCTACGCGCCGCGCATAGTCGGATAAATTATCAACCATGCGTTCCTGGAACGTTTTCATGGTTGTTGTGGTTGTCAGAACACGTGGTTTTCCGGTTGCGCTGTAATCTGCATCCGGATCAATTTTCATTGACTCAATAATGTCAGCTTTGCCGCGCACCCGTACAGGCCGCAATATCACAGTGCTTTTTTGTGGGGATGCTTTGTAAGGCGTTTGTGTGGGGGTGGCCTGTTGCGTTTCTGCCGGAGTAGCGGAAACGGAAGAATGTTCTGCTGCGTGAGCATTTATAGCAGGGATGGAAAGGATAGTCGAAGCCATTAGAAGAGGAGGCCAGAATGCTCCTGGCGCGCGAATGGTCATGAGCGACTCCGATAATAAGAATTATTCGCAAAAATAGAGGGTGGAAGAATTCTTTGTCAATCTAGTTGCATATGATTATCATTTGCGATATAGAATCGGGCAGGCGCCGGACATAGTGCGGGTATGGGGGGCATATGTTCACAGGTCCGGCGCCAAACCATCCGTATAAAAACACCGCAAAGGGGGGGCACATGACGTTGCACACACAAGCTGGTCTGATCAGCGTGCTCAGGCAGTGTACACACGCAGCGCATGAGCGGCTTGATCACCGCATGACGGCTCTCAACCTGTTTTCAAGCCATGAACGCTATACGGTTTTTCTGGCGGTACAGTATCTTTTTCATCGCGATATAGCGGATCTTTACGCAAGGGCGGATGTCGCTGCCCTTGTGCCGGACATAGCGTCCAGAAACCGCCTTGCGCTTATTGAACAGGATATGCAGGACCTGTGTGTGCCTTACCCGATGGTGCGGCGTAACCCGCCTGTGGCCGGGAGTGTTTCTGCGGCTATCGGGTGGTTATATGTTGCGGAAGGATCAAAGCTGGGGGCGGCTGTTCTGGCAAAACGTGTTCAGGATATGGGCCTTACCGTGAATTTTGGTGCCAGACATTTTGCTCCGGATGCGCAGGGGAGGGCGCATGCGTGGCAGAGTTTCAAGGCCGCTATTGATCATGCCAATCTGGATACATCTGTCTGTGTGCGCCATGCTGGTACAGCGTTTGAGCGTGTGACACAGTATCTGGAGCGATGCGAACCTTATCTTCAGGCGGCGTAAGGTTATGGTTCTTCTGAAGAAACCTTTTTACAGAACATCTTTCTCTGAAAAGGGAAAGGTGACCAGCTACTCTGTCTCGCGCCGTATGATGATGGTGGGGATGGGGGCGGGGCTGGCTGCTGCTTTTGGCGGAGCGGCAGCCAGCGCACATTCATCCGGTGAAATGGCACAAAGAGACATAACAGATTGCCGGGGCAGGCATGTTGTCGTGGGTACACCGCAGCGTATTGCCTGCATTGGTGGTGCCATTACAGAAACCCTTTATGCACTGGGCGCGCAGGACCGGATTGTGGCTGTGGATACCACCAGTACATGGCCGATTGAGGCTTTACAGAAAAAGAAATCTCTTGGGTATATGAGGACAGTTTCAGCCGAAGGTGTTCTCTCCCTTCAGCCAGATCTTGTGTTGAGCTTGAATGATGCCGGGCCTCCCACAGCTATTGAGCAGCTTATGGCCTCATCTGTGCCAGTCGTTATGGTGGATTCCACGCCTACGCCAGAAACAATACTGAATAGAACACGCTTTTTGGCCACGATCATAAACAGCCCGAAAGAAGGTGATGCGTTGTGTCAGACCATAAGCGAGGGATTTGATGCTTTGGCGCAGTGGCGCCGGGCTTTGCCCACTCCTCCACTCAAAGTCCTTTTTGTCATGAGTATGCAAAATGGAAGACCCATGGTGGCAGGAACTGGAACCGCTGCAGATAGCATGATAAAATTGACAGGATGTGTAAATGCTGCCGGCAGTATGCATGGTTACAAGATGCTGAATGATGAAGCCCTTATTCCTATGGCACCGCAGGTGGTGCTGCTGATGGCACAAAGTGCGTCCCGGATACAGTCTGAACTGTTGGGGTCTGTGGCGTTTCAGCAAACACCTGCCGGACAAAGCAAAGGGTTTGTGCCAATGGAAGGAGGGCGCATGCTTGGCTTTGGTCCTGACACGCCGCATGTCGCCCTTGAACTGAGCCGAAGACTCAGTATGTTTCGCAAGCCTGCTTGAAGTTTTGTAGAATGAGCACAAAACTTATTTTTCTGGTCATTATCCTTCTATCTCTTCTGATCTCAATTTTATTTTCTCTGAATATTGGCGCAACACACATCAATCTCTGGGCGCTTGTGTCCTCTCAGGCGCACCAGGCCCTTAACCGGGAGGTTGTGCTCTTTATCCGTGCGCCGCGTGTTGCAATGGGAGTTCTGGCTGGCGCGGCCCTGGGGGGAGCGGGTGCCATCATGCAAGGGTTGTTCCGTAACCCTCTGGCAGACCCAAGTCTGATAGGTGTTTCCTCCGGTGCAGGGCTTGTAACATCCGTTTTGATTGTATGTGGCGTGCCAGAGTTTCTTCCGCCCGCATATGGAGCGTGGAGCCTCCCACTTGGTGGCATGGGGGGTGGATTTGGCGCAACTGCGTTACTCTATCTCTTTGCCAGGCGGCAGGGAGAAACATCTATCAGCACTATTCTGTTGGCTGGTGTGGCATTTTCTGCGTTCTGTGGTGCGCTAACAGGTATATTGGTGTTTCGTGCAACGGATCAGGCTTTGAGAGATATCACGTTCTGGACCATGGGCAGCCTGGTGGGGGTTAATTGGTCACGTGTTCTGCTTGTTCTTCCTTTTTTTGCAGTTTCCCTGCTTTGCACAGTCGGTCTGGCGCAGCCATTGAACGCCTTGCTGCTGGGGGAGGCTGATGCCAGTTTGATGGGGTTTCCGGTTGAACGTACCAAGCAACTTGCCATGGTGGCCTGTGCGGCTTCTGTGGGGGCCTCGGTTTCCATGGTTGGGTCCATAGGGTTTATTGGCGTGGTGGTGCCACATCTTGTCAGGTTGGTCACAGGGCCCGATTACAGGTGGGTTTTACCCGGCAGTGTTCTTTTGGGTGCCATGCTTCTGGTGATGTCAGATTCGCTTGCGCGTATTGTGGCCGCGCCAGCAGAAGTGCCGGTAGGGATTATCACAGCCATATTGGGCGCGCCGGTTTTTGTCTGGTTATTGGTGCGCACCCATAAAGGGAGCAGTGTGTCATGAAGCTGCGCCTTGAGGAGTGTTGTGTTGTTCGTCAGAATAAAACCCTTCTGGAATCGCTTTATCTTTCCGTAAAGCCTGGAGAAATTCTTGCAATTATTGGCCCAAATGGTGCCGGGAAAAGTACGCTGTTGCGGGTAATGAGTGGCTCCATACAGCCCACATCTGGCACCGTGTGGCTTGGTGGTCGCAATATGGCAGAATTCAGCGGCATGGAACTTGCTCAGCACCGTGCGCTTCTGGCGCAGGAGTGCACAACAACAGCACGTTTTTCTGTGCAGGATCTGGTGAGTATGGGGTTAACCTATACTGGGAAACATATTGTCCGAAAAAAGAAAAATGAGATTATAGAATCGGTTCTCGACCGCGTGGGTTTGGCTGATTTTGGGGAGCGGGATAGCACTACCCTTTCCGGAGGAGAGCGGCAACGGGCGCATCTGGCGCGCGTGGTGGCTCAGTTGCACGGTGGGGTGGAGAGTCGGGGCGCTGGCATTCTGTTGCTGGATGAACCTCTAGCCGCGCAGGATCTGGCCCACCAGAAATTGATCATGGAGTGTGTGCTTGCGTACGCTGCACAGGGCGGGAGCGTTGTGCTGGTGTTGCATGATCTTAACTGGGCGGCAGCCTGTGCTGATACCATTGCAGTCTTGTCTAGAGGGCGGTTGCATGCGCAGGGTAAGCCGGTGGAAGTTCTAAACACCCATCTTCTGGCAGAGGTGTTTGGAGTGCAGTCACGCAATTATGTGACTCACGTTGGCACAGGTCGGCCGTTTATCATACCGCACGATCTGATGGAACGTTCATCTTTAAGGACATGAAAAAGGAAAGCATATGTATATCGCCATGAATCGCTTCAAGGTTCATCCTGACCACGAGGAAGCTTTTAAAAAGCGTTGGCTTGACCGTGAAGTTCTTTTGAAAACGGTTCCCGGTTTTGAAAGCTTTCAGTTTCTTCAGGGGCCACGGTATGAGGATTATGTGCTGTATGCCTCTCATACTGTCTGGGCGTCTTATGATGCCTTTATCGGGTGGACAAAATCCGAACAGTTTCGGGCCGCTCATGCCAATGCGGGAGAGGGCAAACCACTGACAGTTGGTCCCCCGGTTTTTGAGGGGTTCCAGGTTCTTCAGAATATTACCAACTGAGATTTTCCATTTCTTTCTGCCGTATATTTCTGAACCATACGGCAGTTTTTTGGCCTGACGGTGATTTTGGAAATGCAGGAAGGAGGCATCTAAAGACCTCCTTTCATGATCGAATGACAATTATGACTGATTGATATCTCAAGATGTGGAAAATTCTTGAGAGAGGTTTTTCGGCCTCTTCATGTACAATATTTATAAACTTCTATAAAATAGTTATAAAATTTAAAATATTCCAAAACAGATGGGTTTTTGTTCCTTCAGTTTTGGGGAGAGTGGCGATCAATGTGGCCCAGATCACGGTCTGGGGCGATCACATTGCGGACGCGTCGTTTTAGTTCCTTCGCGTCAGGAAAACCACCATCCTGTTTCCTCTCCCAGATGACATGATCATTAACGCAAATTTCAAACCGTCCTCCTGTATCAGGGATAAGGGAAACTTCTCCCAGCTCTTGCCCGAATGTGGACAGAAGCTCCTGCGCCATCCACCCAGCGCGCAAAAGCCAGTTGCATTGTGTGCAGTAGCGAATGGAAACGCGAGGGGCAGTGGAAGAAAAGACAGTCATGCCGACACCACTTGAGTTTTGCGAAAGATGGGGAGACAAAGATCAGAGTGGGTTTATAGCATGTGTGAAAGCGCCGGATGGAAAATATTCTTGGAGAATGAACGGGAAGCGCTATTGCGTAGAGCGCAAAAGGCAGGTTCCGTTACGCTGCGGTAAGATCAGACTTGCTCAGAAAAAGAGAAAAAAGCTGATTATGTAAACGCTGGAGAGAATGAGGTGCGTTTGAATGATAGGCGACAAGAGGAGTGATTATTATGCAGGCGACGTTAGCAACGAAGAGTCAATAGAGGGCATAAAAAAACGCCGGGTTTTTACGCCCGGCGTTTTTTGCTGGTGAAGCTAGATGCTTCAGAACTCGACGCTTGCGCTGCCCATGACCATGAAAGGAGCGGCGATGGAGTAAGTGCTGTTGCCAGCCCTGATCTTGGAGCCAAACACGCCTGTTGTGGCCAAGCCATTGGCCGCGGTTCCGTTTACATAGCCAAGATAGTGCCGGTCCGTGATGTTGCGCAGGTTGAGGCGCAGGGTGGGGGCCTTCAGAACACCCCAGTCCTTGAAACGGTAGCCGGCATTGACGTTCATGGTCAGATAGCCAGGAATATGCTGGTCATTGTTGAAGGAGGAATACTGCTTGGCGATATATTTCAGGCCGTATCCTGCAAAGAAGTGACCGTCATCGTAATCAAGATTGAAAGCCAGTGAGTATTTAGGGGTTTGGGGTGCGAACTTGCCTTTGCTGAACACATAGTCGCTACCGCTGCCAGCGGCCACGTTGCTGTCCGTGCGTGCATTAATATATTCTGCGGAGAAATACGGACGGAGATGGTAGAGGATCGGGCGGGTACCCACTTCAACATCCACACCATCGGCATGGGAGTTCCCGCCATTGATGCTCTGGCTGTAATAATCACCATTCGGCATGACCACGGTCTGCTGGTATAGGCGGTTGGTGAAATTGTAATGGAAGTAGGTGATGGAGCTCATCACCAGCGGTCCCTGATAACGCCAGCCAAATTCTTCAGAAATCGAGATTTCAGGCTTCATGTTGGCATTGGCGTGGGTGGAATAGCCACTGCCTGCAAAGTAGGCGCCGGAATCATAGAGAGACGTATTCATGGGAATACGGAAATTTGTAGTAGAGGACGCGAAAAGCTGGTTTTCGTTGTTGATCTTGAAACGGATAGAAGCGGCGGGCAGAGGCTGCTGCCAGGAACCGTTGATATAGGGGCCAGTTGAGGTGTCTGGCAGGAAGTTGTGACCCTGCCGGTTGACTACCGTATATTTCAGACCAGCTTCCAGTGTCAGGCGGTTATGCAGAAGGGAAAGGCTGTCTGCAATGAACATGGTGTGAATGCGGGTTTGGGTCAGGTTGTCCCGATATTGTGCGGTTTCACCGTTAGAGAGAAGAAGGTGAGGGCCGCTTCCCATCAGATCATTGGGTTTGCCGGTGGCGTAATCGATCAGGCTGTAAGGGCCAGTCTGGATCTGCTTGGAATATTCGAACCAGTAGCCGATGCTCAAACGGTTGATGCCGGTATGCAGGGACAGCTTTGTAACCGCACCGGGACGGTAGGTTTGTGTGTTGGATGGGTTATACAGCAGCAGGGAGCTGGTGTTGGACGCATTATAGGGGCCGATAGAGCCCGTCATGGTCTGAGACCCGTACTGCTGCTTTGTCAGGTCTTCGTTATAGGCGCCCCCACCATTGCCGTTCCCATACCAGAAATAAGGGGTTTCGGTCAGGGTCAGGTTATCAGTCAGCGTAAAGGTTGAAGGCGCACTGGCGTAGATATTGGTGAAGGGGTTGCGGTGCAACTGATAGTAGGTGGAGTTGGGTTTTTTGGGATCCCATTGGGAGGAATAGGCATTATGAATGCCCTTTTGCTGCCAAGCGCTCATGTTGGTGGATGGGAACATCACACCTGTTGACTGGTTGCCGACGAGGGAGAAGGAAATTTTGTTTCCTTTGCCCCATTCACTGACCCACTTTGTTTCACCATGCAGCTTGTTCTGGCCGCCGGGGCCGCGCCAGGATTGTTCGACAGCATCCGAGAAGGACACATAACCGCGCACATTGGTGTGGCCAACATACCCGGTATCAAGGCGACCGAAAATGCGACGGGCATTATAGTTGCCGTAGGAGCCAACTATTTTACCGCCCAGGCGTTCCTTGGGGTCCAGCAGATACATGTTCACAGCACCGCCCGTGGCGCTGATGTGCGGACTATCAAGATCGGCGGAGCCCTGTTCCACATTAATGGTACGCAGATTTTCAGGATCGACGATTTCCTGCGGATAGACAGCGTAGCTGCCGATATCGTTGATGGGGAACCCTTCAAGCGTGAAGCCGATCTGACTTTCGGTCAGACCGCGCATGCTCACATGCCCACCGGACAGCCCCATGGGGTCGGTAGAGGTTGTGTTGACACCCGGCAGCATTTCAATGAGCTGCATGGGGTTGAGGCCCGCAGCCTGTTTCTGAATGAATTCAGCTGTCACGGTCGAGCGGGACTTGGGCGCATCTTCCTTGATCATCAGACCACCGCCCACGGACCGATGGCGGGAGCCTTTGACATCCAGATTTTCAGGAGCCTGATCGGTAGGGGCTGTTGATCCCATCATGGAGGGCTGAGAGGAGGAAGCGGCTCTCGGGGCCTGTTTGACCTGCCGGACAGGTTTACTGCTTCTCTCCGTATGCGCCTCCGTCGGAGCGGCTAAGGCGTTTGCCGCTGGAATGGCAAAGCTGATCAATGCAGAGGTTGTAAGAAGGCGGCGCATGAAGGAGGGCATTGGGTCCTGTTCACATCGGCTGGTATAGTGAGCATGAGCTCTTGGAATGACGATAGCGTCTCATTACGATAAAATAACATCAGTGGGCACAGCAGAATCAGGGCAGAGGTGTGTTTGCTGCATGGCCGTGTCAAATTGGTAACAGTGTGCCCATGGAGCATGACTAATTGGCCTCTTAACCTGCGAGTTGTTTGTGCAACTGGTCAGGTATTGAGCAACAGGAGAAGGGATGGCCCTTGGGAAGGCAGGGGTAGGACGCATTATTGGAAGGGAGCCGGACCCTACAGCGGGTGGTAATATATACAGCGAGGATGCGTGGTTTTTTATGTTGCCACAGTGTGTTGTTATTTTTTTTGATTTTTATTTCTGGTTGTGGTTATTTTTTAATAATAATATAAATTTGTATTTTATCTGTAAATAGAACTCAAATAATCGTTGTATTTATTCCATTGATTTTTTATTTGGAATAAGGTGTTCGTAATATTTCTATATCGCTATGTGTTAAAGGCATTTTTGGCCTGAGGGCAGAGGAGCACAATCATTCTCCTCTTTTCTCAAGTGGGATCTCGTCAGCCGTTTTTGCAAAAAGAAGTTAAAACCGGAAAACGAAGTTTGACTGATAGTAGGTGGCGCTGGACCCGCCTGCGCGGTTGAGGCTGTGAGATGTCATGAAGCGTGAGACATATTGTGTCCAGGAAAGATGAGGCGTGATCTGCCATGCCAGAGAGGCCTGCGGGGCCATGCCAATGAATTTCCCATCAAAATTATGAGCGAAAGTATAAAATCCAGAAGACCGGTAAACAGGATCTTGAGTGCTGTAACGCCAGAAGAGCGGGTATTTCACTTGCAGGCTAAGCGATTTTACAAAAGTGGCTCTCACCAAGGGCGCAAAGCTGATCAGGTTTGATCCTGTCATGTAAGTGGTGGTGTCCAGATAATTGGTTTGCGGATTAAAGGGAGAAATGTAGGTGCCGATTGTGCCGGAATTCTTGTTCTTGTTGCCTCCGGAATAGACATCTGTCTGGAGGCCCAGAAATGTATGAAACCGGTTTTTAGGTAAGCGGTATCCTACAAGCGTATTGATGGCATAACTGCTGACAGAACGGGCTTCATTGGTTTTGGCATAACGGAACACCCCACCCTGCCAGATGCCGCCAAGGGAAAATTCAAATGGGCCCGCAATTCCATGCCAGCGGATGCCAAAATTGTTACGGGTGTTGGACCCTTTGCTGCTGCCTGTGGCCGTTGCAATAGCGCCGCCGGAGCCTGAAAGTTTATAGCCAACATAAAAGGCATCCAGAAAAGAATAGGTGCGGTCTCCCATGAAGTGACCATCAGGTGCGGCCCATGTCATGTTGAAACCATAAAGACGGGTATTGTAGTTTTCAGTATCCCGGAACATTTTTGTATAGCTGTCATTGGTCTGGACAAAATCCCAGCCATCTATACGCAGACGTGGCCAGACCATATAGGCCCGAAAGCCGTTCCAGGACAGGGGGACGTTGGGCGTCTCCCGGTTGTAGAGCATATAGGATGGGGCATCCAGAAACTGCTGTCTGCCAAACATGAAACCACTTTTTGCCCCCAGCATGTTCCAGCGGGTTTCAATAAAAGCCTGCTGCACATCAAGCCGTTTTCTGTAGGTGCTTCCATAACCGTAACCATTCCAGCCCCCGGCATCCGCATTGATGAGCTGACCAAACAGGCGCACGTGAGAGCCCAGATGCAGATCAGCACCGTACAGGTTTCTGACCCCAAAGCGACCGGAATCATTGTTTTTCTGGGTGCCCAGATTAGGACGACTTTCGAACCAGTTGCGCAGCCGGGTCTCGCCAGAAAAACTGAGCCATATTGAGCCACTGTTATTCAGGGCGATGTATTTGAGAATATCAAAAGGGTCCGTCCGCCTGCTTTTGTCTCGCAGACGGCTCCAGTCTTCCGCCCAGGGCGCGATACCGTATTGCCCTACAGGACCAAATCCTGCTGCTTCACCATTGCCTCTGTTGAAAACACCCCAGTCATATTGTCGGCCAGAGGAACGCCCTTGTGCGCCAGTGGTGCGGATTGGCTGCCCGACAGGTGTGGCGTGCGGGTAGAGGATAATTTTAGGCAGGGGGGCGGTGTGGACTGTAATCTGTTCTCCCGAATGAGCAGGAAGCTGAGCGATGCCATCTGGTGCGGGGACAGTGGTGCCAGTCTGTGTGGAGGCCTGAGGGGTGATGGTTGTTGGAACACTGACGGCAGAAGGCGCGGCAGCCATAGCCGGAGCAGCCATCAGGCAGAGCGCAGAAGGTGAGGCGAGAAAGAGGAGGCGCTGAACGGCTGAAGACTGAAAACCAACCATGGGATTTCCCAAAAAGCAGTATAAAACCAATAAATGAAATTTAATCGTAACGAAAAAAGAATATGCATATCACGAATTAAAACGCAATATAAAACTAACAACGATATATATTAGTTAGTATGTGAACTATTCTCTAAGGTTGTGGGGTGGTTTGTAGAGGGATGTTACAAAAGGTGAGATACGATGATGATAAGGGTTATCAAAAAATACTATAATTTATGTTTTTACTTGACGAATAATATACAAATGATAACGTGAATTAGGCGCTGGGGTTGCTGCGGTACCCGAAGAGATACGCGCAAGGTATGAGGAGAGACAATTACAGTGTCAGATATCCTGTCACGGCGCGCTTTTATGGGCGCCGCAGCTTTAGCTGGGGGCGTAGCCGCCGGTTTTGCTTTTCGTCCCGCAAAGGCGGACACTATCCGGTTGCTGAATGTCTCCTACGACCCCACACGGGAGCTGTATGCGGATATCAATAAGGCTTTTGCCGCAGCCTATACCAAAACGCATGCTGACAGTTCCGTTTTTGTCAGAACATCGAATGGTGGGTCTGGTGCGCAGGCGCGTTCCGTTCTGGAAGGGGCCCCTGCCGATGTTGTCACGCTGGGTCTGGCGTATGATATTGATATTCTTGCCCAGCACGGCTTGCTGGCTCAGGATTGGCAGAAGCGTCTGCCTCATAATTCCACACCCTTTACCAGCACGATTGTTTTTCTCGTCAGAAAGGGAAACCCCAAAAACATTCATGATTGGCCAGACCTGATCCGTGATGATGTAAAGGTTGTTACGCCCAACCCCAAAACATCAGGGGGTGCCCGGTGGAACTATCTGGCTGCATGGGGATGGGCCCTGCGTCAGCCCGGTGGTTCGGAAGAAACGGCACGCGCTTATTTGAAAGCGCTTTTCAAGCATGTGCCTGTGTTGGATACGGGCGCGCGCGGCGCGACAAACAGCTTTGTACAGCGTGGATTGGGTGATGTGTTGCTGGCGTGGGAAGATGAGGCCCTGCTGGCGGCCAAGGATATCGGGCCAGACCAGTTTGATATTGTGGTTCCCAAAGTGACCATTCTGGCGGAGCCGCCTGTCGCTGTTGTGGATAAGAATGTGGCCCAGCATGGCACGCAGACTGCTGCGCAAGCGTATGTTGATTTCCTGTTCTCTCCTGAAGGGCAGCGTATTGGCGCGAAACATTATTTCCGTCCCGTAGACCCCGCGGTGGCTGCTGAAAGCCAAAGTCGCTTTCCAAAAGTGGAAACGTTTGACATCGCCAGTTTGGGTGGGTGGGCCACGGTGCAGAAAAAGCACTTTGGTGACAACGGTATCTTTGACCAGATTTATCGTGGCTGAATAAGAGAGACTCTGGCTTGGTATGATGGTTGCCAAGCCTAAAAGCGCCCCATTTCAGGTGCCCTTTTAGAAAGGGCGGAATGCCGTTTGTGGTGGCATAGGCGGCTGAGGGGCTGCCTGAGAAGAAACGGGTGGCCTGTCGAAAGGACCAAAGGGGCCTTTGGGTACGGCAGGCCAATTTCCCGTGGAGGGAGGTTCCACCAGATCTGAGGGGGGATGGGGCATAGCCTGTTCTGCTGCTGTCATGGCCAGACGGTTGCGCGGCAGAGCTTCCGGGCAGTGGTCACACATCCAGCGAATGATTTTTTCCCGAATTTCACAGCGTAAATCCCAGCTTCTGATAGCCGTGCGCGCGCTGGCCGTAACACGGATGATCATGGTCTGGTCTGTGCAGTCAGCAACCTGTGCGCTGAAATCCTTTCCCGTCCATTGGGGGCAGCCGCGCACAATTTCTTCCAGCTTGGCGCGGATACGGTCCATGGGGGCGCGGTAATCCACATGCAGATAGACCGCCCCAATCAGTTCTGCTGAGTTGTAGGTCCAGTTTTCAAAAGGCGTATCGAGAAAATACGCAATGGGCACAATCCGCCTGCGCCAGTCCCATGAGCGCAGCACCACAAAGGTGGAGGTGATCTCCTCCACCCAAGTCCAGTCCCCCTGAAAGGCGATCAGATCCCCCATGCGGATGGGTTGTGTCATGGCAATCTGAACACCGGCAAACAGGTTCACCAGAATAGGGCGGGCCGCAAGACCTGCAATCAGGGAGGCCGCACCTGCAGAGGCAAACAGGCTCAGCCCATATTCTCTGACCGGTTCAAACGTGATCAGTTCGGCGCTGACGGTTAGCACGCAGATCAGAATTTCCGCAACGCGCCGGAGCAGGCGTACCTGTGTGGCATGTTTGCGGGCAAGGATATCATCGTCCTGATCAGCTTCTGCAAAGCGCACCAGATAGGCATCTGAAATTACGCGAGTGGTCAGCAGGGTGCCCAGGCCCATGACGGCCACAAAGCTCATCAGCAATAGATGCGCGACTGTATCCAGTAACTCGCCGCGCAGGCCGCAGGCGGGTAGGGCCACACTCATGGCGAGAATGACAACGGTCAGCCGGACAGGGCGGCGCATGGTGCGGGTGAAGGACCGAACAAAGGCGCCCCGTTTGGCCCCGGGAATGCGCATGAGAATACGGTCTGTCACCAGACGGCTGAGAGCCGCCGCGCAAAGGCCGATGAGGGCGAGGACCAGAAGGGAGGCGAGCGAGGGCGGAAGCCAGCTCAACCATGTGCGGAAGGAAGAGACAAGAGGGGTCAGTTTAGTCTGGATAGTCTCCGCCATGGGTTCATGCTGGAGGGTGGTCGATGTGATGGACATAAAGAAAAGTGGGAACCTTGTGGTAAACGAACAAAAAAGCGGGTGATGGGCTGCTCCGGCACTGGCAGCACCACACAATAGGCTTGGGGATAAGTTTAAGACGCCTGAGCAACAAAGAGGTTCAGGCCGGGCTGCCTTGCAGCGGAAAGAGGAAGGTCTTCAGGGCGACGAAGAGGAAGGCATTATCTAACTGATGGGGGCAGTGCTTCGTCCGCAAGGCTGCCGGTTGGTTTTCTCGCCCACCGCCAGGCGCCTAACCCCTGCCGGGCTAACTCACGGTGCATGATCATGATGGGCCATTGGCCGGACCCCTGATAGGTGCCCATGCCATCCGGTGCCGCGAGGCGCTTGGCAAGAGCTTCCACCAAAGTCACGGAGCGATGGCGTCCGCCAGAACAGCCAATGGCGATGGTGGCGTATTTTTTACCTTCCCGCACAAACCGCGGGAGCACCAGTTGCAGCATGGCGTGAATCTGGTCCAGAAACGGCAGATAATCCGTATCTTCCGCCACATAGGCCGCAACATCCGCATCCAGTCCGGTTTTGGGGGCTAGGGCAGGGTCATAATGAGGGTTTCTCAGGAAGCGGGCGTCAAACACAATGTCGGCTTCACGCGGTAAGCCTGCCGGAAAGGCAAAGGACATCAGGGCAACGGTCAACCCCTCAGCAGACCCTCCCTGCCACGGACTAAAGCGACTTTCTACAAACTGCCGTAATTCTGGCGGTGGCATGTCTGATGTATCAATAACCAGATCGGCCGCGGCGCGTAGGGGGGCCGTAAGGGTTGTTTCTTCTTCAATCCCTTCCTTGATGCTGCCGTGCAGGGCAAGGGGGTGGCGGCGGCGGGTTGCGGTGTACCGCCGCAGTAGAACACTTTCTTCCGCCGTGGCGTAAATCAGTTCAACCCGAAGGTTCGGGTTGACGCGTAGCCGGGCCACTGCTTCCAGCACGGCGGAAGCATCAAACCCGCGCGTGCGGGAATCCACCCCAATGGCAACAGGGCGCTCTGCACGGGCCACAATATCGTCCAGCATCCCGAGGGGGGGGTTATCAATAACCTCGTGGTCCAGATCTTCCAGAATGCGCAGGATAGAGGACTTGCCTGCACCAGATAGCCCTGAAACCAGCAGGATACGGCGTGGAACAAGTGTATCATCCGCGCACATTACATCTGTTCCTTTCTGTGGCCGGGGGCGGCAAAAAGTGTTCAGGCCTGCATGGCAAGCGGGAAGACCAGCGCCTGTCAGCAAAAACAGGCATCCGCTGCTGAATAAAGCACTGACCCAAATTAAGGTAGCGGCATTATGCTCGGGTCTGGCCCCGTTGCGCAATATGTCTGCAAAGCTTTGGGCGGGCAGGGCGTACCCGCACTGCATGCATGACACGGTTCACATTTTATAGGGTATGATTTGTTACGAAAGAGCAATTTGCGATTCTGAGAGATCTGGCAGTATAATGAGCACTTATGGTTGACGCGTTACATCACACTCCTTTTGGCTCTTCCGCTCCTACGCTGCGGGTGGAACACGGTCCTGCAGGGGTGCGGATCAAGGGACTCAGGTCTTCTTCTGCCCCAACACAAACCATAGCGGAACAATGTGCCGCAGCATTGGATATGGGCGTGGCAGTGCTCGCGCAGGAAGGACTGTCCTTAAAAGATGTTACGCGGGTGGTGTATATCATTGCGGATGCGGCTGATTTTCCATCCTGCTTTCCCACCTTACGGCACGTTTTTTCACATTTATCGCCTTCTCTGACCCTTATGTGGGTCAAAAGCATGACGCCTGCCGCCGTAAAAATAGAACTTGAGTTGTGCGTTGAAGCCGAACCAGCCTGAGCCGCAATGGGCTCAGGGGGACAACGCGGACTGAAGTCCGGAGTTATTTGAAAATTAAACTTTAAGTCGCAACTTTAGGCAGGCGCACGGTGAAGCGTGCGCCTGCCACATGCCCTTGTGCATCATGCCGGTTTTCAACTGCGATTGTGCCATGCAGCGCTTCTACAATCTGGCGGCTGATGGAAAGCCCGAGCCCGGAATGCTGGCCAAAATTTTCGTTTTTGGGGCGTTCTGAATAAAACCGATCAAAAATGGAATCGAGTTTGGCTTGAGGAATGCCAGGCCCTTCATCCGAGACGGAAATGGAGATCATGTTCCCCACCGGGGCCGCTTCCAGCAGGATGTGGCCGTTGGGTGGGGAAAAGGAAATGGCGTTGCCAATCAGGTTGCGCAAAACCTGCACCAATCGGTCTTCCACCGCCAGAGCGCGGAGGGGATGCTCGGGGGAATCGCCTTCCACTTTTGTGGTGATGATCGGCTGACCTTCCTTGCGAGTGGCCTGATGGATTTCGGCCAGAACAGAGAGAAGCGGTTTGATGGAAACCGGCTCGGCCTGAGCACGGGACATTTCAGCATCTAAGCGGCTGGCGTCAGAGATATCGGTGATCAAACGGTCCAGACGGCGGACATCTTCATTGATGATGGTCAGAAGCCGCCGCTGTTGATTGAGATCTTCAATACGCAGCAAGGTTTCAATGGCCGAGCGGATGGAAGAAAGCGGATTTTTGATTTCGTGACTGACATCTGCGGCAAACCGCTCGATGGCGTCCATCCGTTTCCACAGTGCCTGTGCGCTGGCCTGCAAGGCGCGGGCCACATCGCCTATTTCATCACGACGGGCCAGCAGGCGGGCTGGCACCGTCCCTGTGCGACCCGAAGATTCGCGCATGATCTGGGCGGACGCCGCCAACCGCAACAGGGGGCGGGCGATTGTAAGGGACAGATACCATGAGAGCAGGATGGTAATAACCAGAACTGTGAGGAACAGGGACAAAATGGAGGAGCGCACGGCAAAAACCGAACGATCAACCTGAGAGGCCGCACGGGTAAGCTGGATAATCCCAACCGTATGGCCATCACGAATGACGGGCTCCGCCACGGTAATGATCAGGCGGCCATTAGCCGTGCGGCGGATGTAAGGTGGGGCTTCTGGTGGCGGGCGGAAGTTGGGGCCATTGGCTTCTAACGGGCGGGCGGGATCAGCCGGAATATCGGCCTCATTCGTGTCCAGCCGGACAATATTGGTTTCGTTACTGCGCCATACCCACGTCAGCAGGCGTTCAAAAAAGCTGGGGCCAAAGGGAGGCGGACCATTGGGCTCATTCATGGAGCCGGGTGGCGGGCGATTGCCATGGCGGAACGGAAAGGAGCGGGGTGGGTGATCCGGCTGATCTACTACATTATCCGCTACCAGTTGGCCATCCGGGCCAAATAGACGGGCATGTGCGCTGGGGCTAGGCTCGGTCAGGCGCAGCAGCAGTCGGCGGGCTTGCGAGGATTCCAGTGAAAAATCACTATCCGGGTCTGTGCTGCGGGCGCGCGTGCTGCGAACAGCGCTTTCCCCCAACGCTCCGGCATAAATACGGGCCTGTTCCCGTAAGCCCGCAACTTCCGTTGTCAGGAGGCTGTTCCGGAACTGATTGAGAAACAGCATGGTGACTGCCAGCAGGGCCAGCGGCAGAACATTCACCAGCATGATGCGCCGCATGAGCGGAGAGACCAGCCGTGTTTTGGAGGCCTCATACGCGGCGGTGGCCTCAATGCCACCCTGCTTGTTGCCCTGCCCCGGCAGCTTCAGACTTTTCAGTCTGGAGAGCGAGGAAGAAACAGACATGCGTGTCCGTTGTGTCACCAGCGGGCCTCAGTCTTCCCGGTATCGGTAGCCAATGCCGTAGAGGGTCTCAATCTGGTTGAAATTGTCATCAACCTGCCGGAATTTCTTGCGGACACGCTTGATGTGGCTGTCGATTGTGCGGTCATCCACATAAACCGTGTCCCCATAGGCGGCATCAATCAACTGATCGCGTGATTTCACCAGCCCGGGACGCTGGGCCAGCGTTTTTACCAGCAGGAACTCCGTAACCGTCAGCGGGACATCCTGCCCGTTCCACGTGCATTTGTGGCGCAGTTCATCCAGAGAGAGCGGACCGCGAACCAGTGCACCGCCAACTGGCGTGCCGTTGGCTTCCGCACGGCTTACTTCGTTCCGGCGCAGCAGGGCGCGGATGCGTTCCAGCAGCAGGCGTTGGGAAAAGGGCTTGGTGATGTAGTCATCAGCGCCAAGGCGCAGCCCCATAAGCTGATCCACTTCCTCATCCTTGGAGGAGAGGAAGATGACCGGCAGATTGGACCGGGCGCGCAGGCGCTGCAACAGTTCCATGCCATCCATGCGGGGCATCTTGATATCCAGCACGGCCAGATCAACAGGATAAGCCGTCATGCCCTGCAGGGCCGATTCGCCATCAGTATAGGTGCGGACGTGAAAGCCTTCGGCTTCCAGCGTCATTTGTACCGAGGTCAGGATGTTGCGGTCGTCATCAACCAGCGCAATCGTCTGCTTGGTACGCTCTACCATTGTGTGCGTGTTCCTTCATCGCCTTCAACGCCAGCCCATGAGCATACGGGGTTCGCCCTGTTTGCGCCATGGGGGCAGAGTCTTTCATGTTGCCGCGTTTTTTGAGCACGGCTTGCATGCGTTGTAAAATCATCATCGCGGTGCCGTGCAGGTCTTGTCGGTTCCGGACGGGTTGCTTACTTCTTGGTGCATGACCCACGATACAGATCCCAACCGGGTCGGCACGCCGGTAGAGCCGGCTGAAACCGACCAGATCTCCCAGCCTCAGGAAGCGGTTGCACCTGAAGCGGAGACCCATGCCGAGCCGTCCTCTGCTGCCGAGGGCCGTCTTCAGGAGCTTGAGCAGGAAGCTGCCGAGTTCAAGGAGAAATGGCTGCGGGCCGAGGCCGATAACCAGAACCTGCGTACCCGTGCCAAGCGGGATGTGGAAGACGCCCGGCAATATGCCGTGCAGAAATTTGCGCGGGATGTGGTGGAAGCGGCTGAAAACTTGCGCCGTGCGCTGGCCAGTCTGCCTGCGCATCAGGAAGGGGAAGACAGCGTTCTGACCAAGATGCGTGAAGGCATTGAAAGCACTGAACGTTCTTTCATCTCCATTCTTGAGCGTCACGGCATCAAGTGTGAAGACGCGCAAGGCAAGACGTTTGATGCCAATCTGCATCAGGCTATGGCGGAACAGCCGAGTGCAGAGCATGCACCGGGCACTGTAATGCAGGCATGGACGCCGACATGGACGCTGCACGGACGTCTTCTCAAGCCTGCCATGGTGGTGGTGGCCAAAGCACCGGAATAAGCCGGGTTTCTGGCAAGGGTATGGGTGGTAAAAATTTTGTTTGCCAACGGCTTGCTTCTACTTGAAAGAGCGCAGGCCGCACCATACATCAGGCTTAACACTCGCAACCTGTTTTCCGGCAAAGGAAAACCAGGTGAGAGACTAAGGACCCAGTCCGGTGCTTCGGGCCAGGCTAGGTCGCTGAAGGAGAGTATGAATGAGCAAAGTTATTGGTATTGACCTTGGTACGACCAACTCCTGCGTGGCCGTGCGCGAAGGGAATGAAAACAAGGTTATTGAAAACAGCGAAGGCGCACGCACAACGCCGTCCATGGTTGCTTTCACCGAAGGTGGTGAAATGCTGGTTGGACAGGCTGCGAAACGTCAGGCTGTCACCAACCCGGCAAACACATTCTATGCCGTGAAGCGTCTGATTGGTCGTCGTTTTGATGATGCGACCGTTCAGAAAGACAAGGAAATGGTGCCTTACACCATCGTCAAGGGTGACAATGGTGATGCATGGGTGGAAGCGCGCGGCACGAAATATGCCCCTTCCCAGATTTCCGCGTTCGTGCTCGGTAAAATGAAGGAAACCGCCGAGGCTTACCTTGGCGAAAAAGTAACCCAGGCCGTTATTACGGTTCCTGCTTACTTTAACGATGCCCAGCGCCAGGCAACCAAGGACGCCGGTCGTATCGCTGGTCTTGAAGTGCTGCGTATCATCAACGAGCCCACCGCTGCGGCTCTGGCTTACGGGCTGGAAAAGAAAAGCGGCGGCACGGTTGCGGTTTATGACCTTGGTGGCGGCACGTTCGATGTTTCCGTTCTGGAAATTTCTGACGGTGTGATCGAAGTGAAATCCACCAACGGGGATACGTTCCTGGGTGGTGAAGACTTTGATAACCGCATTATCGGGTATCTGGCGGATGAGTTCAAACGCGAACAGGGCATTGACCTGCGCGCTGACAAGCTGGCTCTGCAGCGTCTGAAAGAAGCTGCTGAAAAAGCGAAGATCGAACTGTCTTCCTCCAAGGAAACGGAAATCAACCTGCCGTTCATCACCGCAGACGCTTCTGGTCCGAAGCATCTGGTGCTGAAGCTGACCCGCGCCAAGCTGGAAAGCCTTGTTGATGATCTGATCCAGCGCACGCTTGAACCCTGTAAGGCTGCTCTGAAAGACGCTGGCGTCTCTGCTTCTGAAGTAGATGAAGTCATTCTGGTTGGCGGCATGACCCGTATGCCGAAGGTGATTGAGGCTGTTAAAGGCTTCTTTGGCAAGGATCCGGCCCGTAACGTGAACCCGGACGAAGTGGTGGCCATTGGTGCAGCCATTCAGGGTGCGGTGCTGAAAGGTGATGTTAAAGACGTTCTGCTGCTGGACGTAACCCCGCTGTCTCTGGGTATTGAAACCCTGGGTGGCGTGTTTACCCGCCTGATCGACCGCAACACCACCATCCCGACCAAGAAGAGCCAGACCTTCTCCACTGCGGAAGACAACCAGAACGCGGTGACCATTAAGGTCTATCAGGGCGAACGTGAAATGGCGGCTGATAACAAGCTGCTTGGCAACTTTGACCTGACGGGTATTGCCCCGGCTCCGCGTGGTGTGCCGCAGATTGAAGTGACGTTCGACATCGACGCTAACGGTATTGTGTCCGTGTCCGCCAAGGATAAGGCAACCGGCAAGGAACAGCAGATCAAGATCCAGGCATCTGGTGGTCTGTCTGAAGGCGATATCGAACAGATGGTCAAGGATGCTGAAGCCAATGCGGCAGCAGATAAGGCCAAGCGTGAACAGGTTGAAGTGCGTAACAACGCTGAAAGCCTTGTGCATCAGGTTGAAAAGTCTCTGTCTGAAGCGGGTGACAAGGTTCCTGCTGCTGACAAGACGGAAGCTGAAGGCGCTATTGCTGCGGTCAAGACGGCTCTGGAAGGCAGCGATGCCGAAGCCATCAAAAGCGCAAGCGATCGTCTGACACAGGCTGCCATGAAGATTGGTGAGGCTGTGTATAAGGCTGGTCAGGCTGAGGAAGGTGCTGCTGCTGGCGGCGCTGGGGCAGCCGGGGCCAACCCGAATGAGGAAAAGATTGTTGATGCGGACTTTGAGGACGTAAACGACAAGAAGTCCTGATCGGGCGCGACTATCGCGGATGGCGGGGTTGGTTTCCCCCCGCCATAACCGTTTTTTCTCTGGCGTCCGTGCTTCCTGGAAGGCGGACGCCTTTGTCATATCTGACACATGCTGCGCTCAGTAAGAGGCAGAACCCCCTAAGAGGATTTTCATGGCCACCCAGGTTGACTACTACGAACTTCTTGAAATCTCCCGCACGGCATCGGCTGACGAAATCAAGAAGGCCTATCGTAAGATGGCCATGAAATATCATCCGGATCGGAATCCGGGGGATGAGCAGGCCGAGGCCAAGTTCAAGGACGTCAATCAGGCTTACGATGTTCTGAAAGATGAACAGAAACGCGCCGCGTATGACCGGTTTGGCCATGCAGCTTTTGAAAATGGCGGTGGCGGTGGTCCCGGCGGGTTTGATTTCAATGGCTTTGGTGGCGGTGGTCTGGGCGATATCTTCGAGCAGATGTTCGGGGATATGATGGGTGGCCGTCGCGGTGGCCGTGCTCGTACCGGCAGTGATATCCAGACCCATGTTGAGATCACGCTGGAAGAAGCGTTTTCCGGCGTGAAAAAAGATGTGCGGGTCATTACCCGTGTGGCCTGTGAGTCCTGCCATGGCACCGGGTCCAACGATGGTGCGGCAGGTGTGACGGTTTGCCCAAGCTGCCATGGTGCAGGGAAAGTTCGTGCCCAGCAGGGATTCTTTGTGGTGGAACGGCCGTGCCCCACCTGCCACGGCACCGGCAAAAGTGTGAAAGACCCCTGCAAGGCCTGCCATGGTGCAGGCACGGTGGAAAAAGAGCGCACAATTGGCGTGCAGATTCCTGCTGGCGTGGAAGATGGCACCCGTATCCGCATCTCTGGCGAGGGCGAAGCCGGGCAGGGCGTGCCGCCGGGTGATCTGTATGTGCATGTGTCTGTCTCAGAACATTCCATCTTCCAGCGTGATGGTGCGAATGTTTATTGCCGTGTGCCGTTGCGCATGGGCCAGGCTGCTCTGGGTACGGAAATTGAAGTCCCCGTTATTGATGGCGGCCGGGCAAAGGTAAAAATTCCCGCAGGGACCCAGACGGGCGAACATTTCCGTCTGCGTGGCAAAGGGTTCTCCGTCCTGCGTTCCAGTGCGCGGGGGGATATGTATATTCAGGTCACTGTTGAAACACCGCAGCATCTGAACAAGCGCCAGCGCGAACTGCTGGAGGAGTTTGAGAAAGAAGCCGGTGAAAACGTGAAGGGCAGCCCGGAACACTCCGGCTTTTTTGCCCGCGTGCGTGATTTTTTTGAAAACAAAAGCTGAATTTTGACACTAAAGGAACAGCCCGCATGACAGAAAAATCCCTTCGGGTCGGGATTGCCGGTATTTCAGGGCGTGTGGGCCAGTTGCTGGTAGAAGAAGTACAGGCGGCCGGGGCCATTCTGGCGGGGGGCACGGCCCGCAAGCCGGGTGGTGTTGTCGGCTTGCCGGAAAATGTCCCTGTTTTTTCGGACATGGCATCTCTGGCAGCAATCAGCGATGTGGTGATTGATTTCACTCATGCAGAGACAGTCGTGGCTCATGCTCAGGCTTTGGCCCAGCACGGTACGGCGTGGGTTCTGGGCACCACGGGTCTATCTGCTGAACAGAGTGCTGCCGTCTACAAGGCCGCGCAGACCATCGCTATTGTGCATGCGGCCAATTTTTCGCCAGGCGTGACGTTGGTGCAGCGTCTGGCGCAGATGATGGGTCGTGCATTACCGGCTGAGTCCTATGATGTTGAAGTGCTGGAAATGCACCATCGGCAGAAAGTGGACGCTCCATCAGGCACGGCCCTGGCAATTGGGGAAGCTGTGGCCCAAGGGCGTGGTGTGGCTCTGGTTGATGTGAAGGAAAGTGGGCGAGACGGGCATACCGGTCCGCGTAAAACCGGCGCTATCGGGTTTGCCGCTCTGCGCGGCGGGCAGATTGTCGGGGAGCATGATGTTCTGTTTACCTCGGCGGATGAGCAGATCACACTCTCGCATCGGGCGTTTGACCGGCGTATTTTTGCGACCGGAGCGGTAAGGGCGGCTTTCTGGGTGGAAGGCCATGCGCCGGGATATTTTGGTATGGAAGATGTTCTGGGGCTTCCGCCGCTTTAAAAAAGGCAGCCTTTTTGGAACGCGCCCCAGCCCTTTGCCGGGGCGTATGATTTACGAAGTTTTGCTGTAAATAAAAATAGTTAGCCGTTTTTTTCATAACGGCAAAAATGGCTTTGCAGTTGTAAATGCTCATGAAAGTGGCGGTTATCCGCTAATCCACCCGCACGGGAGCTACGGACATTTTCTACGCATGGCGGCAATACACTTGACCATTGGTCACTATTCCGCCACACGGTTTCGTCCCCTTTCCTCAAGGGTGATATCACAATTCCTATTTCACAGTGCGTGGGGCAGACGGCACCATCATGCGTAAAGACGGCGATTTCCTGTTCACTTCGGAATCTGTTTCCGAAGGTCATCCCGATAAGGTTGCGGACCGGATCAGCGATACTGTTCTCGATGCCTATCTTGCAGCAGACCCTGAAGCTCGCGTGGCCTGTGAAACCTTGGTTACCACCAATCGGATCATTCTGGCCGGTGAAGTGCGTGGCCCGGCTTCCGTTACCTCAGAAGGCCTGATTCAGGCCGCGCGTGATGCGGTAAAGGACATTGGTTACGATCAGGAAGGTTTCTCCTGGCGTACGGCTGACGCCGCCAATTACCTGCACGCACAGTCCGCTGACATTGCTGTTGGCGTTGACAGTGCCGGTGAGAAGGACGAAGGCGCAGGCGACCAGGGCATCATGTTCGGTTATGCGTCCAACGAAACCGACACCCTGATGCCGGCTCCGCTGTATTATGCGCACCGCATTCTGCACGAAATCCGTGATCTGCGCCGCGCTGGCGATGCACGCGTTGCGGGCCTGCAGCCGGATGCAAAAAGCCAGGTTACGCTTCATTATTCCAATGGTCGCCCCGTCAAGGCAACGTCCGTGGTGATCTCCACCCAGCATGATGCGGGTATTGATCAGAAAGAACTGCGCGATCGTCTGGGCGGTGTGGTGCGTGGTATTCTGCCGGAAGGCTGGATGCCGGAAGATAACGAATTTTATGTTAACCCGACCGGTGTTTTCGTGATTGGCGGCCCGGATGGTGACTGTGGTCTGACCGGTCGTAAGATCATTGTGGATACCTACGGTGGTGCAGCCCCGCACGGCGGCGGCGCATTCTCCGGCAAGGACCCCACGAAGGTTGACCGCTCTGCCGCGTATGCCTGCCGCTATCTGGCCAAGAACGTTGTAGCCGCTGCTCTGGCTGATCGTTGCACCATTCAGCTTTCCTACGCCATTGGCGTGTCTCATCCGCTGTCCGTTTATGTGGATCTGGATGAAACCGGCAAGGATGTGGATGAAGCCCGTCTGGGCAAGATTCTGCGTGATGTGATGGATCTGTCTCCGCGCGGTATCCGGAAGCATCTGCGTCTGAACCGTCCGATTTATGCTGAAACATCTGCTTATGGTCATTTTGGCCGCAAGCCGGATGATGCGCGTGATAACTTCACGTGGGAACGCACGGATCTGGTTGACGCCCTGCGTAGCGCACTGAACCGCTAAGAAGAAAAGCCTGACGCTACCTATGACGGACGATGCCCGCGCGCCTGATGTAAAGCCGCCCCCTGAGCGACTCTATGGACGGCAGCGCGGCCATCCGCTCCGCCCGCGTCAGGAACGTCTGCTGGAGGAAGCGTTGCCCCGGCTCCGCTTCCCGCTTGATAAGGCAGCCACACCGGCTGCCGGTTTTGGCAAGCCGCCCCGGCAGATCTGGTTTGAAGTCGGCTTTGGGGGAGGAGAACACTCCTACGCCCAACACACCGCACATCCTGATATTGGCTATATTGCCTCAGAAGTTTTTGATAACGGGCTTTGCTCGCTCCTGACCCGCCTTGTGCCGGTTGGGCAGGAAGCAACCGCGCCCATTCCGGACATGCTGCGTTTGTGGGATGATGATGCCCGCATACTGCTGAAGGCCATGCCGGAAGCCTCGCTGGACCGGCTGTTCCTGATGTTTCCGGACCCATGGCCCAAGGCACGGCACGCCAAACGCCGTTTTGTGCACCCCCAGAATGTTGAACTGGTTGCCCGCGTGCTCAAACCCGGTGCTGTGTGGCGGGTTGCAAGTGATGACCCAACCTATCAGGCATGGGTGGAAGAGGTGATGGCGGCGCAGCCTTATTTTGAAGCGCCCCCACCTGCCACCGAACGGCCGGAAGGCTGGTTCCCCACGCGGTATGAGGCAAAAGCCATCGCCGCAGGCCGGCAACCGCTTTACTGGACATTTACCCGCCGCTGAGTGCCTGACCTGCCTCAGCATACGGTTGCTCTGGCACGGCAGGTTGGGTAAGCAGCCGCTTTACAGCTTTTAGCCGTGCGAAAGGTCTCCGCTTATGAGCCAGTCCCCGCAGCCTGTGCGCCGCGCTCTGATTTCTGTTTCCGATAAAACGGGGCTTCTTGACCTTGGGCGCGCTCTTGTGGCGCACGGGGCGGAAATTCTCTCCACAGGGGGGTCCGCCAAGGCCCTGCGGGAGGCTGGCCTTCCGGTTACGGAAGTTTCTGACCACACGGGTTTTCCAGAAATTCTGGATGGGCGCGTCAAAACGCTGGTTCCCCAGATCCATGGCGGCATTCTTGGTCGGCGCGATCTGCCTGCCCATGTGGCGCAGATGGAAGAACACGGCATTGCCTCGATTGATCTGGTGGCGGTCAATCTCTACCCGTTTGAAAAGACGGTTGCCTCTGGCGCAGGGGCTGAAGACTGCATCGAAAATATTGATATTGGCGGCCCGGCCCTGATCCGTGCGGCAGCCAAGAACCATGATCATGTTGTGGTGCTGACGGATACGGCCCAGTACGCCGGCCTGATTGACGCCCTCAACAAAGGCGGCAGCACGCTGGATCAACGGCGCGCTTATGCGGGCGCTGCCTATGCGCGGACTGCGGCTTATGATGCCGCTATTGCTGCGTGGTTTGCCAAGCAGGCGAATGAGGTTCTGCCCGAACGCTTCACACTGGCTGGCCAGCGTGCAGAAGTGCTGCGTTATGGTGAAAACCCCCACCAGCAGGCTGCTTTCTACCGTGATGGCAGTACGCGCCCCGGGGTGGCGACCGCCGTGCAGGTGCAGGGCAAGGCGCTTTCCTACAACAACATCAATGATACGGATGCCGCGTTTGAAGCCGTGGCGGAGTTTGACAAACCTGCCGTTGTCATTGTGAAGCATGCTAACCCGTGTGGGGTGGCTATCGGCTCTTCCCTGACGGAAGCGTGGCAGAGTGCGTTGCGCTGTGATCCAGTTTCCGCCTTTGGGGGAATTGTAGCGCTGAACCGCACACTGGATGCCGCAACGGCGGAACAGATTGCCGGTATCTTTACTGAAGTGATTGTTGCCCCGGATGCCGAAGAGGCCGCTAAAGAGGTTCTGGCCCGCAAGAAAAACCTGCGTCTGCTGCTAACGGGCGCTCTGCCTGATCCGGCAGCAGCAGGGGTGGTTGTGCGTTCCGTGGCGGGTGGGTTCCTGGCCCAGACGCGCGATAATGGCCGCATTACACCAGACTCCCTGCGTGTGGTGACCAAACGCGCGCCGTCCGCACAGGAAATGGCAGATCTGGAATTTGCCTTCCGTGTGGCCAAGCACGTGAAGTCCAACGCCATTGTCTACGCCAAAAACAACGCAACTGTGGGCATTGGCGCAGGGCAGATGAGCCGCGTGGATTCCGCCCGCATTGCGGCGTCCAAAAGCGGGGAGGCCGCCAAGGCCGCTGGCTTGGATGCGCCGCTGACCCAAGGTTCAGTTGCGGCATCTGATGCCTTTTTCCCGTTTGCCGATGGCCTTGAAACCATTGTTGCGGCAGGGGCCACGGCTGTTATTCAGCCAGGCGGTTCCATTCGGGATGATGAGGTGATTGCTGCGGCGGATGCCGCCGGAATTGCCATGGTCTTTACTGGTATGCGTCATTTCCGCCACTGACACGCTTTTCCGGCTCTTGCCGGAACGGCTTTCCTGTCGAACAATGGCGTAAAGTTTCACACATCTCTGTCTGGTGTCGCTCAGATGCCGGGCGGAGATGGTTTCATTGGTTGACCCCATGCGCCTTTTGCTTTCTTTTCCAGCATCGCTGCTGGCTTCTTCCATTGCGGTGGCCGCACCGGCCGCACACCATGCCTCTTCCTCACAATATGCCGCGCATCAGACCGTTACGGAGCAACAGGCTGTTGGCGTGTATGATCTGTCCGGTCTGCCGCAGTTTAGTGGCAAGGTGGCGCAGTTTCTGCCCTCTCCTCATGGCAGTGTGACAGGGCTGGTGCTGGAAGATGGAACGCAGGTTCTCGTCTCGCCGGAGCAGGGGCATACACTGGCCGGATTGGTAAAGCCGGGTGATACGGTATCCATCCGCGGGCTGAAGGCACGTACTCTTCCGCTTATTCGGGCTTTTGGCATTACCAGCCCGCGCGGTCGTGGCATGCAGGATAATTTCATCTCCATGCCGCAGCAATCGACCGAGATGATTGCAGGGCCGGATATTGTTCTGCATGGCGAGGTCTGGCTCTCCCTCTATAATCTGGATGGGCAGGTAACGGGGGCGGTGCTGAAAGATCACTCCGTTGTCTATCTTTCTGCGCGTGAAGCGGGCCGCGTGGCGGCATGGCTCAAGCCGGGTCAGCCCCTTTATGCGGTAGGCACCGGCAGCAGCGGGGAACTCGGCACGGCAATTGATGCGCGTGAGATCGGGCCTTCTGCTAACCAGTTGACAGGCATTGCTGTTGGCAATGGCCCGCCCCCCGGCCCCGCACCGGGGAGTGCAGGGTATGATATCATTCCTGGGTCAGAAGAGCACTGAGACCGTCTCTTCAGTTTGCTATCGTTTCTTTTTTGAAGAACTTTCAGGTCGTTAGTGCGTTGTAACCTTAGAAGCATAAGCATGCCGAAGCTTTCTCTGAACAGGGGCAACGGTTTTCTTGAGGAGAGACGCGATGGCGATTTTGAGATGGGTTCTTGTTTTTCTGATTTTGGCGCTGATCGCTTCCGTTTTTGGGTTTGGCGGCGCGGCGTCCAGCTTTGCTGGAATTGCCAAAATTCTGGTGTTTGTCTTTGTGGTTCTGCTGGTGATCAGCTTCTTCTTTGGTCGCTCTCCATAACGGCATTTTCACGAACGGATAGGATGAGACAAAAGTGTGGTGGCTCTGTGCCCCACACTTTTTTTATGGCCTGAGACCGAATACAGGACGTGCAGAAAGCGGGCTGATGCGGCTTCACCAAATGGTTACCGATTTTGGTGCAGGATGGGTTGCGGGGGCATAAAGTTCCGGCAGGTTCAGGCCTGTTTTCTGTGTGCGGCCATGCACCACAATACCCCGGTAACCAAAAAGATCATGGCGAAGGTTTCGGTGCCGGTGGGCCAACGGTGTTCCCACAGAAAACTATAGAGCAGGGCGAACAGGGTTTCGAACACGATCATCTGTCCACTCAGGGAGAGCGGGAGAAGGCGGGCTGCCCTGTTCCAGAATCCGTTACCAATGATGGATGAAAAAATCGCCACACCACCGCATATGGTCCAGAAGCGGAGCCAGTCCATGCCTGCGTGGGGTGGATACCCTGCAGACCCAGGGTAGAAAAAAGCAGGAAGACCGAGTGCCAGTGCCTGTGCCCCAGTGACAACGCCCGTCAATAAAGACCAGTCATGCCCACTGATGTGGGGCCGCCGCCGGAGCCACCGGCTGTTCATGACAGAATACGCCGTCCAGGAGGCCAGAGCCCCCACCGCACAGAGAATACCCAGCGCATAGTCCCACATCGAGGAAGGCGTAGGGGAAGAACTGGAGGCTGACGTGTGGAGCCATGATCCGCAGACAATCAACACAATGCCTAAAACGCTGAGCAGAACAGGTGCCCCAACATGCCTGAGCGGCATGCTGTCTTGATCGCGTGAGGCACAAAGTAGGACGGTGATGGGCAAGAACCCGATAATCAGGGAGGTGGCCGGGCCGCCAATCAGCGGGACGGCGGCGGCCAGAAACACGTAGTAAATAAGGTTGCCTAGCAGGCTGAGCCAGAACAGTGCGCGCCATTCTTCCTGATTGACCTGCTGGCTGACCATTTTCCAGCGCGGGGCGAGCATCACACAGGAAAGGATGCCGTACAGGATATAGCGTCCCGCTGCCATCTGGAGCGGACTGAAATCCTGCAGGAGCCGAGGGACAAGAAAAACAATGCCCCACAGGGCACCTGCCATTACGCCATTGGCCAGTCCGGCCAGCAATGTTCTGGATGAGGTCATGAAAAGAGAACTCTCCTCAATCAGATAGCGTCAATCAGGCAGAAGGAAAGAAAAAGCGGGCTGAGGGCAGGGAATGCAGGAGAGCCGAGTGATTTTTTCTTTGTTGTCGGGCGTCACAAGAAAAACCCCGTTGGCAGCAGGTGCCAACGGGGGAAGAAGATTACCCTTCAATCTGGGTAAAATCGGCAATCAGGCGCATCATGCGGACCAGTCGCGCCAGAAGATGCAGTCGGTTAAGGCGTAGTTCAGGCTCAGGCGCGTTGACCGTCACGGCCTCAAAAAACTTGTCCAGCGGCGCGCGAAGTGTTGCGGCCTCCTTCATCGCATCGGTAAAGCGTTCTTCTGCAAACGCCTTTTCCACAGCCGGTTCAACGTGATCCAGTGCGTTGGCCAGATCGCGCTCTTCGGTTTGGGTGTACAGGCTGGCATCCGGCGTTTTTTCGTGCGGACCATCCTTTTTGTCTTCAATGCGCAGAATGTTGGCGGCGCGACGGGTGGCTGCCAGCAGATTCTTGCCATCCTCCGTTTCAAGCATGTCCTGCAATGCCTGGGCACGGGCGAGCAGCCGCACGATATCTGTGTCCGTATTGCCGACCGAGATGGCGGCCAGACAATCATACCGTGCGCCTTCTGATCGCAATTGCACGCGCAGCCGTTCAGCAATGAACTGAGGCAACAAGCCCAGATCAGGCGCGTTCTGCAAGGCTTCGGGCAGCGCTTCCGCCGCAAGTGTGAAGAGCTTAACCAGATCCAGCCGCAGGGTGTTTTCACGGATCAGGCGGATAATGCCCAATGCTGCACGGCGCAGGCCAAACGGGTCGCCAGAGCCGGACGGTTTTTCACCAGCCGCGAAAAATGCCGTCAGCATATCAAACCGATCGGCCAGACCTAGCACAACGGAAACCGGCGCCGTGGGCACGGTGTCTCCGGGGCCGCGCGGCATGTACTGTTCACTGATGGCGGTTGAAACAGCCTGTGTTTCACCATCATGACGGGCGTAATAGCCACCCATCACGCCTTGCAGTTCAGGAAACTCGCCAACCATGCCGGTTGTCAGATCCGTTTTGCTCAGCAGCGCTGCACGTTCACAGTCTTCTTTGGAGGAACCGACCATGGGCGCTATCAGCCCGGCCAGCCGCATCATGCGTTGTGTGCGTTCCCCCTGCGTGCCCAGTTTGGCATGGAACGTGATGTTATCGAGCGCGACCAGACGAGAGTGAAGGGTCTGCTTGCGGTCCAGATCCCAGAAATGGCGGGCATCGGCAAAGCGGGCACGAAGCACACGTTCGTTCCCCGCCACAACAAGCGCGCCGCCATCCGTTGGCACAATATTGGCCACAAAGGCAAAGCGGGGGGCGGCTGTGCCATCACTGTTGCGCAGAGCGAAATAACGCTGGTTCACGCGCATGGAAACCTGCATCACTTCCGCAGGCAGATCCATGAACTGTTCATCAATCCGGCCCAGGAAGGGTACCGGCCATTCCACCAGTCCGGCCACTTCATCCACCAGTCCGGCATCAGGCACAACGGAAAGGCCTTCGCTTCCGGCCAGTTCGGCCAGCCCTTTGCTGATAACCGTGCGTCTTTCAGCAGCGTTGACCATGACAAACCGGCTACGCAGTGTTTCCTGCCAGTTGGCTGTTCCACTAACCGCCACGGCCCCCGGAGCCAGAAAACGATGGCCTTCTGTCTGGTCTCCTGCCTGTAGGTTATGGCCGTTATCATCGCCGTGCGCCAAGGTGAAAGGAATCACGTTTCCATCCAGCAGGCACAGGATGCGGCGCAGCGGACGCACCCACGTAAAGCTGCTGCCAGCTCCCCATCGCATGGATTTCGGCCACGGAAAACGCCGTAACAGATCAGGCAAGGTCGCAACAAGATGGTCCTGCGCACTCAGGGCAGGTTCCTCGCGTTCCAGCACCCAGAAGCCATTTTGCAGGGTCAGGGCCTCGCGGGAGACACCATGCTTGCGGGTGAAGCCGTCCAGCGCCTTGTCCGGCGCGCCTTCACGCGGGCCGCGCTCGGAGAGGGTGCGGCCCGGCACCATGGCATCCAGCGTGCAGGATGCGGCAATGCGGCGTGGCCCGGTATAGGCTTTCAGGCCTTCAGGCTTGAGGGGGGCCAGGGCTTCAGTCAGCAGCCGCACCAGCGTTTCGCCAGCCTGCTGCTGCATGCGGGCAGGAATTTCTTCAGAAAACAGTTCTATCAGCAGTTCAGGCATGATCTTATTTGTCCTCGCCAGCCAGCCAGGTCTCGCAGCAGAGTTTCGCCAGGGTACGCACACGCCCGATATAGGACGCACGTTCGCTCACGCTGATCACGCCGCGCGCATCCAGCAGGTTGAACAGATGGCTGGCCTTCAGGCACTGGTCATAGGCAGGCTGGGCTACACCGGTTTCGGCCAGTGCAGCACTTTCTTTTTCGGCATCAGCAAAATGGCGGAACAGAAGATCTGTGTCGGCCAGTTCAAAATTGTGGCGTGAGTAATCCTGCTCCGCGCGCAGAAAGACATCGCCATAAGTCAGGCCCGCACCGTTGTAATCAAGGTCGTATACATTTTCCACGCCCTGCACATACATGGCCAGGCGTTCCAGCCCGTAGGTGAGTTCCGTGGAAGGGAGCACAACGGGAATACCGCCAACCTGCTGGAAATACGTGAACTGGGTGACTTCCATCCCATCACACCATACTTCCCAACCTAGCCCCCATGCGCCGATGGTCGGGTTTTCCCAATCATCTTCCACAAAGCGGATGTCATGCTTGTCAGGATCGATCCCGATGGCGCGATAGCTGTCCAGCAGCAGTTTCTGGCTCTCTTCCGGCGTGGGTTTGAGTAGTACCTGATACTGATAATAATGCTGGAGCCGATTGGGATTCTGCCCATAGCGGCCATCAGACGGACGGCGGCACGGCTGCACATAGGCTGCCTTCCACGGTGTACTACCCAAGGCGCGTAATGTGGTGTGTGGGGAGAGCGTTCCAGCTCCAATTTCCTGATCATAAGGCTGGAGAATGGCGCATCCCTGCCTGGACCAGAACTGATGGAGGGTCAGGATCAGGTCCTGAAAGGAAAGAGGCCGCTCAGTAGGGCTGGGAGACGCCGGGTCCATGGTCAGGATGAAACTCCGTAGTGTGGCTTGATGACGTGGTACAGTCAGATAAACACCCAGCCGTAAACCAGCCGGGCGCATGATGCGCCACACCATACAGATGTGCGTGGCATACAGGAAGAGAACCTGATGAACTCGTGCCGCAGCCCTCTTGCAACGCTTCTGCCCGCGCGCCACATCTTGAACAGAGTGACGTGGCAGCATGCGTAATGTTATGTTCGTATGGAAACAGCCCGCAGTCAGGCAGGAAGGTATGTGATGAACAACGAAGAACGCGACCTTATCTCGAAATTTGTTGCACGGGTGAGTGGCGCGCCACAGGGTGGCTTTGGCAGCGTACCCAGCACCCGGCCCAACCTGCCGCCGGTTGATCCGGAAGCAGATAACTACATCGCGCAGGAATTCCAGAAATATCCGGAAGCCCGCTATCGGATCACGCAGATGGCTGTTGTGCAGGAAGCTGCGCTGGTAGAGGCGCAGAACCGCATCCAGCAGCTTCAGTTCCAGCTTCAGCAGGCGCAACAGCAACTGCAGCAGGCCCAGCAGCAGAAACCTGCTTCAAGTGGTTTTCTGGGGGGGCTTTTTGGTGGAGGCCAGCGTCCTCAGCAAGCCCAGCCGCAGCAGGCTCCTCCCGGTTGGGGTGGGAATCCGGGTGCCATGCCACCACCGCAATATCAACAGATGCCGTATGGTATGCAGCCGGGTATGTTCCAGCGCGGGGGTAGCGGGTTCCTTGGGTCCGCGCTGACAACGGCCACAGGCGTAGCCGGCGGGATGCTGGCGGCTAATGCGCTAACCAGCCTGTTCAGTGATCATCACGGTGCGGGGGCCGGAATGGGCGATGGTGGTTGGGGTGCGGGCGCGCCGCAGAGTGAAACCATTATCAATAATTATGGAGACGCCGCTGATCCGTTTGCCGGGCAGGGCACCACGGCTGATCCGAATTTTGATGCCGGAAACAATGCGGACTGGGGCGGCCAGGATGCGGGCGGTGATGGCGGAGATTTTGGTGGCGGCTGGGGCGACGATAACTTCTGACCAAACGGAAAGGGGCGGATCTTCCGCCCTTTTTTGTATCAGGACGGATCTGTTTCTTTCTTGTCCTTGGCGGGACCCATGGAGCGGATGAGATCCAGCATGTGTTTGCGTACCGTGGCGTCTGGAATGCTGTAGTAAGCGCGGATCAGTTCAAGTGTTTCCTTGCGGGAAAGCAATGGCATGTCATCCTGGGCAAAACCGGGAAGAGGACGGCTGGGGGCTGCTCCTTCAAATAACGTTTTTCTTTCTGCAAGCCCGAAGTAATGGGAGGAATGCGCGTCTGCCCGCTGAGGAAAGGACGGTTTTTCCTGATCATCAAAGAAGAAACTGACAGGCACATCTAGAGCAGAGGCAATTTGATACAGGCGAGAGGCTCCAACCCGATTGGTGCCGCGCTCATATTTCTGGATTTGCTGAAATGTAATGCCAACGGCTTCGCCCAGCTTTTCCTGAGACAAGCCCAGAAGCATACGGCGGAGGCGGATACGTTTGCCAATATGCGTATCCATGGATGTAGCGCGTGGAGAACTGGACGAACTGACCGGTTCCTCTGAAGATGGAGTGTGTGTCACGGTGCCTCTCACGGATGAAGAGACCGATATATAAATCCTACATTAAGACATTATAAAGGAATAATTAACGCTTGAATGTGCGTTTCATGTCTTTTTGGTAAGTAATCAAAGCAAAAAACATACAGATAAAGCACAAAATAAGTGGCAGAATTCTGCCGATGTGGGCAAAAAACGTCTTTTTTAAGGCGGGTGGTAAAGGCACAATTAAAACGTCAGCTTTTCCCCAATTTATACGTTTCAATTCGTGCCCATATCCATCATAGGCAATGGATATACCTGTATTTGCTGCGCGCGCCACGGGTAAACCTTCTTCTACCGCCCGTAGTCTGACCGAGGAAAGGTGCTGGCGTGGCCCCGCGCTGTTTCCAAACCACCCATCATTGGTCACATTAGCCAGCCAACGAGGGCGATCCTTCTCATCCACGACCGCACCTGAGAAAATGACCTCATAACAAATCAATGGGCCAACACCCGGCACGTTGGGCAGATGCCATGTTTGCGGGCCGGGGCCAGCCGCCATTCCGCCCTGTGGTACAATCTGAAGCGGGATGAACGGAGGCTGATATTCCCCAAAAGGAACCAGCCGTGCTTTGTCATAAACAGCTTCAATGCCGCCATCCGGCGCAAGGGCCAGTACGGAATTGCGGTAGCGGTTGTCGGTATCCAGCCGCAGCGCGCCAATAATCCCGGCTTCTGCGCCTGCCCCCCATGCCATGATAAGCTGACGGGCGCGGGGACTATCCTGCAACAGATCATACCCGGGAAATGATGTTTCCGGCCAGAGAAAGACGATTGGGCTGGAGGCAAGGGCGGGTGTCGTCTGCTTCAGCTTCTGGGCCTGTAATACGCCGCTGGCCGTCAGCCTGAGGTAGCGCAGAAAAATATCACGTGGGTTCTGGTGGCCCACTTTTTCCGTTTCTGGCACATTCCCCTGCACAATCACGGCAATGGGTCCATTCTCTCCGGATGGGTGGACGGAATGGAGTCGGAACAGGCTTGCGCTGAGTCCTCCCCCTACAATCAAGGCGGCAAGTGCCACAACGCGCCAGCGGGATGTGGGGGTAGGCAACAGCACGCACTGTTTCTCCTGCCGGGCGCGCCACGCATCCTGCAAGGCTTCGCCACAGAACAAGGCTCCAAGCACCAGAAGAAGCGTGAGGCCATCAACACCAATCCATGCGGCAGGCTGGATCAGCACATCTCCCACGCGTCCGGGTATGGCCAGAGAACTTCCAAGCGGATTCCATGGAAATCCGCTGAACAGAAACACGCGGCCCATATCGAACAGGGTCCATGCACCTGCAAAAAAGACCATGCGCCGAGGGCCGGGGCGCGCCAGCAGGCTCAGTGCCGCTGGGGCTGCTGTCATGGGGGCGAGGATGAGGGCGCAGCCAAGGGACGGAAACGGCACAAACCACCAGAATTCTTCCGCACGGATCATGACGGCATTGACCAGCCAATAAAGGCTGGCGGTGTAGAGCCCGAACCCGAACAGCCCACCAGCCCATGCGGCTTCTTTCCACGTGGTGGCGCGATTGATTACTCGCCCCAGCATGGGGAAGGTAAAAAGCAGGATGGGCAGAAAATGAACGGGGGGTAGAGCAAGGGCCGTCAAAGCCCCGATGCCAAGCATGAGTGCCGCCCGGAGTAGAGCAGAACGGCGCTTTTCAGAAGAAGAGGCGCGGAAAAAAGCAGGGCGTTTCACAACAGGATCAGGCCCATGCTGGCAGAGAACTCAAAAAAATGGAGACAAGAGAGAGGCGGGGCTCTCTCAGTCCAGTGCATCACGCAGGCGGCGTTCGTAATGGCGATAGTATTTATCGGCCATCAGTTCACTTTTCACCAGAACAGCAACATCGGTTGTGTTGAACTGTGGGTCAATTACCGCACCATCCCCCACATATCCCCCAAGGCGGAGATACCCTTTGATAAGAGGAGGCAGGCGCGCCAGACATTTCCGGTAATCAAGAGCGTGCGGATCAACCCGCAGCATCTCCACCTTACGTTCCGGCAGGGCCTTTACGCGTAGGGCCGGGGGCGCAAGATGATTATGATAAAGATAGGTCAGTTCATCCGCCAGATCATCCGGGTTGGTGCCAGGCAGGCTTGCGCAGCCAAACAGCACATCAATCCGGTGCAGGAAGATGTAGGAGGCAATACCCCGCCATAACAACTGCATGGCGGCCCGACCGCGGTAGTTTTTATCCACGCAGGACCGACCGACTTCCAGCAGACGCCCCGGAAATTCCGTCAGGGCGGAAATGTCATATTCGCTTGAAGAGTAGAAATGGCCGATTTTGGCGGCGGCATCGCTCTGCACAAGGCGATACGTGCCCACCACGCCGCGGGCATCCGAGGCAATGGCGTTATCAATCACCAGCAGATGGTCTGCTACCTCGTCAAACTCATCAATATCGCGCTTCAGGCGGAGGGTTTCCGGGCTGGGATGGGCACCCATTTCCTCATAAAACACACGGTAGCGAAGGGCCTGCGCGGCATCGCGTTCCGCTTCCGTGGCGGCAATGCGCACACTCAGATTTCCTCCCCGCAGTTCTGGAAAGCCATTGCGTTCCAGATCAAGGGTGGAGAGCGAACTGGCTGCAGGGTGCTGTGCCGCGCTCATGCGTCCACTCCCTTCGCCTTACGGGCGCGGGATGGAGCTTTAGCGTCCTTGGGAGGCTGAGGGCGTTTTTTGCCAAAGAGTTCAAGCCGCATGGAGACAAAATCGAAACCAAGCCGCTCAGCTACCCGGCGCATCAGTTCTTCATGTTCCGGGTCTTCAAACTCAATCACCTTACCGTTATCAACATCAATAAGATGATAATGGTGCCGTCCGCCTTCCGTGGCTTCATAGCGGGCGCGACCGCCGCCAAAATCCCGGCGTTCCAGAATCCCTTTTTCTTCCAGCAGCCGGACCGTACGATAAACGGTGGCGACTGAAATACGGGAATCCAGCGCCGAGGCCCGACGATAGAGTTCTTCTACATCCGGATGATCATCTGCGTCTGACAGAACGCGCGCAATAACGCGACGCTGCCCAGTCATTTTCAGGCCATGTTCTACACAGAGCTGCGCGATCCGCGATTCTTCTGCCGACTGAGACTTCAAGGGCGCAAATCCTGCTTATTACCACCTGCATTCATTCCTATATCAGGTAGCCGAAATGGAAAGGGTTTGTCCAATTTTACACAGGCCTACAGGTTTTCTATGGTGTGATCTGGAAGAAAGTTTCCCACCCCGGCCGTGGGCTTGAGGAGTTTCAAAACCATGCAGAATGCCCTTTTCGACCACCACGATGGGGCCAGTCCTAGTGCCATGACTCTGGATATCACGGCAGAGAAGTGCCCCATGACCTTTGTCAGAACGCGTCTGGCGCTGGATGGGTTGCCGGCTGGAAGTCTGCTTGCCGTAAGGCTGAGGGGGGAAGAGCCCCGTAAAAATGTCAGCCGGTCCGTGCGTGGGCTGGGGCATCTCATTCTCTCGGAGCAGGAAGAGGCTGATGGCAGTGTGGTTCTGACCATTCAGAAAAAAGGCGACCCGAAGGCCGCCTGAGAACACGGTCACCGTTTCAGGTTGGCCGTCCTGTAGGCAGACAAGTTCTCGTCTGCCTACATGTGTTGATCAGTTGTTCATGGCTTCAAAGAAGTCATTGTTGGATTTGCTGTATTTCAGCTTGTCCAGCAGGAAGTCCATGGCGTCCATGGTGCCCATGGGTGCCAGAATGCGGCGCAGTACCCACATTTTGGACAGGGTGGCGCGGTCAACCAGCATTTCTTCCTTACGGGTGCCGCTTTTGGTGATGTCAATGGCCGGGAAGGTGCGCTTGTCAGCCAGCTTGCGGTCAAGGATGAGTTCGGAGTTGCCGGTGCCTTTGAATTCTTCAAAGATCACTTCATCCATGCGGCTGCCGGTATCAATCAGTGCCGTAGCGATGATGGTGAGTGACCCACCTTCTTCAATGTTACGGGCGGCACCAAAGAAGCGCTTGGGCCGCTGTAGCGCATTGGCGTCCACACCGCCGGTCAGCACCTTGCCGGATGAGGGCACAACGGTGTTATAGGCACGGGCCAGACGCGTGATGGAATCCAGCAGGATCACAACATCGCGCTTGTGTTCCACCAGACGCTTGGCCTTTTCCAGCACCATTTCCGTGACCTGCACGTGGCGGTGGGCTGGTTCGTCAAAGGTGGAAGAAATCACTTCACCCCGCACAGAGCGGGCCATGTCGGTCACTTCTTCCGGGCGTTCGTCAATCAGCAGCACAATCAGGAAGCATTCCGGATGGTTGGCGCTGATGGAGGAGGCAATGCTCTGCAGCATAACCGTTTTACCGGTGCGCGGCGGCGCCACAATCAGGGCGCGCTGCCCCATGCCGATGGGGGCAACAAGATCAATCACGCGCGGCGTGAAATCCTGTGTGCTCTTGCCTTTTTTACCCTTGGTTTCGCTTACGGCCGGAGCCTGGCTTTCCACTTCCATCTGGAGGCGGCGCTCTGGGTAAAGCGGGGTCAGGTTATCAAAATTGATGCGGTGGCGTACGGCCTCCGGCGGTTCAAAATTGATGCTGTTGATTTTCAGAAGAGAGAAATAGCGTTCCCCATCACGCGGGGCGCGGATCTGGCCTTCAACCGTATCCCCTGTGCGCAGGCCGAAGCGGCGCACCTGGGTGGGGGAGATGTAAATGTCATCCGGGCCGGGAAGGTAGTTTGATTCGGGGGAGCGGAGATAACCGAACCCGTCATGCAGGATCTCGAGCGTGCCGTCGCCGTATATGGCCTGGTCGTTATCGGCCAAGGCTTTCAGGATGGCGAACATCATGTCCTGTTTGCGCAGAGACGATGCGTTTTCGATATTCAGGTCTTCGGCGCAGGCTAAAAGATCGGCCGGTGATTTGGCCTTGAGTTCCGCAAGATGCATCTAGGAATGCCCTGACTGGCAATAGTTCAGAAGGGGAAGGTCTGGACCGGGAAAAGCCTGCCATCGGAGGTGCCGGTGCATAACAACAGCGTGTTACGCCAGCATGCCGACGCAGGATGGTCCTGACTTAGGGAGGAGGGCCACTGGACAGGTGAAGTCAGCCAGTGTCTAGGCTGGGAAGATAGTGGGAACCGGCCCGTTCGTCAACCATCCGCGTGTTGCAACATGGCGCGGCGGGCCGTTTTCAGCGGGCGGTGGCTGATGTGGTTGCGGCCTGCCATGCTGAACGTGTCAGCCAGTATTCGGAAATGGACGTATCAGGTGAGATGAACTGCGTGACCTGAGACCACAGTTGCGTCGGGCGAGGATGGTTGGTGAGCGCGCCAGACATCTGGGCCTCGGAACAGGGGCCATCCAGTGTCAATGTGCGGTGGGGCAGGGCGATGCTGAATGTGCAGCGGGAGGTCTGGCTCAGGGCCGTGGCGCTGATATGCCCTTTCAGGCGACCGGCAACCAGCGGGCGCATGCTGGAATCCAGCCGCATCATTTCCCCTTCCAGTCCACCACCCTGCGTCTGGTGCATGCCAAGCAGAATGCGCGTATCACCATGCGAGGAAAGACCACCATAACGGAGGGGTTCTGCCGCCATCTGGTTGAAAAACGCCTGATAATTTTCCTGTGGAGCAGCAGAGGAGGCAGCCCGCGCTGGTGTGGTCACTCCCGGGACTGAAAGCAGCAGGGCAACAGCAGCGCCCAGCGCAAAACCCGGGCGGAATGAAAACAGGGAACGGTTCATTTGATGCCTCCTAGCCAGCCTTTGCGCCAGAACCAGAGAAGTGGAAGAATGACTGAGGCCGCCATGAGCCCCAGAGAATACCAGTAGCCAAAGCGCCAATCGAGTTCAGGAATATCCTTGAAGTTCATTCCATAAACCCCGGCGATCAGGGTCGGGGCCACGCCAATGAAGCTGACAACAGTCAGAACTTTCATCACGCCGTTCTGTTCAATGCTGATAAAGCCCAATGTGGCGTCCAGCAGAAACTCTACCTTGCCTGCGGCTTGTGAAACATAATCCGTAAGGGATGAAAGATCCCGGTTGGCGGTTGTCATGCGGGTGCGCAACATGCCGGAGAGTGCATAGGGCGCGTTTTCCGTTGGCAGGGTGGTTACGCCCGCTTCAAATCGGCGTGTTGTCAGCGGAAAGCCGGAGGCTGGTGCTGCGCCGTCCTTTTTGCTTTCTCCCAGAAAAATGGTGATGCGCTCTAGCCCAAGCAGTGTATCCCGCATGCGGGAGCATAAATCACCTGAGCTGCCAACGCGTTGCAAAAGATCCCGCTGCCATGCGGCAACGTTGCGCAAAGGTGGCTGTTCGCGCTGGCGTCGGAAAATATCGTGCGAGAGTTTGTCCAGCAGATTGCCCACACTTTCCAGAATATCGGCCAAGCGGTCCACAATGGTTTCAATAAGGGCCACCAGCACTTCACCACTACCGAGTGTGACTTCTGCCCGGGGAGCAACAACGGCTGCAGGCGTGGGGGATTCAGCAATATGGCCCGGGGGAAGCGCCATGGTGGTCTCGGGCAGGGACTCGGGAGCACGATGTTCGGGAGGGGCAGCGTGGTCGGCCACCATCTGCGCTACGGCTTCAAATGAGGGATAGGCCTGAAAGCGGATGGTAATCAGCCGCTCCGCTGTAAGAATGAACCCGACGGGCGAGGTCTGAAACTCGGTACCAATTTTTTTGAGCAGGGGGGTGGACAGAAAAGCCGCCCCGTTGCGGACACTTATGCGAGATGAGCTTTCAATTTCATTCAGATCATCAAATGTGGGAATGGGCTGGCCGCACAGGGCGGTGGCCAGAGCCTGTTCCTGTGGGGTGGGGTTCAGCAGATCAAGCCATGTTACGCCATGGGCGTCTGCCTCGTTTTCGACCGCCCGGGCGGGCATGCCGGGCCTGTGGGCCAGGAACATGCAAATCTCCCTGAAATTCTAGCAGCATTTACATCAAGCCTGCGGGCCGTGCGGGTGTGGAACCGGGCGGGGTGCCGCGCCCACAAGACTATTGAGGGATATGCCCGTGTCTGCATCCGGCTGGCAAGGGTATGGCGCTTTGCGCATGCGGGGGCTGTGCAAGCTGCAATGGCTTCTGGTAAGCCAGAACACTGCCAGGTGGCCATGGGTGGCCCCGGCATAACGCGGCACAGGAGCGGTAGAACCAGCAATGGCGGACCCGGTAGAACACGGCATAACAGCAAATCAGGCCAATTCCCTCCGGCATGGACCGGATGAGCGTGGGCATTTTGGTGGCTGGTATGGTGGGCGCTTTGTGGCGGAAACGCTGATGCCGCTCGTGCTGGAGCTGGAGCAGGCCTATAACGCCGCCAAGGCTGATCCCTCTTTCCAGAAAGAACTTGATTTCTACCTGCGTGATTATGTGGGTCGGCCCAGCCCGCTTTGGTTCGCCCGCCGCATGACGGAAGAATTGGGCGGCGCGAAGATCTACATGAAGCGTGAGGAACTGAACCACACAGGCTCCCACAAGCTGAACAACGTGATGGGCCAGATTTTGCTGGCGCGCCGCATGGGCCGCACCCGCATTGTGGCGGAAACCGGGGCAGGCCAGCATGGCGTGGCGACGGCCACCGTCTGTGCGCTGTTTGGCATGAAATGCGTGATCTACATGGGTGCGACAGACGTTGAACGTCAGTCTCCCAACGTGTTCCGTATGCGGCTGCTTGGTGCGGAAGTGGTGCCTGTTACGGCAGGTGCCGGCACGCTGAAAGATGCCATGAACGAAGCCATGCGGGACTGGGTGGCCAACGTGGCGGATACGTATTTTCTGGTGGGCACGGTGGCTGGGCCGCATCCGTACCCCGCCATGGTGCGTGATTTCCAGAGCGTGATCGGGGAAGAAACCAAGGAGCAGATGCAGGCCGCAGAAGGGCGTTTGCCGGATGTGGTAGTAGCGGCCATTGGCGGTGGTTCCAACGCCATGGGTATTTTCCATCCGTTCCTTGATGATTCTTCCGTAGGGCTGATCGGCGTGGAAGCCGCTGGGTGTGGGCTGGATAGCGGCAAGACTGCTGCCTCCATTGAGCGTGGCCGCCCCGGCGTTCTGCATGGCAACCGCACCTACCTGCTGCAAAATGCAGATGGCCAGATTGATGAGGCACACTCCATCAGCGCCGGGTTGGATTATCCGGGGGTTGGGCCGGAACATTCCTGGCTGAGTGACATCGGTCGTGCGGAATATGTGGGTGCGACGGACACGGAAGCACTGGATGCCTTCCAGCTTTGCACCCGCACGGAGGGCATTATTCCCGCGCTGGAATCCGCCCACGCCATTGCCTATGCAGCCAAGATTGCACCCACCCTGCCCAAGGACACACTGTTGGTTGTGAATATTTCCGGCCGGGGGGACAAGGATATCTTCACCGTAGCCGAACATCTGGGAGTGAAACTGTGAGCCGCATCGCCGCCCGTTTTAAATCTCTGGCCGCCGAAGGGCGCGGCGCGCTCATCCCGTATCTGGAAGCGTATGATCCGGATCTTGAAACGTCTCTGGCGCTGCTCAAGGCCATGCCTGCCGCTGGGGCGGACCTGATTGAAGTTGGTATGCCGTTTTCCGATCCGTCAGCAGATGGGCCGGTTATTCAGGCGGCAGCGCGCCGGGGACTGAAGGCAGGAGCCACATTGCCGGGCGTGCTGGCTATGGTGGCGGAATTCCGCAAGGAGAATGCGGAAACGCCCGTCATCCTGATGGGCTATCTCAACCCGATTGAAGCCTACGGGTATGACCGGTTCTGCACAGACGCCGCCAAGGCCGGTGTGGATGGGTTGATTATTGTCGATCTGCCGCCGGAAGAAGCGGATGTGATCGAAAAACCAGCCGAGGAAGCGGGGCTGGACATTATCCGGCTGGTGGCGCCTACCACGTCTGATGAGCGTTTGCGTTATGTGCTCTCCCACGCCTCCGGCTTTGTCTATTACGTCAGCATCACTGGCATTACGGGCACCCGCACGGCAAGCAAGCATGATCTGAAAGAAGCCCTGCCGCGTCTGCGTGCGGCAACAGATCTGCCGGTCGCCATCGGGTTTGGCATCCGCTCTCCGGAACAGGCAGCAACGGCAGCCAGTATTGCAGATGGCGCGGTTGTCGCTTCTGTCCTGCTGGCAACTCTGGCTGAAACGCTGGATGCGGATGGCAAGGCCACAGCGGAAACCCTGCCGCGCGTGTTGGAGCAGATTCGCGCGCTGGCTGCTGCCGTGCGCGCCGGTGTTCCCGCTGCGGACCAAACCGCTTGATGACCCTGCGCAGTTCAGCCCTGAACGGATGAGCACACCGTATCGGGTTTTCGTTATTGGGGGCGGCCCAGCCGGTCTGGCCGCCGCTGAAGTGCTGTCTGATGCCGGGTGTGTGGTTCATGTTGTGGAACGCATGCCCAGCCTTGGCCGTAAATTCCTTATGGCCGGGCGGGGCGGGTTGAATATCAGCCATTCTGAAGAGCAGGAAAAGCTGCTGGCGCGTTATGGTGCGGCAGCCCCGTGGCTTGCCCCGGCACTGGCAGCATGGACAACGGATGATATCCGCCATTGGATGAGCGGACTGGGGCAGGAAAGCTTCATCGGTTCCTCCGGTCGTGTCTTTCCCAAAAGCATGAAAGCCTCTCCGCTTCTGCGGGCATGGCTTGCCCGTTTGCAGCAGCAGGGCGTGCAGTTTCACACCCGCGTGGACTGGACTGGCTGGGATGCTGCAACCGGAAGGCTGACTTTTACACCGGCACAAGGGCGCTCTGATCTGCCGCCTGACCTTGTAGAACCCTGCCGAGCGGATGCCGTGGTGTTGGCCACGGGCGGCGCAAGTTGGCCCCGGTTGGGTAGCAACGGCGCATGGGTTCCAGCATTGCAGGCGCAGGGTGCGACCGTGGTGCTCTTGCAGCCAGCCAATTGCGGATTTCGTACCAACTGGTCCGCGGCCATGCGGGACCGTTTTGCTGGAACGCCGCTCAAGCCTGTGACCCTGCGGTTTGGTGACCATACCGTGCGTGGGGAGGTGGTCGTGACGGCCACTGGCTTGGAAGGCGGCGCGCTTTATGCGCTGTCTGGCGTGCTGCGGAACCACATCTCCCAGCATGGGCCGGCAGAACTGCTTCTTGATCTGCGGCCTGATCTGAGTGTCGCGACTCTGGCGAGCCGACTGGCCAAAGTGCGCCCGCGCGAGAGTTTGTCCAACCGTTTGCGCAAGGCGTTGCGTTTGCCGCCCGTGGTCTCGGCGTTACTGCGTGAGGAGGTTGAGGTTCCCGTCACCCCTCAGGCGCTGGCGGAGCGGCTCAAGGCACTTCCCGTTCTCCTCACTGGGCCCGAGTCTATTGAGCGGGCTATTTCCTCGGCTGGAGGGGTGGCTCAGGCCGCGTGTGAGGCAAATTTTATGCTTCACGCCAAACCGGGTGTTTTTGTTGCCGGCGAAATGCTGGATTGGGAGGCTCCAACCGGCGGTTATCTGCTGCATGCCTGTCTTGCCACGGGCCGTGCCGCCGCAAAGGGTGCATTGCAATGGTTGCGGGAAACCCGTTCCTGACGGTATCGGATGCCCCATGACCAACATGATCACAATGGGGGAAGTGCCGGGCGGCGGTCCCGCACAGATGGACCTTGCCGAACTTCTGGCCACGCGCCTGCTGGTGCAGGGCAATTCCGGTTCAGGAAAGTCGCACCTGCTGCGGCGTTTGCTGGAGCAGTCTGCGCGGTTGGTGCAGCAGGCCATTATTGATCCGGAAGGCGATTTTGTCAGTCTGGCCGACAAATTCGGCCATCTGGTGATTGATGGGGCCGAATGTTCTGAAATGGCGCTGCATGCGGCGGGTGAGCGGATGCGCGTGCATCGCGCCTCTGTCGTGCTGAATCTGGAAGGGCTTGATGCCGACCAGCAGATGAAATGGGCCGCCGCGTTTCTGGGCGGCATGTTCGAAACCCCGCGTGACTATTGGTACCCTGTTCTGGTGGTGGTGGACGAAGCCCAGCTTTTTGCTCCCGCAGCGGCGGGTGAGGTTTCGGACGAGGCCCGGCGGTCTTCGCTGGGGGCCATGACCAACCTGATGTGCCGTGGCCGTAAGCGTGGGCTGGCAGGCGTTATAGCCACCCAGCGTCTGGCCAAACTGGCCAAGAACGTGGCGGCCGAGGCGTCTAACTTTCTGATGGGCCGCACCTTTCTGGATATTGATATGGCCCGTGCCTCAGACCTTCTGGGCATGGAGCGGCGGCAGGCAGAAGCCTTCCGTGATCTGCCCCGCGGCACGTTTGTGGCGCTGGGTCCGGCAATGTGCCGCAGGCCAACACCCGTGCGTATCGGCTCGGTTGAAACAGAAAGCCGCTCCGCCGGGCCGGTGCTTACGCCATTTCAGCCCCCTTCCGAGCCGCTGCATGATCTGATTCTGGCCCCTTTGCCTGCGGCGGAAGCATTTGTGCGCTCCAGAAAAGCGCCTGCCACCCCGCCGCCTGATCTGCTTTCCCAGCTTGCCGCCCATGGCGAGGCGCAGGCGGCAGCCGCACAGGTGGAGCAGGAGCAGGAAGAAACGCCGGAAGATCAGGGCGAACGCGAGTCCCGCATGGCCGCCATTGTGCGGGACATGCTGGCGGATGATGAAACAGCATTTCGCTCCGCTGCCGTGCTGTATCAGGATTTTCTGGTGCGGTGCCGTATTGCCGGGCTGGGCCGCAATGCGCTGGACCTAAAAGGCTTCAATCGCGCTTTGGCCACGGCGCGGAGTGGTGTGACAGAAGATCTGTCCGTCACGCCGGAATGGCAGCAAGCAGAAGCGCTGGCCAATGCTCTGCCGGAAGATCTGCAATCCGTGTTTCTGTTTCTGGCCCGCGCGGCCATTGATCGGCAGCCGTGCCCCTCAGATGCGGAAATTGCCCGGGTGTATGGCACTGTCTCGCAAGGCAGAGCGCGCCGTTTGCTGGAATGGCTGGAAGACCGCAACGTGATTGTCTTGCAGGCGGATGGCATGGGTCGCCGGGTGATTACGGTCATTGGTCCGGGTTGGGAAACCCTGCCCGGCGCGCCGCAGGCGTAATACGCAAAAAAGTGCCGCCTTGCGGGCATGACGGGCGCGGCCTGCGGTGCTATAGCCCGGAGCATGACGGATGACCCGCCTTTCAGCCCGGCCTTGCTGCCGGCCGGCTTTGTAGATCTGCTCACGCCTGATGCCCGGACCGAGGCAGAAGGTGTGGACGCGCTTATGGGCGTATTTGCCTCACACGGATATAACCGGGTGCGGCCGCCGCTTATGGAGTTTGAAGAAACTCTGCTGGCGGGCTCTGGGGCCTCTCTGGCTGACCAGAGCTTCCGGGTGATGGACCCGGATACGCGCCGCATGATGGTGCTGCGGCCTGATATCACGCCCCAGATTGCCCGTATGGCCGCGACTCGCCTTGGTGGCGCCCCGCGCCCGCTGCGTCTGTCCTATTCCGGTTCCTGCGTGGTGGTTCTGCCTGCAGCGGCGGAAGAAAGCGGTCGCCAGATCATGCAGGCAGGGATCGAGCTGATCGGCCCGGATACGCCTCAGGCCGATGCGGAAGTCGTTTCCGTTGCGGCAGAAGCGCTGGCGCAACTGGGTGTGCCGGGTGTCTCGTTTGACCTGACCATGCCTCCTTTTGTGCCTGCCTTGCTTGAAGAGGCAAAGGTTCCTGCGGCCGTGCGCCCTGCGTTGATGCGTGCGCTGGACCGCAAGGATGCCGCCGCCGTGGCGGAACTTGGGGGCACGTTGTCTGAAACGCTGATTACCCTGCTGCGTGCGGCTGGCCCGGCAGAACAGGCTGTCAGCCTGCTGGCGCGCATCGATCTGCCGCCGCGCTCCCGCGCTATTATCCAGCGTCTCGCTGATACGGTGGAAGCAGTTCGGGCGCTGAACCCCACCCTGCGCCTGACAGTTGATCCGGTTGAGTTTCGGGGCTGGAAGTACCACACTGGCGTATGCGTTACGGTGTTTGCCGTTGGTCGGTCTGAAGAACTGGGCCGTGGTGGACGCTACCTGTGCAATGATAACGAACCTGCCTGTGGCCTTACGTTCCGGCCAGACGTGCTGTTCCGCATGATTCCGCCCGCCGCAGCGCGTCCGCGTGTCTATCTGGCCCCAGGGGCGGACCGTCAGGTTGCGGCCAGCCTGCGCAAGCAGGGCTATGCCACGCTTGCGGCCCTTGGAGGCGTCTCTGCCGCCAGGGCAAAAGGGGCCGCCTCCACACAGGCAGAAGCCCACGGGCCGGAGTATGATCGGGCCGAGGCCAGACGCCTTGGGTGCAGCCATATTCTTTCAGGTGCCACGTGCACGGAGCTTGAGTAACGGCCGCCAGCCTCAGGCGGCCTCTCTGCCCCATGCGGGGCGTAATCAGGCAGATTTTCCAGGAGCAGACTGTTTATGTCCAACGTCACCGTAATTGGCGCCCAGTGGGGCGATGAAGGCAAAGGTAAGATTGTTGACTGGCTGGCCAGCCGGGCAGACATTGTTGTGCGCTTTCAGGGCGGCCACAATGCGGGCCATACGCTGGTGGTGGGCAATCAGGTTTACAAGCTTTCCCTGCTGCCTTCCGGCGTTGTCAGCGGCAAGATTGGCGTGATCGGCAACGGCGTGGTGGTGGACCCGCAGGCTCTGCTGGCAGAAATTGGCCGCATTCAGGAACAGGGGCTGGTTGTGACCCCTGATACCCTGAAAATTGCGGAAAACGTGCCGCTGATTCTACCTGTGCATGGCGCGCTTGACCGCGCGCGTGAAGCTGCACGTGGCGACCGCAAGATTGGCACCACCGGCCGTGGCATTGGCCCCGCCTATGAAGATAAAGTGGCCCGCCGCGCCATCCGTCTGTGTGATCTGGCTGAGCCGGAAACGCTGGACTGGAAGCTGGACGAACTGCTGCTGCACCATAACACTCTGCTGGCGGGGCTTGGCGCACCAACCTTCAAGAAGGAAGACCTGCTGGCCTTCCTGACGGATATTGCCCCCAAGGTGCTGCCGTTTGCCGCCCCCACATGGGACATTCTGGATGAAGCGCGCCGTACAGGCAGCCGTATCCTGTTTGAAGGCGCTCAGGCTGTCATGCTGGATGTGGACCACGGCACCTATCCGTTTGTTACCAGCTCCAACACGGTTGCCTCCAATGCAGGTACGGGCTCGGGTATGGGCCCAAGTGCCGCTGGTTTTGTGCTGGGTATTGCCAAGGCGTACTGCACCCGCGTGGGGGAAGGCCCGTTCCCGTCTGAACTGCATGATGATGTGGGCCGCAAGATTGGTGAGCGTGGGCATGAATTCGGCACAGTTACGGGCCGCCCGCGTCGCTGCGGCTGGTTTGATGCCGTTTTGGTGCGTCATGCCGTGCGTGTTGGCGGCGTGAACGGTCTGGCCCTGACCAAGCTGGATGTGCTGGACGGGTTTGACGAAATCCGTATCTGCGTTGGGTATGAACTGGACGGTAAGACCATTGATCGCTTTCCGTCCTCTCCGGCGGCTCAGGCCCGTATCAAACCGGTGTTTGAAACGGTTGAAGGCTGGAAAGATACGACCCACGGAGCACGGAGCTGGGCAGAACTGCCTGCGCAGGCCATCAAATATGTGCGTCGGATTGAAGAATTGGTAGGCGCACCGGTCACCCTGCTGTCCACCAGTCCTGACCGTGATGATACCATCCTGATGCGTGACCCGTTTGAAGACTGAGGCACACAGACATCTTCCCCTGGCCTGCTAAGGCTAGGGGAAGCACGTTTGGGTCAAGATATAGTGAAGGCCCGGTTCTGGCGCGGAAGTGGCAGAGCCGGGCTTTTTTGTATCAGCGCGGCTGGGCAGGGTTCTGCTGCATGGCTGTGGCAGCCGGACCTTCCGCAAACCCGCCAAACACGCGGGATGTGGGGTAAAGGGCATGCAGCCGCTCTTTGCGGGCATTTTCATCCAGCGTGGCAACAATGCCTTCCAGCATACCCAGCTGCAGCATGCCGCGTGCAGAGAAAGCCTGGGAAAACTGCTTCCCGAAGGTTTTTAATAAAACTGTCACGGAGGGGCGGGACGCTTTGCCGCTATGCGGCAGAGAAGTGCGAAAAATACTCATGCGAGCGTATCCTGGAGGTGCATCCGGCACGATTGCCGGTCCAGCTCCTTTCCGGTCCCATAATCCAGGAAGTCTGGTGATGTATATAAAGATTTTGCACATCAGCAGGGTGTTTTTCGCAAGGGCGGCAGCGGTGGCGGATTTCCGCCATGCAGTTGTTTTTTTGTCCGGCCACAGCCTATTCTCCGTCCGAATCGTTATGGGTAGGTCATGACGCAGAAAACGAACATTCTTGTGGTTGAAGATGATCCGGCACTCTCCCGGCTTATCTGTTACAATCTTGAAAAACAGGATTACGAGGTCCGGCTGGCAGCAGATGGGCAGGACGCGCTGGAGCAGATTGCGCGCCGTATGCCTGATCTTGTCCTGCTGGACTGGATGCTGCCTGGGGTTTCCGGCATTGAAGTGTGCCGCCGCTTGAGGGAACAGCCCAAAACCCGTACGCTGCCCGTGATCATGCTCAGTGCCCGTGGGCAGGAGACAGATAGCGTGCGCGGGCTGGATACTGGCGCGGATGATTATCTGGTCAAGCCCTTTGGCATGGAAACGCTGTTTGCGCGTGTAAAGGCCATTTTGCGGCGTGTGCCCCCCCCCAGCAAAACCTTGCAGTTTGAAACGCTGGTGCTTGATCGGGTAGCGCACAAGGTTGAACGCAATGGTCGTCTGCTGGCGCTTGGCCCAACCGAATACCGGCTGCTCGAATTTCTGATGAGCCATCCTGGGCAGGTTTTCTCCCGCGAGGAACTGTTGGAGCACGCATGGGAGCGCAGTTCCTACGTTGAATTGCGTACTGTGGATGTGCACATTCGTCGTCTGCGCCAGACGCTGAATGAAGGGGATGAAAAAGACCTGATCAGAACAGTGCGGGCGCGCGGTTACGCGCTTGATCTGCCGCAGGACTGATTTTGTCCGATTGCCCGAACTGGCCTGACTCATGATGCACGCCCTGCTTTTTGCGGCTGGTGGTGCGTTGGCGGGAGGTCTGCTGGCAAGCGGACTGACGGCCTTGGCTTTACGGCGTGGTCAGGACCCTGTTCCAGAAAAACTGCCGGAACCTCCGCCCTTTCTTCCCGCCAGAGCGCGACTGCTTATGGCTGTGGAGCAGGTGGTGTCTTCCCTCCCGGCAGCCAGCCTGGTGCTCGATCAGGACAGGCGCCAGCTTTATGCTTCCCCCCAAGCGTACCGACAGTTTGGAGAAAGCGTAGGCAGTATTGAACGGCATCCGGCGTTTCAGGGGGCGTTGGATCGGCTGGCGACGCGCAGCCCCACCCGGGGGGAAGAAATAGAAGAAGCCCGCATTGTTCTCGATGTGCCCATGCATCGCATTGTGCGGGGGTTTTTCCAGAAAAAGGCATTTCCCAAGAACATTTTTGCGTCTGAAGAGGAAAGGAACGAGGAACGCCGCACCGTTCTGCTGACCTTTGTTGTCCTTTATGATGTGACCGAGGCCGAGATCACGGAACGCCAGCATGCGGATTTCGTCGCCTTTGCCAGTCATGAACTCCGAACACCGCTTGCAGCCCTGATGGGTTTTATTGAAACCCTGCAAGGCCCGGCAGCGGATGATCCGGAAGCCCAAAAGGAGTTTCTGGGTATCATGGCGGCGCAGGGCCGTCGCATGCAGCGGTTGCTTGATGGTCTGCTGTACCTCTCCCGTGTGCAGATGCTGGAACATCAGCGCCCGCGCGGGCAGATACGGCTGGTGGAACTGTGCAGCAGACTCCAGAGCGAGACGAGCATCCTGTTTCGGCAGAAGAATACAGCAGAACTGGTTGTTGTGCCCCCCGATAATCCGGACCTGTGTGTGGCGGGCGATGAAGACCAGATGTTGCAGGTGTTGATCAACCTTGTTGAAAATGCTCTGAAATACGGTGCCTGCCATGGCAAGGACCGACGGGAAAGCGCGCTGAAAATAACAGTAAGCTGTGCCGAGGTGCCATCGGGTGGCGGCTGGCCAACGGGGCCGGGCGTTGTTCTGCAGGTGGCGGATAATGGGCCGGGTATTGCCGCGCGGCATCTGCCACGTTTAACGGAACGGTTCTATCGGGTGCCCAAAACATCTGCCGTGGTGCAGGGAAGCGGTCTGGGGCTTGCTATTGTACAGCATATCATCACCCGCCATGGTGGTCGGTTTGTGGTGGAGAGCATTGTGGGGGAAGGCACAACCTGTAAAATCTGGCTTCCGCTCGGGCAGGTGGCGGGTGTCACAAAAACGTAACAAAACTGTCTTGAATACGTCATTACCTTTTAAGAGGCAGACCCTTTAAGGGAGAGGGCAGACGCAGCTTCGCTGTGTTTTTTTGATGATGTTCAGGGATCATACCGAAATGCATCTTTCATTCCGGCCTCTTGCTATTCTGCTTGCGGCAACCAGCCTTGCCGCTGCATTGCCGGGCGTCTCCATGGCTGAAAGCGTAACGGGGGCAGGTTCCAGCTTTGCCGCACCGATTTATGAAGCATGGAGCGAGGCCGCCAAAACTGCTGTTGGGGTAACAGTTAATTACCAAAGCGTTGGCTCCAGCGCAGGGCAAAATCAGGTTCTGGCAGGAACGGTGGATTTTGGTGCATCTGATGCACCCATGGATGCGCAGAAAATTGAGTCTGCCCATTTGTTCCAGTTTCCCACCGTTATGGGCGGTATTGTGCCGGTTGTGAACATTCCGGGCATGAAAGCCAATACGCTGCGCCTGAGTGGTGATGTGCTCGCCGGTATTTATGCAGGTGACATCACGGAATGGAATGATGCCAAAATAGCGGCCCTGAACCCGGGCGTAACATTGCCGGATCTGGCCATTGCGCCGATCCACCGTGCTGATGGCTCTGGCACCACGTTTGTGTTCACATCCTATCTGGCCCGGTCTTCTGACTCCTGGAAAAACAATCTGGGTGCTGGCACGTCCATCTCCTGGCCCGGTGGTCTGGGTGCCCGTGGGAATGATGGCGTTGCCGCTACCGTGCAGAATACGGAAGGCGCTATTGGTTATGTTGAATATGCCTACGCCAGCCGTAACCACCTGACCACCATCAAGCTGCGCAACCATGCGGGCGAAGATGTTGAAGCCAACCAGACCAGCTTTGCGCATGCCGCTGAATCTGCTGACTGGAAAAATGCCTCTCACTTCGCTGTTGATCTGCTGGATACCGCAGGCCATGGCGCATGGCCCATCGTGTCCGCCACGTATGTGCTGACCCCGGTTCCGCCCAAAGATGCCGCACGTGGTAAAGCTGTGCGTAACTTCTTTACGTGGAGCTTTGAAAAGGGTGATGCCATTGCTGCCAAACTTGACTACGTGGCTCTGCCGCAGGCAGTGAAAAGCGCCATTCTGTCTTCCTGGAAATAAGCGCTTATTTTTTAGATTATCCTAATAAATAAAAGTTATTTTAATAAGTGAGGGCCGTCTGAATATCAGACGGCCCTTTTTCATAAAACTGTAAAGAAACCATCACGAAACCATCACGCACAAGAAACAGAATACGACGTATTCAGCGCTCATCGTCTTCTCTCAGGGAATGGCCTGATGCGTTGTAAAGCTGTTGTTTCTTCTTTTGCGTTTGCTTCTTTTCTGCTGAGCAGCGCAGCATCATCATCTGCTTTGGCGTCTCCTTCGGATGATGCGCAGATCCGTGCGCTCCGTGTAGAAATGGCGCAAATGCGCAAGGAAATGATGGGGCAGATTTCCACGCTGAAAGTGCGTCTGGCCCGTAGTGAGGCAAGTGCCCACAGGCAGGAGCATACCGGCACGGCATCTGTTCAGAACACCCATGCCAACCCCCGCATGCTTGCCTCCGGTCCGATTGATCCGAGAGTGAAGTTTGCTGAGCCAATTCCCCGCGCAAACAGGCTGCGTCTTGCCACGTCTGGCACCCCTACGAGCGACCGTGGGGACATTATGTCCTGGAAATCATTCCGGGCGGCTACGGCCGGTGAGGAAGACGTACATGTCGGTGGTATGATCATCGGTTTTCCAAAAGGCCGCTTTACCATAGCCACGGAAGATGCAGCTTATGCGCTGTCCATTGGTCTGGCATTTCATGAAGATTTTGGCGGCTTCTTTAATGCAGGCCCTCGCCGGGGTGAAGGGCGTGGCGCATTTAACAGCTTTACAAGTAATATGCGGCGTCTGCGTATTCCGTTCACCTTCCGCTATAAAAACTTTGTTGCGGCTGTCACGCCAGATTTCGGGGCCAACCATAATGATGGTTATGTTGGCCTGTATGAAGGAAACCTGAACTACACAGGTTTGCGGAATACTATCCTGACGGTTGGTTACTTCCAGCCCCGCGTTACTGAAGAAGATTCTGAAAGCTCCAACGACTTCTTCACCCTTGAACGTCCCAGCATTACCGACATGGTTCGTAACATTGCGGCGGGTGACGCACGCTTCAGCGTGGGTGCTCTGCATTACGAAAAACGTTGGTGGATTGCAGGCTACTTTACCGGACAGGAATGGGGCCACCGCAACGCGTCTGACAGCAGCTCCACCTATTATGGTGGCGGCAGCGGCACCACCATGGATAGCCAGACAGGGGCCACATTGCGTGTTGCCGGTCGTCCGGTTGCCACGAAAGATTGGGATGTTCACGTAGGGGCATCAGGCATTTCCGCTTTTCGTCTGGCGTGTAATGCTGCCTCGTCCACCTCTGGTTCGGCTACCTCCTGTTCCCGCTCTACATCTTTTGGGCAGCGTCCGGAATTTGATATTGGTGAAGCAAACCTTGCGGCAACGGGTGCCATCAACCATGCGTCTCAGGTTTGGGCAGCAGGACCTGAACTGGGGGTGCGTTGGGATCGGCTGCTTGTAAAGGGTGAATACTATCATGTCGGTGTTCAGCGCGAAGGTGCTGGCCTGAAATCTGCCGGGTTCCAGGGCTGGTATGGTTCAGCGGCTTACACAATTTTCGGCACACCGCGTATGTATAGCGAGAAGAGCGGTGCATTTACTGCTCCTGGTGTGAAAGATAATGAGGAATTCAATCCCGCTCTTAACCACTGGGGCGCGCTTGAAGTTGTGGGTCATTACAGCGTGATCGACCTGAACAGTAACCTGGGCGATGCAAACGCCAAGAACGTGATCCGTGGTGGCCAGCAGACAGTATGGACGGGCGGCCTGAACTGGTATCCCAACCGTCACTTCCGTCTGATGCTTGATTTCAGCCACTTCATCGTGTCTCGCAGCGAGCAGGCTACCAACATTTATGGACGCACGGGTAACTCTGTTGCTGCCCGTGTTCAGGCCGGTTTCTAAAATTCTGTCGATTTAAAAAGGATGATGCAGGTGTTCTGTGTCATCCTACTGCGCCGGTAAATAAGAACTGTGCAGGAGGCCGCGCCAGACCAACAATGGTCAGGCCGGCCTCTTTTGCCAGATTTAGGGCTCGTACGGTGGGGGCGGAAATAGCGACCAGCGTTGTAAAACCCGCCATAATGGCTTTTTGTGCCATTTCATAAGAGCAGCGACTGGTAATAACACAAAACCCTGAGGAAAAATCAGCCTTTTGCCGCAAGCCTGCGCCTATCAGTTTATCCAGTGCGTTATGACGGCCAATATCTTCCCGTATCAACTTTACAGCACCAGTGTCATCACACCACGCTGCGCCATGCACCATATGGACCTGTGCGTTCAAAGCCTGATGGCTGGCAAGTTCCGTCAGACTTTTCTGTATGGCTTTGAGGGAAACAGGAGGCGCGGCCGGCACTTTTGGAAGTTGCGTATGCAGGCTTTTCAGATCATCACTGCCGCAGATACCACATCCTGTACGGCCGGTCATGGCCCGGCGTGATTGGAGAAGACGTCTGAAATCCTCACCCGCTATGGAAAGATGCAGCGTCACGCCATCTTCGGCCTCTTCCACGCGTACGGAGCGAATGGACGCAGGTGTAGAGACCAGCCGTTCTGTTATGGAAAAACCAAAAGCATAATCTTCAAGATGCTCTTTTGTCGCCATCATCACAGCATATGGCACGCTGTTGAAAACAAACCCCACCGGGGTCTCATCCGCCAGACTCAGGTGGGTAGACGTGCAGTCTGTGTCAGTCAGTTTTTCGGCTGGCCAAGAGATCACGAGTGGGTCACTCATTGATCAGTCCTTTTTCAATCATGCGGCATGCAGAGGCATAGTCTTCTGGCGTATTGATGTTGAAGAACGGATCAGGAGCGTGGCCCGCAAATGTCACATGGCGCACGCCAAGAGTTCTGGCAAACATCCGCACCCGTAGCATGTGAGGGGACGGTGGCTGTGCCAGCCAGTCCTGTAACCGCTCAAGGCAGCTTGTGGGCCATGTTGCTACCAGTGGGTGTTCTCTCCCGCTAGAGACAGCAACAGCGGGTGCAGGCAGCAAACGCTCAACCAGCGTTGCGGGAATAAACGGGGTGTCTCCTGGCACAGTCAACACGGTATCGCACTGCTGCGTTCTGGCCCATTGCAGTCCAGCCAGAACACCGGCCAGCGGGCCGCGTTCATCTAACGTGTCTGGCAGAACCGGTATGCCCCAGGGTGCGAACCGGGCGGCATCTCCATTGGCACTTAGGGCCAGCGTTGCGCACTGGGGGGCGAGTTTACGGATCAGGTGCGTAAGGAGAGGTTCCTCATTCAACGCAAGAAGGGGTTTGTCACATCCTCCCATACGCATGCCTTTGCCCCCTGCAAGGATAACGGCGGCAACGTGGGAAGGGTAAGGATGAGCGCTCATGCTGAAAAGACTCCTGCAAGCCGAGGGATATGGCAAGAGACTTTGCACAGGGCAACGGATGTCGCCCATGGTCGTGCAAGGATCAGAAGGCAGTAGACAGCAAAAAGCCCCGGCAAAGCGGGGCTTTCAGCCATAAAACCTTCGTTCCGCAGCGTGGGCAGAACGCGGTTCAGGGAGGGTGGTTTTAGTAGTTCCGCGCCGGAAGCACGTTTTTGTAAGCAATCATGCAGGCAACATATGCGTTGTCATACTGCTGCTGAATGCTGCCTTGGCGGGAATTGGAGTAGGCACCACCACCAGCCGTTCCGGCCAATGCACCGGCACCGGCACCAATTCCGGCACCCACGCCTCCGCCTGCAGCGGCACCCAACCCGGCACCCAGAGCCGTGGCGGCGAGCCCACCGTAAAGGGCACGGTGATTCTGGCGTTCTGCCTGTCCACTTACGCTGCTGGAAGCCTGAGAACGGCAGAAATTCTGTTCCTGCGCGAATGTGGCATAGTCTTTACCCGGTCCCGGCAGCACCATGGCGGTGGGGCCCATAGGGGTTTCCGCGCACGCAGCCAGAAGCAGTGCAGGAACCAGGAAAAAAGCGGCATGTCCAAGTTTCATTGGTCTTACTCTTAGTGTTTAGTTGGTAGCGAAGTATCAGATTAATTTAGCTTTTTTAAGGCAACGCGACCCTCTCCAAATAACATTCATTAAACGCAGGATAGTGCTGAAAGTTCACTCAACTCTCCACCTCAGCTTCGGGGATAGAGGACATTCAAAGAGGCTTCTGGAGCAAGTGGCTTTCTTCTGCATACACACTACGGGCCAGAATTGCGGGCGTGCATTTTTCCACCTTTGGAGTGTCAGGGCACAATGCACTCCGCAAAATGGCAGGTTGCCCACTGTCCACCCGGTTTTCAACCGGACTTCCGATACGGAGTTGCTCTAGGCTCTGGTGGAAAACAACAAACCGCACAAACGGAAGGCCTTTTGCGTCCTGCCAGAGTTCAAAGCCCAGAGTGGTATCCGGTGCGGTCGGGTCTGGCTGGTCTGTGAACGCCCAGTCCAGCCCGAACAGCGTCGCCAGCATATCAAGCGTTGTGTCATGTCCGACAAAAACAACCATGCGGGCAGAGGCTGGAATGGTATCGCCATTTGGGAGGGGCGTTGCATGTTCCGACAGCAAACTGGTGAGGGCATCTGCCAGATATCTCCCGCGCGGGATGGCAATGACTGGGAGGCGCCGGGTGAGATGGCTTTGGTACGTATGGGCAGGCAGAACAGAGGCCACCAGAGCCGCTTGATCTGGGTTGGCGGGAGATGTTTGCGGTGCAGTGCCGGCAGAGGCGTTGTCTGCTGGCGGGATAGCAGTCTGCACGGTAGGAGGGAGACCCTGACAGTATTCCAGCAGTAGGTTTTCAGAAACGGTAGAGGCGAGGGCCATGCCGCCTGTGACATGTGGAGCCCCTTTTTTCCATGAAAGCTGGGCCGGAGCGGAAAAACAGACACTTCCGGGTTTCCCGCATCCCTGGGGAGCAAAAAGGCTTTGTAAGTGAGCGGATGCCGTCTGCGCAGACTTAGGAGGGGGCTGATCAGGAGGCAGGGTTTGCCCGAGCGTGGTTAAAACCGTCTGCTTTTCAAGTGTTTCATGTCCACTGGCCAAAGCATTGAAAAGAGGATCTTTCTGCCCGGCAGGGAGAGAGGCTGCCGTTTGCAGGCATCCCGCGCTCAGGGTTTTTGATAGAACATTGCCGGTTTCCCGCGTGCGGGTGTCAGCCGCATCGGCCCACACAAAAAGAGTGGGCGCACAGGCTCTGCCTCCTTCGGAAAGAAGAGCATGGTAATAATGGCCCAGAAAGGTGCCCATTTGTGCCACATCCGTGCGGCCATGTTCTGTTAATTGCCCCGGGGGCACCGGCCATGCAGACCACGTAACGCCTGTGTTGGCCTTTAGGGCTTCGGGTGTCTGGGTCGGGCTGCGAATGCCGTGGCGGGTGACCAGAATGACCCGCTTGAGGACAGCCCCCCTTTCAGGTGCCAGTTGAGCCTGAGCCTGAGCCTGAGCCTGAGGCGTGAGCGAAGCAACAAGCATGGAGAGAAGGAGCAGCACCGAAAGATGCGCAGCAGAGCATACTCCGGATGGGAGGAAACGTAGGGACGGCAGGAAGGAAAAACGCATGGCACCAGACAGCAGACGCGGAAAAAGCCTAGTGTAAGGGGCTTGGAGGGAGACCTGCAAATAAGGGGCAATAGGCTCCCGGTTTTCCTGCAAAAATCCGGTTGATAGCCCGTCAGGAAAGGCGGGTCACCAGAAGCTGGTTGATGCGGAAGCCTTCTACGTCCACCACTTCAAACCGGAAACCGCTTTCATCAACCCGGTCTGTTTTGCGGGCCATGCGGCGCAGGCGATGCATGACAAAGCCGCTGATGGTATCAAACTGGGCACTGTCAGGCAGTTCGACCAGATGCAACTCGCGCATCACATCGCCAATAGGGGCGGCACCGTCAATCAGCCAGGAATTTTCATCCCGGCGCACAATGGCCTGTTCCTCAAAGGGGTTGGCCAGACCATCCATCAGCGCCCCCATGATATCCTTGAAGGTGATCAACCCCACCACAAGCCCATATTCATTCACAATCAGGGCAAAGCCGACGCCATGGGTATCAAACTGGGCCAGCGTATCCCACAGGTTCAGGGTTTCCGGCACGGACAGCACATCACGCCGCATCCGGAAAATAGGGTTGGGTAACGCAATCTCGCCAGCGACAGGCGTGATGGAGGGGTCCACCACGGACGCAAGCACGTCTTCAGAGCGGATGGAGCCAATAACCGTATCCAGTCCGCCATTGCACAGCGGGTAGCGGGAATATGGTTTGGCCCGTACTTTTTCATGGTTGCTCTGGGCTGTGTCCTGCACGTCCAGATACACAATTTCATCACGCGGGGTCATGGCGGAGGTAACGGAACGATCCTGCAGGCCCAGCACGTTCTGGATCATCTGGTGTTCCTGCTCCAGCAACACGCCAGAGGCCGTGCCTGCGGCCAGAATGGCGCGTAGATCTTCCGGTGTGACCGGCTCCACGGCTGAGGCCGCAGGAATTTTCAGGGCCCGCAGAACAGCATCGGATACCTTGGAGAAAATCCAGACAAATGGGTAGAGCGCCCGCAGCGCGAATTTGGGGAACCACCCAATGGCCAACGCTACCTTGTCCGGCGCGTTCATGGCCACCCGTTTGGGGAGCAGATCAGCAAACAGGACAAACACGCCTGTCACCAACACGAAGCTGAAAGCTGACCCCAGATTCTGCGCCAGCCCGGAGGAAAGGCCCCATTGCATCAACAGAGCCGCACTGGGGGGCGCCAGCATTTCCGAACTGACAATACCACCCAGAATACCAACCCCGTTCAGGCAGATCTGAAGAACGGTCATCACCTGCCCGCTGTTGCGACGCAGGGCCAGGAAGGCCTGCGCACGCTTGTCTCCTGCCTCCGCACGGGAGCGAAGCCTGACTTCCCGCGCTGCCGCGAAGGAAATCTCGGACAGGGAAATCAGGATGCTGACCGCAATCAGCAGGACAAGGGCCAGAATGCCCAGCAGGAACAGGATCAAGAGAAAACTCTACAAACGAGAGAAAAATGGAAATATCCCGTAAGCTATAACTTGTGTGGCTCCTGCCGCCTAGTTTCTTTTGCCTTGCGCAGCAGGCGGATTACCGGGAGATTTTTCCCTCTCTATTCTCCTGCGCCCGTTCTTTTGTCAGATGGTGGTCAAAAGATAACAACTGCTGGCCTGGATGGGGGAGGTGGTGTTTTTCTTCACATTCGGGTCAGACAGTGGTCATTTACCTTCTTTAAAGAGGGGGGTGTATCCTGGTCCTTTGCGGCGCGTTGTGGCAGGGTGTGCGTCCGTAAACAGGACGTGTTTTGCGCATGATGGGCCAATGGCCTCAGATGCAGGTCAGAATCGCCTTCAGACCCCAGGAAAGAAAAACAGCATGTTCGATGCGTACCTTGTGGAGAAGACTGCGGAGGGCACTCCGTCTGTTGTTCTGCGCCACCTGCCAGACGATCAGTTGCCCGAAGGAGATGTGACGGTGCGGGTGGAGTGGTCCACCCTCAACTACAAGGATGCGCTGGCCCTTACTGGCAAGGGGCCGATTATTCGGTCTTACCCCATGGTCCCCGGCATTGATTTTGCAGGCACGGTTGAAGCCTCCAGCAATCCCGCTTTTTCTGTTGGGCAGAAAGTGCTGCTGAACGGGTACGGGGTAGGAGAAAAACATTGGGGTGGTCTGGCAGGCCGTGCTCGGGTGCCGGGTGAATGGCTTGTTCCCTTGCCGGAAGCATTTACCCCCCGGCAGGCCATGGCGGTGGGAACGGCTGGTTACACGGCCATGTTGTGCGTGCAGGCTTTGCAGAAGCAGGGGGTGACACCGCGCAG
>NZ_LHZQ01000184.1 GCF_001580915.1 Acetobacter tropicalis | reverse complement strand
CGGTCAGATGTGCACGGTCACGAATCAGCGGCTTGTTGGGGTCCTGCGGCAGAACAGCCCAGTTTGCATCCAGCACGGCCTGCCCGTTGGCATCCACATCAAAGCGGGAAATGTTGACCTGCACCCGCAGCGTGGCCACGTCCACCAACGGCTGATCCGTAATCAGTTCATTGGGGTGGGAGTTGGCGATCTCGTTGGTAATCAGGTCCGTCATGCCAAGGGAAAGGCGTGTCGCCCAACGGGATTTCGGGCTGCGCACAATTTCTTCCCCATTGCGCAGCACCATGTCCTGAGAATCCAGATAATCCGGAATCACCACGCGGCTGATCTGAATGGTGGTGGCGCGGGAGGACAGGTGCGGCTGCCGCACTTCCTGATCGGAGGGCATGCCAAGGGTGTAGAGCCGCAACGGGGGCGAGGCACAGGCTGAAAGCAGGGCGCAGGCTGTAAGGGCGGTAAAGGCCAGACGGCGGGCGGAAAACATCATGGACGGCGTCCCATCAGCAGAAGTTGCGGGTTGCGTTCAACATCACTGGCAAAGCCACGCAGGGAGGCAGCAGCGGAAGCAATATCCCGCAGGGCAGCGTCCAGATTGGCCCGATCAGCCGAGCGCGGAGAGATAATGCCCTGCAGGCTGTCCAGCGCTTTGGTGGCGGACAGCATGGTGGCGTGGATATCTGCCCCACGCCCGCTTAGCTGTGTGGTGCCGGTTTCCAGCAGCGTGTCCATTTTGGAGAGCGTGATATCCAGCTTGCTCTGAAGGTCGCGGATCGCCTGGGTGGCAGCCTGCACTGTGTCATGCGAGCGGTCGGTCGTGACTTTCATGCTGGCGATCAACGGCGGCAGATCATCGTTCAGCTTGTCACTAAGGGACTGGATAGAGCGCAGCGTATCATCCGCGTGGTGGGCAATATCCTTCACGGGAAGCTGGCCCAGCGTGTCCTTCAGCTTTTCCATGGTGGACAGGCGGGCGGGAATTTCCGGCAGATCCGTAATGCGTGGGTGCAGGACAGCAGGGGCGGACTTGTCAAAATCCAGTTCGATGTTGGATTGCCCGGTTACAAAGCTTTGCAGGTTCAGTTCCGCGCGCAGGCCGTTGGCAATCATGTCCTGCACCCGCACCTTGGTGTCCCCCGGTACATCGCGCACCACGTGGATCTGGTCCGGCTCAAGGGTCAGCACAACGGGAATGTAGGCTTTGTGGTCCAGCGGATCAAAACGCAGCGTGATGCTTTTGACAGACCCCACCTTCACACCACGGAAGTTGACGGGTGCGCCCACGGCCAGACCCGTAATGGAGTTCTGAAACACCACTGCAGCCTCCCGCGAGGGGGTGAAAAAGCGCATGTGCCCGAACAGCATGATGATGGCCAGCCCCAGTAAGCCGCCGCCTATCACAAACGCGCCGATCAGGGTTTTCCGGTTTGTGCCTTCAGCCATGCTGCTTCAGCCCTTTGTCTCAGAGGCAGGAGCGATGTCCGCCTTACGGTTCATGAATGCCACCACTTCAGGAATGGTGTTGTGGTCGCGCAGATCCCGCGGAGACCCACGGGCAATGGGGGTGTGGGTGCGGGCATCCAGAAAGATGCCGTCATCCGCAATCTTGAACAGGCTGGGCAGTTCGTGGCTGACAATCACAATTGTCGCGCCAAGCCCATCCCGCAGGGTCAGGATCAGATCATCCAGCCGGGCGGAGGTAATGGGGTCCAGCCCGGCGGAGGGTTCATCAAAAAACAGGATGTCCGGCTCCAGCGCAATGGCGCGGGCCAGCCCGGCCCGTTTACGCATGCCGCCGGAAATTTCAGATGGCATCAGGTCAATGGCCTGCTCCATGCCCACAAAGCCCAGTTTGAGCTCTACCAGCCGCCGGATCACTTCTGGCGTCAGGTCTGTGAACATTTCCATGGGCAGGGCCACGTTTTCCCCCACCGTCATGGAACTCCACAGCGCGGCGCTCTGAAACAGCACGCCATAGCGATGGTTCAGCTCCGTGCGGCGCTTTTCGTTCTGTGCCCAGTAATCTTCTCCACCCACCAGAATCTGGCCGGAGGTGGGGCGCAAAAGGCCGATCATGCTTTTCAGCAGCGTGCTCTTGCCGCAGCCCGAACCGCCCATCACGGCAAAAATGGAACCGCGTTTAAGATCAAAGGAAACGTTCTGCTGAATAACCTTGGGGCCAAAGGCAATGGTCAGATCGCGCACGGAAATCAGGGTGTCAGGCTCGGTCATGTCAAATGTCCAGTGCGTTCGCGATAACCGCGAAAACCGCATCCATGGCGATAATCCCCACAATGCCGATCACCACCGCGCGGGTGGCGGCAATGCCCACATCCGCCGCACTCCGCCCGGCCTTCAGGCCCACACGGCAGGCCGCCAGCGCAATAAAGCTGGCGAAAAAGAAGGATTTCACAAAGCCGAACACAAATTCATGCAGGGCCACACCATCAAACGTGGTGGTCCAGTAGCCAATGGCGGATACGCTCATCATGCTCATGGCCACTACAAACCCGCCCAGAATGGCGATCAGCGTGCCATACAGATACAAAAGCGGCATCATCAGCGCGAGCGAGAGGATGGACGGCAGCAGAATGTAGGTGGACACCGGAATGCCAAACACCTGTAGCGCGTCAATTTCCTCATTGCCCAGCATGGTGGAGATGCGGGCCGCATACGCGCCGCCGGTGCGCCCCGCCATGATGATGGCGGTCATGATGGCTGAAATCTCGCGGGCGCAGGCAATGCCCACCAGATTGGCCACATAGATCTCGGCTGCAAAGCGGCGCAGTTCCACCAGCCCCACAAAGGCCAGAATGGCGCCCACCAGAAAATTCACCACACCCACAATCAGCAGCGCGGATGGCCCGGCATTCCAGATATCGGTGGCCAGATCCTTCAGCCGCATCCCGCTTTTGCCGGTTACGGTTTTCAGCGCGCCCTTGGTGGTTTCTTCCGCCAGTTCGGCCACGGTGCCGGTTTCTGTCAGCGTGTTGAGGGTGATATCCCCCACCCGTTCCAGCAATGGTGGTTTGGGGCCGGGGCCAGCGGGCTTGGCGGCTGGCTGTTCTGGCAGCAACGCCAGCAGGCGTTGGGCGGGTTCTGGCAGATGTGTGGGGTCAAACGTCAGTCCGGCATGGCCCGCCGCCTGTTTGACATCCCACAGGAAGGTAATGAACGCGGAATCCCACTGTTGTAGGCCAGTGGTGTCTATTTGCAGCGTCTGGCCCTGATGGGTCTGGTTCAGCCCATCGGTGGGGAAGGGAGCCATTCCGCCATTCTGCACCGTCCAGTCACCCTGCACATGCAGGCAGGGGGTGCCTGTGCGCATGTCCAGATCCCAATGGGGTGCGGCCCGGGGTGTCTGGCTGGCGGAGGAGGATGATGCGTTTGAATGATCAGTCATGGTGTGTGGCAACATTACGGCACGATGACAGGGCTGACCAGTCCTGCCCGCGCGCGCGGCTGGCCTGCTAAAATGGTCTGGATATTTCAGGCGCTCACCTTGCATGGGGTGTTGGGTGGCTGGGCCGGGTCTTGCGAACGGCTGGCAAACAGGCCGTGCGCCATTGCCGCGGGCGCGGCTGTCGGTTAGATGCAGCGCGGTTCTGCCGGTTGTGCAAACCGGATGCAATTTGGTGTGATGGTGCCTGTTCTGAGCCGCAAGGCCGGAGAGCGCCTGTTGAAACGGGAGTTCCCATGCGACGCAGACGGGGCAGGCCGATAAACGGCTGGCTGATTGTTGATAAACCTACAGGCATGACCTCCACGCAGGTGGTGGGGCGCGCCAAACGGCTGTTTGATGCCCAGAAAGTGGGGCATGGCGGCACGCTGGACCCGCTGGCCACCGGCTTGCTGCCTCTGGCGTTTGGCACAGCCACCAAAACCGTGCCTTACGTGATGGATGGCACCAAGATTTACCGTTTTACCCTGAAGCTGGGTGAATCGCGTGACAGCGATGATGCGGACGGCAATGTGACCGGCCATTCTGACGTGCGCCCCACGGATGACGAACTGCGTGCCGCTCTGCCTGCCCTGACAGGGGATATCATGCAGGTGCCCCCCGTGTTCTCCGCCCTCAAGGTGGCAGGGGAGCGCGCTTATGACATGGCGCGTGATGGTCGACCGCCGGAACTGCCGCCGCGTCCGGCACGGGTGGACCGGTTTGAACTGGTCGAACGGGTGGATCAGGATACGGCCATCTTTGAGGTCGAATCCGGCAAAGGGGTGTACATGCGCGCGCTGGCGCGTGATGTGGCGCTGGCCTGCGGCACTCTTGGCCATATAATCGCGCTCAGGCGCCTGCGCGTGGGGCCTTTTACTGAGGCAGACGCAATAACACTGGACAAAATCGCCCCGAACGACGACAACGCGCATGCCTCACCGGAGCTGCTGCGTCCGGTCGCGACCGCGCTGGCCGACATCCCGGCGCTGGCCCTGACCGCTGATGAAGCTGCTTCCCTGCTGCACGGGCAGGCGCTGAGCCTTGTCGATCTGATGGGACGCATTCCCCAGACCGAAGAAGGTGAGCCTGTTCGGGCCATGGAAGGGGGGCGCGTACTGGGGATCTGCCGCCTGGAAGATGGGCTGCTGCGCCCCGTGCGGATTCTGTGAACCTGATCTTTTTTTATGGAGACATGTGATGTCGATTACTGCTGAACGCCGCACGGCGCTGATTAGCGAATACCAGACGACCCCGACCGATACCGGTTCCCCGGAAGTCCAGGTTGCGATTCTGACCGAGCGGATCAACAACCTCACCGAGCATCTGAAAACCCACGCGAAGGATTTCCATTCCCGCCGTGGTCTGCTGATCCTCGTTGGCCGTCGTCGTAGCCTGCTGGACTACCTGCGCGGCAAGAGCGTTGCACGCTATGAAGCGCTGATCGCCCGTCTGGGCCTGCGCCGCTAAGAGTGCGAAGCAAAGGGTGCCCGCCTGCTGGTCAGGCGGCACCCTTTGCGTTCTCTTCGGGGCACGGTTTTGCCGTAACCCCTTGCATGTCAGCACGTTAGGCTGGATGCTAAACACGTTCGCCACAGGCTGTGAGCGCGGGAGTCTGATCCCGGCGGGCCACGGCGTTTCCGACCACATGGCGCCTGGGTGGTATAGCCGCCAGTCTCCATGCCGTCCGAGGCGCTGTCCGCTCCCTTCGGTTCTTTCCCGCCTGTTCTGTGGCTTTTGATCTGGAATGAAAGTTGGAACAGTATGAGTATTGATTTTAAGTATTATCGTAAGGAAATTGAATGGGCCGGTCGCCCGCTGGTGCTGGAAACCGGCAAGATCGCCCGTCAGGCTGATGGCGCCGTGGTTGTCACCTATGGTGAAACCGTTGTGCTGTGCACCGCCGTTGGTGCCAAGAACGTCAAGGCCGGTCAGGACTTCTTCCCCCTGACTGTCAACTATCAGGAAAAAGCCTACGCTGCTGGCAAGATTCCCGGTGGCTTCTTCAAGCGTGAAGGCCGTCCGTCTGAAAACGAAACGCTGGTCTCCCGCCTGATCGACCGCCCCATTCGTCCGCTGTTCCCCGAAGGGTTCCGCAACGAGGTGCAGGTTATCGCCACGGTGCTGACGCACGATATGGAGAACGATCCCTCCATTCCGGCGTTGATCGGCTGTTCCGCAGCACTGACGCTGTCTGGTATTCCCTTCTTTGGCCCGGTTGCCGCAGCCCGTGTCGGCTACAAGGATGGCGCGTTCATTCTGAACCCCACCCTTGAGCAGATGAAGGACGCTGCCCTTGATCTGGTGGTGGCTGGCACGGAAGAAGGCGTGCTGATGGTGGAATCCGAAGCATCAGAACTGTCTGAAGACGTGATGCTGGAAGCCGTTACCTTTGGTCACACAGCCTTCCAGCCGGTGATTGAAGCCATCATCTCTCTGGCTGAACACGCTGCCAAAGCCCCGTGGGATCTGCCGGAAGCGTCCAAGGAAGAACAGAAGCTCCGCACCCGTGTGGACAAGGTTGGCCGCAAGCTGATTGCTGATGCCTACAAGGAAAAGGTGAAGCAGGCGCGCTACGAAAAGATTGGCGCTGCCAAGGAAGCCATCCTTGAAAAGCTGGCCGCCGAGGAACTGGACGTTGACGCTGCCAAGCCGATGCTGAAAGACCTTGAAGCCGATGTGGTTCGCACCGCCGTGCTGAAAACCGGCCTGCGTATTGATGGCCGTGATCTGGTAACGGTTCGTCCCATCGTGTCTGAAGTGGGCATTCTGCCGCGTGCGCACGGGTCCTCCCTGTTCACTCGTGGGGAAACGCAGGCGCTGGTTGTCACCACGCTGGGCACCGCACAGGATGAACAGGTGATTGACGCGCTGGAAGGCGAATATCGCACCAACTTCCTGCTGCACTACAACTTCCCTCCCTTCTCCGTTGGGGAATGTGGCCGTATCGGGTCTCCTGGCCGTCGTGAAATCGGGCATGGCAAGCTGGCATGGCGCGCCATTCACCCGCTGCTGCCCAGCCGCAAGGATTTCCCGTACACCCTGCGCGTTGTGTCTGAAATCACGGAAAGCAACGGCTCTTCCTCCATGGCCACGGTGTGCGGTAGCTCCCTGGCGCTGATGGATGCCGGTGTGCCGTTGAAGCGCCCGGTGGCTGGCATTGCCATGGGTCTGATCAAGGAAGGCAAGAACTTTGCCGTTCTGTCTGACATTCTGGGCGATGAAGATCACCTGGGTGACATGGACTTCAAGGTAGCGGGCACAGAACAGGGCGTGACCGCCCTGCAGATGGACATCAAGATCACGTCCATCACGCCGGAAATCATGAAGATTGCGCTGGGTCAGGCCCGTGATGGCCGCCTGCACATTCTGGGTGAAATGAGCAAGGCGCTGACGGAAGGCCGGACGGATGTGTCCTCCACAGCTCCCAAGATCACCACCCTGACCGTGCCGCGCGAAAAAATCCGTGATGTGATTGGTTCAGGCGGTAAAGTTATTCGTGAGATCGTTGAATATTCGGGTGCGAAGGTCGATATCGGAGATGATGGCACGATCACCATCGCTGCGATGTCTGACGATCAGGCCAACAAGGCCATCGAACGGATCAACGGGATTGTGGCTGAACCGGAACTGGGCCGCATTTATGACGGCAAAGTCGTCAAGACGGCTGATTTCGGTGCGTTCGTGAACTTCCTGGGCGCGCGTGATGGGCTGGTTCACATCTCTGAACTGTCTCAGGGCCGTGTGGGCAAGACCACCGATGTTGTGAAGCAGGGCGATGCCGTGAAGGTCAAAGTGATTGGCTTTGATGATCGCGGGAAAGTTAAGCTGTCCATGCGCGTTGTCGATCAGGAAACCGGAGCCGATATCACAGAAACCGTGGGCGCAAAGCCTGCGCGGGCTCCCCGTCGGGATGCTGAATAAGCATCCCCCAAGGGGTGCTTTGCACAGCAGCGCTGATTAAGCAGAACGATAGGACAGCAATGAAGGCGATCAACGCAGTTCGCATGGGGGGCGCAGATGTCCTGCCGCTGGTTGAAGGCGGCAAGGGCGTTTCCGTATCCACAGGTGCTTCAGCCGGAGCATGGGCTGCGGCGGGCGGGGCCGGTACGGTCTCGATCGTCAATGCGGACAGTTATGATGAGGCCGGAAATCCCGTGCCTCAGATCTATCATGGCCGCACCCGGCGGGAACGGCATGAAGAACTGGTAGACTACGCTATTCGGGGCGGGATTGCGCAGGCGCGCATCGCGCACGAGATGGCAGGCGGCAAAGGCCGCATCCACGCCAATATCCTGTGGGAAATGGGCTCTGCCGAACGGGTGATTACCGGCGTTCTTGACGGCGCAAAAGGGCTGATTCACGGCCTGACCTGCGGCGCGGGTATGCCGTATCGCCTCTCGGAAATTGCAGCCACGTATGGGGTGTACTACTATCCCATCGTGTCTTCCGCACGTGCCTTCAATGCGTTGTGGAAGCGGGCCTACAGCAAGGCGTCTGATCTGCTGGGCGGCGTGGTGTATGAGGATCCGTGGCGGGCTGGCGGCCATAACGGCCTCTCCAACACGGAAGACCCGCTGAATCCGGAAGATCCCTATCCGCGGGTTGCGGCTCTGCGCAAGCTCATGCGCTCTTTTGGTCTGGATAACACGCCCATCATCATGGCGGGCGGCGTGTGGTGGCTGGAAGAATGGGAAGACTGGATTGATAATCCGGAACTCGGCCCGATTGTCTTTCAGTTCGGCACACGTCCGTTGCTGACCAAGGAAAGCCCCATTCCGCAGGCGTGGAAAGATCGGCTGCTGACCCTGAAAAAGGGAGACGTGTACCTCAACCGCTTCTCCCCCACAGGTTTCTATTCTTCAGCAGTCAATAACAGCTTCCTTCAGGAACTGCGTGGCCGGTCTGAACGGCAGGTTGCGTTTTCTCCCGAACCGCTGGGTGCGCATCAGGTGCCTTACGGCGTGGGCGCGCGTAAGCGTGAAGTGTTTGTTGCGGCGGAAGATTTTGAGCGTATTCGCGGGTGGGAAGCAGAAGGCTTTTTTGAAGCCATGCGCACACCGGATTCCACGCTTATTTTTGTCACGCCAGACCGTGCGCGGGAAATCATGGCAGATCAGGTCGCCTGCATGGGGTGCCTGTCTGAATGTAAGTTCTCCAATTGGAGCCAGCGCGGCCCCAATTACACCAACGGGCACAAGGCTGATCCGCGCTCCTTCTGTATTCAGAAGACGCTTCAGATCGTGGCGCATGCCAACGGCCCGGATGCGGAAGACATCATAGATCACAACCTGATGTTTGGCGGCACCAACGCATGGCGCTTTGCAACTGACCCGTTCTATTCCAACGGGTTTGTGCCAACCGTCGGTCAGTTGGTGGAAAAGATCCTCACCGGGCGCTAAGCCCAGCAGGCTTTTCAAAAGTGATCATCTGTTGCGGCTTTTGTTATGAGGCCACAACAGCAGAAAAGGGCGCTTCGGCGTCCTTTTTTTGTGCCTGCCGCGAGGGGCTTTTGCTTTCCTTAGCTAACAAAGAGGCAGCCCGTTTTGCGACGGGAGGCTGGATGAGGCAGCAAGAATTGCACGGGCAGTCATGAGGGCCTCAAACTAATCCGGAATGTAACCACAGTGGCTTTATTACTTTCCCATCCGGGCAATTTTCTGGTCGGTCTTATACTGGCTCAGAGCGTAAACGGACCAGATGGCTGCCGGAATCCAGCCAATGATCGTTACCTGCAACACCAGACAGATCAGGCCCGCGAAGGGACGCCCGATGGTGAAGAACTGAAGCCACGGTAAAAGCAGGGCCAGAAGAAGGCGCATGGAGGTCATCCTTGTCTTGGGGCGAGAAGAACGCCCTGAAGGGGAGGATGGCTGCTGTGCTGCCGCAAAACAAGCCCCATTGCGCGCTTTGGCGCGTGAGAGATGGGGTAGCCCTATGTGCGTTCGCCTTTGTGTGCTAGAAGAAAGACCCTCACAGCCAGACTGCTGTACAGGCCGGGTTTTGCCCGGTTCAGCGGCCCGGCGCACAACAGTTTTCAGGCGCGCCTCATTCCTTCAGGCGCGCGGCATGACAAGACGGATGGACCTTGACCGAGATTTCTGACCAGCCGGGATCGCCGGAGCCTTCTGACCTTCTGCCTGTCACCATTGAGGAGGAGATGCGCTCCTCCTACCTCGCGTATGCGATGTCGGTGATTGTCAGCCGTGCCCTGCCTGATGTGCGAGACGGCCTGAAGCCGGTGCATCGGCGTATTCTGTACGCCATGCATGAAAGTGGCTTCACGCACGATAAACCCTACCGCAAATCGGCCCGTGCGGTGGGTGACGTGATGGGTAAATACCACCCGCACGGTGACTCCTCCATTTACGATGCCATGGTTCGTATGGCGCAGTCCTGGTCCATGCGCGTCAAGCTGATTGACGGGCAGGGGAACTTTGGTTCCGTGGATGGGGATAGCCCGGCGGCCATGCGTTATACGGAAGCGCGGCTGGCCAAGGCTGCCACCTTCCTGCTGAACGACATTGACCGCGATACGGTTGATTTCCAGCCCAACTATGATGAAAGCGAGCAGGAACCGACCGTTCTGCCCGCAGCTTTCCCCAACCTGCTTATCAATGGCGCCACCGGCATTGCCGTGGGTATGGCCACCAACATTCCGCCCCACAACCCGGCGGAAGTGATTGATGCAACCCTCGCTCTTATCGAAAAACCCGATATGGAGCTTGAAGAGTTGATGGAGCATGTGCCGGGACCCGACTTCCCCACAGGCGGCATCATTCTGGGGCGCTCAGGCATCCGCAGCGCGTTTGCCACCGGCCGCGGCGCGATCATTATTCGTGCCCGCGCCGAGGTTGAGGAAATCCGCAAGGATCGCAAAGCCATTGTGATCACGGAAATTCCGTATCAGGTGAACAAGGCCACCCTGCAGGAGCGCATTGCCGAACTGGTGCGCAACAAGCAGATTGAAGGCATATCAGACATCCGCGATGAATCGGACCGGTCCGGCATGCGGGTGGTGATTGAAATCAAGCGGGACGCCACGCCGGAAGTGGTGCTGAACCACCTCTACCGTTACACCCAGTTGCAGACGTCCTTTGGCGTGAACATGCTGGCGCTGGATGGCGGCAAGCCTCGCCTGATGGGGCTGAAGGATGTTCTGTCCGCCTTTGTTTCCTTCCGTGAAGAAGTCATTCTGCGCCGGGCGCGGTTTGAACTGAACAAGGCGCGGGATCGCGGGCATATTCTGGTCGGGCTGGTGATTGCCGTCGCCAATATTGACGCCGTGATCGCCCTGATCCGCGCAGCGCCTGATGCCGCAACCGCCCGTGAATCCCTGATGGCCGCAAGCTGGGATGCCGCAGATGTCGAGCCCCTGCTGGCGCTCATCCATGATGAAGGCAATCAGGTTGTAGACGGCAAGGTCCGTCTTACTGAAGCGCAGGCCCGTGGTATTCTGGAACTGCGCCTGCAACGCCTGACCGGCCTTGAACGCGAAAAGATCCAGCAGGAACTTTCCGAAGTTGCGACCCGGATCAACGAGCTTCTTGAAATTATTGGCAGCCACATCCGCCGCATGGAAGTGCTGCGCGATGAACTGATACTGGCGCGGGCGGAAATTGCGACCCCACGCGCTACCGAAATTTCTGATTACGCAGGGGATCAGGATGATGAAAGCCTGATCGAACCCGGCCAGATGGTTGTCACCATCACGCGGGAAGGCTTCATCAAACGCACGCCGCTTGATGTCTTCCGTGCCCAGAACCGTGGTGGCCGTGGTCGCACCGGCGCTGGCACCCGCGGCGATGATATTGTGGTGCGGTCCTTCAACGCCCACACGCACCAATGGGTGATGTTCTTCTCCTCCGGTGGCAAGGCGTATCGGGAAAAGATCTGGCGTCTGCCAGAAGCCAGCCCCACCGCCAAAGGCCGTGCGCTGGTCAATCTGCTGCCTGATCTGGGTTCGGACACCATTACCGCCGTCCTGCCGCTGCCGCAGGATGAGGAACTGTGGGAATCCCTGCATCTTGTGTTTGCAACCGCCAGCGGTGGCGTGCGCCGTAACCGGTTGAGTGATTTCCGCAACATCCGCTCCTCCGGCCTGATCGCCATGAAGCTGGATGAAGGCGATAGCCTGATTGGCGTTGCTACCTGCCGTGAAGGGCAGGATGTGTTCCTGGCAACCCGTGGCGCACGCTGCATCCGCTTCCAGATTACGGATGAAACATTGCGCGTGTTTGCAGGCCGTGGGTCTTCCGGTGTGCGCGGCATCAGGCTGGCGGATGGTGACAAGGTGATCAGCCTTGCCGTGCTGAACCATGTTGAAGCCACGGTGGAAGAACGTTCTGCTTATCTGCGTATGGCCAACGCCAAACGCCGTGCAGAAAACGCCGCCGAAGCCGAGGATGATGCCGAAACGCCGGTTGTGGATACGGATGAGGAAGAAGCCTCCTCCGGCACAACCCTGCTGACGCCGGAACGCTTTGCCGAGCTTGAAGCTGCGGAAGAAATTCTGCTGGTGGTGAGCGATGGCGGGTTTGGTCGCCGGTCTTCCGCGTATGATTACCGTGTCAGCGGTCGTGGCGGGCAGGGCATCACCAACATGACCTTCTCCTCCAACAAGCGCGGCAAGGAAGTTGCGGCCACGCTGCCGGTTCTGGATGGCACGGATGTCATGCTGGTGACGGACGCTGGCCGTCTTATCCGTGTGCCGGTCGATCAGGTGCGCGTCATGGCGCGTCAGGCCAGCGGTGTGACCCTGTTCCGCCTGAATGAGGATGAGCGCGTGACGAGCGTGTTCCCCGTCATGGATGATGGTGAGGAAGAAGGGGGCGAGGACGCCGCTGAAACACCGGGCGAAGGCGCGTGATCACAGGCGTGCGCCCTGCCCGGCGCATTGGCTTTTATGCCGGGACGTTTGATCCCGTCACCACCGGGCATCTGGACGTGATTGAACGGGCCGCCCGGTTGGTGGACCGTCTGGTGATCGGGGTGGCGGAAAACCCCGCCAAAAATCCGCTCATGCCGCTGGCGGAGCGCGTGGAGTGTGTGGAGCATGAGCTTCCTGCCATAGCGGAGCGCACAGGCGGCGAGCTGAAGGTGACGCCCTTCAACTCCCTGCTGGTGGAAGCGGTGCGTGCGCATGATGCCACGCTTATTTTTCGCGGCCTGCGGGTGCTGACGGATTTTGATTATGAAATCCAGATGTCCGGCGTAAACCGGCGGCTGGATGCCACCATAGAAACCGTGTTTCTGATGGCGTCCGAGCGCACGCAGTTCATTTCCTCCCGCCTTGTGAAGGAAATTGCCGGTTATGGTGGTGCCGTTTCCGAGTTTGTCACCCCATATACACAGGAACGTCTGCTCGCCCGGCTAAAGGCGCGGGCTGCGGGGTAACAGGTGCGTTGGCGCCGGTTGCCGGAAAGAGTTAAGGAGAATTCTCTATGTCTACCGAGACAGACAAAAACGACCTGATCTACATGGATGTGCCCGCAGGCCGCGTGGTCATCCGCCTGCGTCCCGATATCGCACCGCTGGCTGCCGAGCGTATCCGCACCCTTTCTGCTGAAGGGTTTTACGATAACGTTCCCTTCCATCGTGTGATTGAAGGCTTCATGGCACAGGCTGGTGACCCCACGGGCACAGGCACAGGTGGCAGCCCGCTGCCGGACCTGAAGGCGGAATTCACGCGGGACGCCAAGTTCCTGCGCGGCACGCTGGGCATGGCGCGTACGTCTGATCCCAACAGCGCCAACAGCCAGTTCTTCATCATGTTTGAACCATCCCCGCATCTGGATGGTCAGTACACCATTGTGGGTGACGTGATTGAAGGCATGGAAAACATCGACAAAATCAAGCGCGGTGGCGGCGCGTCCGGCATGGTGCGTGAGCCCGACCGGATTATCAAAATGCGTCCGGCTTCTTCTGAAACTGCCTGATCGTTTCAGAATTTATCCAGACAGAAAACGCGGCCCCGCAACGGGCCGCGTTTTTTTGTTGGGGGAGATATTTCGGGAGACCGCGCCTGCCATCAAGAAGGGGTATTGGTGTTTTCAGGAGCCCTTTTGCGCGTTATGGGCTTGAAAAAGCATGTCATCGCTTGACACGGGGGGAATGATCCGTCTAGACAGCGTCCCAACAGAGGGCGCACCCTGTTTAAAACCGAGTGCCGCTATTCTGCAAGATGGTGTGAGCCGGTAGCTCAGTTGGTAGAGCATTCGACTTTTAATCGAATGGTCGAGGGTTCGAGTCCCTCCCGGCTCACCATTTTTCCCCACAAGATATGTGCAGAAAAACAGAGTTTCCACAGAAACCGGGACTCGGTTCCTGATTTGGATAACCCTTTTTTTTATTTGGCTTTTTCTGATTCGTCTCCGAATCGGCTGGCGCAATCTGTACCCGTTATCCACAGAATTACCCACTGCCCCTATTCCTGTACCCGGAGAGCGGTGCGGCGCGCGCAGAATGTGTGGAAAAAACCACATCCCTTCATCACAGAACCAGAGTGACTGTGTGGCGGATGGCCAGCGCTGTCTGCCGTAGGGAACGGCTCAGGGGAGATCCTGCTCCCATGGGGGAACGGGGCCATAGCATTCCACCAGATAATCAATCATGGCCCTTACTTTTAGCGGGGTTGTCTGGCCGGGGGCGTAAACAGCGTGCAGGGGCGGGGCTTCCATCAGGGGCTCATCAAGCGTTATGGCCTGCAACTGGCCGGAACGTAGTTCATTGCTCACCACAAAAACGGGAAGATAGATCAGCCCTTCCCCTGCAACGGCGGCTTCACGCAGGGCATCGCCGTTATTGGCGCAGAGCGGGCCGGAAACAGGCACGCCGTGCTCTCCCTTTGGGCCAAAATTCCAGCGGGTAGGGTTGCCGGGCTCTCCCAAAGTGTACCCCAGGCATTTGTGCTGACTCAGTTCCTCAATGTGCTGCGGTGTGCCGGACTGCGCCAGATAGGCAGGAGAGGCGCACACCACACAGCGTATGGGAGCCAGCTTGCGCGTGCGCAGGCTGCTGGGGGCCATGTGCTTGATGCGCAGGGTGAGATCCCAGCCTTCTTCAATCAGGTCCACTGCGCGGTCATTCAGGCCGAGCTCCACCGTAACCAGAGGGTGTCGGCGGTTAAATTCCGGCAGGAGCGGAGCCACATACCGTATGGCCAGAGAAACAGGGGCATTGAGCCTTAACCGCCCTTGTGGTTCACGGCGCTGCGCCGTAACGGTGCGTTCCACTTCTTCCAGATCCGCCAGAATTTTCTGGGAGCCTTCCAGAAACAGCCGTCCCGCTTCTGTCAGCGAGAGCTTGCGCGTGCTGCGATGAAAAAGGGTGACTCCCATCTGGCGTTCAAGCGCAGTGATGTGCTTGGTCACCATGGTTTGGGAAAGGGAAAGCGCGCGCCCGGCAGCCGTAAAGTTGCCGGTGGCCACAACCTTTACAAAAACCTGCATGCTTGTAATGCGGTCCAGCATAAAATCCACGCACGGGGTTGAGAGGGCAGTAAATGCGCCAGAGTACTGCTGGCAGCGTCACCCTATCATGGTTTGTTCGTGCCGTGCGTGGTTTTGCCAATGTGGCGGCGTGTGCCGCCAGAAGGGCTGAAAAGCCTGAGCTTTAGTTGCGCCAGCCGGGTGGGCGGCCACGGTAATCATTATAATACCCATGGTCATGCCGCCCGTGGCGGTAACCATCCCTGTCATGATAGCGGTGCGGGCCAGAATAACAGCCAGAAAGGCCCAGCGGCAGCAAAAGCAGAAGAAGCGCCGGAACAGATAATTTCTTCATGGAATCCTCCAAAGCAAGAAAGCCATCTGATGTGGCTAAAACGGTAATGAGGCTTTTTAACGTTCTCTCCGTTCCCGGCGTTCCGCAGCCTGCGCGGTTTGTCTTTTCCTTTGTCAGCCTTGGCGATCAGTGCAAAGAGAGGGCACACTCACCGGGGCGCTGGGTGTGCGCTATTGCCCGGCATCCATGGCGGGGCGAAACCAGACAGGGAGCAACAGAAACCTCGTGACGGGACGGAACAGAACAGACCGGATCATGGTTTCTTGCCTGATGCTTCAGGCGTTGGTGGCTGCGCCTGCCACAGCGGAAGGCGTGGATGGGCTGCAGCGGGCTCCGGTAGCGGCTGTCACGCAGGATGCTCTGGGCCAGAAAGGCGACCAAAACACCCAGACAGCACTGTTTCTGCCTTTTGATGCGCAAACCGGCATTGCGGCGTTCTGGTCCGGCCCGGATTTTATTGTGGTGGCAGACCAGCCTGTACCCGCCATGATGCGTGCGTCTGGCGGAACAGGTGTGTTTTCCGGCCTGACCGTCACGGTGCTGGATCACGCCACGCTGTTGCGCATCCCTCTGCCGCAACACCCTGCCTTGCGGCTCTCGCGCCAGAAAGAAGGCTGGCAGTTACAAGCGCCGGAACCTGCATCTTTACAGAAAAAGGATGGGCAGACGGCGTTGGCTCCTTCCGCCGCAGCAGGGGGCGGTGCGGCTCCTGCGTCGGCTGCCGCTTCTACGTCTGCTTCGGCTCCTGCTCCGGCTACGACTGCGGCTGCCACTTCCGCTACCACTGCGGCCGCAACTTCCGCTTCCGCAGGCTCCTCCTCTCCGTCCTCTTCTTCTACGGCTATGTTGTCGTCCGTGGGGGCCGCGTTGGCGGGCAAGCTGTCTTCTGGCGGGGGAGGGGGGGCTGCGTCTCTGCACACAATTACGGCGCAGCCTGCGCCCGGTTATGTGCTGTTTCCGCTGCAACAGCCTGGGCATGAGTTTGAATTGCCGGACCCCGCTACCGGCGCGCGGCTGCTGATTGCAACATCCCGCACGGCCTCAGGCGGCGTGGGGCAGGCGCAGCACGCGGTTGGCTATTCCGTAAGGCCCACACTGGAAGGTGTGGTGGTGGAAGCCGATGCCGATCAGATCGTGATGCAGGACATGGCCAAAGGGGCCGTTCTGCACGCTGTCTCGCTGCATCCTGTGCCTGTGGGCCTCCCTTTGCCCGAACCGGTGACAGAGGCCTCCCGCCAAAAGGACTGGCAGTGGTTTGGCTTGCAGGAGGCATCGCCCGCCACTCTGGCAGTGGAGCGGGAGGAAAAACTGGCGGCGTTGGCCAAGGTGTCGCCCCGGCAGAAAAAAGCGGCGACTTTTGCCGCTGCGCAGGCGGCCTTTGCGTCCGGAGCGTTTCAGAAAGCCGCCACGCTGCTGGCCGATATGCCAGAAACCACACCGGATTCGGGATCAGCCAGTGCTGCGGGGTCTGCCGCCCAGCGGCCGGAAATAGCGCTGCGTGCGGCTTCGGCCCTGCTTGCGTGCAACCTGAAAGGCGCACAGGCACTGGTCGCGCCGGAGTGGATCAGCCTGCCGGAGTTCCATCTGTGGCAGGGGCTGTATGGTCTGTATGCCGGGCAGAACAGCCAGCGCACCGCCATTCTGCTGGCGGCAGGGTTTGCGCAGGCGCAGCATTATCCCGCCCCGCTACGGGACCGGATTGCGCCAGCCATGGCGCTTTACATCGCCCGCTATGGCACACCCGCCACGGTCAGGACGATGGAGCCATTGCCCGATGGCCCCGCGTATGATCTTCCCCGCGCGCTGCTACAGGCGCGGGAGGGAAAAACGGAAACAGCCCGCGTTGCACTGGAAAATCTGACAGCATCGGACGATGCTCAGCGCGCCGCCATTGCCCGCACGGAAATTGTGCGGCTGATGCAAGATGCGGATCTGATTGCGCCGGATATGGCAGCGGACGTGTACCGCAAACTGCTGAAAGGCGAGAACGGGGCTTCACCCGCGCCTACTGACATTCGCACGCTTACTGCCGTGGGGCTTGCGCACGCCCTCATCCGCAATGGTGAGCCCAAAGTGGCGCTGAGCGTGCTGGAAGGGCTTCAACCTAGCGCGGATGTGCCGGAGGACGTGCTGGCGGAGGCCTATCGGGCCGCTTTGTATCGGCTGGTGTTCAACGGTGCGTCCCCTTCCCTCGGCCTGCCGCCCGGCAGCGAGGAAGAACTCTCGGTCACACAGCGCACCGCGCTGGTGGCGCAGGGGTTGCCGCATGTGCCCGATGGGGCGGAGAAAGCCAAACTGCTGCTGGGGTATGGTCGCCTGCTGCTGGAGGCTGGTCATGCAGATACCGCCGCGACGGCGTTCAGTCAGGCCATTGCCATGCAGGCAGACCCGCAGGCACGGGCGGAGGGAGAAGAACTGTTGGCTCAGGCCGCCATGCAGGCGCATCAACTGGCTCTGGCGCAGATGGCTCTGGATCACGCGGTCTCCCCGCTCATGCCGGATGATCTGGCAGCCCGCAAAGCGTATGATGCCGCCCGCGTGGCGCAGGCACGCGGAGAGACGGAAAAGGCACAGGCCCTGCTGGCACATGACGAATCGGACGCGGGGCTGGATCTGCGCGGACAGCTTTATGAGGCGGACCACCGCTGGGCGGATGCCGTGCTGGTGGTGGGGCGTCTGGCCAGCCGTGGCCTGCCGCAGGATGGGGCGCTGACAGAGGCACAACGGGCCCTTGCTTTCCGGCTGGCGACCGATGCCGCCGCCGCGCGGGACTGGGAAACCCTGCACCGTCTGAAAGACTGGCTGGCGGGCCGTACGATGGGGCGCGAGCGTGATGCGTTGTTTACACTTCTGTTACGGCAGATGCCCCGCAGCGCCGCATCACATTGATTTCCTTCACTTCGTTTTCGGGCAATGTGAAAAAACCTGTTTTTTATGCAAGATAATGCTTGTCATGCGGGGCTATAGGCCGTAGTTACACCCGCTCTTGGCCCAAGGGGGCGATTTCGCCCAACAGGCTGTCTACTGGTTTGGGGGTACGTCAATGAACGCACTTGCTCAACTGGGGATGGTCTCGGAACTCCCGAGCAATAACCAGGCATCTTCTGTTCCGGTCTCGTCTGACGATGATCGTAAGGATTACTTCGTCGAAAAAGACGGCGAGAAATTTGCAGGCACACACCTGCTGGTCGATCTGTGGGACGCCACAAATCTGGATGATCCGGAAAAAATAGACCGGACATTGTGTGAGGCTGCCGTGGCTGCGGGAGCAACCATCCTGCACAGCCACTTCCACCACTTCACGCCCAATGGCGGCGTGTCTGGCGTGGTTGTGCTGGCGGAAAGCCATATTTCCATCCACACATGGCCAGAACGCAATTTTGCGGCCGTGGATATCTTCATGTGCGGCGCATGTGATCCGCACCTTGCCATTCCGGTCATGCAGCGCCTGTTCCAGGCAAAGCGGCTGGAAGTGGATGAGCAACGCCGTGGGCGCGTGGCCATCTAAGGTCCGTTTCCGTCTTTGATGGTGTGTTTGAGGGGGCCAGAATAACGCCGTAACAGGCCGCGTTCTGGCCCTTTTCTTTGTTTGGGATAAAGAGACATGACTGAGCAGTGGATTGAAGAAACCCTTTATGACAACTGGGGCCAGCGCTTCCGCGTCACAAAGGAACTGGCCCGTACCAAAAGCCCGTTTCAGGACATTGTGGTCTTTGAGAGCGAGTCCCACGGCCGCGTGCTTCTGCTGGATGGCGTGGTGCAGATCACGGAACGGGATGAGTTCGTTTATCAGGAAATGCTCACCCATGTTCCGTTGTTCACCCACGGCGCTGCGCGCAATGTGCTGATTATTGGCGCGGGTGATGGCGGTGTGCTGCGCCGCGTGCTGGAACATCCCGGCGTGGAAAAAGCCGTGATGGTGGAAATTGACGGCGCGGTCATTGAACTTTCAAAACAACACCTGCCCGGCATTGCCGGAGATGCCTGGACCAACCCGCGCGCGGAAGTGATTGTGGGTGATGGCATTGATTACGTGGCAAAGGCGGCTGATGCTTCCTTCGATGTGATCATTGTAGACAGCACGGACCCCATTGGCGTGGGTGAAGTCCTGTTTACGGATTCCTTCTATCAGCATTGCGCCCGTATCCTTACGGCGGAAGGCCTGATTGTGAACCAGTGCGGCGTGCCCTTCATGCAGGCGGATGAACTGCGTGAAACCAGCGAACGCCGGGCCAAGTTCTTCCCGCATGTGTCTGCCTACGTGGCGGCTGTGCCCACCTATGTGGGCGGGTTCATGACGCTGGGTATTGCCTCCAAGGGCAAAAGCCCCGTGGGGCAGGATGTGAACACCGTGCGCACCCGCGCGCAGGATGCTGGAATTCTGGGCAACACCCAGTACTGGACGCCGGAAATTCACGTGGGCTCTTTCAATCTGCCGCCCTACATTGCCAAACATCTGCCCAAGGCAGACGCATAAAACGGGCCATTTGGCCCGCGCAGACTCTACAACCGTGATTGACTTGAAAACGCAATGATGTCACGGTTTTTATCGCGCAGAGGGAGAGACTGGCCTAGCGCCAGCGCCGAAGGAGCAACCGCCCCGGAAACTCTCAGGCAAAAGGACCTTGCGCGATAAACTTCTGGAGAGAGGCGCTTTCGCGCCCGCCGACGGGATAGCGATCTCAGGCAAAGATACAGAAGGGGCAGACGGATATTCTCTGGTCCGGGGCCCTGAACTTTGTCTTTTTATCGGTCACAGTTTTCCGAATACGCAAGGTGCCCCAGTCTTTTTGCGGAAGGCTGCGTGCATGAGCACTGATTCTCTCCTCCACACCCCTCTTTTTTCCCTGCATGAAGATCAAGGCGGCAAAATGGTGCCGTTTGCCGGTTATGCCATGCCCCTGAATTATGCAGATGGCATCATGGCCGAGCACCGCCATGTGCGAACCCATGCGGGCCTGTTTGATGTCTCGCACATGGGGCAGGTGAAGGTGCGTGCCCGCTCGGGCAGTGTGGAGGCCGCGGCCAAAGCGCTGGAACGTCTGGTCCCGGCTGATATTGTGGCCATCAAGAATGGTCGGCAGCGCTACACCCAGTTCACCAATGCCCAGGGTGGCATTCTGGATGACCTGATGGTGGCGCGGCTGGATGATACTCTGCTGCTGGTGGTCAACGCCGCGTGCAAGGCCGCCGATATTGCCCTCATGCAGGATGAACTGGTGGATTGTCTGGTAGAGCCGCTTGAAGAACGCGCTCTGCTGGCGCTTCAGGGGCCGGAAGCCGAGCAGGCGCTGGCGTCGCTGGCGCCGGATGTGAAAACCATGGCCTTCATGGATGTGCGCGCTCTGGATGTAGATGGCGCAAGCTGCGTGATTTCCCGCTCCGGTTACACCGGGGAGGACGGGTTTGAAATTTCCGTGCCCGCGCTGGATGCCTCACGCGTGGCGCGCCAGTTGCTGGCCCAGCCCAACGTTAAACCCATAGGCCTCGGCGCGCGGGACAGCCTGCGGCTGGAAGCCGGAATGTGCCTGTATGGCGCAGATATTGATGAGACGACTACCCCAGTTGAAGCGGCCCTTGAATGGTCAATTCAGAAATCCCGCCGCAAGGGCGGTGCGCGGGAAGGGGGCTTTCCGGGCGCGGATATCATTCTGGGCCAGCTTGAAAATGGTGTGGCCCGTCGCCGTGTGGGGCTGCTGGCAGAAGGCCGTGCCCCTGTGCGTGGCGGTGCCCCCCTTTATTCTGATCCCGCTTTTGCCGATGGCATAGGCAAGGTGACCTCCGGCGCCTTTGGCCCCACGGTGGAAGCCCCGGTGGCCATGGGCTATGTGGCCACCGCCTATGCAGCCCCCAAAAGCCCCGTTTTTGCCGAACTGCGAGGCCGTGCCGTGCCTGCGGTTGTGGCATCCCTGCCGTTCGTGCCTGCGCGCTTCAAACGGTAATTCTGTTTTCTCAACGGTTCCAAAAGACTTTTTTCAAGGAGTGCTGAGGCATGACACTATATTTTACCAAAGAACATGAATGGCTGCGCGTTGAAGGTGAGTCCGCCGTAGTGGGCATTACCAAGCACGCTGCCGAGGAACTGGGCGAACTGGTGTTTGTTGAAGTGCGTGATGCCGGAACCGAGGTCAAAGCCGGTGAATCCGTAGCCGTGGTGGAATCCGTCAAGGCAGCTTCAGACATTTATGCCCCGGTGGATGGCGAAGTGCTGGAAGGCAACGCCGCCCTGACGGATGACCCCGCCCGCGTCAGCTCCGACCCGGAAGGGGAAGGCTGGATTCTGAAATTCCGCATCACCAACCCGGATCAGCTTTCCGGCCTGCTGGATGCCGCCGCCTACGCCGCATTGATCGCCTGAGTCTGCCCGCCGGGGCGTGGAGGGCGGACTGTTCCAGCCCTCATGCCCCGGCACCCTGCCAAAGGGGCGTTGCGCTGCCCGGTTTTTGTTAGCCACAGCGCCACGCCCGCCAGAAACATTCTTCCTGTTTCCCGCTTTTTCAGGATACCCCGCATGTTCACCCTTGCTTCCGGTCCGGACCGTTCCTCCGGCTGTTCTGCTGATACGCTGCCCGCTTTTGCAGGCCTGCAACCGGAGGCAGATACCTTTGTGCCCCGCCATATCGGTCCCACGGCGGACGATCAGGCGCTTATGCTCAAAACAGTCGGTGCGGCATCGCTTGATGCGCTGATGCAGGAAACGCTGCCTGCCGCCATTCGGGCCACACAGCCCATGGGTATTGGCAAGGGCTGGAGCGAGGTGGAGGTTCTGGCCCATCTGCGCACATTGGCCAACCAGAATCAGGTCATGACATCACTGATCGGGCAGGGCTATTACGGCACCGTTCTGCCAGCCGTCATTCAGCGCAACATTCTGGAAAACCCGGCGTGGTACACGGCCTATACGCCGTATCAGCCGGAAATCAGCCAGGGCCGTCTGGAAGCGCTGCTGAACTTCCAGACCATGATTTCCGAACTGACCGGGCTGGATATTGCCAACGCGTCCCTGCTGGATGAAGCCACTGCGGCAGCGGAAGCCATGGCCATGGCGAACCGGGTGTCCAAATCCAAGGCCACAGCTTTTTTTGTGGATGCAGACTGCCACCCACAGACCATTGCCGTGCTGAAAACACGTGCGGAACCGCTCGGTATTGCATTGGTCATTGGCGTGCCGGAAACAGATCTGGTTGCGGCAGATGTTTTTGGTGCGCTGTTCCAGTATCCGGGGTCTTCCGGTGCTCTCAAAGACCCTCGCGCAACCATTGAGGCCCTGCATGCGGCGGGCGGTATTGCCGTCATGGCGGCAGACCCGTTGGCGCTGACAGTGCTGACCTCTCCCGGTGAACTGGGGGCGGATATCGCCATTGGTTCCACGCAGCGTTTTGGCGTGCCCATGGGGTTTGGTGGCCCGCACGCGGCCTATATGGCCACGCGGGATGCGTGGAAGCGCAACATGCCGGGCCGTCTGGTCGGGGTGTCCATTGATAGTCAGGGCCGCTCTGCCTACCGGCTGGCGCTGCAAACGCGCGAACAGCATATCCGGCGTGAAAAAGCGACCTCCAACATCTGCACGGCGCAGGTGCTGCTGGCCGTTATTGCGGGCATGTATGCGGTCTATCACGGGCCGGAAGGGCTGCGCGCCATTGGCCGCCGGGTTCATGGGCTGACCACCACACTGGCTGCTGGACTGAAAGCGCTTGGCGTTACAGTCCAGACCGAACAGTTTTTTGATACCATCACCCTTCAGGTGGGGGATGGTGCTGCGGATATTCTGGCGCGCGCCCGGTCTGCTGGCCTCAATCTGCGTGATGCTGGCAAGGGGCGTATTGGCATCAGTCTGGATGAAACCTCCACCCCCAAAACCGTTCTGGCCGTATGGTCCGCTTTCTGTGCGGAACAGGGCCGGGTGGATAAAATGGCGCAGGCGCTGGCTCCGGCCACCAGCACCATTCCCGCCAGCCTGAGCCGCCAGTCTGCTTTCCTGACGCAGCCGGTGTTCAGTTCCTGCCGTTCAGAAACAGACATGCTGCGCTATCTGCGCCGTCTGGCTGATAAGGATCTGGCGCTTGACCGCACCATGATCCCGCTTGGCTCCTGCACCATGAAGTTGAACGCCACCGTGGAGATGATCCCCATCACATGGCCCGGTTTCAGTGACATTCACCCCTTTGCCCCGGCAGATCAGACGCGGGGGTATCAGGCCCTGTTTGCTGATCTGGAACGCTGGCTGTGCGCCATCAGCGGGTATGATGCTGTGTCCTTCCAGCCCAATTCTGGCGCGCAGGGTGAATATGCCGGGCTTCTGGCCATCAGCGCCTATCACCGCGCACGGGGGGAAACCAACCGTACAGTGTGCCTGATTCCGGCCTCCGCCCACGGCACCAACCCGGCCTCCGCCCAGATGGCGGGCATGAAGGTTGTGGTGGTGAAGTGTGATGCCGGTGGCAATATTGATCTGGAAGACATGCGGGAGAAAGTGACCGCTCACGCGGCTGATCTGTCCGCAGTGATGATCACCTATCCGTCCACTCACGGCGTGTTTGAAGAAAGCATGCGTGAAATCTGTGATCTGGTGCATCAGGCCGGAGGGCAGGTGTATGTGGATGGCGCGAACATGAACGCGCAGGTGGGCCTTGCCCGCCCCGGCGATTACGGTGGCGATGTCAGCCATTTCAACCTGCATAAAACGTTCTGTATTCCGCATGGTGGCGGTGGTCCGGGCATGGGGCCAATTGGCGTCAAGGCGCATCTGGCTCCGTTCCTGCCCGGCAACCCTGCGGCGGAAGGCACGGCTCTGGCCGTTAGCGCCGCGCCGTTTGGTTCGGCCTCCATCCTGCCGATCTCCTGGGCCTATATCCGCCTGATGGGGGATGAAGGGCTGAAACGCGCCACGCAGGTGGCCATTCTGAACGCCAACTACATTGTCAGCCGTCTGATTGAGGCCTACCCGGTGCTGTATCGGGGCAAGCAGGGCCGCGTGGCGCATGAATGCATTCTAGACCTTCGTCCTTTGAAAGATGCAGCCGGTGTCACGGTGGATGACATGGCCAAGCGTTTGGTGGATTACGGTTTCCATGCGCCTACGGTCAGCTTCCCGGTGGCGGGCACCTTCATGATCGAACCCACGGAATCTGAAAGCAAAGCGGAACTCGACCGCTTCTGTGAGGCCATGCTGGCCATTCGTGAGGAAGTGCGCGCCATTGAAGCGGGCAAACTCACGGCAGAGCAGTCCCCCCTGCGCCACGCGCCCCATACCGCCAGCGATGTCACGGCAGAACCGTGGGACCATGCCTACACCCGTCAGGACGCCTGCTTCCCGCCCGGTGTCAGCCGTTCCAGCAAATACTGGCCACCCGTGGGGCGGATTGATAACGCCCATGGGGATCGGAATCTTGTCTGCTCCTGCCCCGATATTTCGGAATGGATGGAATAAGAAAGCCACCCGGCCACAGCAGACCCACGACAAAAGAAGAGGGCGGAGCCAGCAGGTTCCGCCCTTTTTGTTTATGAGGTTTTGTAGAATTCTTTTGAAAAAAATATGGTGCAATCAAAGGCTATCTGAAAGATCTTACCTGCCAACCTGCCAACCTGCCAACCTGCCAACCTGCCAACCTGCCAACCTGCCAACCTGCCAATCTGACCAGACAGGCTTTCCCTTCACCCTCTGGTTTGATGATTTGCGAGTTAAGGCCGCTTAGTGGGCAACCCCTCTCCATGCATGATACGGGCGGAAAGCGCTTCAATCCCTGGCAGGATATCCTGAAGCAGATCACCCGGCGGTTGCGGGGTGTTGGTGACCACTTTGGTGGTGGCAGAGGCTGCAATTTCCGCACGCGCCTTGCGCACGGCGGCGCGGACCCGGTGCTTCCAGCCAGAAGAATGATCATACCCCAGCAGCATCAACCCGGCCTGTGCCAGATTTTTCAGGCTTTCAGAAGCAGGCAGGGCATTTTGCAAGGCGGGGTTACGGGCTGCGGCGGCCTGAAACGCGGCATCATTTGCAACCCAGTAAGCCAGTTGCGCCCGCAGGGTGGCTTTCAGGTCCTTCTGGCCTGCGGCATAGGCTGCGGCCTGCCGGTTGAAGGTATCCGCTGCAAAGCTGTCGGGGCTTGCAATGTCGGCCAGCGTATTCAGGTCCTGCTCCGTAGCGCGCTGCTTGTGGCGGATCTGTAAAAACTCGTGATTATGCGCGTAATTCCGCACAGGGCTGGTTACACTCAGCAGTACACTGGCGGGGGCCGTCTCACCCGGAGCCAGCCGAGCAAGCCTCTGGCTGGCTCGGGCGCTGCTTTCCAGCCCCAGTTCTTCCAGCTTGTCCTGCGTTACGGCAAGGCGAGGGTAAAGGGTCTCCCCGTCACAGGCTGAGGCCGAGGACCAGAAGCGCTCGGCAAGGGCGGCCATGCGGGGCCACAGGCGACTATCCAGCATCTCTTCAGTGACAATTTCCGTCCACAGCGCGGCTTCCGCGCCCAGAACCAGCGCCTTCTGCGCGTCTGTCAGCGGTGTGGTCTGGGTTGTGACTTTGTCGGCAATGGTGCCACCCGGCCCGGTGGCCTGTGCGGCGGCTTCCGCTTCCGCCATGTTGGCAACATTTCCCAACGGGTCCTGCGCATACGGGATGGCGGCGGGTTGCAGCCGGTCCAGATAATAACCATCAGACACAACCACCGGGTGGCCTGCCGCCGTGGCGGCGGCTGTGCGGGCTGCCCCGCGCCAGATTTCCACCACGGTATCACGCGGGATATCAGCGGCAGTGATCTCATCCCAGCCAATAACCTTCTTGTGGCGGTGGGTCAGCGCCTGTGCAACGCGTGTGGTGAATTCTGCCTGCATTTCCGCAGGTGTTTTGAAACTATGTGCCTGCATATAGGCATGAATGTGTGGGGACGTTGTCCATTGCTTGGCCACAACCTCATCCCCGCCTATGTGAAAATATGCATCCGGGAATAGGGATGCCATTTCTCCATACAGCGCCGTGACAAAGCGGTAGGTGGCGGGGTTGGTCGGGTCCAGCGCGGCGCGGTTTTTCTCGGCTCGGTCTTCCATGTTCAGTGGGGCCTGTGCCGCGTAACGCGGATAGGCTTCCAGCAGGGCAAAGGTATGGCCCGGCGTGTCAAATTCGGGCACCACGCGGATGCCCCGTTCCGCCGCATAGGTGACAAGGGCCCGGATCTGCTTTTGCGTATAATATGCCCCGTGTGACGCCACGGTGTGCAGGCGCGGGAACAGGCGGCTTTCAACCCTGAAACCCTGCCCATCAGAAAGGTGTAGGTGCAGCACGTTCAGTTTCACCATTTCCATGGCGTCAATCTGGCGCTGCAACGTGGGGATGGACATGAAATGGCGGCTGACATCAATCATCAGCCCGCGCCAGCGGAAGCGGGGGGTATCATTCAGGCTGGCATGGGTTATCACCGCGCCAGTAGCATCCCGCCCGGCAAGTTGCAGCAGGGAGGCCAGACCATGCAGAATACCCACCGGCCCGGCAGCATCCAGCGTTGCGCCAGAAGCTGAGACAGTCAGCGCATACTGCTCCGGCATGTCCAGAGCGGGAAAGGCACCGTCTTTCCCGGCGCAATGGAGCGTGATGGTAAAGGCCGAGGCATCCGCAGAGGATGAGACAAATCTGATCGGCTGGCCTGTCAGTTTTTCAAGGCGGGTGCGGAAGCGTTCAACCGCCGTGACCAGAACGGGCAGCGCTTTTCCATCCC
>NZ_LHZQ01000181.1 GCF_001580915.1 Acetobacter tropicalis | reverse complement strand
CTGTGCTGATCTGGCGGTCTGAGTTGCGGAAGGCCCTGCTGACCAGCGCAGTCTGCGCGTTGCTGCTCTATACGGGGCTGTTTCTGGTTGTTGTGCCCCGGTTGCACAGCATCTGGCTGGCCCCGCGGCTGACCAGTCTGGTGCATCAATATCAACCGTGCCCCACAACGGATGTGGCGTCTGTTTCCTTTTCCGAGCCCAGTCTGGTGTTTCTGCTTGGTGGCAAGGTCAAACTTGTGGGGGCCCAACAGGCCGCCGCTATGATGCTGGCCAATCGGGCCTGCACGGTGGCGCTGGTTGATGAACGTGATCGCGCAGCCTTTATGGCGGCTTTGGGCGATGCCCGGAGTGCGGTTGTCTCCCATGGTGCGGTGTCTGGCCTGAATTATTCCAATGGGCATCGCCTCACCATCAGCCTTTACAGCCTTTCCGCTCCATAAAAATCCGCGTGGCAAAAGCTACGACGTTTCAGCCTGATATACGTCTGTTTTAGTGTGGTCTCATGCCGCTTCACTGCTGCGTGGTGTGAGGTCGAGCGTTTGAAAGCCTATCTGCACGTTTCTGTCACGAGCAATATCAATGTCTTATGATTGTGACATGACCGAATCATTGGGGGCAGGGGCGCTGCCGCCGACAGGCCTTTCTTGCTGAAACATGAAAGGCATTGGGTTTGAGAAAGAGCAAAGTGGAGGGTCCTAAAAACCTTCTGTTGTGTTCATATGAAAATCGGAACCCCTTGATATTGCGATAACTCGAAAATGCGAAATAGGGGTTTTTCAGAACCCTCCAGATTGTCTCACAAGCGGAATAGAGCGGGGCTCTCTCTGCGGTGTTTTTCCGTAAAAGCTTCATCTGGGCTGCACGGCCGCATGCGGGCTGCGGAGATTTTCATGCCGGTCGTCCCCCGGTGTCCCGATAGCCGCGTTGGACCAATGATGGCCAGAGGCGTGAGGTGCGGGAGAGGTGCCTTCGTTAGGCGCATGCAAAAGCATGCCCAGTGAGGCGAAGAATACAATTTTACACTTTGAGCGTGGGGAAAGAAAACATGGTGCCCGCTGGCGGATTCGAACCACCGGCCCCATCATTACGAATGACGTGCTCTACCAACTGAGCTAAGCGGGCATATTTTATTTTCGAACGGCTGGGTATCATAGCGTCTGGGGAAACGCAACGGGGAAAACAGGAAAAATGGCAGGACCATTGCCTGAACGCTGCGTTCCTGTAGGGGCCGCATGGCTGCAATCTGGTGTTCTGGCTATTACGTGGCGCGTTTTTTCGTTCTAAGGTGACTGTTATGAACGTGTCACATTTTACAGCCCTGCTGCGGGAGGCGGTTACGCCTGTGCAGGACTCCCCTGTGGATGAAACCCGGCACGTTCATCTTGTGCATGGTGTGGTGGAATGTCCGTGTTGCGGGCTGTTCCAGAAACTGCCGCCGCTCAAACCCGGCACACAGGCGCGCTGCCTGCGGTGCAATCAGTCCCTTGACCGGCGCAACCGCACAGCCCCTATAGCCACGCCGCTGGCGTTTTGCATCAGTTCAGCCGCCCTGTATCTGGCCATGCTGTTTTCCACGCTCATGATGCTGGATCTGTACGGGCGGCAACGTACGGTGGATATCATTACCGGCCCCATAGAACTTCTGCATGAAGGATGGGGCGAGGTCGGTGTGCTGGTGGCCATTGTCACCATTCTGGCCCCCGGCGTGGTGATTGCCATGATGGGCATGATCCTGACGGCGGCCCTGCGCCCCACTCTGCCATCCTGGGTGCCCCATCTGCTGAAATGGTATGAGGTGCTGCGCCCGTGGTCCATGGTGGAAGTGTATATTCTGGGCGTGTTCGTGGCTTACACCAAGCTGGTGGATCTGGCGTTTGTGGAAGTGGGCGCGGCTGTCTATCTGGTGGCGTCTCTTATGGTTACCATGGCCGCAACGGATGCCACGCTGGATACGGAACTGATCTGGCAACAGCGCAAGATTGATCCGTGCATGCGCACCATGGACGGCAAGCGCCTGCGGCTGGAGGCTGTCTCGGCCGAGGAAGGGGCGCTTGCACCGTCTGACAGCCGTGTTTCCTGCCTGGCTTGCGGGGTGGTGCTGGAATTTGATCATCCCGTAAGTGCGACCCAGCCAGTTGGTTTCTGCCCCCGTTGTGGGCATGTGGTGCGCAAGCGCAAGCCGGAGAGCCTTGCCCGAACGGTGGCGCTGCTGGTTTCTGCCATTGTGTTCTATCTGCCCGCCAATATCTATCCGGTCATGACCGTGATACGGATGGGGGCTGGCACCGGCCATACCATTGTAGAAGGCGCAATAGAGCTGTGGACCGATGGTATGATCCCGCTCTCGCTGCTGGTGCTGTTTGCCAGCGTGACCGTGCCGGTGCTCAAGGTGATCGGGCTGATTGTCATGGTTGTGGCCACGCACCGGCATTCGGCCAAGGGTTTGGTCCTGCGCTCCAAACTTTACAGGATTATTGATATCGTTGGCCGCTGGTCGATGATTGATGTGTTCATGGTGTCTATTCTTGTGGCGGTTGTACGGTTCAGCCACATGGCCAGCATTACGGCAAATGGCGGCATGGTGTGTTTTGCCGCCGTTGTGGTGCTGACAATTTTTGCCGTTCACACATTTGACCCCAGGCTTATGTGGGACGCGGTTGAGAAAAAAAAGACCGTACAGTCTGCCAGCCCGCAGGACCGCACCGGATCTGATCTGCCTGATCAGACCGGGGGACGGGACCAGGCGGTGGCGTATTTGGGTAATATGGAGCCGGACAGGGCGTGAACGGACAGAACTCTCATCAGTCTCCTCAGGATAACGATGGCATCATGCCAGATGCTGTGGTGCGTCGTATCCGGTTTTCCATCATCTGGATCATTCCGGTCATTTCCGTGCTTATTGCCGGTTTTCTGGTCTGGCGCAGCTTTGCCAATAACGGGCCGGAAATCACCGTCATGTTTGATACGGCGGATGGCCTGACCAGTGGGCAGACGCAGGTCAAAAACAAAGCTGTGGTGCTGGGCACCGTGCAGGGCATTTCCCTGACGGATGATCTGCGCCACGTGCTGGTGCGTATCCGCATGAACGCGGGCACCAGCACCATGCTGACGGACAAAGCACGCTTCTGGGTGGTGCGGCCGCGTATCAACGGGGCCAGTGTCACCGGGTTGGAAACGCTGATGTCTGGTGCCTATATTGCCTTTGACCCCGGTCTTGAAGGTCAGGATGTCAGTAATGCGCGGCACATGACCCGCTTTCAGGGGCTGGAAGCGCCTCCGGGGGTGCGTTCAGATCAGCCGGGCCGCACCTACACACTTATTGCGCCGTCCATCGGGTCCATCGGGCAGGGGGCTCCGGTCTTCTTCCGCGATGTCGATGTAGGGGAAGTGCTGGGCTACACCATGCCACCCGGCGGGCGCGGGCCCATCCTGATCCAGCTTTTCGTGCGGGAACCGTATGACCACTATCTTTATACGGATACCCGTTTCTGGAACGTTTCTGGCGTGCAGGTCGGGTTTGGCGCTGGTGGCCTGAAGGTTCAGTTGCAGTCCTTGCAGGCGCTGTTTTCTGGTGGTGTGGCCTTTGGCCTGCCGCACGATGAAAACCATGGCCAGAAAAACGAAGCGCCAGCGGATACAGTATTCAAGCTGTATGACAGCAAGGCAGATGCGGACAGCGCGGGCTATCATGAACGCGTGCCGCTGGCCACTTATGTCACCTCCTCCGTCAAGGGGCTGGCTCCGGGCAGTCAGGTGGCCATGTTTGGCATCCAGATTGGCAACGTGACGAGCGTGAAACTTGATCTGGACGAGAAAGCCGGTCACCCACGGGTGCGCATTGGCATGGAAATTCAGCCGGAGCGTGTGCTGGCGGCTGAGGATATCCACCATGGCGCTTTGACAGAGATGTTCAAAACCCTCGTGGCCAATGGCCTGCGTGCCTCCACAGACAGCGTGAGTCTGCTGACCGGCGAGAGCATGATCTCGCTGAATTTTGTGAAAAACCCCAGCCCGGCCACCACCAGCATGGAAGGGCCGTCTCTGGTGATTCCAAGCCAGCCCGGCGGGATGGATGGCATCATGGAGTCTCTCTCCACCGTGGCGTCACGTCTCTCCGCCATGCCGTTTGAGCAGATTGGCGTGAATGCCAACAACCTGCTGGCCCATGCGGATCAGACCTTGACCAGCCCGGATGTGAAGCAGTCTCTCACCAGTCTGAAAGAGTCCATGAAGAACCTTCAGGCCATGAGCGCGCAGATGCGCAGTGGCATGGGCCCGCTGATGCAGCGTCTGCCAGAAATGACCAACCAGCTTGATCAGACTCTGCAGAACGCCAACCGCCTGCTGGCAAGCTATGGCGGGAACAGTGATTTCCATCGTTCCCTGCAAAAAATGGTCCTTCAGCTTGGTCAGGCTGCACGCTCGCTTCGCTTCCTGTCAGACTTCCTGACCAACCATCCTACTGCCCTGATCTCCGGACGGTAACGCCATGACAAAATCATCTCTTGCGCAGCCCATGCAGGCTCTCTCCTCCCGCCGCAGCGTGCTGCTGGGGGCCGTGGGGCTCGGGGTTATGGCAACCACGCTCACAGCCTGCTCAAGCGGCAACCCGACGCTGTACACCCTCTCTGTGGTGCCGGGGCAGCCCATGCCGGGTGGCCCGCGCTATGTTGAGGTGCGCCAGCCGAGCATTGCGTCCGGGCTCGATCGGGACAGGATTGTCACGCAGGATACCGGCTACAAACTGACCGTGGCATCTGCCGATGCGTGGGGCGATTCTCTTGGGGGCCAGATCAGCCGTACGCTGGCCGGAGATCTTGCGCAACGTCTGCCGGGGTCTGCCGTGTTTGCGGAAAATGATGCCGCCGCCACGGAACCTGATGCCTATGTGGACCTCTCCGTAACCCGGTTTTCACAAGGGCCTTCCGGCAAGGCGGAAATTGAAGCCTCTCTGTCCGTGCAGCCCGCTGTGGCGGGTGCGCCCAGCGGCAATGCGCAGCTTTATCTGCAACGGATTCAGGTGCAGGGAGACAGCGTAACAGGCACCATGCCGCTGGTGCAGGCGCTTAGCCAGCTTCTGGGGCAGGTGGCTGATATTGCAGCTACTCAACTCCGCATGATGCCTCCTGCACCCTCTGCACCTTCCGGTTCAGAGGCTGGCAGGAGTCATACTGCGGCAAGCCAGCGTTAAGTAAGGCTGCGTGTAAAAGGCTCAAACGCCGTTCCTGGGGCTGCTGACGGCACGTATGTGCGGAGCGCGTTTGGAGCGGCAGAGGCGATAATGTTCTCTCCATAAAAAACGGCGGCCTTTGAGGGCCGCCGTTTTTTCTTATGGGAGGGAAAAGGCCGTTCAGGCCGTGCCTGCGCCAAATTCCTGATCATGATCAATCAGCGGTATCGGGTAGTCGCCTGTGAAGCACGCATCGCAATAGCGTTCACGGTAGGCTTCCCGGCTTTCATGCCCCATGGCGCGGTACAACCCGTCCAGTGAGATGAAGGCCAGACTGTCCACGCCAATCAGTTCCGCCATTTTGGCCAGATCATACTGGGCGGCCAGCAAGTGGCTGCGTTCAGGCGTATCAATGCCATAGAAGCAGGAATGTCTGGTGGGCGGGGAGGAAATGCGCATGTGCACTTCCTTGGCTCCGGCGGCGCGGACCATGTCCACAATCTTGCGGGAGGTCGTGCCGCGCACAATGGAGTCGTCCACCAGAATCACCCGCTTGCCATCCAGCGCAGGCCGGTTGGTGGAGTGCTTCATTTTTACGCCCAGATTACGGATCTGGTCTGTGGGTTCAATAAAGGTGCGGCCCACGTAATGGTTACGGATAATGCCCAGCTCGAAGGGAATACCGCTGGCTTCTGCATAGCCCATGGCGGAAGGCACGCCCGAATCCGGCACCGGCACCACAATGTCGGCGTCCACGCCGCTTTCCAGCGCCAGTTCGCGGCCAATCTGCTTGCGTACGGCATAGACCGGCAGCCCTTCCAGCACGGAATCCGGCCGGGCGAAGTAGATATATTCAAACACGCAGAAATGCGGCTTGGTCTCGCCAAACGGGCGCAGGGACCGCACGCCTTTCTTGTCGATAATCACCAACTCGCCCGCTTCAACATCGCGGACATATTCTGCGCCGATAATATCCAGCCCACAGGTTTCAGAGGCCAGAACCCAGCTTCCTTCCGAGCCATCTTCACCCGGCAGACGGCCCAGCACCAGAGGACGCACACCCATGGGGTCACGCACGCCCATCAGGGCATCCTTGTGGAGCACAACCAGAGAATAGGCACCCGTTACGCGCTTGAGCGCATCAATCAGCCGATCTTCCACCGTGGCGTAAAGCGAGGTGGCAATCAGATGCACAAACACTTCCGTATCCATGGTGGACTGGAAGAGGCAGCCGCGGCGGATAAGCTCTTTACGCAGGGTTTCTGAATTGGTCAGGTTGCCGTTATGCGCCACGGCCAGCCCGCCAAAGGCAAATTCCGCAAACAGGGGCTGCACGTTGCGCAGCAGGGTGGCCCCGGTGGTGGCATACCGGTTGTGGCCAATGGCGCGGTCCCCTTTCAGGGTGGCCATTACGCGGGGGTCATTGAACACATCGCCCACCAGACCAAGGCCGCGGTGGGAGTGAAACTGCGTATCGTAAGACACAATGCCCGCGGCTTCCTGTCCGCGGTGCTGGAGGGCATGAAGGCCCAGAGCTGTCAGGGCTGCGGCATCCTTGGCGTTCCAGACGCCAAAAACAGCACATTCTTCATGAAAATGGTCATCATCCGGACAGGGAGCGTCAACAGGAGAAGAAACACAGGGGGCGTCGTGGGCGTGCATGGGTGCGCAGGGCCTCCGCAAGAGAGCCAAAACAGGCCGGTATGGGGTCTACAGGGTGGCGTCATGACCTGTGGAGCGCGTTGGCGCAACCCCCTTCGTGCCGAAATCAGGCAGGTAGGGCTGGATATAGGCTGCGCCCAGCCGAATGTAAGGGGTCAGCTTGCCGTTCTGTTCAAGGGTCTGCATGTCTTCTGGCAATAAAAGCCATTGGGCGGCCAGAAACAGCAGAACCACCAGAAGCGCCCCGCGCAGAATACCAAACCCGGCCCCCAATGTGCGGTCCAGTCCGCTAAGCGCCGTGACATGTACCAGCCGGACAATGGCGCTTGAAAGTAAGGCCGCCACAATCAGCAGCGCCAGCAGCAGGATACCGAAGGCGGCCAGATCAGCCGCCAGATGATTGCTGATATAGGGGCGCGTAAGGGGAATGACCGCCCCATAATAACGGCAGGCCAGAAGGATGGCCACAATCCAGCCCCCCAGCCCAAGAGCCTGCCGGGTAAAGCCGCGCCAGAAGCCATGCAGGGTGGATAACCCCACCAGCACAAGGGAGAGGATGTCTATGGGGGCCATAACAGGGGCCTTATGCCATGCGCGTGCGGAATGTCACGCACAGAGTTCAGGGCAGCTTGCTGGTTGAAACACGCCAGGGGCGTGTGAGTTTGCCATTCCGCTTTTTGCGGTGCGGCGGCTGATTGAGCCGCAGGAACAGATCACTCACTTCAATGCGGCGCAGGATCTCGGTCCAGATTTCCGCAGGCTCCAGATCATGCAACTCCCATATGGCGGCCAGCCCTTCCATAAAGGCCGCACTTTCCGTGAGAATATCCTCCCGGTTTTCAGCAATGAAGGCAGCGGTGCAGGCAATGGCGTGTGCGCCTGCGGCATTGCAGAGGCGGATCATGTCCTGCGGTGCATAGGGCGTGGCGTCCTGAGGTGCCTCCCCGGTGGTGGAGGAAGAACCGGAAGAAGCAGGTGACAGCGCAGGTTGGGCAGAGGGGTGCAGCATTTCCTCATGATGGGCAGGAGAATGGGGGCGGGTCAACTCTCTGTGTCTGCTTTTGGCATGGTGGAAAGAGGGGCGGGTTCCGCAGGCGTGATTACGGGGGTGCCCTCGGCGTCCTTATCCAGAAAAAGCTGTTCTTCATCCGTGGCCAGCGGATAGGACGCGGCGGCAACAATGTGCGTGTTCACGCGGCGCAGATCACGCAACAGGGTAAGCTGATAGGTGGCGGTTTCATCCACCAGTGCGGCATCACCCTGTTCCAGCGCGGTACCGGGTTCAGAAGACTGGTTTCTCAGCCGTTCAAAGTAGGCGGCGGTGGCTTCAATCTCCACGTCCCGGAAAAAGTCCTTCTGGCCGGAAAGCGGGTTGCTCTCTGGTGTCTGCCGGCCAATCAGCACTGTGGCGCAGATATTCAGGTTGTGGGTCAGTTGCTGCGTCATGCTCAGTACGGGCCGCAGCAGGTCTGGCGGCAGCACGATTCGCTGCCGGGCCATTTTCTGCACCATGGGCACAATGCTGCGTTCCACAATGTCTTCCGCGTGTAGCATCTGGGTGCAGAAGGCCAGAATATCCTCGGCACGCTCCATTTCAGGCTGGCTGGCCGTGTCCGGGTCCAGCCCAGCCAGATAGGAGCGGATGGCAGCGCCCAGATCTTCCATGGCGTTGCCCAGCGGACGGGCGGCTCCCGCTTTGGCCGGGTCTGTGGTGCGCAGGCCATCCTGCATGGCGGTCAGCATGGCGCCCATCAGGTCACACAGCCGCATGGCCTCCCGCGTGGCGCTGCCAATGGCCAGTTGCGGGGCCTTGTCCAGCAGCAGACGGTCCAGATAGCGGGGCGTGCCGGGGGAAGGCTGCTGGTTCTCCCGTGGGGTGGGAATCAGCCGCAGCATAAGGCGTGCATACTGGCTGAGGGCGGGCATCATCACCACGGCCAGCCCGATATTGAACAGGGTATGGAAATCAGCCACCTGCCGGGCGGCATCCGGCTCCAGCCGTGCCATAAGCGCGCTGATAAAGGGCAGAGCCGGCACCAGCACCAGTGCCCCAACGCAGCGCACCAGCAGGTTCCCCATGGAAATGCGGCGCGCCGTGGGGTCCGTGCGGCTGCCTTCCATCACCGGGTTGATGGAGGTGCCAATGTTGGCTCCCAGCACCAGCGCCAGCGCAGTTTCAAGCGGAATGGTGGCACTGGTGGCAAAGGTGGTCACCAGCATGACGGTGGCGACGGAAGAATGGCTGATCCAGGTAATCACGGCCCCTAGCAGAATAGCCGCCAGATCATGCGAGTTCATGGACGCCAGAACCGCTGTCAGTTCCGGTTTGTGCGTGTAGGGGCTCAGCAGCATCAGGAACTGCCGCAGAGAAAGCAGGATCAGCCCCAGCCCGATGAATACCCGCCCGGAATCGCGCCATGCCCCCTGACTGCGGCGGAACAGGATCACGCCGGTCAGCACAAACACGGGCGCGATGGAGGACACATCAAACGAGAGCAGTTGAACAATCAGCGTGGTGCCCACATTGGCGCCCAGCATAACAGCCAGAGAGGGCGCCAGTTCAAGCTGCCCGCGCGCAGCAAGGCCCGTAATCATCAACCCGGTTGCGGTTGAGGACTGAAGCAGCGCCGTTATGCCCAGACCAGTGAGGAACGCCTGAAAACGGTTGCCCAGCATGCGGGCCATCAGGCTGTTGAGACGTGCGCCACAGGCCCGCTGCACGCCTGTCTGCACCATATGCACACCCCACAGTAGCAGGGCGACGCTTCCGGCAAGATCAATAAGCGTGAGCAGTTCCAACGGGTGAGGCTCCTTTGTCGTTCATGCGGGCCGCGGCCCGGAGAAAACAGTGGAAGCCCCAGGCCGGGGAAAATCAGATGGTAAAGTATTTCGCGTGTTTGTTCAGGATAACAAGCGCGGAAGTGGATTGTTCAGGGTGAAGCTGATCCCCATCCGTCAGGGAAACGCCAACCCGCTCTGCGCCCAGCAGCCCCAGAATGGGGTGCTGGTCTTCCAGCCGCGGGCAGGCCGGATACCCGAAGGAATAGCGTGACCCGCGATAGCCCTGCTGCAACAGGGCATCCAGATCACGCGAATCTTCGCTCGAGAAACCCAGTTCCGCACGGATGCGCTTGTGGGTGTATTCCGCCATGGCTTCAGCCACTTCCACGGAAAGACCGTGCAGATAAAGGTAATCCTGATACCGGTTTTCTTCAAACCAGTCGCGCGCGATGTCAGACGCTTTCTGGCCGACTGTCACCACCTGCAGGGCTACCACATCACGCTCGGGGTCGGATACATCGCGCACAAAGTCGGCAACGCATTCGCCATCTTCACGCGGTTGGCGGGGCAGGGTGAAGCGGGCGGCTTCCGTCACGCCGTCTTCTTCAAACAGGATCAGGTCGTTCCCCTCACCAGCAGCTTTCCAGTAGCCGTAAGCGGCCTGCGGGCGGAGGATGTTCTCCTTGGCGGCCAGATCCAGCATGCGGCGCAGGATGGGGCGCAGTTCCTGCTTGGCCCACACCATGAAATCATCCAGAGAGCGGCCCTGTTTCCGGAACCCCCACTGGAACTGATACAGGGAGCGCTCATTCAGGAACGGAATAACGGCTTCCGTGGGCGCTTCAATCACCTTGCTGCCCCAGAAAGGCGGCTTCAGGCGCGGTTCATCCGCTGTCATGCGCGCGCGGCGGGTACGGGCCACGGCGGGGTCTATGGGGGTGTAGCCACGGGTTTCGGCCTGCTCTGGCGTGCGGGCATTTTTCCGGGTGGCCTTGCCTTCCCGGCGTTTGCTGATGGCGGCCAGATAATCGTCAAAACCGTTCTGCGTGATCTGATCCATCAGGGTCAGGCCATCAAAGGCGTCCCGCGCGTAGGCCACGCGCCCAGTGGGGCTGTAGGCGGCCACGCAATCTTCTTCCACATAGTTGCGGGTTAGTGCGGCACCACCCAGCAGAACCGGCACTTCAAGCCCTTCACGGCTGATTTCCTCAAGGTTCTCGCGCATGATGACGGTGGATTTCACCAGCAGGCCGGACATGCCAATGGCATGGGCCTTTTCTTTCTTCGCGGCTTCAATCATGTCCGCCACCGGCACCTTGATGCCCAGATTGACAACCTTGTAGCCGTTGTTGGTCAGGATGATATCGACCAGATTTTTGCCGATATCATGCACGTCGCCTTTTACGGTAGCCAGCACAATGGTGCCGCGCTGCTGGCCTTCTATCCGCTCCATGTGCGGTTCTAGCCATGCCACGGCGGCTTTCATGGTCTCGGCAGATTGCAGCACAAACGGAAGCTGCATCTTGCCAGCGCCAAACAGTTCACCCACCACCTTCATGCCATCCAGCAGAACGGTGTTGATGATCTCAAGCGGCGGCATCTTGGCCATGGCTTCTTCAAGGTCTGTTTCCAGTCCTTTGCGGTCGCCATCCACAATGCGGTCTTTCAGCCGTTCTTCGACTGTTTCAGCCCGTTTGCGCTTGACGGCTTCCGATGCCTTGCGGTCTGCAAACAGTTCCAGCAGCTTCTGTAGCGGGTCATAATCCGCGGTGCGGCGGTCAAAGATCAGATCTTCCGCAACCTTCACCTCTTCCGGTGCAATCATGTGCAGCGGCCGGATTTTGGACACATGCACAATGGCGGCTGTCATGCCCGCACGCACGGCATGGTCCAGATAGACCGAGTTCAGTACGGCGCGTGCCGCCGGGTTCAGCCCGAAGGAGATGTTGGAGAGCCCAAGCACAATCTGCACATCCGGGAAGGCGTCCCGGATCATCTTGATGCCTTCCAGCGTCCACTGCCCCAGTTTGCGGTCATCTTCCGCACCGGTGGCAATGGTGAAGGTCAGCGGGTCAATCATCAGACCGGCCTGCGGCAGACCGTATCTGTCGCAGGCAAATTCTATCAGGCGGGTGGCAATGCGCAGTTTGTCTTCCGGGCGGCGGGCCATGCCTTCTTCATCAATGGTCAGCGCCACCACGGCCGCGCCAAATTTGCGGGCCAGTGTCAGGCGGTCAGCTGCCGGGCCTTCTCCATCCTCAAAGTTGATGGAGTTGATGATGGGTTTGCCCCCATGCAGCTTGAGGGCGGCTTCAATCACCGGGGTTTCCGTTGAATCGATCACCAGTGGCGCGTTGACGGAGGACGTGAAGCGCTTGATCACTTCATCCATCTCGGCCCGTTCATTGCGACCGACAAAAGCGGTGCAGATATCCAGCGCGTTTGAGCCTTCCTTGGCTTGCTCCCGGCCCAGGGCAACGCAGCCATCCCAGTCATGCGCTTCCTGAAGTTCGCGCCATTTCTTGGAGCCGTTGGCGTTGCAGCGCTCGCCAATGGAGAAATAGGCGTTCTCCTGCCGCAGGGGCACCTGTGTATACAGGCTGGCCACGGAGGGCACCCAGACTGATGTGCGTGCAACCGGCGCCGGGCGGTGTTTGCCCGTGCCTTCGGCCCGGCGCCGCAGCATGGCGTCCAGCGCGGCAATATGGGGGGTGGAGGTGCCGCAACAGCCGCCAATCAGGTTCAGGCCGTCTTCCACAATAAAGCGCTCGACCCACACCGCCATTTCCTCGGGAGAAAGCGGGTAACGGGTCTGGCCGTCCACCAGTTCAGGCAGGCCGGCATTGGGCTGCACGGAAATCAGGCGTGGCCAGTTCTCGCTGAGCCAGCGAACATGCTCGGCCATTTCCTGCGGGCCGGTGGCGCAGTTCAGGCCCATCAGGTCCACATCCAGGCTGTGGATCACGGTGGTGGCTGCCGCAATATCCGGCCCCACCAGCAGGGTGCCGGTTGTCTCGACTGTCACCTGCACAAAAATGGGGGTGGAGGTGCCCATTTCCGCGCGGGCAATTTTCATGCCATTGACGGCAGCCTTGATCTGTAGCGTGTCCTGACAGGTTTCGATCAGGATGGCGTCCACGCCGCCTTCAATCAGGCCTCGGCCCTGCTCGGTCAGGGCGGCTTCCAGCGTATCGTAATCAATATTGCCTAGGGAGGGCAGTTTGGTGCCCGGCCCCACGGACCCTATGACGTAGCGTGCGCGTCCATCGGCAAAGCTGTCCGCGGCCTCCCGCGCCAGAACGGCGGAGGTGCGGTTGATTTCACGGGCCTTGTCTGTCAGCCCGAATTCACCCAGAGTAATGGGAGACCCACCAAAGGTATTGGTCTCGACCATATCCGCCCCGGCTTCATAGTAGCCACGGTGGATTTCCCGGATCAGTTCAGGGCGTGAAAGGGTCAGAATTTCGGTGCAGTTTTCCTGCCCCCAGTAGTCACGCGTCAGGTCCAGATCAAGCATCTGGATGCGTGAGCCCATCCCCCCATCGCAGAGCAGAACCTGATCACGCAGAGCATCAAGAAGCGGAAGACGAGAAGACATGGCATCCATGAAACAGAAAAATGGGGAGGAGCCCCTGCCGGAGCGCGACGGGGAAGGGCCAACCTTATTCCAGACACAGGCCAATATGTCCACTCATCCCGCATTCTGGAAAGGGAAAGGCGATGCCCGCATTCTTCTGCGCGTGCTGACACCACAGGAGTGTAAGGCCGTGCCGCGAGCGGAGGCTCTGGCGATTTTTGTGGCTCACCCTCCCTCTGACGATCTGCTGGCAGGCTGGTTGGTGACGCGATCGTGGGAGGGCACGGCCATTCCGTCTTTCCCTCACGGGGCTGGCTGTTCCTGCTGCCTGCCAGCTCAGGGGATGGGGCGCATGCTGCTTCGCCTTGTGCAGGAACGGGCGCGTGGAGAATGTCCGTTTTTCAGCAGCGTAAATATTGTTTGTCCGGCATCGGAGAAGAGATTGCTCGTTTCTGCTCTTTGCGCAGATTCTCTTCTCACAGGGCTGTATGGACTTCTGCCCATTTCAGGCGGTTTTTTCTGCCATTCCTGAAAAAACTCAAACTAAAGCGGCAGCAAATACACAGAAACACTTTGAGGGAAAGCCTACTCCCTGCCATAAGGGCTTGTCCGGCGGCTATATTACAGGCTTTGTTCGGTAACAGAGTTAGGTTTTGTTAAAAGGGTTGTGCGTGAACCAGACTGACCATGTGCCTGAGGTTGCCGGCTCCTCTTTAGATTCAGAAGGCGCGAAAGCCTCTCGTCTGAGCCCGGCGATGATCCGTCTGCGCGCTGTTCTGGCAGCCGCCCATTATCATGGCCTTGAGCTTGATGTGCGGGATTTTGCAGCAGACCCGGAAGAAGAAAGCCCATCGCCGGCCACTCTTGTCCGGTGGCTGGAAGAATGTGGCGCTGTCGCCAAAGGGATGCGGATCAAGTGGCGCTATCTGGTCAAGATGACCAATTCGCCGCCCATCGTCCTGATGTTCCGCGATGGCTCCGCCGCCCTCATGGTCAATGCGTCACCCGACAAAGGCGTGGTCTGGCTGCGTGATCCGCTGAAGGGTGAGGGTGCTGCGCCCGTCCCCGTTGATGAATTGCGTCTGAGCCAGATCTGGACGGGAGACATCCTCCTCATCAAGCGTCGGCGTGATGAGTCCGAAGCCGACGCCCCCATCAATTTCACATGGCTGGCCAAGATGGTGCTGCGGGAGAAAAAGTCTCTCCGCGATATCGCCATCGCCTCCATGACACTGAGTATCCTGCAGATATTTCCACCTCTTATTGTCATGCAGGTTGTCGACCGGGTGGTGAATTATCGCTCAATGTCTACGCTGATTTCGATCAGCGGCATCATCATTGTTTTTTCTCTTTATGAAGTCCTTCTTTCTTACGGACGGCGTGAATTGTCGATGGTGCTGACAACACGTATCGACTCTCGCCTTTCACTGCATCTCTTTAGCCGCCTTGTGGCGCTTCCGTTGGAATATTTTGAACGCCAGCAGGCTGGTAATTTGCTTGGGCGTGTTCTGTCTATTTACAAGGTGCGTGATTTCCTGACGGGGCGGCTGATGTCGACTTTTCTGGATCTTTTCACGTTGGTGGTCATCCTGCCGTTTCTGTTTTTCCTCAGTTCCACTCTTGCCTGGATGACCATTGCTGCCGCTGGTTTGATAGGTCTGATTGTTGTGATCTTTATCGCGCCCCTCTCCAAGATTATGGGAAAGCAGGTAGAGGCAGAACGTGATCGTGGCGCAATTTTGTACGAAACGGTTGCGGGTATTCGGACTTTAAAAACACTAGCTCTGGAAAATACACGTAAGCAGATATGGGATGAAGTAACGGCCCAGGTTGTTAAATGGAAACTGGCCATGGGAAGAATGTCAAACTGGCCGCAAACACTTGTTATGCCGCTGGATCTATTTATCAATCGTGGCATTATTCTTGTTGGGGCTTATTTGGTCTTGGTTAGCCCCTCTACTGTTGGTGTGGGTGGATTGGTAGCGTTCATGATGCTGGGGGGGCGTGTTGCGTCTCCGTTGGTGGGCCTTGCCAAGCTTATGGATGATTTTACAGAAGTTACCACCTCTTTAGGAGAGGCCGCATCGGTTCTTAATCAACCGACGGAAACCAAAGCGCTCACAACCGGAATGCGTCCGCGGATCAAAGGAGCCCTCTCTTTTGATGGTGTTAATTTTTCCTATCCTGGTGCCACTACGCTGGCGTTGAAAAACGTGAATTTTGAAATTCCGGCAGGGACTATGCTTGGGCTGGTGGGGCGAAGCGGTTCAGGGAAGTCCACCATTACCCGCCTGCTTCAGGGGGTAAGCAGATCATACACTGGTTATCTGAAACTGGATGGGATTGATCTGCGTGAGATCAATCTGACGCATCTGCGACGTTCTTTTGGTGTGGTGTTGCAGGATAACTTCCTGTTCCGCGGCACCATCTATGACAATATTACAGCTGGTCGTCCCGGTTTTACCATTGATGATGTGGTGCGTGCAGCGCGCCTTGCTGGCGCGGAAGAGTTTATTGAGCGGATGCCTGCGGGCTATGACACGTTCATTGAAGAAGGCTCTACCAATATTTCCGGTGGTCAACGGCAGCGTCTGGCCATTGCACGCGCCGTGATTACGGACCCCAAACTGATGATTCTGGATGAGGCGACATCAGCTCTGGACCCGGAAAGTGAGGCGTTGGTGAATGCCAATCTGGAGCGGATTGGTAAGGGGCGTACCATGGTGATTGTGTCCCATCGTCTGTCGTCTCTGGTAAATTGTGACCAGATTTGCGTGATGGATAAGGGCTCTGTTGCGGATATTGCGCCGCATGATGTGCTCTTGGAACGGTGTGATATCTATCGGACGCTCTGGATGCAGCAGAACCGGCACACGGAAGGGCGTAAGAAGCCTGCGGGTGATCCGTCATCCCTGATCGCGGAAGGAGAATAAGCCATGAGCGAGAAGGACATCATTCCCGCGGGCCAGACTTCTGACCCGGGCAACAATGAGGAAAAAAGCCCGGATTTTCTTCGGCAAGCTGATGATCCCTATGCACAGGGGGATATGCCGCCTGCGCTGCTGGAGTTTCATTCCCCCACCGCGGCTTTGGTCAATATGCCGCCTACGGCGTCTGCGCAGTATATTACTTGGGTTATTGGCGCGCTGGTTCTGTCCTCTGTTACGGTCATGACCGTCTTCCCGCTTGATCGGGTTGTGTCCACACAGGGGCGTATGGTCTCTACAGACCAGACGTTGGTTGTGCAGCCTCTGGATACATCAATTGTCCGTTCCATTGACGTACAGGCAGGGGATTTTGTTCATAAGGGCGATGTGCTGGCCCATCTTGATCCGACCTCCAGTGGGGCGGATATCGATAATATGCGCGCCCAGAACGAGCAGTATCAGGCCGAGGTGGATCGGCTTCTTGCTGAGGCCAAGGGTGAGACATATCACGTTGATCCACAGAACCCGGCTTCTGCCCAACAGGGAGAAGCTTTTCTGAGGCGTAAGGCGGAATACGACGCCAAAATTCAGAATTATGACAAGCAGATTGCCAGCTTGCAGAATGATCTGCAGGGGTATCTGGCGAGTGCGGCCATGTATGCGTCACAGGCAAAAGTGGCGGCAGATGTGCATAAGATGCGCATGCAGTTGCAGAAAGACCAGGTGGGAAGCAAGCTTTCCACGTTGGGAGCACAGAGTTCCCTGATGGAAATTGAGCGCTCGCAGATTGGCGCGCAGCAGCAGGCGGGGTCTACCCGTAACAAGCTGGCAGCTCAGGTTTCTGAAAAAGAAAGTTATGTCCAGAACTGGAAGGCCGAGGTCTACAAAGATCTGGTTCTGGCCCAGCATCATCTGGCAGAGGCCAAAGGCGCGTATCAGAAAGCTGTTCTGCACAACAGCATGGTCACGCTGAAAGCGGACGAAGACGCCGTGGTGCTCAGTCTTGCTAAAGTGTCTGTCGGATCAGTGCTTACTCAAGGGCAGCAGATCATGACATTGGTGCCGCTTGGCAAAGGACTAGAGATTGAATCCGTGATGTCCGGCAAGGATGCCGGCTTTGTCCGGCTGGGGGATAAGGCGCTTGTCAAGTTCGCAACTTTCCCGTTCCAGCAATATGGTGGGGCAGAGGCTACGGTACGGACCATCAGTGCGGATTCCTTTGTCTCTGATCAGAGCAGTAGCCAGCAGGACCCAGGTGTGACGCCAGACAGCAGCACCAAGGCGTTTTACCGTGTCCGTCTTCGGGTGGATCGTTATACCCTGCATGGGGTGCCCAGCTTCTTCCATCCCCAACCGGGTATGCCGGTTACTGCGGATATCCGGGTTGGGAAGCGGACAATCATGCAGTATCTGCTGAACAGCTTCATGCCGTTGATGACAGACGGCATGCGTGAACCCTGATCAGGGTTCTGCGTCGTTGTTCAAAGGATAGAAGAGGGCTGATGTCATGTTCGGTGGTCTGATCAGGCGGTTCTTTGGGCGGCGTCCGTCCCCGGCAGAAGCACGTCTGGCGGATGCCCGTGCTCTGATGGAAGATCCGGATAGTGCTGCAAAAGGATTTGCCGATCTTGCCGTTCTGGCGCGGGAAGGGGTGACAGAGGCCCAGTTCCTGGTGGGGCAAGCCTACCTGAACGGCATGGGGGTTCCACCCAATCTGGTTGAAGGGGTGCGGTGGACACGGCGGGCGGCACGGAAAGGCTGGACGAAAGCCGCTTTTGTGCTGGCCACATTGTATCTGCATGGCCTGCCGCCTGAAGCGGAAGAGGGGCATGAGCAGGGCCCTTCCGTTTTTGATGATGTCCGGCCGCCGCCTGACCAAAAGCCTGATCCTGATTTTATCAAGGCGGCTCACTGGGCCAAGATTGCAGCCGAACAAGGTAATGCGGACGGGCAGGCTCTTTATGGGTATGTGCTCAGTGCTGGTCCGGAGACAATTCGCAACACGACGGAAGGGCTGCGTTGGTACCAGAAAGCGGCAGCAGCGGGATGTGCGCAGGGTCATCTGGGGCTGGGGCTTGCGGCTCTCGGGAGTGCCAAAACGCATGACGATTACGCCAAAGCTGCCAAGGAACTGAAACAGGCGGCAGATAAGGGGTTGGGAACAGCTCTGTATCTTTTGGGTGTGATGAGCGAGCGTGGAACAGGTGTTCCGCAAGATGATGCTGTTGCCATGCAGTATTATGAGCAGGCGGCGGAGAAGAAAATTCGGGGGGCGCAGGCCAAATATGGACTGGGCCTCATGGCGGGACGCGGTGTGGCACGGAATACGGCCCGTGGGGAAACATGGTTGCGCCGTGCGGCTTTGGCCGGGGATGCAGAAGCCGCTGCTATTCTGGGAGATATGTACGGCCGAGGTGGAGATTTGCCCCCCAATTATGCGGAAGCCATTTCCTGGTATCGGTTTGCATCAGACCATGGACATGCTGCTGCAAGCCACACTTTAGGTACGTTGTATCAGGCTGGTGTTGGTGTCCCCAAAGATCCGGAAGCGGCAGAGCACTGGTTCCGCGTTGCGGCGGAGCAAGGCAACAAGGAAGCAGTGGCTGACCTTGGCAACCTTTCCTTGCGTGGTCAAATGTCTTCTGAGATCAGTCAGGATGTCATGAAGGCTTATCGCGCCAGTGCGGAAAAAGGTGATCTTCTGGCAGCCTTTAATTTTGGTGTCTGTCTGGCGCAGGGTGTCGGGACAGAACAGAATGAAGAAGAAGCGCTGCAATGGCTGCGCAAGGCCGCGGAGAAGGTTGTCAACGCGCAGTACTGGTACGGACATATGCTCCTGAAAGGCCGGGGAGCGGAACAAAACCCGGAAGAAGGCCGCGTATGGATTCAAAAAGCTGCCGAAGCAGGCATGGCGGAAGCCGAGGCAGCTTATGCAGATCTGCTGGTACAGGGCATTGGTGGCCCACGGGATCATACGGCTGCTCTTGAGTTTTACAAAAAAGCAGCCGAGGCTGGGCAGATTCCCGCCATGTTCTCGGTCGGGGCTCTGTATGGCGGTGGCCATGATATTCCTGAAAATCGCGCTCTCGCACGTGAATGGTTTCAGAAAGCAGCCGAGCACGGTAACCCGGCTGCGCAGTTGATGATGGGCCGTTATCTGGCTAACGGGCTGGGCGGAGAAAGAGACCTTGACGGGGCCAGTGTGTGGTACCGCAAGGCCGAAGCCCAGAATATTATTCAGGCGAGTGCAGAACTTTCGGCCCTTAATGCCCTGCGCAAGGCAGAACAGATGCCGGTAGAGGGATAAGGGCACCTTATTCCGTGATGATGTGACAGTGCCAAAACCGCGCGTATCATGACACTGTTGCAAAATATGCTGTTCTGGCAGGATGAAACCCTAACCAAAGAACAACGCGCTATAGTGGCAAGTGCGCAGGCGCAGGACTCTTTCCGGCGTGGAAACGCGGCATGGGAAAGCGGACAGAAAGAGGCTGCGTGGGACTGGCTGGAGCGCGCCAACCGGCAGGCTGCCGATAATCCTCATGTCATGTTTGCTTTGGCTCTTGCCCGGCATGCTGTTGGAGATGGGCCCGGTGCCATTCTCCTTCTGGAATCTCTTCTGAAACAGTTTGATTTTCGGGAAGGCTGGCTTCTGCTCACGACCTTTCGTCAGGCTTGTGGGGACAGGAGCGGAGCTTTGCAGGCGCTGGCGAAACTTCTTTCCAGTTTTGCTGCTATGCCTGAAAGCCGGAAACTGGCAGCATCTGTCTGCCGCCTGAACGGTGTGGCGCTATGGGGTTTTCTTGACAGAAATGGCCTTCTGAAACTTGAAGGTCAGACTGTGCCAGATCAGCCGGAATTCTGGCTGGATGGCGTCTCCGTTCAGGCCAGAAAGACGCAGGGCGGCTGGTCTTTCCCGCAAGGATGGCAACGGGCGCAGGTATTGGATGTCCAGTGTGCTGGTGTGCCAAATGTATTGGGAAGTCCTTTTTCTATAAAAGATTTTTTCCAGTGTGCCGGTGTTGTCGCCGCCGGGGACGGAGGGTTGGAAGGGTGGTGTTGGCACCCTTACAATGCTGATTGTGCGCCGGACCTTACGCTACGTGATCCTCAAACGGATGAGAGTCTCTTACAGGTGAACGCAGAGGCGTTCAGCCGGTCGGTCAGTTCAGATCAACCTCTGGCGCGCTACCGGCGTATTTTTGTGCCATGGGAAAAGTTGCCGGAAGGGCCTGTGCGGGTGGTTGGATCTGCGGGGCAGGATCTTGCAGGTAGCCCGCTGGATGCGCGGCTAGAATGGCGTTCCGCGCATCAGACAGCACAGATGGTGAATGGTGTGCTGCCCCCCTCCTTCTGTAAAAGCAGAAGCCGAAAAACGCTTCAGTCTCCGTCCCTGTTCATTCCTCTGCCTGTTGCAGATACGGTTATCGCACGGCCAGAGAGTGGGAGTGGTCGCAAACCTCTGGCGATTATTATTCCTGTTTTTCGAAATCATGCAGTGACCCTGGCGTGCCTTCAGGCTGTGAGAGACACTGTCGCGGGAAAGAAAATTCGCGTTGTGGTGGTGGATGATGCCTCACCTGAGCCGGATCTGGCTGAGGCGGTTGAGGCTTTTGCGCGGCAGCATCGGTTTGAATGGGTGCGGCATGAAAAAAACCGAGGCTTTCCTGCTGCGGTGAATACAGGCCTGCAAAAAGCTGCGGGGTGTGACGTTATTGTTCTGAATAGTGATACGCTGGTCGCTAAAGGCTGGGTGGAGGAACTCCGCCATATTGCCTACGCTGCGGCGGATACGGGTACTGTCACGCCATTTTCGAATGACGCCAGTATTCTCTCCTATCCCTCGCCTGAGCGCAAAAACGTGGTGCCGGATGAGGAAGAAACGCAAAACCTTATGGTGGCGGCACATGCGGCCAATGCCGGGCAGGCCGTGGAAATCCCGACAGCAAACGGGTTTTGCATGTATGTGCGGCATGATTGCCTGATTCAAACAGGCCTGTTGCGGGAAGATGTTTTTGCCCAAGGCTATGGGGAGGAAAATGATTTCTGCATGCGGGCACGCGCTTTGGGCTGGAAGCATATGGCGGCGCCCGGCGCGTTTGTAGCACATGTCGGGTCAGCTTCGTTTGGAGAGGCGCGTGCCGCCCTCATGCAGCGGAATGCAGCCATTCTGGAACGTCTGCACCCCGGATATCATGCCTTCATTGCTGGTTGGATGGCGCAAAACCCTCTTTTTGACGCGCGTAGGCGTCTGGATCTGGTGCGTTTTCGGGCTCAGAGTGCAGGGAAAGGGAGCAAGCCCAAAGCTGTTGTTCTCGTCACGCACGCTCATGGGGGCGGGGTGGAACGGGTTGTGCAGCAGCAGGCGGCGACCGTTCATAAAAAAGGCGCACGCGGGCTGGTACTCAGGCCCACGGAAAACGGATGTGTGCTGGAGGATGCCGCTGCTCCTGAGTACGCATGGCCGTCCCTGCGGTTCCGTCTGCCCGAAGAGTGGACTGTTCTAACCCGTCTCTTGCGGGCGGAGGGTGTCTCACTGGTGGCGTTCCACCATCTGGAAGGCCATGCGCCGCAGATGTATGGGCTGGCGGCAGCGCTGGGGTGCCCGCATACCGTGCACGTGCATGATTATATGTGGTTCTGCCAGCGGATTTCTCTATTGGGGCCCCAGGGCACCTATTGCGGGGAACCTGATGTGGCGGGGTGTCAGCGCTGCGTGGCTCTGGCAGGCAGAAACATAACGGAAGAGTGCGATATTCCCGTCTATCTGGCGCGGTCTGAAAGGTTGCTGAAAAGTGCACGGGCCGTCTATGCGCCGTCGCGTGATACCGCAAAACGCATGATGCGCCATTTTCCGACTGTTCGGTGTCAGGTAAAGGCGCTGGAAAAAGCGGACGCTCTGTTACCGCGTTCCTCTGCTGTGGCAAGGTCAGTAAAAAAACAACCAGCGTTACCACCCGTAGGCAGTGGTGTGTTGGGGAGCCCGGCACAGCAGGGCGCGCGCCGCCTTCGTTTGTGTCTTATTGGCGGGATCGGGTGGGAAAAAGGGTATGGGGTTCTGCATCAGGCCGCGCTGGATGCCGCCATGCGGGATCTGCCGTTGGAGTTTGTGATCGTCGGGCATACGCCCGATGATGCGACCCTTATGAAAACAGGCCGTGTTTTCATAACCGGAGAATACCGGGAAGAAGATGCTGTTTCGCTCATTGCGTCCGTGCAGGCGCAAGCGGCTTTTCTGCCCTCAATCTGGCCGGAAACCTGGTGTTTTACACTCAGTCTTGCATGGAAGGCGGGGCTGCCCGCCATCGTGTTTGATCTGGGTGCGCCTGCTGAACGGGTACGGGCCAGTGGCCGGGGAAAAGTGATTAATCCTGCTCTTTCTGGCGCTGCGCTGAATGACATTTTGATCAAAATGGATTTTACTGAGTGAGGAAGACGCAAATTATTAGACTTTGAGCCTGTGTTTCTTTACCAGTTCATGGTTTTTTGATTTACACTTGTGCCAACAGTGTCATGTGGAAAGAGGGTTTATGTCACAGACTAGCCAGGCGCCTGCCCAGCAGCGTATTTCAGACCTTAAGGTATCAGGCCATCTGATGACGCTTCAGACTGGCCTGTTCTGTGTTTTTCACACACCAGGCCAGCAGCCGCCTACCGCAGCAGGCCTGCCGGGCGTGCGTATTTCCCAGCCGCCGCTCAAAACACCCGGCGCAGTGGAAATTGTCACCTTTGAAGGGGATGGCTGGCTGGGTGCCCAGAATGGTGCGGCTCTGGTGCGTGTGCGGCGTGGCCCGGCGCAGGTCATGATCACCATTTATCAGGAACTTAATTCCCCGCATGAAGCACCCCGTCTGCAGGTGGTGCAGTTGAGCGCGCAGGCTGATGCTCCCGCTCCGGCCGCAGCCGCCGGACTGAGCGCCCCCGCTGTTGCCCCCCGCGCGCAGGGTGCGGCCTCTGCGTCTCAGGCCCGTTCTGAGCCTGCTGCCCAGAAACCGGAAGTGGGTGCCCATATTCAGCGCCGCGGCGATGTTGCCGTGCGTCTGGGGGAATGGATGGGTGAGCCGGGCAGCCATGCCTGGATTGAAGGCTTTGGTGTTGCGCCAGCAGAACTGATTGACGCCTCCGATATCGAATATCAGGCTGTTCTGGGTAAAGGCTGGCTGTCTCCGTGGGTGGATGGAGGCCAGTATTGCGGTAGCCGTGGCATGGCGCTGCCCATTCTGGGTCTGTGCGTCCGCCTGAAGGGTGATGCTGCCAAGAAGTTCATCTGCCGCGTAACAGCCACCTTTACTGATGGCACGAAAGTTGGCCCGGTGGAAAATGGCGAGCCGGTGGAATCTGAAACCCTTGCACCGCTTGAAGCTTTCCTGTTGGAAATTCTGCCACGGGATGGGGCTGGTGCAGGCCGGGGACGCCGTAAAGGCAAGACGGACAAAGCCTCTGCCAAAGCTGCGGCAGAAGATCTGGCCGCTTTGCTTGAAGAAGAAGTAGAGGCTCTGGAAGAGCTTGAAGAGATCGCGGAACTGGAAGAGCTGGAAGATGCTGAAGCAGAAGAATTTGATCTCTTGATTGAAGAAGACGCGGCACCTGAAGAGCCCGTAGCTCCTCGCAAGCGCCGTGGTGGTCGCAAGCCACTCAAGACCAAGGCTGCGGAACCAGCCAAGGCGGTAGTCCCTGTAAAAGCTTCTCATGGTCGGGGCCGTAAAGCCAGTGCGCCAGAAAAGGCTGCTCCTGCTGCGCGTTCCGCCAGCCCGCGCCAGAGTGCGCGTGCCAAACAGGCACCATCCAAGGCGGCGCGTACTCCTGCGCCACGTGGCGCAGGCCGGGGCCGCAAGCCCGGATCACGCCGTTAAAGCAAGAATGGCCCGGTCTTTTCAGGCCGGGCCTTCTTCTTTGCAAAAGCCGAAAGACAGGAAGCAGGCGGCGTTTTGAAATATCTTTTCATTCACCAGAATTTTCCAGGGCAGTATCTGCATCTTGTGCGCCATCTTGTGCGCCAGGGCGGGAACGAGATTGTTTTCATTAGTGAAGACAACGCCAATGTCATTCCCGGTGTAAGGCGCGTGCGTTACCGTGTGCCGCGCACGGCAACAGAAACAGCCCATCCTGGTGTGCGGGATCTGGATACTGGCCTCATGCGGGCGGATGCCGTGGCCAAGGCGGCCCAGACCCTGAAAAACCTTGGTTTTGTGCCTGATATTATTCTGGGGCACCACGGCTGGGGCGAGCTTCTGAATATTCAGGACGTGTACCCCAACGTGCCTGTTCTTGGCTATTTTGAGTTTTACTATCACACCGAGCCCGGTTTTGATGTGGATTTTGACCCGGAATTTCCCATGGCTCCGGAAGTCATTCCCTTGGTCCGCACCAAGAATGCCGTCAATCTGCTGGCTCTGACCAACCCCGGTTACGGGCAGACCCCGACAGAATTTCAGAAAAGTACATACCCGCGCTGGGCACAGGACACGATTACCGTCCTGCGGGAAGGGGTGGACCTTGAGCTCTGCCGTCCAGACCCGAAGGCTGCCAAAAAGACCCTGAAAGTGGGGGATGTACGCATCACCCCCAAACAGAAGCTGGTTACCTATGTTGCGCGTGATCTGGAACCGTATCGCGGGTTTCATGAATTTATGCGGGCGTTGCCTCGGGTGCTGGATGAGCAGCCAGATGCCCACGTGGTTGTGGTGGGTGGAGATGGCGTCAGTTACGGTGCCCGTCTGGCTTCCGGGTGCTGGCGTAAAATCATGCTGGAGGAACTCAAGGGCAGGCTGGATCTTTCCCGCATTCATTTTGTGGGTAAGGTTTCGTATGAAACATTTCGTGCCTTGCTACAGCGTTCCGATGCCCATGTGTATCTGACCTATCCTTTTGTGGCGTCATGGTCCTTGCGGGAGGCTATGGCCATGGGGTGTGCCCTGGTAGGCAGCGCCACTGCTCCGGTAGAAGAGTTCATCAAGCACGGTGAGACAGGCCTGCTGGCTCCGTTTACGGAACCAGAGCGGATTGCCGACGCCATATTGGAACTGCTGACCAACAAGCCGCTG